>NZ_FMTT01000058.1 GCF_900100345.1 Paenibacillus tianmuensis | reverse complement strand
CTGCCTGTCTGTTCATGTTTCATTACTTATTCGACAAGTAGGTATGAATTTCCTTACCATAGATTTCTAAGGTCTTTAGTTCAACTTATATAGTTGTGAATGTTTCACGAACAGGCAGGAATTTAACGCATGCTTCGCGAATGGTTTGTCCATGAAGCCATCGGGGGGAACAACCAGTCCATGAGTACAGCAAATGAAGACAAGGCCACCAAGTGGCAAAAAACGCGGCAGTTGGGCAAAGCGAAATATGTCATGTACTACGGCGTTGCCATGTGGGGTTTATCGCTGGCGGTGCTGTTTACGGCGATCGAATGGCTGACGCAGCAAACGCTTACAGCGTCCTGGTTTACGCTCCGCATCATCGTATTCGGGATTATCGGCTTTTTTATCGCGAACTTCCGTTGGGACGGAAACGAGCGCAAATACGCGCCTCGCCCAACGAGCAAGAAGCGCTGAGCTGCGGCAAAATAAGGAACAGACGGCCCGCCTCAAGGCGCAGACGTCTGTTTTTTTTATTTCCTTGCTTTACGGCTTACGCCTTCTACAGCCGCGCTTCAAATGTTTAAAATTCAAATAAACACTTGACTTTAGTAAGTTACATGTTTTATTATACTTACATAAAGTAAGTTATTAAATTTGATTCATCCTATCCCTTGTTTCGCCACATTTATAAGGAGGCTTCATTCTTATGTCCAACGTACTTTTTATTAAAGCAAACGACCGCCCGGCCGATCAGGCCGTGAGCGTAAAGCTGTATGACGCATTTCTGAAATCGTACCGCGAAGCTCATCCGCAAGACCAAATTACCGAGCTCGACCTGTTTGCAGCCAACCCGCCTTATTACAATTCCGTTATGATGACCGGCCTGTTTAAGCAAGGTAAAGGTCTGGAGCTGACAGCGGAAGAAAAAGCGGCAGCCGATGTCGCCAACGCTTATTTGGATCAATTTTTGGCTGCGGACAAAGTCGTTTTCGCATTTCCGCTCTGGAACTTTACGGTTCCGCCTCAATTGACGACTTACTTGTACTACCTCTGCCAAGCCGGCAAAACGTTTAGATATACGGAAAAAGGACCGCAAGGTCTTGTAGGCGACAAAAAGGTCGCTCTGCTGAACGCGCGCGGCAGCGTTTATTCCGAAGGACCGATGGCTTCGCTTGAAATGTCGCTGAACTATGTTAAAACGGTCTTGGGCTTCATCGGCGTGACAGATCCGACCACGGTCGTTGTCGAAGGCCACAACCAATTCCCGGATCGTGCCGGAGAAATTGTGGAAGCCGGTCTTCGTCAAGCCGAGCAAATCGCATCCACATTTTAATTTCATAGCTGCTAACCATCGTCGGCCCCTGCCAAAGGGGCCGATTTTTTTTGGGCTTTGTGCCTAAGTTGCCCTCCGGATGAATAGGGTTTCCTTTGGGACAAAACAGAAAATCTTCTCATTTTTTTTGTACCTTTTCGCAAACTCGTATATGATAATGTTGGGGTCCTCTTCCCCTCCTTATACAACTTTACATATTGTTTAGCAAATTTGAATGAGAACGAAGGTGCATGAAAAAACTATGTCTGAAGCCAATCCAACTATTTTGATTTTATATGCCAGCTACGGCGACGGACATCTTCAGGCAGCCAAGGCGCTGCAGCAGCGTTTTGCCCGCTTGGGGATCGACCGGGTCAAGCTTGTGGACCTGCTTGCGGAGGCCCACCCCTGTATAAACGCCGTTACCCGTTACATTTACCTGAAAAGCTCTACCCTGGGGCCGGATTTATACGGCTGGAGCTTTTATTTTACTCAGAATTTAAAGCACGATACGGCGTTTGCCAAATCGCTGAACCGGTTCGGTTTGCGCAAATTCAAGCAAATGCTGCAGGCCGAACGGCCCGATGCGATTATTTATACGTTCCCGCTGCCGGTCGTCTCCGGGATGATGTCCCCCAACGGCACGCCCGTCCGGACGTATACCCTATTAACCGACTTTGTCCTTCATCAGCGCTGGATTCATCCGGATATTGATAAATATTACGTAGCCACGGAGCAGTTGAAGCAGCAGGTTGCTGCTTCCGGTGTGCCCAAGCACCGTATTGCAGTGAGCGGCATCCCGCTCCGCAGCCCATTCAGCGACCCGATCCGACCGCAGGACGTCTTCCGGAAGTACGGCATGGAGCCTTCCAAGCCCGTCGTTCTCCTGATGGCCGGAGCCTACGGCGTACTGAAGCACATCAGCCGAATGGGGCCCGCGCTGCTCCAACTGGACGAAATCGAGCTTGTGATTGTGTGCGGCAGAAACAAACCGCTCAAGGGACAGATCGAGTCATCGTTTGCCGGTCATCCCCGTGTCCGCATTCTCGGATATGTCGAGGACATTCACGAGCTTATGGCGGTCTCGTCGTGCTTGATTACGAAAGCCGGAGGCATTACACTCTCGGAAGCTCTGGCCATGCGTCTGCCGGTTATCGTCTACCGCCCCCTCCCCGGCCAGGAGAAGGAAAATGCCCGCTTCTTGTCAGAGCAAGGAGCAGTCGAAATTGCGCAGTCTTCGGATGAGCTGATTTCGCTTGTGAAACGGATCGTCTCTCTCCCCGGACAAGCGGAACGAATGAAGGCCGCCATGGAGAATTTGTACAGCGGAGATGCGGCGGAGGCGGTCGTCTCGGATGTGCTCGAAGGTCTCTCCCGGACCAATACCGAACTTTTCGGCTAGAACGGAAACTTGTATTTTTGCTCGTCATCCCGGAGGTGCATAGGTCAGGTGCTGCGAAAAATTGCAATGGACAAAGACGTACTGCCGCTTGCACTCATTTTGTTTTTGGTCGAATTCGTTCGGGGCGCCTATCTGGTCTCCTTTTTGCCAACCTATGCGACGGGCATCCTTGGTCTTACCGTGGCCGTTATCAGCGCCGCCGTATTTGGCATTGGCGTCTCTCCGGTATGGCTTGTCTGTCTCAGTAAAATTAAGGAAGAGAATCGAGCGTCCCAAATGGGTATCCTTTATACGATATGGCTGGTCAGGTTAGGGTCCGGCTTTGCCTACTCCGCGTCCTTCCCGCATGGAACGCCCTTTTGGCGGACTATGTACCGAAAAACCAGCAGGGCCTCGGGTGGGGATTGTTTTCGAGTGTGGAAGGGATCGGTGTCGCCATCGGTCCGGTGATCGGCGGATGGCTCGCCACCACGTTTCTATGAACCGGCCGCCATATTGACAAGTGCAGCTCTGTTAGGGGGGATTGTTTTGTTTTATGGTTTCGTTCCTGTAGAAAGAGTAATGGAACATGGCTGAGTCGATCACGATCCTCGTTATTGTCCTTACCTTATATACACTGATCCCTACATTTCTCATGCGCGTCTTCTCGCTGGGCGCGTATCCGAAAGAAAACACCGAGCATGGCATTGCGCTCACCTTCGATGACGGTCCGGACCCGAAATATACGCCGATTCTGCTCGACCTGCTGGCACGGCACGGCGTCAAAGCCACCTTCTTCGTGCTCGGGTCCAAAGCTGAGCGTTACCCCGAATCGATTCTACGCATGCACAACGAGGGCCACCTGATTGGGGTTCACAATTATGTCCACCGTACCAATGCCTTGATGATGCCTTGGAAGGTTAGAAAGCAAATTAACCGGACCGCCGAGGCGATCGAGAAAATTACTGGCAAGTCCCCTCAATTTTACCGCCCGCCTTGGGGGGTTGTGAACATCTTTGACTTTTTCCTGTCCCGGCGATTCCACATCGTGCTCTGGTCGCTTATTGTCGGGGATTGGCTCAACCGGACGGGTAAGGAGACCATTAAGAAGCGGTTGTTTGCTCAGCTTCAGAGCGGTTCGGTGATCGTGCTTCATGACAGCGGCGATACGCTCGGGGCGGACCCGGATGCGCCGGAGCTCATGATCGCCGCGCTCGATGAATTTTTGACGGAAACGGCGCGTCACGGCTTTACGTTCGTCCGGATCGACGAGCGGTTTCCGCTGAACGAGCCGGAGGATCGCTTACCTGTGGACCGGCCGAAGCGGAAACGATGGATTGCCGCGGTCTGGCTGCAGTGGGAACGGTTCTTTCAGTGGCTGCTTCAGGTGCGGCCGATCGACCCGTTTAACGCGCTGCTTCAGTTTCGGGTGTGCCGGTATCATGGCAAACGGATTCCGTTGAATGACGGACAATTCATCGAACCGGGCGACCGCGTTATAGAGCTGCACCTCGACAATGCGACGCTGCTCGGCTTTGGGATGAAGACCAGATCAACGATGCAGTTGGCCGTGCAATTGATCCGCACAATGGAGCGGTGCATGCCGCACGTATCCGAGCGGCTGGCTAGCGATCCGACGCTCCGTGACGTAAAAGGCTTATACGGCGTCTCGATCATCCATCGCGGCGCTTCCCAGCTCGGATTTACCGTCTCCGATCTGCCCAAGGGCATCTTTTTATTTTGTTCCAAGCTTTACTTACGGTGGCTGCTGTACGTCATCCACCCGCAGGGCAAGCGAAGACTGGACACGAAGACCGCGCTGCTGACGCCGAAAATGATCGCTATCTCCGCAAACGAAGTGTGCCGGAGATACCCGTCGTTCAGCTTCCACAATCCGGAGCTGACCTCGAACCCGCTGATGGCCGGAAGTGGCTACGACGAAAGCATGGTTCAAAGGATATAAACGAAATATCAAAAACAAAGAGCCTGCAATCTTCGGGATTGCAGGCTGTCAAGGAGTGTATATATTAAAAAGGGGGTCAATTGTTATTATAGGCAAGGAACGTTAACGCAGGATGAAATTCAGATTACAGTTTTGTTACATTTGTATGGTTGCCGTAACTAGGCATCTGCGTCTGGAGCCGGGTCGCCGCCGATTTTTTTCTTCATGATCAGTTGAGTGAAAAACAGCAGCACCTCATTATTTGCAAACGAAACGCCCAGTCCGAACAGACCGAACATCCGGGAAAACTGCTGTTCGGAGCCCGTAAAAGCCGACGACCACCACCAGAACGCACCGGCCGTCAGCAGAACGTTGACCACCGTCCCCACCAGAAACGAAAGCAGAAGCTTTTCCGTCTTCCACATCATAAGAACCCCAACGAGTCCCGTTAATACAAACCCGGCTCCCAGCATGAGCCAGTAAATCGCATCGTATGTCAAGGCAAGTTCCACTCCTGTTCAGTCGCATGTTTATCCCTTCCAAGGTTACCATGAAAGAAGAAGCGGTACAACAAGTTACACGGTTCGCCGCAAAACTGTCAAACTCCCGCCGTCTGGTCATCGTCCTTCAAGAAGCGTATAATAGAATGGATTACCCATTCAGGAGGTGCCGACATGGCCAAAAGTCAAGCATGGAAAAAACGGCGGAAGCTGGAGCGCGAAGGCTCTCGCAATCCCGAGTTGAACCGCGGAAACTGGCACGGCGTCGTTCCCGTCGAACGCACGACCCCGACGCTGAACGAGAAACAAAGACGTTTAATAGATAAGCACAAAAAGAAATGGAACCGCACGCTGCCCCCGGACAGTGACGGTTCCATTTTTTGTTGTTTCCCGATTGCTTCGGCGCCAGGCCTTATACAATATCGGTTCCGTTTAGACGCTGCTTCGCATACAGCGCGCTGCCGACGATACCCGCATCTTCAATCCGTTCCGCAGGCTTGATGACGAGATCGTCCAGATAGAACGAAAGCGTGGATCGCTCGATTTCCTTGCGCATCGGCGCGAACAATCGCTCGCCCGCCAGCGACCCGCCGCCGCCGATCACGATCGCCTCCGGGCTGAACATCGGAATCACTGCAGCCAAACCCCGGCCGAGCAGCGTCCCCGTACGTTCCATCACGGCAATCGCCGCAGGGTCTCCTTCGTCGTATGCGCGGGATACGTCCGCGGCCGTCAGCTTCTGAAGGTTGTCCCCGGAGAAACGCTCGGCCAAGATCGTCGATTCGCCCCGCTGCACCGCTTCCTTCGCTTGACGGGCAATGCCCGTTGCCGAAACGGCCGTCTCCAGGCATCCGGTCATCCCGCAATTGCAAGGATAGTCAAGGCCCGGAACCGGGATGTGTCCGAATTCGCCGGCGCGTCCGCCGCTGCCGTAATACAGCCTGCCTTCGTTCACCATCGCCGCTGCGAGCCCCGTCCCGACCGTAAGGCCGAACACGTGCTTGTAGCCTTGTCCTGCCCCGGCTACCGCCTCGCCATACACATACATCCGCACATCGTGGTTGAGGTAAACGGGCATTCCGCCGAGATGCTTGCTCAGCTCCGACGTAACCGGGACGCATTTCCAGCCAAGGTTGGCGGCGAATAGCGACACGCCGTTCACATGATCGACAAAGCCGGGAATGCCGATGCCGACCGCCTCCGGCGATACGCCCGCTTCCGCGATCAATCCGCTCACAGCTTTCCCCAGCCGCGCAATCACATCATCGCTTCCCCGCTGCGGCTCGGTCGCCACCTTCGTCATGCGCAGCGTCTGTCCCGTCTCGTCCGTCAAACCGCAAACCATATTGGTACCGCCGATATCGATTCCTACGTAATGTTTCACCGGATCTCCTCTTTTCTATGCGTTTCGCTCTAGTAATCTCCCCATCAGAGGACGGGAGTTGCGAGCTCCGCCAAGTACAGCGCGATCCCCTGCTCTTCCAAATGCCGCTTCAGCTTCTCATCGGCCGGCTGGTTCGTCATGCAGCCCTGCACGGCCGTCAGCGGCGCGATGCTGAACAGCGAAGTCCGGCCGACCTTCGTATGGTCGAAGACGGCAACCGTTCGGCGCGACCGCTTCAGCATCAGCCGGGCGATATCGGCTTCCTGCTCGGAGAAGGTGGTCAAGCCCTGCTCCTCGGTAACGCCGTCCACACCCAGAAACATCATGCCGATGTTGACGCTGTCCACAATTTTCTCCGCAAGCGGGCCACACAGTTCGAAGCTGTTGCTCCGCATCACTCCGCCGGTTAATACCACCTGAATGCCGTCGCTCTCGGACAACTCCATGGCGATGTTCACCGCGTTGGTCACGACGGTAATGCCCCTGCGCAGCTTGAGCTCCCGGGCGATTAGAAACGTGGTCGTGCCCCCGCTCAGCCCGATGACGTCGCCTTCCTCCACCAGTGAAGCGGCCTTGGCCGCAATGGCTTCCTTTTCCAGCCACAGCAGCTCCTTCTTCTCGTTGAAGGGGACTTCCCTGCCGGCAGACGGAGATGGCGTATCCAACTGCGCGCCGCCCAGGCTGCGGATCAGCCCGCCCTGCTTCTCCAGCAGGTCTAAGTCGCGCCGGGCGGTCGCTTCCGAGCATGCGAACTTGTCAATGATCTCTTGAATCGTAATTTTTCCTTGGCGTTTCAGCAAGTTCATAATCTGCTCGCGCCGCCGGTCGCCCTTGCTGAGCATCTTGCCGCTCATGGCATCCCCTCCCGTCGTTCCCATCCGTTTGCCAAACTCGCTTGACAATCTAATGAAATAATAAATCATTTTTTTGACGATATCAATCAATTTCAATCAAACGGAAAGTAAGAGCCGGCTATTGCGGCACCGTATGAACAGGCTTTCCTTCGAGGAAAGCCCGGACATTTGCGCACGCCGTGTCCATCAGGCGGGCCCGCGCTTCCTTCGTCGCCCAAGCGATATGCGGGGTAACGATGCAGTTCGGGGCCGCGAGCAGCGGGTTGTCCGGGTGCGGCGGCTCTGCCGACAGCACGTCCAGACCCGCGCCCGCGAGGCGGCCTTCGCGCAGCGCCGCGGCCAGATCGCTCTCGACGACGAGCGGGCCGCGGGCGGTGTTGATCAGCATCGCCGAAGGCTTCATGAGGGCGATGCGGTCTTGGTTGATCAGCCCGTGCGTCGCGGGCGTGAGCGGGCAGTGCAGGCTGATGACGTCAGCCTGCCGCAGCAGCTCCGGCAGCGTCACCCATTCCACCCCCTCCACGGGGGTGGAATGGGTGCGTCCGCTGCCGACGGCGATGACGCGCATGCCGAACGCTTCGGCGATGCGCGCGGTTTGCCGCCCGATGCGGCCGAGCCCGATCAGGCCCATCGTTTTCCCCGCCAGCTCCACGAGCGGCGTCTTCGTGAAGCTGAAATCCGGGGAAGCGCTCCATTCCCCGGATTTCACCGCTTCGTCGTGCCGCCCGACGTGCTGGCACAGCTCCAGCAGCAGGGCGAACACGAACTGCGCCACCCCTTGCGTGCCGTAAGCCGGCACGTTGGTTACGACAATGCCTCGCGCCGCCGCCGCTTCGGTATCGATAATGTTGTAGCCCGTCGCCAGCACCCCGATGTAGCGAAGATTCGGCAGCCGCGCAATCGTATCCGCAGATAGCGGCGTCTTGTTCGTCAACACGATACCGGCGTCTTTGGCCCGATCTGCAATCTCCTCGACCGGCGTCCGGTCGTACACAGCAACCGATCCCAATCGTTCCAGCTCTTCCCAGCTCAGATCGCCGGGATTCAGCGTATAGCCGTCAAGTACGACAATCTGTTCCATTCCAAACCTCCATGTCAGCCCTAAAGTCCCGTTCCGCCCGATCATCCGTCAAGGAAGAGCGCGACCTAAGTATCTCCATCATACCGTTTTTTCCGCAAAGCGTAAATCGAAAAGGCCCCGCTCTCCGCCTCATGCCCCTACGAAAAAAGTCCCGCCCGCAAAGTCTTCTCAAGACCTTGCAAGCGGAACTTTATGCCAAGTCTGAATGCGACCCACCAAAGCTAGTACGGTCAGCATAATGATCTTTTTCTTCATTCGGATGAAGCTCCTTTCCTAAGGTCCCGTATCGGTGTCTGCATACTTAAACCAGCGTGGACATGGCAGCCCAGAGTGCGGAAAACTTTTTGAAACCAAAGTGGGGGACTTGCGTATTACTTAATATTTTGTCGAACTCTATTTTTACCGGGTAAATTAAGGGGGCTATTATGGTACACCGACAAGATTTATATGAGCTGGAGGAAGCGTTCCGCTTAATGTTTCGCAAAGTGAAAGCCAGATGGACCCGCTTTGAAGCGCACGGGGTCTCCGCCTCCCAAGCGGTTATTCTGGAAAAATTGCAAAACGAAGGTCCGCTGAAAGTCTCACAAATCGCCGACGCGCTCTGGATCACGTCGGGCGCGGTGACATCGCTTTCCGATAAGCTGATTTCCGGCGGGTTCGCCGAAAGAACCCGCTCCGAAGAAGACCGGAGAGTGGTCTATATGGAGATTACCGAGAAGGGAAAAGAAATTATCGAGGAGCTTCGCCTGCACCGCCAGCGAGTCGTCGAGGAATATTTCGGAAAGCTGCCCGACGAGGACATTAAACAATTGACCCGCATCTGCAAAACGATATTGACTGAAAAGCAAGAAGTGAACGTGTAAGCGGCGAAGGCAACCCAGTCGGGAAGCCTTCGTTTTGCTTTTCTATCATTTTTTCGCGAAACGTTCATAAACTGGTAGCATACGGCAGGAAAGGATGCGATCCTATTGGTCCATACGATCTCGTTTCTCATGTGCCTGATGCTGCTCGGCATGATCATTGTCGCTTTTATGGCTGCGCTGCTGGAGTTCGTTTTGCGCGATACAACGGATTACGATATGGAATATTTATGGAATCATAAGTATACGCTGGAGGATTTGCACCTGGACGGGCGGAAAGAAGAAAAATGACAGGCAGTTATAGGAGGCTCCCGGGCGGCGATATCGCTCGGGAGCTCTTGTTTTTATTACTTGCTCCAGGAACGAACACGTGCTATATTATCCAATATCCCAATCATCGGATGTTTGGAGGTTTACAAGATGGAACTGAAACAAACCACGCGCTCCACGCTGGTGGAACAGGTCGTTTCCCAGATGGAATCGCTTATCGAATCCGGCCATTGGCCGGTCGGGTCGCGCATCCCGGTTGAACCCGAGCTCGTCAAGCAGCTGGGCGTCAGCCGGAATACCGTTCGCGAGGGGGTGCGGGCCCTGATTCACGCCGGACTTCTGACGGCGCGCCAAGGCGACGGCACTTACGTGCGCTCTTCGAGCAGCCTCGGGCCCGCTCTCGTGCGCCGACTGCGGCGCTCGAACGCCACAGAGACGCTGGAGGTACGCTGCGCGCTCGAACAGGAAGCGGCAAGGCTGGCTGCCATGCGGCGTACGCCGGAGGACATCGAGACGTTCCGCTCCCTGCTGTCGGCATGCGACGCCGCCGCAGTTGCGCAGGACGTCGAAGGCTATATCGAAGCGGACCTGAAGCTGCATCATGCGATCGTCCGGGCAACCCGCAACAGCGTATTGATCGACCTGTACGAACATATGACCGATGCCTTGGAATCGTCCATCGATCAGACCCTCGACCTCTCGATCATCGTAGACGGAGCTTTTCGCACGCACTGCCAAATGGTCGACGCCATCGTCGCCCAAGACCCAGCTTCGGCCGCCGAAGCCGTGCGCCGCTATATCCGGGAATCGCTGAACCTTCTGCAAGAAGATGTGCGCAAGGAGGATTCCCTATGATTCCGGCTCAAGATGCCGTCAGCTCCCGAGCACAGACCCGTGCCGGTCTAAGCCTGCTTATTATCGGCATCGTCTTGATCGCCGCCAACCTGCGCGCTCCGTTAACGGCCGTCGGGCCGATTATCGGAGAAATTCGCGGGGAAACGGGGATTTCCAATACGTGGGCAGGCATGGTGACCACCTTGCCGCTACTTGCTTTCGCGCTCCTCTCGCCGCTCTCGCCGCGGATCGCCCGGCGGCTGGGCATGGAGCATACGCTGTTCGCCGGTCTAATCGTCCTGCTGGCAGGCATTTTGCTGCGCTCGCTGTCTTCGGTCGCGGCGCTGTTCGCAGGCACGGCGCTCATCGGGATCGCCATTGCCGTCAGCAACGTGCTGGTGCCGACCTTGATCAAGCGGGAGTTCCCGAACAACGTCGGAACGATGACCGGCATTTATTCCGTCTCCATGAATCTATGCGCCGCTATCGCTTCGGGGGTCAGCATCCCGATTTCGCAGGGGCTGGGCTTGGGATGGCGGGGGGCGCTCGGCAGTTGGGCGCTTCTGGCCATCGTCTCCCTCGCCGCCTGGCTGCCGATGCTTCGTTCGCGCCAGCGTCCGCAAGCAGTACAGACGAGTGCGGACGGCAAAAAAAGCGATTCGCTCTGGCGCTCTCCGCTGGCTTGGCAAATTACGCTGTTCATGGGACTGCAATCGCTGTTCTTTTATGTCAATATTTCCTGGCTCCCTGCGATATTTCAGGATCGCGGCATGAGCGCGGTGTCCGCCGGCTGGATGATTTCGATCATGCAGTTCGCCAGTTTGCCTTCGACGTTCTTTATGCCAATCCTGGCCGGACGGCGTTCCGATCAGCGTGGCTTGGCCGTCGCCGTCGCCTCCGCATTTATAGCCGGGTATCTCGGACTGCTGTTAACCGATGTGGCCTGGCTGGTTCCGCTCTGGGTCATTCTCGCCGGCATCGGCTCAGGGTCCAGCTTCGGGCTGGCCATTATGTTCTTCGCCCTGCGCACGAGTTCGGTTCGTCAATCGGCGGAGATATCTGGCATGGCCCAATCGTTCGGGTATTTGCTGGCCGCGGTCGGCCCGACGCTCTTCGGCTTCATTCACGACTCGACAGGCGGCTGGACGATTCCCCTGCTCCTGCTTCTCGTCGCTGGAGGCGGGTTGCTGCTAGTCGGTCTGAAGGCTGGGAAGCACGGGTACGTGACGGCAGCAGCCGACAAAGAGGCGGACGCTGCCAAGGGGAATCGCTGAGCAGGTACGTCAAAACGCGGGAAGTCCGGGGAGGGCTTCTCGCGTTTTTTCATGTTATTCGCCCGGTGTGCGAACGCTAAAAAGCCCGATACGACCGGGTACGATCGGTATCAGGCGATAGCGCCCAATATTCATTTCGGCCAAGTTGGCTGCACTTGCCCTGCGGGCGTCTCCGCCGCCGGCAGCTTGCCTTGACGGATAAGCACCCTGAGCAGCGCATTGGCGACGTCCGGGTCGAACTGCGTTCCGCTGTGCCGCCGAAGCTCTTCGGCCGCCGTCTCCGTTGACAGCTTCGCCCGGTAGGACCGGTTCGTCGTCATCGCGTCGAAGGCGTCGCTGGCCGCGAGTATGCGTGCGCCGAGCGGAATATCCTCGCCTTTTAAACCTATCGGATAGCCTTTGCCGTCCATCCGTTCATGATGGTGCCGGACCATCGCAGTGACGCCGAGCTGATGCAGCCGCTTGATGCCTTTGATGATTTGGTAGCCGTCCTCCGCATGCCGCTTCATGATGTCGTATTCCACTTCGGTGAGCCGGCTTTCCTTTTTGAGGATCGACTCCGGCGTGCCGATTTTGCCGATATCGTGAATGAGTCCGGCCAAATGGACGGCCTCCGTCTCCCGCTTGGACAAACCTAGCTCTATGGCGATTTCCCGGGCGTAATCGGCCACATTCTTCGAAT
Source organism: Paenibacillus tianmuensis (assembly GCF_900100345.1). Taxonomy (GTDB): domain Bacteria; phylum Bacillota; class Bacilli; order Paenibacillales; family NBRC-103111; genus Paenibacillus_G; species Paenibacillus_G tianmuensis. The sequence goes on along the minus strand of NZ_FMTT01000058.1, from coordinate 20,691 downwards.
GGAACGCTGTATACGGGTCGCGCGCGTCGATGCTCTTGGAGAACGAGAGAATCGTGTTCATGAACAGCTCCTCGTACTCTTCGCGCTGCCGGAAGTTGCGCCGGGACACAATGACAACCCGCTGCACGAGCAAAGCGAGCATCAGCAATCCCCCCGCTCCAGCGAGACCGGACCATCCGACCCCGGTAAAATACACCCACAGTGCCGTAACCCCCGCCGAAAATGCGCCGACCAAATAAACATCAATCACGAATAAAGCAAATATGAGCACGGGAACCGCATATAACCCGAGCAGCGCCGGCGACTGGACATTCGTATTGATCCAGACCGCGGCGAGCAGGCTGACGAACATGACCAGCCACAGCCCGTAGCTGATCTTCCTCCCAAGCGACACCGGACAAAAATACGTACCGCCAAACCGAATCCCCGTATACCATAACTCCTCAGACTGTTCCACGGCATCCGTCCCGGATTCGGATTTGATCCATTCCATCTTCACTATCGCTCCCCTCCCGTCGTATGGAATGGCAAAACAGGGTAATTTGACCTACATTACCCTTAGCGTACACCCAGGTATAGGCCTTGTCAATGAATGTACCGCGACATAAGACTCAGAAACAGGTACCATATTATCCCAACACATGAAACAACCTTTCTGCCGGCATCCTAAGGAGGCAAGGCCGATTTTTACCATGCCCGAAGGAGCTGAATTGCGATGAGCATTCGAAACACCGCAAGGAAAACCAATGGAAAATCCGCAAGCAAACCCAGCAGCCGCACGGTAAAATCAAGTCCTTGGCTGCGTATTCGGACGAGTACGACGCGCAGCAGTCAGGCCGCTAGACACGCGAAAAACCCCACGGACGGCATGTCCGCGGGGTCTTTCTTCTAAGCTTGCTCTCTTCCCTGGTCAATCAAACGTTTCGCCCGCTCCTGCTCCCGGTCGCTTGGCGTAGGCACATGCTCCAGCGGATAGGCTTTTCCGAGCTGCTCCCATTTGTAGACACCCATCCGGTGGTAAGGCAGCAACTCCACTTTCTGCACGTTGCTCAGCGAACCGATGAAACGTCCAAGCTCCAGCAGGTCCGCGGCATCATCGGTGATGCCCGGGATAAGCACATGACGGATCCAGACCGGCTGTCCGCGGTCCGACAACCAGCGGGCGAACCGGAGAATTCGTTCGTTCGGCTGGCTTGTCAACGCCTGATGCTTGTCGCTGCGGATATGCTTAAGGTCGAGCAGGACCAGATCCGTTACGTCCATCAGTTCTCCCGCATGCTCTGGCTCGCAAAAGCCCGACGAGTCCAGTGCGGTATGCAAATTCCATCGTTTCTTCGCTTCCCGAAACAGCGCGGCCACAAAGGGAGCCTGAAGCGTTGGTTCGCCGCCGGTCACGGTCAATCCGCCGTTCGAGCTGCGGTAATACGGAAGAAACGGCTCGATCTCGTCCAGCACGGACGCGACCTCTACCTGACGGCCTGTGGCCGTCTCCCACGTATCGGGATTATGGCAGAAGCCGCACTGCAGGGCGCAGCCCTGCATAAAGAGCACGAAGCGGATGCCCGGCCCGTCTACCGTGCCGAACGTATCAAGCGAATGGATGCGTCCTTTCATCCAATCGACCCGTGGAACGTCCGGTTGATGACGTCAAGCTGCTGCTCCCGGGTCAGCTTGATGAAGTTGACGGCATAGCCCGATACGCGAATCGTCAGCTGCGGATATTCCTCCGGATGCTCCATCGCATCGAGCAGTTGCTCGCGGTTGAACACGTTCACGTTCAAATGGTGGCCGCCGCTTGTCGCATAGCCGTCCAGCATCGCGACGAGATTTTGTCCTCTCACGTCGGTTTCCCGGCCAAGCGCTTTCGGCACGATGGAGAACGTGTTCGAGATGCCGTCGAGGCAACAGTCCTCGTAAGGCAGCTTGGCTACCGATGCCAGCGAAGCGAGCGCGCCTTTGCGGTCGCGGCCATGCATCGGGTTTGCGCCAGGTGCGAACGGTTCGCCGGCTTTACGGCCGTCCGGCGTGCTGCCGGTCTTCTTGCCGTAGACGACGTTCGAGGTGATCGTCAGCACGGACATCGTAGGCAGCGCGTCGCGGTACGTTTTATGCTTGCGCAGCTTGTTCATAAAGGACTCGGTCAGCTCTACGGCGATCTGGTCGACCCGTTCATCGTTGTTGCCGTACTGCGGATATTCGCCCGTAATCTCGAAATCGACGGCGATTCCTTTCTCGTTGCGGATCGGCCGCACCTTGGCGTAACGGATGGCGCTCAAGCTGTCCGCCACGACGGACAAGCCCGCGATGCCGCAAGCCATCGTCCGCAAAATTTCCCGGTCGTGCAGCGCCATCTCCAGCCGCTCGTAGCTGTACTTGTCGTGCATGTAATGAATGACGTTCAGCGTGTTCATATAGAGCCTCGCGAGCCAATCCAGCATTTTGTCGTATTTGCTCATGACTTCGTCGTACGAAAGCTCACCCGACGTAATCGGCACCGTCTCCGGCCCGACCTGAATGCCAAGCTTCTCGTCGACGCCTCCGTTGATCGCGTACAGCAATGCCTTCGCGAGGTTCGCGCGCGCTCCGAAGAACTGCATCTGCTTGCCGATCCGCATGGCGGATACGCAGCAGGCAATCCCGTAGTCGTCGCCGAACTGCAGCCGCATCAAGTCGTCGTTCTCGTATTGAATCGAGCTTGTCTCGATCGATACTTTGGCACAATATTGTTTAAAGCCATCCGGCAGATCGGCCGACCACAGCACGGTCAAGTTCGGCTCGGGTGCCGGGCCGAGGTTATAGAGTGTGTGCAGGAAGCGGAAGGAGTTCTTCGTTACCCGCGTCACGCCGTTCATTCCCATGCCGCCGACCGATTCCGTCACCCAGGTCGGGTCGCCGCTGAACAGTTCGTTGTAGTCCGGTGTGCGCAAAAACTTCACGATTCGCAGCTTCATGACGAACTGATCGACCAGTTCCTGTGCTTCTTCCTCCGTCAGCGTGCCGTTTTGCAAATCCCGTTCGATGTAGATGTCAAGGAAGCTGGAGACGCGGCCCAAGCTCATCGCGGCTCCATTCTGTTCCTTAATCGCGCCGAGGTAAGCAAAATACAGCCACTGTACCGCTTCCTGCGCATTCGATGCCGGGGACGAAATGTCGTAACCGTACGACTGCGCCATCCGTTTCAGTTCGTCCAAGCTGCGGATCTGCTCGGACAGCTCTTCCCGGGCGCGGATGATGTCTTCCGTGATCGCATCGGTTTCAAGCTGAAGCAGATCGTTCTTCTTGTCCGCGATCAACCGATCCGTGCCGTAGAGCGCTACGCGACGGTAGTCGCCGATGATGCGGCCGCGGCCGTATGCGTCCGGCAGTCCGGTGATGATCCCGGCCTTCCGCGCGGTCTTCATCTCGGTCGTGTAAGCGTCGAATACGCCCTGGTTGTGCGTTTTCCGGATGTCGGTGAACAGCTGCACCAGTTCTTGCGGCAGCTCGAAGCCGTAAGCTTTGCAGGCGTCAACCACCATGCGGATGCCGCCGAACGGCTGGACGGAACGCTTGAGCGGGGCGTCGGTCTGGAGACCGACAATCCGCTCTTTCGCTTTATCAATGTACCCCGGCGCATGGGAAATAATGGAGGAGACGGTGTGGACGTCAATGTCCAGCACCCCTCCGTTTTCCCGTTCCTTGCGCATCAGTACGCTAAGCTGCTGCCAAAGATCCGTCGTCGCTTCCGTCGGTCCGGCCAGAAACTCCGAATCTCCCGTATAGGGTGAAACGTTTTGGTCGATAAAATCCTTCACGTCGATCCGATGCTGCCACTTGCCCGGCACGAACTGACGCCAAGCCTCTGATTGTTCGGGATTCAGGTTCACTTCCGCTTCTTTCAAGCTCATAGTAGGGTCTCCTCTCCAAGATGTCTTTTTTTATTCGAATTTCCCGTAGAACGCATTGCGGTAAACGTCCGCCAGCTCCGTCACGAGCGGCATCCGCGGATTGGCTGTCGTGCATTGGTCCTCGAACGCGCGGTCCGCGAGCGCATCGACCTTCGCTTCGAAGTCTGCCGCATCGAAGCCGAGATCCTGGAATCTCTCCGGAATGCCAAGCGATTGATTCAGCTTGCGCACTGCGGCGATCAGGCTGTTCACGCCTTCTTCCGTCGTCTTCGCCGGCAGGCCCAGCACTCGGGCAATCTCAGCGTAACGTTTGTCCGCGATGAAATGATTATATTTCGGGAACGATGCGAACTTGGTCGGCTTCTGCGCATTGTACCGGATGACGTGCGGCATCAGAATCGCATTCGTGCGGCCGTGCGCCGTATGGTATTCACCGCCCCATTTGTGCGCCAAGCTGTGGTTGATGCCCAAGAAGGCATTGGCGAAGGCCATACCGGCAATCGTCGACGCGTTGTGCATTTTTTCCCGGGCCAGCGGGTCGCCGGTGTGGAACGAATTTTCCAGATGCTCGAACACAAGCTGAATGGCTTTCATCGCCAGTCCGTCCGTATAATCGTTCGCCATCACCGAGACGTACGCTTCAATCGCATGCGTCAGCACGTCCATGCCCGTGTCCGCAACAGCCGTTTTCGGCAGGCTGTAAACGAATTCTGGATCAATAATCGCCACGTCCGGCGTCAGCTCGTAATCGGCGAGCGGGTACTTCGTATTGCCTTTATGATTATCGGTAATGACTGCAAAGGAAGTTACTTCCGACCCGGTACCCGAAGTCGTCGGAATCGCGACGAACTTCGCTTTCTGACCGAGGCGCGGATATTTGTACACCCGCTTGCGGATGTCGAGAAACTTCTGCTTGAGTGAATCGAAGCTCGTGTCCGGATATTCGTAGAACAGCCACATCGCTTTGGCCGCGTCCATCGGCGACCCGCCGCCCAGCGCGATAATGCAGTCCGGCTTGAATGCAGCCATGCGGTCCGTACCGCGGTCTACCGTATCGACGGAAGGGTCCGGCTCGACCTCGGAGAACACCTCGATCGCTACGGGTTGCTTCCGCTTGCGCAGATAGTACTCCAAGCGCTCCACATAGCCGAGCTTCACCATCATCGCGTCGGTAACGATCATCACTCGAGAAATGTCAGGCATTTTCTCCAAATATTGCGTTGAGCCTTTCTCGAAATATACTTTCGGCGGCACCTTGAACCACTGCATATTGACCGTCCTTTCGGCGACACGCTTCAGGTTGAGCAGGTTGACGGCCGAAACGTTGGCGGTCGTCGAGTTATGTCCATAGGAGCCGCAGCCGAGCGTCAGCGAAGGCAGGTTCGTGTTGTACATGTCTCCGATCGCCCCGTGAGTCGACGGCGCATTGACGATGACGCGTCCGGTTTGCAGTCTCGCCGCAAAAGCCTGAATGACGTCCTCGTTCTTGCAATGGATGACCGAGGAATGCCCCATGCCGCCGAAGGCGACGACTTCTGCCGCGCGCTCGATGCCTTGCGCCGCGTTTTTCACTTTGTAGCAAGCGAGCACTGGGCTCAGCTTCTCTGCAGACAGCGGGTAAGCTTCGCCTACGCCCTTCAGCTCGGCTACGAGCACCTTCGTATCGCTTGGTACCGTGATCCCAGCCATAGCTGCGATCTTAACGGCCGGTTGGCCGACGATCACCGCATTGACCGCGCATTTATCGGAGTTGATGACCAGCTTCGATACCGCTTCGGTTTCTTCGGCGTTCAGGAAGTAGCAGCCGAATTCCTTCATCAACTTTTTGGCCTGTTCGTAAATCGGCTCTTCCAGAATGACTGTTTGCTCGGAGGCGCAAATCATCCCGTTATCAAATGTCTTGGACAGAATCAGGTCCGTTACCGCCTGCGGCAGATCGGCCGTCTTCTCGATAAAGCAAGGGACGTTGCCCGGCCCTACGCCAAGCGCCGGCTTGCCTGTGCTGTAAGCCGCTTTCACCATGGAGGAGCCGCCTGTCGCAAGCACCAGCGCTACATCTGGATGATTCATCAGAAGCTGGGTTGCCTCAACGGACGGATTCTCGATCCACTGGATCGCGTGCTCCGGCGCTCCGTGCTTCACGGCCGCTTCCATCAGCGTAGAAGCAGCCGCGACGCTGGAGCGCTGCGCCGACGGATGGAACGCGAAGATGATCGGGTTACGCGTTTTGGCGGCGATCAGCGACTTGAACATCGTCGTGGACGTCGGGTTCGTGACCGGCGTAACCCCGGCGATAATCCCGACCGGCTCAGCTACCGTCTTGTAACTCTCGTAAGGATTGTTATCGATTACGCCAACTGTCTTGTTATGCTTAATGCTGTGGTAGATATATTCGGTAGCGAAAATGTTTTTGGTAATTTTGTCCTCATATACCCCGCGTCCGGTTTCTTCCACCGCCATCTTCGCGAGCACCATATGCCGATCGAGCCCGGCAAGTGCCATGTGCTGCACAATGTTGTCCACTTGAGATTGATCCAGCTTCAGATACGCTTCTTGCGCCTTTCTTGCCCGGGCTACAAGCTTGTTCACTTCCTCGAGCGCGGTTGCTTTTGCGTCGGCTTTCACTTCTTTAACGGCCATTGATGTTACCTCCAGTCGTGTCGTATAGCAATATTATAGGCGACTCCGGGCTTATTCGTCCAGAATTTGGTTGTGGAACAACGCGGCAGTCGTTGCAAATCCATGAAGTGCCTTTCGGGCCTTCGCCCTTCGTCTTGCCGCATTGCTCACAGGTGATAAGATTCATCGGCATCGTCCTTCCTCAGGCCTGAATCAAAAACTATATATTTTAAGAAAATAAACTATCAATATCGTCAAGGATCTGTTCAGCCATCGGATAAACGATGTCTTCCTCCAGATTCAGATGCTCATTCAGAATGAGGCAAGCCTGAATCAGATGCGAGCTCGTTTCGCGGATGGCTTCCCGGGTCGGCAAGGATAGCCGGTCCACCGATTCGACAAAAGAATCGATGAACGTTTCCGCGAGCTCATGATCTTTTTCCATCACCCAGAAGGACGGCATCATGGACGGACCGGAATATTTATTAAAATAATTGCAAAGTAAAGGGAACAGCTCCCGCTCCTCCCAGGTCGCATGCCGGTCCAGTTCGGTGCGGAAATCCGTAATTTCCTCCCGCAGCTGCTGGAGAAGCGCCATCGCTTCCGGAACAGTTTTCATCTTTCCGACCGATTGAGCCTTGGCTTGCACCGCGGACAGCCGGATTTTTAAGGCGTCGTGCTCTTCCTTGAGACGGTCCACCGCGTCCATAAACCGGGTCGGACGCGCGCTTTGAACGCTGGCTTCCGTTATCGTACTCATTGAAACAATCCTCCTCGTATTGGGATTGCCTTCATTGTAACCGCAATGGAAGAAATACACTGTGAAAAAAATCACTAGTCACAAAAGAGACATAATACGACAACAAATATCGACATTCGCCCGATGCGATTTCGTTATTGAAATCCGGTAAACACGGCAAAAAAGAGCTCGGTCTGTAGACCGGCCCTTTCGGATGGAACTTGGTTTCATGCGGTTGTTCTGCGGATCAGCGTTTAGCCAACTGTTCTTGGGCGAGCCGAACCATCTCGCGCACCATGCTTCCGCCGATCGGCCCGCCGATCTTGCCTGCCTGCTCGGTCGAGAGCTGGCCGTTATTTCCCGGGCTCAGTGGAATACCGAGCGTCTTGGCCACCTCATATTTCACCAAATCCGGGCGATTCGGATCGACGGCATAGCCTTCCCGGCGCATCACCTCCGACTTCAGCCGGTCCAGCGCCTGATTCGCTCCGGGCACGACCGGCGTGCGGCTGCGTCTTCTTGCCATCACAATTCCTCCTTTGCTTTCAGTTGTGGGAACGATCTCGATCTATGAGGATTTACGGAACCTTATCCACAAGCGGTACAACAAGAACAAGACCACGCCCCAAAATAGGATGCCGAGAATCGAGAACCCTCCATGCACTGGCGCGACCCCTCCTCCAAACAAGCCGAACGGGTTCAGGATGCTGCCCAGAAGCGCGCCGGCCGCAAAGCCTCCAAGGATGCCGCCCAATCCGCCCCGGGCGGGAGGCGGAACCGTTCCGGGTGCCGGAGTTGCGGGGGTTGTGCGGACATTGCCCGCGGGCGTCCTTGTGCCCGGCGCGGGCGTATATCCCCTTTGGCCGCTGGAGTAACCCCCTCGTCCCGAGCGGTAAGCCTCCGTCTGGTAACTGCCCTGGGGTCCGCCAAGCATATCGATATCTTCCTGGCTATAAGGAATCGGCAGGCTCCCCTCCTGCGCACTCACCGGGGCGGCCAACACGCATAGAAGAACGATCCATAACGAAAGCAGCAACTTTTTCATGCCACACCTCCTTCGCTTCAGGCAGCGATAGGTAAAGTATCCGTCCGAAGGATAGCGGCTATGCATGATGGGCCAAACAAAGACGCATGCAGAACGCCGTCCGCCTGGAGCGACTCGACCAAACCTAACAAATATTGTGAGTTCGAACCATGAAGAAAATGGATGTATTTGGAGTTTAATGTAGAAAAATAGCATTGTATTCGTTTTATTGAAATTTGTAGCAGTTTTACACGAAATGGATCATCCACTATGATAGCTAAAAAGGACTAAGGTTTTACAGGATAAACCTGATCCTAAGCCAAGCAAGGCAGCCGTTTCACCGCAAAACTAGATATAAAAGAAAGTAGAGGGAGTAGGAGATGCAGTACATTTTATATGTCACAACGATCGTGTTCCTTGCCTTTCAGCTGTTGTACACGGTTATTCCCTTGCTGTTCTGCAAGGTGAAGAAGCTTGACGAAAGCCTGCCCGAGAAGTCCATTTCAGTGTTGGTTCCCGCCTACAACGAAGAGCTGACGATCAAAAATTGCATCGATGCGATGAACGGCCTGAACTACCGCAATCACGAGGTGATTATCGTCAACGACGGCTCCAAGGACGATACGCTGTCGAAGCTGCATGAGCTGTTAGTTCTGGAGTCCCGGCACCGGGAGCCCGGAGGACAGCTTGTCTACAAGCCGGTCAAAGGCTTCTATCAATCTTCAAGATACCCTCATATTTTCGTTATCGACAAGCATAACGGCGGCAAAGCCGACTCGCTGAACGCGGGCATTGATTACGCCGTGTCCGACATCGTGATTACACTCGATGCGGACAGTATGCTTGAAGCCCGTTCCCTGCAGTATGTGAGTCAATATTTCCATGACCCGGACGTGATTGCCCTGGGCGGCACGGTGAAGATCGTTCAAGGCGCGGAGAAAAAGAATGGCGTCATCGTCGAGAAATTTACGGGAAAAGGAATCATCAAGAGCCAAGTCATCAACTATATCCATGGCTTCTATGTCCGGAAGCTGACGCAATCCGTCTTTAATTCCATCGTTGTGATCTCCGGCGCGTTCGGCGCATTTTACAAGGATATTCTGGTCCGGGTGAACGGCTTTCGCAGTACGGTCGGCGAAGATATCGATATTACCTTGAAGATTCACGAATATATGAAAGCCAACCGGTTGGCCAAAAAGCTCGTTTATGCGCCGGAAGCGGTATGCTATACCGAATGCCCGGAAAATATGGCCAATTTCTATAAGCAGCGGATTCGATGGCAAAAAGCGTTCATCGACTGCATCCTCCTTTATTGGTCCAAGCTCTCGCATCACTTCAGCCGGGGCGTCAGTCTGTTTTTTGCCATCGACGGATTTGTTCTCGGCACGATGACCGCCTTCACCAGTTTGATTTATATCGTTCAATTGCTGATGAGCGGTCAAAGCTTGGCGCATGCGCTGGTACTGTTCGCCATTGCGATAGCCGTCAATGCGGTGCAGATGGTCGTCGCCTTTTACTTATGCAAAAAATTTGGAAGCACATACACCATGAAAGATTACATCCGCATGTTCCTGTTCAGTCAGGCGGAGCTGCTGACGTACCGGAACGTCCTGCTGTATATCAATATTGTCGGAACGCTCAAATATTTCGACAACGAGGAAGGTTGGGGATACGTGGAGCGGAAAGGCGTCGCTTCGATTAGTTGAACCCTTGCAATTCATTGACGACAGACTCGGTAGGAGGATGTTATGGACAACCTAATGAAAAACAACCGCGTCATCTACATCGACATGCTGCGGATCATCTCCATTCTCGCCGTTATCATCCTGCATATTACCGCGGATTTGCTGACCCGGACGAATGATTTTAACTCAATATCCTGGTGGATCAGCAATGTGCTGAATTCGGTCGCCCGATTCGCGGTTCCCGTCTTTTTCATGATTAGCGGGGCCATGATCCTGCGAACCGAAGTCACCTCCTACAAGGAATTTTATAAGAAGCGCATCGTGCCGTTGGCCATCCCGCTCGTAAGCTGGTCGCTCATCTACGATGCCTACAACCAATACTTTATTCTGAAGAGCAACTTGACGATCGTGGAGTTTTTTACCGATTTCGTCTATCGGCTCATCGTCGACCGCAATTACATACACCTATGGTTCCTGTACGCAATCATCGCCATCTATGTCACGGTGCCCTTGGTCGGCCGGCTCGTCAAAGCTTGCTCGGAAAAGGAACTGCGTTATTATTTGGCCCTCTGGTTCGCGATAAGCATCGTCTACCGTTTCGTATCGGATATGGTGTTCCGGATCGCCTCCGAAAGCATCTATGTCCCGATCCTGAACATTCCTTTGTTTATGGGATATCTCGGGTATTTCATTCTCGGATACTATCTGTTCCATTACGAGCTGCCTGCGAAGGTGAAGTCGCTGCTGTTTAACATCGGAGTCATCTCTTTTTTCGTGATGCCGGTTGCGACTTATTTTGCCTCCTTCTATAGCGGGGTACTGGACGAAATGTTCTACGGCAATTATTCGATGACGACCTTTTTCATGGCGGTCGGGCTGTTTCTATACTTTCAAGAGAAGAACGCGGTGTTGGGCGAAAAGCTGAATTACAAGCTTCAGAGGCTGATCGGCTCCGTAGCCAAGGCGAGCTTCAGTATTTACTTGATCCATCTTTTAGTGGAGCTGATGATTTCCCGAAGGGTGGAAAGCGAAGGGGCCGCCCCGGAAACCGTCTTCACGCTGCTGCTCAATCTGGGCATGGTGTTCGTCATCAGCTACATCGTCGTAAAAATACTGAATCTCAATAATTTCGTGACGCGTATACTATTCGGCGGAAGAGGCTAATGCCCATGAAAATCAGCATCTACACCAAGATCTTTATCGTCCTGCTGATCGTAGGAATGGGAGTATATTTCTACGCCCGGCAGCAAACAAACGATCATAAAATCACTTCGGTCTATATCGTTCCGAGCGGCGGCGGCATCGATCGGATCAACCTTTCGAATCCGCGTGCCGATATCGCTTTTATCGCTTTTGCAAAGATCGATAAAAACCGGCTTTATTTCCACACCGACCCTGCCGCCGATGCGGGAATCAAAGAGAACATCAAGACGCTCCGAGCGAATAACCGCCAAACGAATCTTGTGCTGGGCGTAGGCGGCTATGGGGCTGACGGCTTCTCGGACGCGAGTCTGGCGGAGAACCGCGGACCCTTTACGGACAATATCGTGGCTCTGGTGAAAGAGTTGGACCTGGACGGCATCGACATCGACTGGGAGTACCCGGCTTCGGATGCATGGAATACGCAGAAATCCCGGCCCGAGGATACGCAAAACTTCACTTCTCTCATGAAGGAGCTTCGGGAGAAGCTGAACCGGCTGCCGCATAAGAAACAAAAAAAATATTTGCTGACCTTTGCTTCGGGGACCCAAGATTGGTATTTCCGGAATGTCGAAGTCAAGAAGGTCGAGAAATATGTCGATTTCATCAATGTCATGAGCTATGACCTAACCGGCCGATGGTCGCAGACGACGGGCTTCAACTCCAATCTGTACGCCGATGCGGGCAGCAAAACAGCGCATAGCGTCGATGCCGTCATCACGAAGTATCTGGAGCACGGGATTGATCCACGGAAGCTCCTAATGGGCATTCCGGCTTATTCCTACGGCTGGGAAGAGGTCAAGAGCGAAGGCGACGGATTATTTGCGGAGGGCAAGCCGATCGATATCAACAAGGTGGACTTAAGCTACAGAACGCTCGAAGCGAAGTATATCGGCATGAACGGATTCAAGCGTTACTATGACGATCACGCCAAGGCCGCTTACCTGTACGACGGCCAGACGTTCATTTCATACGAGGACAAGGAAGCTTTGAAGGCCAAAATTGATTACATTCAGCAAAAGGATTTGGGCGGAGCCATGGTGTGGGAATATTCCCAGGATGCGGAGCACGGATTGGTCAAGTTTTTGTCGGAGCAGCTGCATAAGTAGAGGAGATCGGCAAGCGCACCTTACCGCAAATACGATAAGGTGCGCATTAATAAAACCGATTTATTCGGAGTAATCTTTTTGAAAAAAAAGCAAAAGCAAATAAACAAAAAAAATGAAGAGGAGCGTCAAAAATGTAAAATAAGTAAGTTGATATCCATATCCGGTAGAAATAAATCCGATGACTAAAATCGCCCCACTACAGATAAGGCTTCCGAGAATATTTCGATTGATCGCAGTCCACTTCATACTTCTCGGCATATGACTGGAGATGAAAGTGAAGCCTCCATTTTTCTTTTTGATAATCCATGCTATTCCTAGTCCAAGAGGGAACGTAACCACCTGCAGCATGAACGTTCGATCCCCTGTTATATCGTGATAATCTTCCAAAAAATAACCATACCCAAATTTAAAGAAAAGTATAACTAGATTTTGAAGCAATAAGTACATGGAATATCCAAAACATAACATAATCGAAGCATCGAACCAACGAATTCGATAAACGAACTTTAAGTATATGTACATGACAATTAATTGAAACAACATGTCAAATACTGGTTGCATAAGAACCATTCGCGCCCACAAAGAGAATACAGCAAGAACGAGCCCTAAACCGGTGACGGCCAAAAGACGATAGGATTGTCGATAACGGAAAGATACCATTACCAGAACAAATATCGTAACCGTCTCTAGTGTGGAAAGTGCTATGGAAATGGCTAGTTCCACGTATTGTCCTCCCTTATAAAATTTTCAAGAGCTGCATACTCCTATAAAAATCTCTAGCCCCTTTACCATTAGTCTGATTGTCGCCTCCCTCCAATCTTTAAGACGGATTTCCGTTCCAAATGTTACGCAAAATTTGCAAATCTTCGAGCGCCGCTTCATACAATGCTTCCCGGTCTTCATTTACGTGGATTCCCTCGGTGAATTCCAGCGTAAACGAGCCGCGAAAACCCATGCGTCTCATCAAAGCCAGCCGGTCTTTAACGAGCTCTGGCCGCCGATTTACCCGGATGAAATGGTTGTCCTCGTCACGAAGCTGCACGTGTGCATGAGTAATCGCGGACCCCAGCCTTTTGAACCAATCTTCGAGTTCTCCCAAGCAGCAAAACGGATGCACGATCGCTTGGAACGACCTGTCCCCGAAGCGGCGCAGTATTTCCGCCGCGGCATCGGGATGCTCCGCGAGCGTCCCCGGATGACACTCGCACAATATTCGGCAGTCTGCGGGCAGTTGCTCCGCCCAGCGCTTGACGTTGGCTATGTAAACTGGAAGCTGGGCCGGGTCGGCACCGAGATTGAATTTCACCGCCGGCGCACGCAGCCGTTTCACCAGAGCCGCAGCCTCCTCACGCTTCCTCTCCGCCTCATCGCCATCCTCGAATCCGATATACGAATTGACGATCGTTACGTAACTCGAAGCCTCCAGTGCCGATTGCTCCCGTTCGTCCGCCAGAAGCGCATGATTTTCCCACAGCTCCATTCCGTCGAAGCCGTCTTCTTGAAACCGCCGCTGCCAATCGCTGACCGCATAGGACGGCTGGCGCTCCGCTGCCCACCGGTTCCGTTCCAACAAAATCGTGCCGATACACAGCTTGTTCTCGTAAGACTTTGCCATCTGAGCAGTCCCTCCCACATCAAATTATTTTCGAGGAAGCATAGCCCACGCCGAAGCTTTCGTCAAGAACGCTATCCCCCGCTGCCGGGAAATAACGGACCGGTTGGAATACGCAATCCTGAAGCTCGCCTGCAAAAAAAAGAGACCGCGCCCTATGACGCGTATCTCTTCTACGGTATACCTGCGTTTTTACGATCCGCTAAAAACAGATGCTCCAGCTTGTAGAATCGAAGGGCGTTGCCGCCAAAAACGGCTTCCCTCTCCGATTCGCCGAGCCCATCAGGAAGCGCGCAGTCCAGCAGTTCCACGACCTGATCGTAGCTTGCCGCCAGCAGGCAGACCGGCCAATCGCTGCCGAACATGACCCGGTCGGTGCCAAAAACGGACACCACATGCCTCACATACCGGACGATCTGCTCCGGCTTCCAATTCTGGTGGTCAGCCTCCGTGACTATCCCCGACAGTTTGCAGTACAGCCGCGGATTGGACGCCGCAGCCTCCGCCAATTGAGCGCTCCAAGGCTCCCATTCGCCTGCGGCAATTTGCGGCTTCGCGATATGGTCGATCACCGCCCGCAAATTCGGGGTCTGTTCCAGCAGCTTGAGCACCGCCGGCAGTTGATGCGATTTCAACAGCAGGTCCACCGGAAAATCTTCCTCGGCAAAAAATCGCATCGCCTCGACGATATGCGGACGGAGCATGTCTTCCGCCCGCTCCATCTCTTGAATCATGGTCCGAAAACCGACGAACGCCGGATGCCGCTTAAACTTCCGGTACTGCTCCCGGTAATCCGGGCGTTCCAGATCGATCCAGCCGACAACCCCTGCGATGCGTTCGGATTGCCCGGCCAGCTCCAGCATATAGTCCGTATCCGACAGTGTAGGCGCCGCTTGAACGACAATCGTCCGGTCGATCCGGTTCGCTGCCAAATGAGCCTCCAAATCGCGCGGCTCGTAATCCCGGTATAACACGCTCATCTCCGGTGTAATCCAACTATAGTCTCCTCGTTCCAGCTTCCAGTAATGCTGGTGCGCATCGATTCTCATCTTAGTTCCTCCTTAAGCATGCCGCCATCTATCCGCAGTGCATCGCGCTTATTCTCGTTTCCATTTTATATGCGGTGCAGCGCCGGATCGGGCTCGACGACCGCCACCTTCATCCCCCCGTGCTACCTTAGCTTTTGGTACATGCCGAATCCGGCGGCTCCCAAACCCGCCAACAGCGCTTTCATAGGCTGACGAACTTCCGCTTCTGTGATTCGTCGCGAAACACCCGCTAAATTGATTCCCATTCTAACGCAACGTTTTTTAAATGTATAGATCAAGTTCCGACAAAGCCGCGCAATAATGAACAAGGGGTTGATGGCTCCGCTGAAAAACAAGCAGTTTAGACATACATTTATATTCCCTTGCAGATGCTGTATACTCTAGTTGGAACGACAAAAGTAAAGTAATGCTTTGGGGCACCATAAAATAAACGCGGCAGTGTAAACGAAATGGAGAGAAGATCAAGTGCAACCATTCCTTATCGAGCCTGCGGCTTATACCGCTTTTAGCGACGAGACGGCACTCATTGAGCAATGCAAAGAATGGAATTTGCTTTCGGAGAAAGCATCCAAAGCCAAAACCTTTTTCTACAAGAGAAACGGACGAATGCTGGCCTGCCGGTTGATCGGCTATGTCGATAAAATGACTGCTGTCATCGAATTGGAAGACAAGCGGCTGCACTGCATCCACCCGTCCTACCTGAAGGAGATGCAGGCTTCAACTTACGGGCAGAAGTCTGCCATCGGTGCAGAGGATGCGGCGGAACCGGCGAGTGCCGTTCCAGCGGTTACGGCAACCGAAACATCGTTAGAGCCTCCTGCGAAGGAAACCCCAGAGCTTGAAGCCCCCGAAGCTAAGAAGCCTCAGGCCGAAGAGCCAGGGATCGCAGAACAGCCGACAAAGGGGAAGAGCAAGAAAGAAAAAGCGCCAAAGCTGCAGCTTCCGGAAGAAAAAGTTAAAATGACCGCCACTGTAAAACAATTTACAACCGTGCCGAACAATTTCTCCGACAATGACGATGAAGTGATTATTTATGAGGCGGTTTCCATCACCGAGCCGGCGACCGAAATCGGCGAAGCCTGGTCCAGCAATAGCGCTACGATGAAGAAGCTGGAACTTGATATCGGCGACACGATTACCTTTGAGGCTAAGATCGTAGCCAAGAAGCTCACGCGGCATCCCGTGCCGTATAAAATCAACAATCCGTCTAAAATTCAAAAACAAGAATCTTGACAAGTCCAAGAGACTGTCCTAAAATTCTCGATTTCACGCATAAAAAATACCCTTCATCCCCCTTTACGGGTGGATTTGAAGGGTATTTTTTCAATAGCTGGGACTCCCTTATCCATGCGAACACTCTTGGGGAAGTCCGCATCCTACCCTCCCGGCCGCAAGCGACCGTCACGGGTAAACCACAGCTTGTAGCTGATCAGCCCTAGCAGCATTCCCGTGATCGCCGCCGAGGAGGAAAGCACAAACATGATCAAAATCTGGTACCGCACCGCTTCGACCGGATTGGCTCCCGCCACGATCATCCCGGTCATCATGCCCGGCAGCTGAACGAGGCCGACCGTCTTCATCCCGTCGATCGTCGGGATCATGCTGGACTTGATCGATCGCTTGAGCGACTGTTGAATCGCCTGCCGCAGCGTCGCGCCGAGCGCCAGCAAGGCTTCGATCTCGCCGCGGGAGGACTCCAGCTCCCGCTTCATCTGGTTCAGCAGCAAGCCCGAGACGATCATCGCGCTGCCGATCGTAATTCCGCTAATCGGGATGATGTACTGCGGCGTGGGCTGAATAATACCGAAGCCGAGCAGCATCGTCATCGTGATCGCTTCCGTTGTCGTAATCGCGACGGCGATGCGCAGCCGGATGCCAGCGACGCCCTTGGCACGCTGCCCGGCGTTCCACGAAGCGACCGAAATCATCACGCCGACGATCAGCACCATGAACCAGGGATTGTCTGTATGGAAAACGAACTGGAGCACATATCCGACGAGCAGCAGCTGCACCGCGGAGCGGATGGTGCCGACCGCTACGTCTTTTTCGAGCCCCAACTTCTGCCAGACGGAGACGAGCATGGTCACGACGACGAACACCAGCGTGCTGATTAGCGCCAGGTCGGACATTCCGCACACTCCTTCCCCGGGGCGGCCGCAACGGATAACGCCGCCGCGAACCGGCGGCCGTGCTCCGTGTCCGGAGCATGAAAGAAGTCCTGCGTTTCCCGGTTCTCCAGCAGCGTTCCCTCAGCCATAAACCATACGCGCCGGCTGACACTGCGCGCCTGCCCCAGATCGTGCGTCACCCACAACTGCGCAGTTCCTTCACGCTCGTTCCATTCCCGCAAGAGCCGCTCGGCTGCCGTCCGGCTATGTGGGTCCAAGGATGCGGTAACTTCGTCGAGCAGCAGAACGTCCGGCCGAAGCAGCAGCGAGCGGACCAGCGCGAGCCGCTGCTTTTCGCCGCCGGACAGTTCGCCCGCAGGCTTGCTCCAAGCCATCCCGCCGAGGCCAAGTGCTTCCATGCAGCGGGCGGCGAGCGCACGGTCGAACGGGCGGCGGTGCAGGCGGCTGACCGTGCACAGATTGTCCTCCACGGTTCCCGGCAGCATGACGGCCTGCTGAGCGACGTAAGCTACCTTCGTCCGCCACTCCTGCGGCTTCCATGCGGAAGCCGGCTTGCCGCCCAGCCGCAGCTCCCCCTCGTCTGCGGCGTCCAGCCACGCGAGGATGCGCAGCAGCGTGCTCTTGCCCTGGCCGGAAGCGCCGAGCAGTGCGACCATGCCGCCTTCCTCCAGTTCAGCCGTCATGCCGCTGAATAACACAGAGCTTCCTTCACCGCCACGCCGCTGGTATTTCGCAAGCTTTTCCATCGATAACACGGATGCCAATCGCCGAGCGCCCCCTTTTCTCAAAAAGCTTATTCATACCATGGATTCAAATGGATGAGCACCTCATCGACATCAGCATGCCGCTCCATAATCGCCCGCTTAATTTGCCGGGAAATATCGTGCCCTTCTTGAACCGTAAGATTGCCCGGAATGCTGACCCGCAGATCGACCAAAATGTAATGCCCATGCTCTCGCGCCCGAAGCCGGTCGATCCGCTTCACCTGCGGAATCGTTTGGATGAGCGCCGCGTATTCGTCCAGCTTCTCCGGCTTCACCGCTTTTTCCATCAGCACGTCAAACGATTCCTGCCCCATCGAGTAAGCCAGCTTCAGAACGAGTATAGAAACGATAATACCCGCGAGCGGGTCGCCGTAGGCCAAGTACGGGATGCTCCAAGCCTCGCCGAGCATCGCAAGCGCGATGCCTACGACGGCCGCGAGCGATGCGTACACGTCAGCCAGATGGTCGTAAGCCGTGGCGATCAGCCCTTTGCTGTTCGTCCGTCTTCCGATCCGAATCGTGTACATATACAAAGCCTGCTTCCAGACCAAAGAAACCAAGGCCGCGGCCAGCGCCAGTATGCTGGCTTCCGCCGGTTCCTGGAACAGCGCGGCAGCGGCATGATAGCCGATGTACAAGGCGGCGATCGCCAGTACGACGGCTACGAAGGCGGAGCCAAGCACCTCGGCTTTGCCGTGTCCGTACGGATGGTCCTCGTCCGCCGGACGCATGGAAATCCGCATCGAGCTTAATGCCGCGGCCGTCGCGATGACATCGCCGGCATTGTGTACGCCGTCCGCAAGCAGCACTTGGCTGCCGGATAAAAATCCGACGGTCAGCTTGAGCAGCGTCAGAATGATATTGCTGACCAGACTGATCCATACGGCCGTAATGGAAGCATTGTTCCCTTTACTCATCATTTATGACCCCCGCCAGAACTTTTTCCCATAGGAAACAAAAAACCCCTGGCCGTCCGGCCAAGGGTTGGAAAAGCTTTTTTTATGACAAAAATCAGTCCTATGCAAAATCATAACCATCACCACGCTCAAAAATAACATTCGATCATTATAACACGAAATCCGGAAGGTTGCAAAGCCGCTGCTCATCTGCCGGCCGAAGGCTGCTGTTTGTTCGTTCCTTCAGCCCCTCGCGTCGTCCCGCCGAATTCTTCCTGATACGTATAAAGCACCTGCTCCCGTATCGGACGTCCGCCGAGCAAATGCTCCTTCACCAGCTCCCGGCCCAGCTCGGGGGTCATTTCTTTGTACCAGACGCCCTCCGGATAGACGATGACGATACAAGCGTCTTCGCACCGTCCGTTGCACCGTGTTCTTGTCGTGTGAACGATCGCATCGGCCTGCTGCTGGGCAATCTCCTCCCGGATCGCCTGAGTTACCTCCTCGCCTTGCTTCCTCATACAGCTCCCGCCGTTGCAGATAAGCACATGGTGGCGTGTACCGGACAAATTCCATGTTGCCATTATTCCCGCCTCCTCCGTTTCGAAAAAAAAGAAAAGGAGCATTTCAACCCTGTCGGTTAGAAATACTCCCTGTCAGACTCGTATCTGCATGCCCGAATGCTCTGTCTGTAAGACAGCAGCCCGTGCAGCGGCATATCCGTTCTTCGTATCCTAACACCCCCTATGCTCCGTAGGGCTCAGCCGTGTTATCGGATCAGGCAGGTATCCTGGCTTAGGGCATCCCGCTCGGCGCCTTCCCGAAGACGTGTCTCCAGTGGCATGCTGCCGAACGATAGCTTGATTCAAGCGCCCTTTACAGTGGCGGGACCGCGACGGATTTGCACTCGTCTTCCCTTTTAAGCTTCGGACGAGGCCCGAAGCACCTAATTCCCGGTATTCGGTTGTTATGAACCTAACGATACCCGAGGGGAGGATGCATTGTCAATATGTTCCTGTCCCTAACCTGGCGCGTCCTACCGCGTTTCGCGGTGCAGGGCAACCTTCTTGAGCCGGGGGGGCAGTATTTGCTAAGCTCGAGCCGTCCCCGATGAGTTTAGCGCCGCTTCCAGCTGCTCCGTCGACACGTTCGGCAGCCTGTCGGACAGCAGGCTCCAATCCCCGGCCATTTCCTCATCCGTGAGCAGGCACGCATCCAGTTCGGCCGTGATCCGCCGCTTATCCGGCGCGATCCCGATCAAGACCAGCTTCGTTGTCCGGTCTCCGAAGACGGGGTCCCAATGCTGCGCCAGCTCTGGCTCCTCGGCCAGTATGGCCTGACGCTCCGCTTCCGGGAGCGCGGCCACCCAGTAACCGGCCGGGCCGAATTGAATCGAAGGGCCAGCCTGACTCAAGCTTTGCGCAAGCACGTTGCGACTCGCCAGCCACACCGTTCCCTTCGCGCGGACGATGGCCTCCGGCCAGTCGGACATCCATGCCGTAAGCCGTTCGGGATGGAACGGACGGCGGCGCTCATATACGAACGAGGAGATGCCGTACTCTTCCGTCTCCGGCGTATGATGGTCGTTCATCAGCTCCTGCATCCAGCCCGCCGAGGTGCTCGCGGCGTCAAAGTCGAACAAGCCGGTGTTTAGAACTCAAACTTCGCAGAGTAAAATTGGCCATGGACCCTTGATAAATAAAGCTGCATCAGGATAAAGATCTATCCCTTGCAAAAATAGAAAAACACCGCTTTTGTTTGGTATAGTGATTGTGTCGAGCAACCCATACCATACAGAAGAGGTGTCCTCTATATGATAAAGCAAAAAGAGTCGTGCAATCAACTACCAAAAGAAATTAAACCGGCTTTCCAAGAATTGAACGTCCTCAAGCATTTAAAAGACGCAAAAATCAACAAGAAATTTGGATTTACGGCGGCATACCTTTTTCAGCTTGTTTTCGTGCTTTTGTTTCATCAG
>NZ_FMTT01000083.1 GCF_900100345.1 Paenibacillus tianmuensis | reverse complement strand
CCGCGCAGAAACCACGTTTTTTGAATGGCTTGGTAATCGCGGATCATCGACTCATCTTCAAACAGTAAATAATCGATTTCATCATTCATCAGTTTTTTTTTAAATGCGGGAATGTATCTTCCGAAAACTGGCGCTGCTTTTCTTCATCCGCCGCCGCTAAGGTATAGGTGGGTTTCGTATAGCTTAACCCTTGGCGATGCATCATTTTCGAAACACCACGCAGCGAATAGGTATAGCCAAATTCTCGTTTAATAAAGGCCGCGATGATTTCCAACGTCCAGTTGTGGCGGGCCGTAAAACCCACATCATTTGGAACTGAGCTTACAATGGTCTGCTTTAGTTTTTCCTGCTGCTCTTTCGTTAAGCGAACAGGTGCTCCTGGTGAATGATTCATTTTCAAAGCGGAAAGACCACCTGTTTGATAAGCTTGAATATAGCCTTTTACCGTTTGAACGCTTCGGTTTAAAATAGGCGCAATCGCTTCCGCCCGGGTACCTTGCAAATATAAATATAGCGCCTGATAACGCTCGTACATGCGGCGATCTTTTGCTTTTTTCATCGCTTGCTTAACTTCTTCTAATTTTTGTGCGTTTTCCATCTTCATTCCCTGCCTGTCTGTTCATGTTTCATTACTTATTCGACAAGTAGGTATGAATTTCCTTACCATAGATTTCTAAGGTCTTTAGTTCAACTTATATAGCTAAGAATCCCACGGCTTTATCCGTGTCGGAGGCTCAAAATCACTGTGGTTCCATGATGAGGCTTACTACGAACCTCAATCGTTCCTTTGTGAACCTCTACAATCCATTTACATAAAGACAGTCCCAGCCCTGTTCCACCTTGACTTCTTGTTCGGGAATCACCTACACGATAAAATCGTTGAAAAATATAGGGTAAATGTTCTTCAGGAATCCCAATCCCATTATCAATCACTTCAATCTGGGCGAATTTTCCTTTACTTGTTACATGGATCGCCACTGTTCCACCTTCCGGTGTGTACTTAATGGCATTTTCAATTAGATTAACAAACAGTCTTCGAAGAAGATCCTCATCGCCATGGAAGGTGATTGTCTCGGGTGTCTTAAAAGTAAGCTCAATTTTTTTGTTCACAGCTATGGATGATAAATGATTCCTTACATATTCGAATAATCGAATTCCGTCAATGACTTTTGAGACAATCTGATTTGGGTCTGAGGTTTTTGTAGATAAATATAAGAATTTTTCTACCATGTCCGATAAATATACAATCTCTTCCATGACGGAATAAAGCACACTCTTATATTCTTCCGCCGATCTGTCCTTGTTTAATGCCACATCGATTTCTCCACGCAAAATCGTCAATGAAGTACGAAGTTCATGGGAAACATCGGAAGTGAACTGCTGAATCTGGGCGAATGAGATTTCTAGTCGGTCAATCATACTATTTAAAGTTTTAGCTAAGATCTGCAATTCGTCTTCCGATCCTTCAATGGGTAACCTCTCATGCAAATTCGTGACTGAGATACTATTGGTAGCTGTAACGATTTTCTTAATCGGCTGCAGTGTTTTGCTGGAAATTAGCCATCCTATCACGATTGAAATTGCTGCAAATCCGAAATTGCAGATGATAGTTATGTTTCGCAACTGATGGATGGCAACATGACGAATCCTATCATATGTTGCAACCGTAATTCTGTATGTCAATTTATTTTTGGTTAGAAGTGGGAGAGACATCGCACGAAGCGGTATTCCATTCAGCTCAGGATCCCAACTGAAGCTCTTTTCATCAACCATATTCATAGTTGCTGAGACAATACGTTGCCCGTGCAGATTTTGTGAGGCTGCGATGACTTGGCCCTGTTCGTTTTCGATTTGCCAGTACATCTCTTCTTTTTGAATCCCTATCGAAACAGGTAATCCATTCAGATGATTTTCGATTTCAGAAAACGAATAACCATACTCAATACAATAGGCAATCATATCTCCCTCTCTGACCAGCATCGAATCGACTTCTTCGTTTAATGAATCGGAAAATGTAATATATAATAGAGCGCTGAATAGTGATAAAATCAATATAAAAATAATAGAATGCCAGATTGTGATCCTCCAGCTGATACTTTTTGAAAAATTTATGATTTTCATTCTTCACCTTTGATCACATAACCGACACTATAAACCGTATGGATCAGTTTCAAATCAGTATCTTTGTCAATTTTATTCCTCAAATGATTGATATACACATCAACCACATTCGTACCCGTACTGTAAGCATCCATCCACACATGTTCAAGAATCAAAGTTCGCGACAATATCCTGCCTGCATTTCTGATCATAAATTCTAAGATCGCATATTCCTTATTCGAAGTATAAATATGGCGCCCGCCCCGTATTACTTCTCTCGTGGAAGGGTTTAACGTCAGGTCTGCTACTTGTAAAATAGGAGACGCATTCTCTTGATTTCGTCTCAGCAAACTACGCATACGGGCTAATAACTCCGAAAAAGCAAAAGGTTTTGTCATAAAATCGTCCGCACCTGCATCGAGTCCCTTTACTTTATCAACCACGGAATCTTTAGCACTTAGAATCAGAATAGGAGTTTTTGTTCCATTCGACCTCAGTTCACTAATAAGCCGAATCCCATTCTTCATCGGAATCATAATATCCACGATGATAAGATCATAATCTTCGATACAAACCAGTTCAGAAGCCGTCTCACCATCGTACGCCACATCTACGACATAATGATGCTCCTTTAATCCTTGCGAAATGAAACGAGCGACTTTTGCCTCATCTTCAACCAACAATACGCGCATTCGATCATCCCCCACCAATCCGCCTAAAACAATGATAATCATTATCAATTTCAATTGTATCGTCAGCCAATTGCATTATCTATAAGAAATAACTTCCATATTGGCGAAAATAGTTGACATAGATTTTGTCCATTTAAAACAAGCCACCTTTAAAAAGGTGGCTTGTTTTAAATTGTATGTTTACTATTTTTTATAATCAGCCGTATATTTAAACTCTTGTTTTGTCCACCACTCTTCCACATCATGGTAAGCGAAATTGTCTGTATCCAATTCCACCCAGAAAGTAAAATCATATGTGCCTTCACTTGGCATTTTTACATTTAATCCGTAGTGAGGACCATCACCGGCTGTCATCGGATAGAGTCGTCCAGATAACTTATCACCCGTTTTCTTATTCGTTGCCTCATAGGTGACTTTCATGCCTGGAATCCAGTCTCCAGGTGCAAATCCCCATTTATTATCTTCAATCGCATGGAAGTCTCCTTCAAGGTGAATATCTGCCTCTTTGTCTCCTGGCATTCCATGATAATTAACTGGATGAACATTCTTTGCAACTGGAATATAAACGAAAGCAAATTCAGTTCCAAACTTGTTTTCCTTACCGATAGGTACATCTGCAGGACCTGCAGTAGCGTCAACAGGTTGCGCATTATGCTCCGGCGCATTGGCTTCTATCGCTTTTTTGGTTTCCTGGTGCGATGAATCTGAATTCACCTCTGGTTTCGCACTGCATCCGGCAAGCATCAAGATCCCTAAAGACAATACAAGCGATGATAATATGAGCTTTTTATTAAACATTTTTACCCTCTCCTTGATATTTATTACGTACACTGATCACCAAACCCAGAAATAGAATAATCAATAATCCGCTCTGGGCTGCTATCGCTTCTACTGTCGGATATATTCCTAATAAATTCATTTCAGGCATCCAATGAATCTCCGTGGAATTAAGGGAACCAACAAATTGCAATTCACGAATTCCATACCCCAAGAAACGAAAAGCCATAACATTCAATAAAATACTTGTCCCTAAAAAATAAGGTTTCAATGGGATCTTCACAGCATAACGGTTGAAAGAATAGTAAACCGCCCCGAGAATAAACAAGCCTGCAACCAAACCACCTACGACAACAGCTGAATTTGAACCGCTCATTGCATATATGGCTTGATAAAAGAGAATCGTTTCAAACCCTTCACGATATACGGCCAAAAAAGCTGTCATTCCTAGGGCAAACAAACTTCCCGTTGCGATTGAAGTTTTCATTCTGCCTTCTACGAATTGTTTCCATCGTGAGGCTTTAGCCTTGCCAATCAACCAGTAGCTTACCCAGATGAGAACCGCAGCAGCTACGATCATCGTTACTCCTTCCATTACTTCTCGGCTTGCTCCGCTGACGGTAAGGACAGTTTGTAAAAGCACGGCTGTAATCAAACTGGCTGCAATCGCTCCGCCTGCTCCCCAATAAATACTCTTTAACTTGTTTCTATGACCAGATTTAATGAGGAATGACGTTAAGGCCCCGATAACTAATATCGCTTCCAAACCTTCCCGCAAGATAATGGTTAACGAATCAAAAAATAACGAAATCGGGCTAGCGGGTACTGTAAGTAATTCTTTAACGCGCTGAAGATTACGTTTTAAAGAAACGATCTCGCTTTGCAGATCTGTTGGGCTCGCTTTAGCAGCGATAAGCTCCCTTAATCTTGCAAACTTTTGTTCCGATTGAATGAGCAATTTCTGATTTTTGGCAGCAATCTTCGATTCCAAGGGACCAAACAAAGCATAGGAGTTCAAAGCTTCTGTCAATGCTGGTTCAATATCACCCTGTTGATACAGTACATATACACGATCCAACGATGTATTAAGCTCTTCAATTGTGGATTCTGTATCTTCTCCCTTGCTTTGAGACAACCCGACAATATCCAACAGAACTGCTGACAGTTCAGCCGATAAGGAAGCGATATGTTTCGGATCGCCACGATCATTTATTTTCTGTGTGAGATCATCAAGGCCTTCCTTGACTTTATTCGTTGCTTTTTTATCTATTTCAGAT
Organism: Paenibacillus tianmuensis; assembly: GCF_900100345.1. Classification (GTDB taxonomy): domain Bacteria; phylum Bacillota; class Bacilli; order Paenibacillales; family NBRC-103111; genus Paenibacillus_G; species Paenibacillus_G tianmuensis. Next base: position 3,392 of record NZ_FMTT01000083.1, on the reverse strand, counting down.
AACGAGGTACTGAGCGAATTAAATTCAGCTTTTGCTCTTCCCACATAAATTTTCGCTTCCTTGTATTCGCCCCAATTCACCACTTCCCCGGTTTTATCCACTCCTAATGAATATTCGACGGGAATGGTGTTAATAAATCGAGCGGTTTGGACAACCTTCTCTTTAAATGCATCGTATTCTTGCGCCCATACTTGCTGCGTAAAGAATGCAGGGATTAACGTTAATAATATGAAAAGCGTACTAGCAATGGCGCGTTTTATTGTTAATATCACTGCATGTTCACCTCCGCATACTCTAATTGAGAATAATAATCTTTTTCGCTATTCCACAATACCAAGGCATTTTAAATTTTGGATTAAAAAAAAATTAACGAATTTTAATTATCCCCAACACTATAAAATTAAAGCTTTTTAATTTTGTATTAAATAGTTTTTTAGTTTTCTCCTGTAATATAACGGAGTAATTAATCGATTGATAATGATTATCATTAATATCTAAATATCTTTTAGCTCTAATTCTTTTACTTGGGGGAATTATTATGCAAAATCCAGTGGTTAAAACAGATCGAAAAACGCTGGGAAAGTGGGGGGAGCAATTTTTATTTGTTTTAATGCGTATTCTTTTCGGTGTGGGTTGGGTGTTGGCAGGGATAACGAAGATATTAGGAGGAGGAGGATCTTCAGGTCATTCATGGTTTGTTCAGCCGGGAGTTTTTCTCACCGATTATTTGATGAAAGTATTGGAAAAACCGAACGTTCCAGACTTTTACAAAATCTTTATCGAAGATACAGCATTAAATCAAGTTATGTTTTTAAATTATGCAATTCCGGTCACTCAGGTCGTTGTTGGATTATTTCTCATCACAGGGTTCTTGACACTGCCTTCCGTACTTATTTGTCTATTTATGCATATTAATTTCATTCTTTCAGGTAATATAAACTTAATGAGTCTCATTCTTTATACAACTGCATTTAGCATTTTACTTAGTGGAAGACGTATTTACGTTTTAAGTTTGGATCAATATTTAAAATTGGATAACGTATTTTACTTAAAAAAAGAAAAACTCAAAGTAGTCCCCGTCCATTCGACAGAAACTTTTTCAAGAGAGGATCTTAAAAAACTTTTACAAGAAGGTATCATCGAAATCGCAAACTCCATTAATCAAGCTCAGGCATCACAAGATGAGCGAATAGAACAATTGATCGCATATCTTGAGAAAAAACACATGAATGAAAATAATCTTTTTGAACATCAAAATAAAGTAAAACAAGCAGTTTATTAATGCTGCAGTTTTGAAACGAAACGCACCAATCTGCGGCAACCGATACCTCCCTTTCCTTTGCCCCACCAGCGCCAGCACCGGCCGTTCCTGCACCGACCACGCCTGCACCAGCACCGGAAGCTGCAAAGCCCGCCCCGGCGGCTCCTGCGGCGACGGACGGCGGGGTGTACATGGTGAAATCAGGCGATACGCTGTGGAAAATCGGCAAGAAACACAACACGACATGGCAGAAGCTGCAAGAGCTGAATAAGTTCAACGACCCAAATCTGATTTTCCCGGGGCAGAAGGTTAAGCTTCCTGCTGCCGGATAAAGCGGCAGAACCCGGACCTACCAATTTGATTGTGCCTGCAGTCTATACGCCCAGCTGGTCGCGTACCGGCCGGGTGTTTCTTTTTGCTACTATATAAAAATGCTTCTCTGGTAATTCGTTTTACTTCTATGTCCGAGCGGCGCTAGTTTTTTATGGTGTAATTCATATAAATTCTGACAACGGCTTGAAACAGAATCATCGTGGGTAACGATAACAAGTGTCATTCCTCTTTGATGCAGCATATCGAAAATGTTCAATATGGATTCCTCAGTCTCCTCATCCAATGAGCCAGTAGGCTCATCTGCAAGAAGTATTGATGGTTTTTTTATAATGGCACGAGCAATCGCAACTCTCTGACGTTCACCGCCAGATAATGTTGAAATGCTCCTTTTTATAGTATGTTCTATTTCTAATTCATACAATGTTTTTTCAATTTCGCTTTTAATTTGGTTTTTAGGCATTCCAAGATATTGCAATGGAAGCGCAATATTGTTGAATACATTCCGATCATCAAGCAAATGGAAGTTTTGTGTGACAAAAGCGACATTCTTTCGGCGATATTCCGCAATTTCATTTGCGGTTAGTTTTGAAATATTAGTACCATTAAAAAACATTTCTCCCTCTTCAAAAGGAAGCAGTCCTCCTAAGATATTTAATAATGTTGTTTTTCCACAACCGCTTTTTCCCTTAATCGCAACGGATTCTCCTTCATGTATTCGAAGATCTAATTTTTCTAAAATATTTGTATACTGGCTTCCGTTTTTAAAACGTTTTGTTATTCCAGAGAGTTCAAGTAACATATTATTACCTTCCTCCTTCATCTTCGATATGTATATAATCTGTAATAGGGTTAAATAAAAGCTTACAAGCAGGCAGGACACAAAGTATTATACTCATAGCCATACAAAGGAGTAACATATAAAACTGTGTTAGGTAATCCCCAATTTTCAGTATATTCTCTAGGATAATGAAATTAGTTAGATAAGCAGCCAGTAAAACACTACTAATTTCTAACCATTGCATTTTTATAAGTCCCAATTTTGTCGCCCCATTTATATAATGTATTGCAAGAGATGACATTCTCCTTTTCTGTTGTAATAACAAAATGATGGAAATGATAATTAAATTTAAAATAGATGTAGAAATAAATATAAATTCTACAAGCATTTTATCTTCTTGCAGTACTGTCATTAAGCCTCTATATTTGTTGTAATGTGGATTCATTCCAATAAATGAGTATTCAATCGAACTCTTTTGGGCAATTGCCTCTATTCTTTGCATTAATTTTTGGACTTTTGATGGAATATTTTCTGTTGCAGCATAACCGTTAATCATAGCCAAATAACTTGCTTTTTGGAATAATTCGTCACCTTGCGCTGCGGGCTCCTCATAATCTCTGTAGGGGAGAACCATATAGTTATCCAGGTAAAACTCAGCGTTACTATTAAAGTAAATCTTACTATTTTTCTTTAAAAATCCAATAACTCGTATCGTTAACGTTTTTTGATAATGATTAATCGTTGTTTCATCACCAATATGATAAACATTTCGATATGAAGAACCTAACAAAACAGGCATTATTTCGTTTGAATCTTTAAAATCAGAATCGTCCCAAATTTTTCCTTCTTCTGTAACTAACCCAAAAAAGTCTAGAGCTTGCTTATTCATTTGAAATGATTTAACTGCTAAAAATAAGATATCATTGAGCACGCCTGTTGATTAACCAACTTTTGGGATATCAAGACGTGAGAAATAGACGTATTTATCCAGAATCTTAGTAACAGCAATGAGCCATTCCG
>NZ_FMTT01000044.1 GCF_900100345.1 Paenibacillus tianmuensis | reverse complement strand
CCTCTGCTGCTTTGCTCGAAAAGCTAGAATAGTGAACCTGAATTAAGCCGCAGGAATGAGCGCAGTCAACCCCTGCCCGGTAACCCTCCCATTGTTGATGGGCAGCCGTGCACCAATATTGCAACAAGTCATATACCGTAAACTTACGGGCTTTGTCTTCATAACCTATCATTTGCACAATTGATTTGACTTCTTCAAGACTCAGAATGGATTGAAGAACGGATGGAATCGTGATACAATTTTTCATGAGATCGCCTCTTTCTCGAATCGCTTGGTGGTACAAACGATTCTACAGCAAAGGCGATCTTTTTTCTACCATTTAGTGGTTAATCAACAGGCCTGCGAAAATAAATTAATTGGCAAGGCACTGTGGCTCTACCTGTTCCCGGCCGCCTGCGGCTTCGAAATGTCTTCGTGCGGCAGTCCCTCTTCCCGCCAGCGGATATACCCGCCGCTCAAGTTAATCACTTCTTTGATCCCGCCGGCTTGCAGCAAGCTTGCGGCGATGGCCGAGCGCGCGCCCGAACGGCATTGCAGCAAGACCGGCTTATCTCGCGGAATTTCGCTCAAGCGGCCGGGCAAGGTACCCAGCATAAGATGCTGCGCCCCGGGAATGCGTCCTTCCTGCCATTCGCTCAAGCTTCGCACATCCACCAGATGCACGTCCCCCGCTCTCACCTTCCCGGCCATCTCGCACGGGATCGCTTCGGCATACGACTCCAGGCGCGCGGAACCGACCGCGCGAAGCTTGCCCGCATCCATATAGCCGGTCACGTTGTCGATGCCGATGGATCGGAGCGCGGTCAAGATGTCCGGCCATTGGTCCGGCTTCGCCAATACCGCCAGCGGACGCTCGTAATTGACCAGCCAGCCGGCCCAGTTCGGAAACGATTTGTTATAGGGTATATTGATCGTCCCTTCCAAATGTCCTTTGGCGAACTCCTTGGCAGGGCGGGTGTCGATCACCGCTGCGCCCGCCTCACGCAAGGCGGTTAACGCTTCCAGAGACCCCAATTCCGCCACCGCCGCAAGGCGGCCCAGCAGCTCCGGTCCCTTCCGGTTCACCTGCTTCATCACGGCAAAATAACGCGGCGGCTCGGGCTGTCCATCAAGCAGCGCCTGAACGAATGCCTCTTCGTCCGTATAAGACAGCGCCGGGTTAAACCGCTTCTCGTAGCCGACGGTGGAGGACGGCACCGCCCCGAGCGACTTGCCGCACGCGCTGCCTGCCCCGTGCGCCGGCCAGACCTGCAGGTAATCCGGCAGCCGCTTGAATTGCTGGAGAGAGCGGAACATCGCCCGGGCCCCGGCCTCGGACGTGCCGCGAAGTCCGGCCGCTTTTTCCAGCAGGTCCGGCCTGCCGACATCGCCCACAAAGACGAAGTCCCCCGTGAAAATGCCCATCGGTTCGTCGGCGCCCCCGCCGAGATCGGTCAGCAGCAGCGAGATGCTCTCCGGCGTATGGCCCGGCGTGTACAGAACCTCGAACGACAGGTTGCCGACCATAAACCGGTCCCCGTGCTTTACAAGCCGGCACTCCGCCTCTTCCGCGTACCGATAACGCCAATCGTCGCCGCCCTCGTCCGATAGATACAGCTTTGCTCCATGCGCGACGCCAAGCTCGCGGGACCCCGAGACGAAGTCCGCATGAATATGGGTTTCCGTAGCGGCAACAAGGCGCAGCCCTTCCGCTTCGGCGGTACGCAAGTAAGACGCCGGATGGCGGCCGGGATCGATCACGATCGCTTCGCCCGTCCGTTGACAGCCGACCAGATAAGAGGCGTGAGCCAGTTTTTCATCGTAAAAATACCGCAGCAGCATATTCCTTCCCCCTTTAAAATTTGCTTCTTGGGCAGTCCCCTTTCATTCGCCTCGCTACATCCGTCCTTTTAGCATACCGTTCCAGTACATGACGGGCAGCACGTTTTTCTTCAATAAGTACATGCTGAGCCGCTCCTTCGATTGATCGAACGGAAACGTCTCCTGCGGCGTCAGGTTATAATCGAACTCGGCCAGCACCAGCCGGTTGTACCCGGTGACCAGCGGGCAGGACGTGTAGCCGTCATAGCTCGCGGTCAGCGGCTCGCCTTGCAAGAACGCCAGCACGTTCCGTTCGACGACCGGAGCCTGCTTGCGGATGGCGGCGCCGGTTTTGGACGTCGGCAAATTCGAGCAATCCCCCAGGCCGAACACATTCGGGAACGCTTTATGCTGTAAAGTGGAAGGATCGACGTCGACCCAGCCTCCCTTATCGGCAAGCAGACTATCGCGGATAAACGCCGGGGCTTGCATCGGCGGGGTAACGTGAATCATGTCGTAAGAGAGGACTTCCTGCTCTTTCGTACCCAGATGCTCGAACACTGCTTGCTTGGCCCCCGGACGCAGCTCAATCAGATGGGTCCGGTACTTCGTCTCGATCTTCTTCCGCTGGATGACTTGCTCCAGTGTGCGCGCGTATTTGGGAACGTCGAAGATGACGTCCTTGGCCGAGACGAACACAATATTCGAGCGGTCGCGCACCCCCGATTTGCGGAAGTAGTCGTCCGCCAAATACATGATTTTTTGCGGCGCGCCGCCGCATTTGATCGGCGTATTCGGGTGCGTGAAGATCGCGGTCCCGCCTTGAAAATTCCGGATCGCGTCCCACGTGCTGTCTACCGTCTCATACGCATAGTTGCTGCATACGCCGTCAAGACCCAAGGCTTCCTTCAAGCCTTTGATTCGCCCCCAATCGATTTCCAGCCCTGCCGCCACCACCAGGCAATCATAGCTGATCGCTCTTCCCGGCTGCGTCAGCAGCTGGTTGTCCTCCGGGGCAAACGACTCGACCGCCTCTTGAAACCAGTCGACGCCGTCGGGGATGAGCGAGGCCATGTCCCGCTCCGTCTCTTCCTTCTTCGCCGCGCCTGCGCCGACCAAAGTCCACAGAGGCTGATAATAATGCTTCGCCGCCGGATCAATCAGCGCGATTCGCCCCCGGAGCGTCCGGGAAGCCCGGGCCAAGCGCGCCGCTACGGAAATACCGGCTGTTCCTGCGCCTACGATTACAACGGAATAATGCTCTGGAGCTGTCATAATCATCCTCCCGCTTACGTGTTAGGGTTGCCCCCGAATGCCGAATGCTGTTCTTGCGGTGCGATTTCCGTCAACGCCAGTGTACTGCCGGGCCGCTCCGCGCGCCATAGGGGAACTCCCCTACGGCCGCCGTTCAAAGCGCCAGCTCCAGGTAATTGTTTTTGATCGCATATTGGATTAATTCGTGCTTCGTATCCAGCTCCAGCTTTTGCATGATGTTCGTTTTGTGGTTTTCCACCGTTTTGACGCTGATGGACAATTGCTCCGCGATCTCTTTGTTGGCGTAGCCCAGCACAGTCAGGCGGACGATCTGCTTCTGTCGGGTCGTAAGAGGAGACGGCTGCCGCTCCTCTTCGGCATTGATCCACCGCCTGACGGTATCGTCCGAAACGGAGGTTTTGTAAAAGCGTTTGCCCTGAACGACTTCGACAATTGCCTGATGCAGCAGTTCGCCGTGACTGTTCTTCAAAATGTACCCGTCCGCCTCCACCTGAACGGACTGCCGGACGAAAATCTCTTCGTCGTGCATGGTCAGAATGACCGTCTTGACGGAAGGATGCCGCCTGCGGATTTCCCGGCAAGCGGCGAAGCCGTCCAGCCCGCTGGGCATCGACAAGTCCATCACGACGACATCCGGCAGCAGCCGTCCCGTCATATCGACGGCTTCGTAGCCGTCTTGGCCTTCGCCGACGATTTCAAGCTCAGGATAGCCTTCCAGCAGCATGCGAAGTCCCTTGCGGACCATCGTGTGGTCGTCGACCAACAGCACGCGTATCATACTCTTCCGCCTCCTTGTACGGTACTCTGACTTGGATGGCGGTCCCTTCCCCGGGGAGAGACCGGATATGCAGCCGTCCTTCCATTTGGCAGGCCCGCTCTTCCATATGCTTCAGCCCGAGTCCTTCCTCCACCCGACCGCGGATAAATCCGATGCCGTTATCCTGTACGGTCAACACGAGCTCGCCCCCTTCGCGGTACAAAATCACTTCCATGAGCGCGGCTTGCGAATACTTCAAAGCATTGTGCAGCGCTTCCTGAATGATCCGGTACAGATGGATTTCCAGAGCCGGCTTCAGCCGGTGGCCGACTTGGCTGTAGCTGAACGTCAGCTGCCGGTCAGGATGCGCTTTGTTCAAGGTGGAGACGAGATGGCTTACCGTCGGAATGAGACCAAGCCGGTCCAGACTGTGGGGACGAAGCTGAAGCGAATAGAGCTTGACGTCCCGGATAACCTTTTCCAGTTCGTCTACGATCTCCTGCATATAGCTCCCCCATGCCTCCTCCCCGTGCTTCGTCCGGGAGCGGATCGCCTGCAGGCCCACAGACACGGAATATAGCGATTGCCCGACGCCGTCGTGCAGCTCCTGCGCGAGCCGTTTACGTTCGTTTTCCTGGGCTTCCAACGTCTTTTGCAGCACCATTTTGGATAGTCTCGCTTCTTCCTCCTTCCGTTTGTTGGTCAAGTCCTTCAGGACCAGCAGCACTTCCTGCCGCTTCTGCGCCGCATTCTCGTAAATGACGGCCGTACTCATTTCCATTTCCACCAGACCGCCTTCATAGGTCGGCATCGAGGACAGAAAGTACGGAACCTCCCGTTTGGCCAACAGGTAGCAGCGCTCTTCCCCCGGCTCAAGCGCTCTGGATTGACAGTAGGAGCAATACGGCACGTACCCGCCTTCGCTCCAGCCGGTAATTCGCTCCGCCGACGGATTCATTATCACAATCCTGCGCTCCTGGTCCATCACAATGATCCCGTCCTGCAGATGCGTGTAAATTTGCTTGAAATAATCGTTTTGATCCATAAGAGGAACCTCTCACGCAAAATATGGAAAATATATTATTTATTTTCCTGTTTTATGTGTGATACGTCAAATTAGCGGCAAAAAAAACAGCAAGCCTTCCCCAGAGCGTTCTCTTGAGAAAGGCTTGCTGCATAAGCCAAGCGGTAAATTTTAAGTTCTCTTAAAGGATAACTTCTTCATATCCTGTCATTCCGGCAAAGCGAGCTTGCCCATGACGGCCGGACGCGAAGCGCCGGTCGCAGACGGCAGCTGGTTCGGAATACCGTGCAGGAAATTGTTCGCAAACAAGGCGAATGCGATCGCTTCCTTGGCATCGCCGGAGATGCCGAACGCATCCGACGTGACCACCCGCTGCTCCGGCAGCAGCCCGGCCAGCATGCGCAGTAGCGTTCGGTTGTGCGCCCCGCCGCCAGACACGATCACTTCATCCGCCCGGCAGACGGAGAAGACGAAGTCGCGGTAGCCCGCGGCAATGGAACGCGCGGTGAAGGCCGTGAACGTGGCGACGATGTCCGCGTCCGCGAGCCCCAGCCGCCGCGCTTCGCCGATCCACTCCGCCGCATACGGCTTGCCAAACATTTCGCGGCCCGTCGTCTTCACGGGCTTCAGCGCGAAGTACGGATGGCTCAGCATCCGGTCTAAGAGCGAGTCGTCCGCCCGCCCTTGCGCCGCCCAAGCCCCTCCGTCGTCATAGCTCTTCGCCCCACCGGATAGCTGATAGACAGCTTCGTCGATCAGCATGTTGCCCGGTCCTGTGTCGAAGGCGATGACCTCCTCCGGCAGACCGCCCGCCGGGATGGCGGTGCAGTTGCCGATGCCGCCGATATTTTGCGCGATGCGGCCCTTGCTTGCGTCCCGGAACAGGATGAAATCGGCGTACGGCACGAGCGGCGCGCCTTGCCCGCCGACCGCCATATCGGCGGTCCGATAGTCGCCGACGACCGGCTTGCCGGTATGCTTGGCGATCACCGACAGATCGCCGATTTGCAGCGTCGAGCGGACCTGGCACCATTCGCTCGGGTCGGCCTCGGGAATATGCCATATCGTCTGGCCATGCGAGCTGACAAGGTCGATCTCGTCCATCGATAGCCCCGCTTCCGCAGCAGCCAGCCGCACCGCCTCCGCAAAGACGATGCCGAGATAAAAGTTCATGCCGCACACCATCGCCACGTTCGACCGATCCAAGCTGCATAGGTCCTTCAGCTTCTCGCGGAGCGTGTCGTCGTAAGAAACCGCGGTGTAATGAACGAGCTCGACCTTCGTATCGAGTCCCTGCCCCTCGATGCGGACGATCGCGGCATCGACGCCGTCGAGCGACGTGCCGGACATCAGGCCGACGACCAGCCGCTGCGGTTTGCGGAAGTAGGACGCTAGCATGGCCCGTCCGCCCCCCAGCCCACGGGATAAGCTTCGCTGACCGTGACCGGCAGCTTGCCCCGCATCGGGATCGCGCCGGTCAGCCCTTTGGCCGCGCTCTCCAGCGCGAGCGGCCTCGATTCGTACACCGCTGCATAGGTCGATACGCCCGGGAATTCGCGCAGATCGTACGGATTGCGCAGCGCGACGACAACCGGCCGCTTGCCGAGCGATTGCAGCGCTTCGATCAACCGGACCTGCCCGGGATAAAAGGAAGCGTTGTACGTGCTCACGACGACCTGCCCGAACGGCTCGGCCTGCGTCAACAGCGCTTGCAGCGCCTCGCCGTCCGGCGACACGGGAATGATCCGTTCGACGACGTCCAGCCCCTGCGCAGCCAACGCTTTTCCGAACGTATGCGGAATATCGACGGCTTCGTCGGCAATCGAAGTCGCAACGGCCGACGTATGGATAACGAGTGTCGGAATGTGCCGGAGCGGCAGCAGCCCTTCCTCGTCTTTGACCAGCGTCACGCTAGCCTCGCTGATCCGCCTCGCGGTCTGCCGATGCGCCTCGCAGCCGACAAGGCGGAGCGCCGCTTCATGCGGCTCCGGCGCTCCGCCCGTCCCCGCGGCCAGCCGCTTCCGCTTCAACGCGAGCAGCCTGCGGACCGACGCGTCGATCCGCTCCTCGCTGATCCGCCCGGAGCGGACTGCCTCCAGCAGCGCGTCGAGGGCGCCTTCCTGCAGCTCGCGGCTGTGGCTGATCAAGACGATGTCCGCGCCCGCTTCCACGGCCAGGACTGCCGCTTGCACCGTACCGTAATGGTCGGCAATCGCCTGCATCTCCATGCAATCCGTCACGATGACGCCGTCGAAGCCGAGCTCCTCCCGCAGCAGTCCCGTCAGCACGCGGCGGGATAATGTCGCGGGCAGCCGTTCCGGCTCGAACGCGGGAAACACGATGTGCGACGACATGACCGCATCGACGCCTTCAGCAACGGCGCGCCGGAACGGAACCAGTTCGACCGCTTCGATCCGCCCGCGCGAATGTGGGATCGTCGGCAGGTCGAGGTGGGAGTCCGTATTGGTATCACCATGGCCCGGAAAATGCTTCGCCGTCGCCGACACGCCCGCGTCCTGAAAGCCGCGGATCGAAGCCGATCCGTACTCCGCAACGGCTTCCGGGGCTTCGCCGAAGGAGCGCACCCCGATCACCGGATTGGCCGGATTGTTATTGATATCCAGGTCCGGCGCAAAATTCATGTTGATGCCGAGCGCCCGCAGCTCGCGGCCGGCAACGAGGGCCGCTTCGTACGCCGCCTCCACCGAGCCCCCAGCGGCAATCGCCATCGCTCCCGGCATCAGCGCGACGCCTTCCGTTATACGCGCCACCATGCCGCCTTCCTGATCGATGGAAATCCACAGCGGAGCCGTTCCCGCCCGCTGCGCCGCCTCCTGCAGCTTCCCGGTCAAAGCTGCGACCTGCGCCGGGTCCTGCACATTGCGCGTGAACAAAATAACGCCGCCGATCCGCCGCCGTTCGATCAGCTCCAAAATATGCTCGTCCGGCTCCAGACTGTGGAAGCCTGCCTGGATAAGCTGTCCGACTTTTTCCTCCAACGTCATGCCTGCAAGCTCCATCATGCTTCCCCTCCGTACAACAAATATGGCCGCCTCGCGTCGTTCCATGCCTTCGCTTGCACGTCCCATAACGATAAAATCCGGTTCAGCCCCGCCTCCGTATGAATCGAAGTGCGGACAAGATCGCTGCCGGACAAATAGTCGATAAAAGGCTTCCGCCCTTCCTTAAACGGCGGCGTCCATTGAAACTGCGCCGGGTAAAGCGCCGCAATCGTATGCAGCAGATGCAGCGCCGTCGCGACGGAACGATATGCCGCCGGATCGGTCACGAACAGCTGAACGCCGCTGCACAGCTCGCCCTGATACTTCGAGAACGTCGGCGTAAAATAGACCGGCTGCAAGTGCACGCCCGGCAGTCCCAAGCGGTTCACCGCTTCGCTAACCGCGCGTCCGTTCATCCAGGGCGCGCCGAGCAGCTCGAACGGCCGTGTCGTCCCCCGTCCTTCGGACACATTCGTGCCTTCGAACAGGCAGTTCCCCGTATACACCCGCACCGTGTCCATCGTCGGCATATTGGGCGAAGGCATGATCCATGGCAGTCCCGTCGCCGGATACTCCATGTCCCGTTCCCAGCCGAGCAGCGGCACGACCTGCAAGCTGCACCGTACAGGCAAGCGGCTGTTCACGTACCCCGCAAACTCGCCGATGGTCAACCCTGTGCGGAAGGGTACCTCCCACGCGCCGACCATCGATTCGTAGCCCGCTTCCAGCATTCCGCCCTCGCTGACGATCCCGCCGAGCGGATTCGGCCGGTCAAGCACAATCAGCCGTTTGCCGTAGGCCGCGCACGCTTCCATCATGTAAACCAGCGTACTTAAATAGGTGTAAAAGCGTACTCCCAAATCCTGAATGTCGAAAACGACGGCATCCACCCGGTCCATCATTGCTTCCGTGGGCCGCTTGTGGTCCCCATATAAACTAAAGACGGGAATCCCCGTCTTGTCGTCCTTCTCATCACCGAAGCGAACCCCTGCCTGCCGCTCGCCGCGAATGCCGTGCTCGCAGGCGAACAGCGCCGTCAAAGCCGCCGACTTGAACCCGGCGCACCGATCGATCACGGATTCGAACCGCTGATCGATGCCCGTCGGGTTCGTCAGCAGCCCGAAGCGCTGTCCGCGCAGCTCGGATTCCAACAGCGGAAGACGGTCCGCTCCCGTCTGAACCATCCGCTCCATCACTCAGCTCTCCCTGCCTGCAAAATGGTAATCGCCGGATACGGCGGTCGATTCGTCCGCCCCGCTGCCGCTCCGGGATTCCCCCTCATCCTTCTTCAGCACGTTTGCCGTCACCAGATTCGAAAAAAATCCGATCATGCCGATATATAAGCAGGCGAAGCCGACGACCGTCACGCCCAGCAGAACGGCGATGCACAGCATCTGGAAGCAAGCGCCGATCGTATACATCGGACGGGCGACGAACAGCTTGACGCTGCGGCCCATGGCGCTGAAGATGCCGAGCCGCTCCTGAACGACCAGAGACAGCGTATAGGTCTGCGAGATGAAAAAGAGCGCCACAAAGTAGGTCTGAAACACGGCCAGCGCCAAAGACATCGTCCCGCTCCGGCTGCCGTAGTACCACCAAGAGGAGACAAGAATCACTACGAATAAAGCGCAGACAAGCCCGAAGACGAGCGAAGCGCCGTAATGAGCCAGCGTTCCCTTGAGCATGGCCCGCACGCTCCCCTTCTCCCCTTGCAGAATGCGGTGACACGCGTAGATCGCGCCCGCCGCCAAAGGCACGTACAGCAGCGCCAGCACAAGCAAGGCCAGCGGCACGGGCAGGAAGAGCAGCACCGGAAACAAGACGAGCGAGCTGACGATGCTGAACAAGGCGACATGAATGATTTCGCGGTACGTTTGCAATCCGGACCGCACCATGATTTCACTAAGCTTCCGCATCGGACATACCTCCCTTTTATGGAAATACCAGGCATAGAAAAGGCCGCTGCGCGGGCGGATCATTCTTCCGATCGCTGTTGTCCCCGGATTCTTTGATATGATAGAACCCTAAGCGGGTAGAATCCGGGGACAAAGGCGAACGCTTACGCTTCTACAGAATGATCGCCCCCTCCGCTCCCTTTTCACCAGACATTCCGCTTCTATTACGCCTCCAGCACGATGCGCTCCTCCGTAGCCGGATCGAAGAAATTCAGCTTGCCTCCGTCGAAGGCAAACAGCTTCGACTGCCCGACTTGCGCGATCGTATCCGGATGGACGCGTGCCGTCACCATCCGCTGTCCGACGCGGAAGTATACGAGATTTTCCGCTCCAAGATTCTCCACGACTTGTACGACGGCGTTCAGCCGGTATGCCGATGCGGCCGGCGGCGCGAGTTCCTCACCGTATATATGCTCCGGGCGCACGCCCAGAATGATGCTTTTGCCCTCGTACGCTTTCAATCCCCGGACCGCGGCGTCCGACAGGGCAAACGAGGCCCCCTCCACATGCACGTGCCCTCGTTCGATGCGCGCGTCCATAAAGTTCATGGCCGGCGACCCGATAAACCCGGCGACGAACATATTGCTCGGCCGGTTGTACAGATCTGTCGGCGACGCAATCTGCTGAATGCGCCCCTTGTTCATGACGACGATCCGTTCCCCGAGCGTCATCGCTTCGACCTGATCGTGGGTTACGTAGACGATGGTCGCGCCAAGCCGCTTATGGAGCTCCGACAGCTCCACCCGCATCTGAATGCGCAGCTTCGCGTCGAGGTTCGAGAGTGGCTCGTCGAACAGAAACACCTGCGGATCGCGCACAATGGCCCGACCGACCGCCACCCGCTGGCGCTGCCCGCCGCTGAGTTCGCGCGGCTTGCGTTCCAGCATGTCGGTCAGCCCCAGAATCGCGGACGCCTCCTTCACCTTGCGCTGGATTTCCTCCTTCGGCCGTTTCAGGTTTTTGAGCCCGAAGGACAAGTTTTCTTCTATTGTCATATGCGGGTACAAGGCATAATCCTGGAACACCATCGCAATGTCACGGTCCTTCGGGTGCATTTGGTTAACGAGGCGGTCCCCGATGTAGATATCGCCGCTCGTCTGCCGCTCCAGCCCTGCGATCATGCGCAGGGAGGTCGTTTTGCCGCAGCCCGAGGGACCGACGAACACGACGAATTCCCGGTCTTCGATCACAAAATTAGAGTTTTCTACCGCGGTGAAATTCCCTTTTTTGTCGTCCACATACTCTTTACGTATATTTTGAAACACCACACGTGCCATCGCTTCGCTTCCTCCTTCTAGCCTTTCACGGCTCCTATGGTGATCCCTTGCAGGAAATATTTTTGCAGCGCGAAGAACAGGATGATCATCGGCAGAGCGCCGATCGTCGCGCCCGCCATAATCGCGCCATAGTCCGTGGACTCGGCAAATTTGAAGCTTGCCAGACCGACCTGAATCGTCCGCATCTCACTCGAGCGCGTCACGAGGAACGGCCAGAAAAAATCGTTCCAGTTCGCCACGAACGTAAAGATTGCCAGAACGGCGAGGCCGGGCTTGGCCATCGGCAGGATGACTTTATAAAAAATGCCGAATTCGCTGCAGGCATCGATGCGTGCGGCATGAATAAGCGATGTCGGTAACGTGGACATATACTGCTTCATAAGAAAAATATTCCCAACGCTGACCAACGTCGGCACGATCATCGCCGTATACGTATCCGCCAGGTCGAAGACGTTGATCACCAGCACGTATAGCGGGATCAGCGTAACCTGCGCCGGAATCATCATCGTGCCCAGCAGCACCCAGAAGATCGAATTGCTCCCGGGAAATTTAAGCTTCGCGAACGCATAGCCCGCCATGGAAGCGAAGAACAGGTTCGTGACGGTCAGCACGGAAGAGACGAACAACGAGTTCAGCAGCCATTGAATGGCGTTGTTTTTCGTGAAAAAGCGCTCGTACGGCGCGACGGACCAAATGTCCGGAATCATCTGCGGCTTGAAGACGGCCGAGGCCAGCGAATCCTGGAACGAGCCAATGATCATCCAGTACAAGGGGATGACCGTGATGACCGCCCAGAAAGCGAGGATGATCGCTGCAATGCTTATGAAGATCACTTTCGATTGGTTGCTCAACGCAGTCACCCCTTAATATTCGATGTCCGATGAGAAGTATTTGAATTGAATGATCGAAATGATAATAATGACGATGGCCAGCACGAACGATTGCGCGGAGGCCAAGCCGAAGTCGTAAAATACGAACGCCGTCTGGTAAATGAGATAAGCGATCGTCGTCGTGGCGAAGTTCGGACCGCCCTGCGTCATTAGGTACACGCTGATGAACACCTGAAACGAGGTGATGACCCCCGTCACCAGCAAATACAGCGTCGTCGGCTTAAGCAGCGGCCACGTAATTTTCGAGAACTTCGTCCAGCCGCTCGCATGGTCGATATCCGCCGCCTCGTACAGTGATTTGGGAACGCCGCCCATCGCCGCAAGGTACAGGATGAGGCCGCTCCCGTGCGCGCCGAGGTACGTCATCAGCATCAGCGAGAACAAGGCGCTGTTCGATTTTCCGAGCCAGATGACCGGATCGATGCCGAACCAGCCGAGCAACGTGTTCATCGGTCCCCAAGGGGTCGGATCGAAGATCGCCAGCCAGACGAGCGAGATCGTCACGCCCGAAACGACGCCCGGCAAGTACAAGGCCGCTTTAAAGAACGTCTGCCAAGACTGACGCATCTGAAAGATGAGAAAAGCGAGCACGAACGTCAAAATAATGTTGACCGGCACGGTGCCGATGGTGAAAATCACAGTATTTTTCATCGACTTCCAGAACACTTCGTCCTGAAACATAAACTTGTAGTTATCCAGGCCGACCCAATCCGATTTCAAAACGGTATACTTCTGAAAGCTCATCAAAAACGCCGAGATGACCGGATACAGGGTGAACACCAGAAAGAGCAGCACCGGAACGAGGATAAACATATACGACCAACCGTAATCCCGGATAAACTGCTTGACGGAAGCGTTCGCCTTCCTTGGCCGAATGGCTGGGCCCGGCACACCCGGCCCGTTGTGTAAGTTGTCCATGGCGATCCTCCTTCATGCCTTCGCCGGCGAGTCCGAAAAAAAAGGCCCCATATGAATCCATACAGGGCATACTTTTCGCGCGGCTTGTTACTGCATTACTGGCCGAACATTTGCTTGCCTTTGGTTTTGAACTCTTCGGCGATTTGCTCCGGCGTTTTCTCCCCGGCGAACAACGCCTGGAAGGTCGGCTTCTGCACTTGCTCCTGGAACTGCTTCAGCTTCGTCGACTTGTCGACGTCCAGATTGTTCTCGATCGAAGAGATCGTGCTCTTCGTAAAGTTTTGCGCGGCTTCCCAGTTATACTTCTGGGCTTTGCCTTTGCCTTCGTACATTTTGGCCTGGGACTTGCGGACGAACGGCAGGTTCAGCTCGTTGGAAGAGTTCCCCGCTTTCGCGCCGCTCAGCGCTTCCATCACGAGGAAAACGTTCTTCGCGTGCTGCTCGCCCTTGTCTTTCTTCTGCTTGAACATGACGAAGCCTTCGCCCATCACGTACGTCTTGCCCGGCGCATTCTCATGGTGCGGAACCGGCAGCAGGACGAAGTCGATCTTCTCGCCCTTCACTTTACCCGCGTCGATATCTTTGTTGCGGTTGGCAATAATCGTATCGTAATATGGCAGCGCTTTACTTATCACGGCGGCTTTGCTATCGTAGAACATTTGCGTTCTTTGCTGCGGATTGAGTCCGCCTGTTTCCTTCGGCATCACGCCGTCCTTCATCAGACCGTCGATGAATTTGAGGGAATCGAGAATTTTATCGTCATTCCAAATAAACTTGCCCTTCTCGTCCAAGACGTCGACCAGACCGGCGTTTTTCGTAATCAATTGGCTGAAATCAAGGCTGGTGCCGTCCGTCACGAGACCGTACTGCATCGAGCCGTCAGGCAGCTTCTTCGTCAGCTTCTTGGCGATTTCCCTGAATTCGGACCAGGTCCAGCCCTTCTCCTGAATCTTCTTCCAGTCAACGCCCGCTTCTTCCAACATGCGCTTGTTGCCGCCCCAATCCCATTGTCCCGCGGTCAGCGGCAGGCCGTACTGCTTGCCTTGAATTTTGCCCAGATCCAGTATGCCCGGCAAGTAATCGTCCTTGATTTCCGGGGTCAGGAATTGGTCGAGCTGGATGGCTAGCCCCGTGTTGACGTAGTGTCCCGACACCGAGTGGTAATACAAATCCGGCGGGTCGCCCGCGTTTAGAGAAACGTCGAATTTCTTCGGACCTTCGGCCCAGGACAGCACTTCGTGCTCTACTTTAATATGCGGGTACTGCTTGTTGAATTCGGCGATCAGTTCCTTGATCTCCTTCTCGTAATCCAGATGAACCGGGTACGCCCACACCTTGACGGTATCGGGCTTCTTGTCGTCTTTCGCTGCTTCGCCGGCCGGGGCGTTGGTTGCCCCTTCTTTTTTGGCGCAGGCGGAAACAAAGACGAGACTTAAAGCTACCGTCACGGCAAGCAGTTTGCTGACCTTCATACATCCATCCCCCTAGTTAGCTTTTATGGTTAAATTTGGCCATGCCGTTCTCAAGTTCCCGGATCGCCTGACGGCTCCGGTCGAGGTACATCGCGGACTGCTCGTAGTTGTTGCTTGCGACCCCGAGGTATAAAATATCGATCACGTTAAGCTGGGTAATCCTGGAGGACATCGCCCCGCTTCGAATCTCGTTCTCCGTCGAGGAGATGCACAGCGGAATGTCCGTGTACTGGGTGAGCGTCGTGCTGCCGTACTTCGTGATGCCGATGGTGACGGCGCCGTTCTCCCGGGCGGCCTTCAAGGCGGCAATGACCTCCTTCGTTTCGCCGGAGTACGAGATGCCGACGGCGACGTCCTCCTCAGTCAGGGTCACTGCCGACGCGAGCTGCACATGCGGATCGGCAAAGCAGAAGCACGTCCGGTTGATGCGCAAAAATTTCTGCTGCGCGTCTTGACCGATCAGATTGGAAGCGCCGATGCCGAAGAAATAGATCCGCTTCGCCTGATGAAGCGCCTGCACCGCCTTGGACACCTGCTCCAAATCGAGAATTTTCACTGTGTCGTGGATCGATTGAATATTATTGTTGGATACGTGCTGCACGATCGTCGCAATCGAATCCTGCGGCCGGATTTCCTGGTAGCCTTGCACGCCGCCCGTTTCCCGGAGGTCTCCCGCCACCTTCAGCTTGAAATCCTGGTAGCCCTTCACACCCATCGATTTGCACAACCGGATGATGGCGGCCTGACTGGCTCCGCTCGCTTCGGCCAACTGGGCGACAGACAGCTCGATCATCCGTCCGGGATGCGCGAGTACGTACTCCGCGACCTTTTTCTCCGAAGGATTCAGTCCTTCTAAAATCTCTCTTAACCGAACCAAACCTCCATGAATTGCACTCACCCCCTCTTATCTGTAAAATATCATCACATATAATGTTATTAAATAAAACATAACGGTGTTATTGATACCGTTTCCAATCGTCAAACTTATTATACCGTATTTGAAATTTTAAATCAATATTATTTTTGAAACGTGAAATTTTGTTTTACAAATCAAGCTTCGTTGTCTTATACTCAAATTAAGAAGAAGGTGATAAAGATGGAGTATATCGTCGGAATCGACGGCGGCGGCACCAAAACGGAAGCGGTCGTCATCGATACTTCGGGCAACCGGCTCTTCGGCTGTACAGGCGAATCGACGAATTCGAAGGCGATCGGCTTCGAGCAGGCTTCCCGTCATCTGGAAGCCGTGCTGGACGAAGCGCTTCAACATGAAGCCTGCGCAATCGGACGCTGTCTGGCCGTCTGCATCGGCATGGCCGGCACTGATACGCCGGAGGAAAAGCAAGCGGTCGAAGCCGTTCTTCGGGCTTATCAGGCCCGAATCGGCGCTTCGTTCGAGGTGTTCGTGCGCAACGATGCGGAAATCGTCTTGATGGCTTCACTTCGCCGGGAGTACGGCATCGCCGTCGTCTCCGGCACCGGCTCGATCGTCTTCGGCTGCACGCCGGAAGGCCGGCGCTACCGGGTCGGCGGCTGGGGTCACCTGCTCGGCGATGAGGGAAGCGGTTACCAAATCGGACTTCACGCGCTGCAAGCCGTGATGCGCAGTCATGACGACATCTGTCCGGCCACGGCACTAACGGATATGATCCGGCATACGTATGGCTTCGACTCGATTACCGAACTGAAAACGTACATCTATGGACCGGACATTCGCAAAAAAGACGTTGCCGCCTTTGCCGAACTGTGCATCAACGCAAGCAAGCAAGGGGATGCCGTTGCCGTGCGCATTATCGAAGGCGCGGCTGCGGAACTTGCCGTCGCGGCGGCAGCCTTGGTTGGTAAGGACGCCTGGTTCCCGGATTCGGACCTTGTGACGACGGGCTCGGTGTTCAAGCATTCTCCTTTGTTCGCCGATACGTTCCGGCAGACGATCTCCGAAACGTTCCCCGGGCTGCGCCTGCACCCGGCTTCCGAGCAGCCCGCCGCTTATGGCGCCGCCTTGCTCGGCTTTGAGCTCTTCCAAAGAACGCGATAAAGGAGCAGTCCATATGTTTAACCTGCTGAATGAATTAACGACCGAACAGCGCAATCCGAATACGACGCAAATCGACCGGTTAGGCTCCGAGGATATCGTCCGGCTCATCCACGAGGAAGACCGTCTGGTCACCGAAGCGGTCGGCCGCATTCTCCCGCAAGTCGCGCAAGCCGTCGACCGGATCGTCGCCGCTTTTCAGCGTCAGGGCCGGCTGTTCTATATCGGCGCCGGCACCAGCGGGCGGCTCGGCATTCTCGATGCGTCGGAATGTCCGCCGACCTACGGAACGGACCCGTCCATGGTGCAGGGCATCATTGCGGGGGGCTTTCAAGCGGTAAAAGAGCCGGTCGAGGGCGCGGAGGACAGCGAGGAGCTTGGCGCGAAGGATATCGACGAGCATGGCGTAACGGACCGCGACGTGGTCGTAGGCATCGCCGCCAGCGGACGTACCCCGTATGTGCTCGGCGCCATGAAGCGAGCGAAGGAAAAGCAAGCGATCGTGATCGGTCTGTGCAATAACGAGCACACCCCGATGGCCGGTATCGCCGATCTGATGCTGGAAGCCGTCGCCGGACCGGAGGTCGTGCTCGGCTCGACCCGAATGAAATCGGGTACCGCGCAGAAGATGATTCTGAACATGCTGACGACCTCCTCCATGATCCGCATCGGCAAAGTATATGAGAATCTCATGGTGGACGTTCTGCCTTCCAACGAGAAGCTCGTCTACCGTGCCAAGCGGATTATCGGCATGGCGACCGGCGCGCCGGAGGATGTGATCAGCGAAGCGTACGCCGCTTCCGACAAACACGTCAAAACCGCTATCGTCATGATTTTGGCGAAGGTGGACCGGGACGGCGCGCGCGAGCTGCTGGAGCGTTCGGGCGGGTTTGTACGCCAATCGGTGGCGCTGGCAAACGGCAATTAACACGGGACCGAGGAACAAGGAGGAGAATTTACGGTGGCAGACATACGGCTCGTCCGGCCGAACGAGATGGCCGAAGCAGTCAAGCTTTCGGATTCGATTTTTCGCGATGCGCAGCAAATTTCCATGAAGCCTGCATTTCCCGACGTCTTTTCAACGGCTTTAGGTCAATCTTACGGAGCGTTCGAGGATGGCAAGCTGGTCTCGTTCATGGGACTCGTGTCGGTCACGATCCGCATCGGAAAGGCAATGCTCGGCACGTATCAGCTCGGCTCCGTCGGCACCGATCCTGCTGCCCGGGGCAAAGGCTACGCCAGCCAGATTTTACAGCGCATTTTTGATCATATCGACAAGGCGGGGGCCTCCCTGCTGCTCGTTTCGGGCGATCGGTCCTTGTATACGCGGGTCAATTGCCTGCCGTTCGGCGTTATCCGGAGGTATACGGTGGATGCGGCTGCAGCACAGGAACTGCAAAGCCGTCACGCTTCCGAAGGAGTGCGGGTGCGCGATCTGGAGGCGACCGATTGGCTGTATCTGCGGGAACTGGCAGGCGCAAGATTAACCCGCTTCGAGCAGAGCGTCACCGACCTGGCAAATCTGGTTCATAGCGAAGCGTTCGTCAGCTGCATTAAGATGAAGCATCGGGTACTCGTAGCCGAGCGGGACGGGAAACCTGTAGCGTTTCTCGTAGCCGCCGTGCCGAATCCGCCGCTCGACCCGAAGCGGGTTCCGTTCCTGATCGAAGCCGCGGGGGACGGCCCGGCCGTTGCGCTGTTGGCCGCGTATGCGCTTAAACGGATGGAACTGGAGCAGATCGAGCTCCCGGTTTCCGTGCACGAAAGCGATTGGCAGGAGGCGCTCGCCCCGACGCAGTACCAAGAAGAGCCGAATCACGGCACGATCTACGTAGTCCGGCCCGAGCGCTTGATCGAGCAGCTTCGACCGTACTGGGAGGAAACGGCGCCGGGCCGTCATGAAGCGCTTCGCGTGCAATCAGCAGGCGACGGCCGGGTCAAGCTCGAATACGACGGCTTGTCGGCAGAGTTGGCTCCGCAGGCGTTCATCTCGCTTGTCTTCGGAGGTAACGAGGGCATGGCGGAGCACTCTACGCTTCGCAGCTCCTTGAAAGAGCTGTTCCCGGTGCCGTTTCCGTTTACGGCGGGATTGAATTTTGTGTGAGCGGGCAATAAGCTTCCGAAGATAATTAAAAACGATCAGACTTACTATAAAAATGAGCAGGGATTCGATTCCTGCTCATTTTTTTATTGCTTATAGCGCCCTCAGTATAAGGGCAGCCAAATCGGTTCCAGCGATGATCCATGGAGCAAAAGTGCCGCTTTCTTACTCAACGCTTCCACCCAGCCGATTCATTTTGCCTTGCTTCTTCACCCGGGGAGCCGTTCCTCGCCGCCTTCACTGCTTCCCGGCGTCCCGTTTCTCCTTGCGCCGCATCCGGATAAACACGATCAGCAGCCCAACCAGCAGCACCGGAATGAGCACCATGAGCCATACCGGAATACCGGGCGCTTTCTCCGTCGGATTCGATACCTCGCCGTCTTGAGACGTCTTGGAATCTGAAGGGGAAGCAGCGGTGAACACGGCTTTGGCCTTATTCATAATGACGACTTGACCCGGCTTCTTCGCATTCTTCAAATATTGCAGCAGATTCGGATGAACGAAAGAGCCTTGCTCCCCTCCCCCGACGTTCACCTTCTGGAAGACGGCCATCACCCGGTTTTCGTTCCAGACCGACCGCTGGATCCAAGCCGCATAATCAGTCGTTTCGTTGATTGCGTTGTACTTCCCGAGCTGTAGCCGATCGTTGTCCGTCGGGAGCAGCAGCTTGTCGCGCAGCTTCTGAAGCGACGGGAATTGGCCGAGGTCTCCCGGCACGATCACATGGTAATCCTTAAGCTGCTTGAGCGCTTGATCGTCAAGCGGTTCGCGGAATACGGCGATCCGCCGACTCGTATCGGACGTCAAGTCCCCGACAAGCCGGGAAAGCTGCGACAGGAAAGTCCCGTTCACCTGCTGCGGCACGAGAATGGCCGTACGGTCCGTTCCTTGGCCGCTTACAAATGGCGCCGGCCAGTGCTGGAACGAGCTGTCCTTTGACATTTCGTGAGGCACATTGAACGTGCTGGCTTTATCGACGAAAATCCACCGGCCATTGTTTGTGTCCCGGATGCAAGGGCCTTCGGTATGGCCAATGTTGGCCGTAAACGTAATATCCAACACCCCGCTGCCGTCTTTATCCTGCAAGGCATTGGTCAGAGGAATGCTCGCCGTGTACGTATCGCCTTGATGTTTCGTTTTGGTCAATTCCTGAAGGGATACCGTCTTCGGGATGCCGTTCACCGTTACCGTCAATCCGTATTTCCCGTAACGGTCAGCCCCGGTCTCCTTCGTTTTTTTCGTGCTTTTACGCTCTGTCCGCTCCCCGATCTCGGCCATCAGCAGCGGAGATACCTTCAGCTTCAGCTCAAGCGAGCTCTCGCCGGTCAGCTTCCAATAGGACGGTACGCCTACGTTCAGCTTGCCCGATTCCGGCTTCGTCTCGTTCAGCAGCAGGTGCTCGGAGCCGAACGAAGCGAGCGTAAGCTTTTTCGGCTCGTCGCCATCATCCGCCACCGCAGGCGTCTGCCGAATAACCAGATGGCTTCCAGTAAGCTGCTCCGCCAGCTTCGGGCTCGTTAATACGCGCAGCTTCTCTGTGATCGCCTCATCCTTGGCCGCAGATAGCAGCAGCATTTGCTTCGAGCCGGTCTTTCCGGCCTCCTCCAAGGACATATAGTCGAGCGCCAGCTCTTCGTTTTCGGCGCGAACGCCGTTCTCCTCGACGATTTTTTTCACCGGGCCGGTCCAAGCCCCGACGCTTCCCATGGCGATGACATGGGCCGATTTGCCGTCCGCCTTCGCCCATTCCGACTCCGTCATCATCGGAACCGGCTTTTTCGCCGCCGTCAGCGACGATAACCGGGCCGCCAGCTCCAAGGCGGAAGAAAGCAGCTCAGGCGATGGAGCGTCCGGCACGACGATCGTTCCGTACACCTCGTCCGTCGTCCCCGGCTCGATGAAAGGATGCGGGAACTCCTTCAGCGGGTCCGCAGTCGTCCACGTCGCTTTCGAATCGATATAGACGAAAGACGAACGCGCAATTTGCAGCCAGTTAGCCGGGTTGTCCGGGTCTTCGCAGAAATCGTCCGAGACGACACCGTGCTTGGCGAACGTCAGCTTGTGAAAGCCGGGCTTCGCTTCGTCCGGTCCGAGCGCAATCGTCACTTTGCGCTGCTTCGCCTCTTCCTTGGTCAAAGACACGCTCTTCAGCGGCTTATTGTCCACAAGGACGGTCAAGGTAGACTGGGAAGGCAGCAGCAGGTCGGAGTAGCTCAAATCGAGCTCCAAATAATGGTTGCCTCCAAGCTCGGCTTTCGGCACATTATAATACACGTCGTAAGACCGGTCTACGCCGGTCAGCATAATGGGCTCGTTGGCGAAGCGGTGTACGTAGCCGGGCGACAAAGCCGATACGTTCGAATCGGTACTGACCGCCGTCCCCTCTTTCCATGCGGTCGCTTTCACCTGCCGCCCGCTGTCCGCTGCATTGACGGCGGACGAGTAAGATCCGGACGCTACAATGACGGCGCCCAGCAGTAAGATGGCCTTCCGAAGGCCGAAACCGTTGTTCATTATTCTCTCACACCTATCCGTTGTCATGATACGGCTTCGCCTTTCTTTTCTTTCGAGAAGCGTTCCGTCTTGTACCATTTCGTCTCCTGACGAAACAGCACTCGTTTGATTTCCAAAAATAAGGCATACATGACCAACGCGATCCACAGCTGGGAATACGTAAAATACATCAGCAGAACGATCGCAAAATTTTTCAGCGTAAATTCCGTCTTTTCGATACTGAGCGCAATCATCACTTCCGTGGCGTACAGGAAGAACGCCAGAATCCACAAGATGATCGAAACGATGCCCACATCCAGATGCAAATCGACAAACAAGTTGATGACGAACAGCAGGTCCGATACGATGACGCCCATAAAAAACATGAAGTACGTAAAAAAGAAGTACACCAAATCAAACACGATCCGCTTCTTTTTCAGCGAGAACAGATGCCGCATAAATTTCAGCACGACGTATTGATTGCCGCGAGCCCACCGGGTCCGCTGCTTCCACCATACCTTCCACGTTTCCGGCTCCTGCTCCCACGTGATGGCGGCGGGAAAGAACCGGATATAATAGCCGGCATCGTAGACGCGGATCGTCAGCTCGGTATCTTCGGCGAGCGCCTTCTCGTCCCAGCCTCCCAGTTGTTCGATCAGACTGCGGCGTATGGCGAAGTTCGTCCCCGGAATCGTTGTCACCCCGAACCAATTAAAGCGGCCTGCCTGAGCCATCCACTGGAAGGAAATGGTCTCGATGTTAATGAAGCGCGTGAGCAGGTTACAGGCTGCGTTCACGACGCGGAATTTCCCGACAATGACCCCAGCCGCCGGATCATTCTGCATCGCCAGAACCAGGTAATGAACGGCCTTCCGTTCCGGCGTATTGTCCGCATCGTAGACGACGATAATTTCACCGCTGGAATGGAGCAAGCCTTGGTTCAGCGCGCCGGACTTGCCTTTGCCCGCATTGGGCGGCTTGGTGTGCACCACTTTGACACACGGATATTTGGCCGCGTAGCTGTCCGCGATTTCGCCCGTCCGGTCCGACGAATTATCGTTGACAACGATGATCTCCAGCCGGTCCTTCGGGTAATCGAGCCGGACCATCGCTTTAATCGTGCGCTCGATCACGACCTCCTCGTTGTGCGCGGGAATCAGGATGCTCACTTTGGGAAGCGGGGCCTTGGTTTGCTCCCACTTCTCAATCGGCCTCCTGTACCGCAAATAATGCAGGTACCCCCCTTGCATCAGAAACATATGGTACAAGAGCATGATCCAGATCATCGTTAGCGATGTGTAAAATAAAATTTCAGCCATGGGTGCTCCGCTCCTCAAACAACTGCTTTCGTAAGCTCATGCGAATACGAAGCGTATAGACCAGAAAAGCAATGACGGCCAGAGCAACGACCGCCGCAATGCCCCATAAAATTTTTTGCGAAACTCCCATATCCCCCAGTTCCGGCAGCTGGCGGGTAGCGGTCGTCAGTACAAGCGGCGTATTCGTACGGTCCACCGCTTGAAAACGCTCCGACTGCGTATGCTCCAGACGCTTCAGATCGATCCACTCCAGCCCCGGAACGGTTTCCACCGCCGCAAGAAATTCCTTCAGCCGGTCCGCCCCGAGATACGGATGATAAAACATGCCGATGACGCCGCCGCTCACGAATTGCATTTGCCGCACTTTTCTGGCCGTATCCACAGCCGTCGAAGACGAGACGGCATCGTAGTAACCGATCGTCTCGGGCAGCAGGGTCATGCCGTGCAGAAACGCAGGGGCCGTGACATAGGGAGCCGTGCTCATCCGCTGCCAATCGCGGTCGCCCAATTGAACCTGCCCGAGCACGTATTGAAAATATTCCGCTGCGACCCGGTACCCCTCCTGACTCATCGTATAGTGCGGAGCCTCGAAGCCGAGCGGATACAGCCCAAGCTCCGTCAGCTCCTTAATGCCGCTCTCCAGCCGATGGCGTGTATAAGATTCGTTGAATTGCCTGTTCTTCTCCACATAGCTCTCGTACGCTTCCTTGCTCGGGAAGTCGTGCCGGTGCCGGACCGTAACCTCCCGGTCGGGCTCGTCCATGATCGGGGCATTGTTTTCCACATCCCAGAACTCGAAGCCTTCTCCGGTCTCCGACTGCCTGTATTGGTGCGTATATCCGTGCAGAACGATGCTTGCGCCGCGCTTCTGCAGCTCCCTCAGCACCTCCACCAATTTCGGCATATCTTTCAAACGCTGCTGCTCGTGCGTGACCGGATTCGTATACACCGGGATGAGCGCGATCATATAAGGAATGCCCTTTTCCTCCAAAACCTCGGCCGTCGCCTTCAGCAATTCGGGATCGGACTGCGGGTGGATGTCCTCCAGGCGAATGTAGGCCGGACGGCCTGCCGCAGGCTGTTCCTGGAAAAAGGGATAGAGCCCTTCTCCCAGATAGTATAGAAATGGCACGTCCAGATTGACGGCGGAAAAATAAAAGCTGTTCCGGTCAACGGCAAGCAACGGAAACGCCTGATCCCCTTTCCAGCCCTGCAGAATCACTTCGCCTTGACGGAGCGCGATCTGCGCAATCGGATAGGTCTGCTCCAGCAGATCGTAGGAGGAGGAGTCTTGCTTCGATACCTTATGGATCTCCACCTTCTGCTCTGCCGATACGAACGAAAATCGTTCGCCGAGCTGCCCGACATTGTCGCCGACAGCCAGAACCGGTCCGCGGTATGCCCCCATGAGCTGCACAGCCTGCTGCGGCAGAGATTTGGGCACCGCTCCGTAATACACCAAATGCGAAATGTCGCGAAGGTCGTCGCTCTCCACGGCTTCGTCGCTTTTGAACACGACCTTCCTTGTAAAATGGCCCAGCAGAAGATCCAGATTCCGGACCGATTCGCTAAGCGTCCCGTCCTCCGTCGTGTACACAACCAATATTTTGCGTGCTTCGTCCGCTTCTTTAGCCGACGAAGCCCACGTCCCGTGCGAAAGCAGAAGCAGCAGCAACGCGCCAAGCCAGCAGACGGTCCGTAACGTTCTATGGAATGTATTGCTCAAGCTCATAGCTCGCATTTTGCACCAGCTCCTTCGCGTCGCCCAGTCCCTCGTTATAGCTTGAAACGCCGAAAGCTACATTTAGCGTAACGGTTTGTTTCTGATTGGCAAGCACATGAGTTTTGAACAAGCCTCCGATTTTTCCGATGACGATATCCGCATTTTCTTCCTCCGTGTTCGACAAAATGACAGCAAACGTGTCGTCGGCAATCCGAAACTTGCGGTCGCTCATTCTCGTCTGGCTCCATAAAGTACCGGAAAGGGATTGCAGCAGATGAAGCGTCTCCTTGGCGCCGTACAGCTTTTGAAATTGCTCGAAGTACTTGACCTGAATCAGAAGAAGAGAAAAGGGCGCGCCGGTTCTTCTCGAACGCTTGAACTCATCCTCCATTTCGAACAAGAAGCGTTTGTAATTGTCGAAGCCCGTCGCTTCGTCGATGATGACAAGATGATCGAACTTCTCCTTCATCTCTTGATTTTCGGCTGCCATCGTCGTGACCCGCTTGTGAAGCATGCCGGTGACGACCGGCGCCGCAAGGATCGCCGCCATCCAGATGACGATCTCTTCCGCAGACAGGAAGATCGCGGAGGAAACGAACGCTTTCCACAACAGAATCGATCCGAACACAAACATGACGGCTAGACTGAGGCCGAGACCGGCCACCAAGCCGAATACCGTCCCTGCGATGCCAATAAGCAGGACGGCAGCCAGCAAAAGCGCTTTGTTCCAGGAGACCGGAGGAAACCCGAACGCAAAATAACAGGCAAGTGGCGTAAGCAGCAGCAAGAGAAGCTGATAGAAGAGATAGGTTTGATTTTTAGCGTAGAAGCCCTTCATCGTACATTTTCCTTTCCGCCAGCAACGGAACGAGGTTGTCGAAAATATGCGTTTCGTCGTCGAACACAAAACCGCCATACCATTCGTTCGCGGGATTCAAGATTTGAAAACGCAGCATCCGGTAATACAGCGATTGGGCAAACTCCCTGTCCCCAAGCTCAACAGCACTCAGGATCGCTAACCCGTATGCCGCCGGAGATTCGAAGTCCACCGCGGGCATTTTGGATTGAGCATGGTACCTTCCGTACAGGACGCCATACTTATTGAACTGTTCCTTGAGCAAGGACCAAACTTCGTTAGAGGGAATACCGGCTTGGGCGCGATGGTAAACAATGTACAGCTGGTCGATCCAGTTGATCTCGTCGTTGTACAGATACGTTCCTTTATCAAAATCGTAGGAGAAAGGGAACCACGCGTCGCGCGTCGGGAGGTTCTTCAGAAAATCGACCGCGCTCCGGTAGACCGGTTCGCTCAGCTTACCGCGCTCGTACATCGCTTTGAACGCAGAGACATGCAAGTAGGACAAGGTGAGGATATGGCTTTTCCATGCGGAGGTGTGGTCGTAGAAGTCAGAGAAACGGCCGGCCGTAACCATGTTTTGGGCCACGCTGCCGGAGATCGTATCGGCCAGCGCTGTATAAGCTGGCTTGCCCCATCGGCTGCCGGCCTTGTACAAGGCATCCGCAATCCGCAAATCGTCGATCAAGGCGTTGGTGGCGACCGTTTCGGACGATGTGCCGACCTTCCAGGAAATCCAACCGTCCTCTTTGAGAAAACGGGCTCGAAGGACACCGACATTTTGTTCGAACAAGCCCTTGTCGCCCTTCTCAACCGCGTACTGAAGCCATAGCCCGATCGATTCGGAAAGCGCCTCTTCGCCCTGCGCCACATCCCGGTTCGCTGCTACGCGAGGCTTCAAATTCGTTTTCAGCGTCTCGTTCGCGTTCACCATGTGCCGTCGGATAAAAATTTCTCCGGGCAGCCTGTCGCTCCGGAGCTCCGGATCGTCCGCCGTTCCTTTCGAAGCATTGGATGCGAATGGCCCTCCGGCCAGTATAAAAGCGACGGCGGAAATCAGCATAACCAATAGAGCAACGGTAACATAGACCAACCTCATTTTCGTTTCCCGTTCTTCCTTTCCTATCCGGCAGCGACAGCTTCAAATGTCTGCAATCCGTTGAATGTATTGCGATACCTTGGGCTTCCGGACGGAAGCTGCCTTGCAGGCACGTTCGTTTTTTCACAAGCATGCTGTCATCGTAGTACCCCGCTTTTTGGTCTCGAACTATAATAGTCTGCATTCGGATATTCCATCCAGGCTTACTGCCCGGCAGCGTCCGACAACTGCGGGTTATGATTCTTAGTGCAAAAGCGACCATGACATCCGTTTCGATCAATGCCATTTCATCGTTCCCGCTCCTTTTTCATCATCTCTCTCTGAATCGCGATCCAATATTTCCAGTTTTTGTATCCTCGCATCACCCTTATTCTTTCTAAAGAACAACTTTCACTCACTTTACCAACCGCTTCTAAACAAAATCTGAACACCTTTTGACAAAAAGTCCAGCCGTTCGAGTCTGCCCGCAGCAAGAACTTGCTGAAAAACAAGCAAAAAGGGCAAGCATATCTTTTTCCCAATTCATTCAGATTTTAAATTTGTTAAATAATTAACATTTTTCCATTTTAAATTCAGAAAAGGACGAAATTTTGATATGATCATAAATAGGAAAACAACGCTCTTCTGCTGTTCGTTCAAATGAACTATTTTGCCGGGGAACCGGTCTTTTTAACAAACCGATTACTTTTTACATACAGGAAGAGGAGGGCGCGAATTTGGCCACTCAACTACACGACAATGGGGTTTGCACGGTTTGCGAAAAGGAGGGGCGCCGATGATTCGGATGATTCTTGCAGACGACGAAGCGCTGGCTCTGTTCAGCTTGCAAAAGCAGCTTGACAAGCTGAACGGCGGCGTTATTGCGGGAGCCTATCAGAATGCGGAAGAAGCCGTCGAGGCGGTGCTGCGGGAGAAGCCGGAAGCCGTCTTTTTGGACATCGACATGCCGGAGCTGAGCGGCCTGGAAGCGGCCGAGATCATCATGTCGCACCTGCCGGAAACCGAGATTATCTTTGTGACGGCGTACGAGGAATATGCGCTCAAGGCTTTCGAGCTGGCGGCGATCGACTATTTGCTGAAGCCTGTCTCCACGCAAAGGCTTGCCAAAACATTAGCCCGGCTGTCGCAGGCCAAAGCCGCCAAAACCGGATCGGACGCCCCCGCGGGCCAGACGTCTAGGACGAAGGAGCAGGTTACGATCCGCTGCTTTCAGACGCTGGAGGTTGACACCGGCGATTCCGGGCCCGTACATTGGCGAACAAACAAAGCGCAGGAGCTGTTCGCCTACCTCGTTCACCTTCGGGACCAGCCCGTGCGCAAAGATGCACTGCTGGAGCTATTCTGGCCCGATATCGATCCCAAGAAAGGCTACACACAGCTCTACACCACCATCTACCAAATCCGCAAAACCGCAAGTGCCGTTCATCCCGGCATCCGGATCGTCAGCGGGGATAAAGGGTACCGGCTTGAGCTGAACGGGGTCGACGTTGACGTGGTAACCTGGGAGGAGAGACTGCAGACGGCACCGCCGCTCAGCGAGCCTACGCTCGCGCGGCATTTGCAGCTGCTGGAGCTGTATCGCGGCGATTATCTGGAGGATTGCGGCTATTGGTGGGCGGAGAACGAGCGGGAGCGGCTGCGTATGCTGTGGTACCGGCATGCGATGCGCGTCGCGGCTTTTCTGGAGACGCGGGACAATGCGGCGGAAGCTTTCCAGCTCTATTACCTCATCCAGCGCCGATTCCCATTCACTGAAGAGGTGTATTGGGCGCTGATCAAGCTCTTTATGTATATCGGAGACCGGGTGTCTGTGGAACGGCAGTACGATATGCTATCGCAAATGCTGTACGAAGAATTCGGCACGAAACCGGCAAGAACGCTTGAGCAGTGGTGCCAAGAGCGGGTTGTATAAATAACGTGTCCACCCGCTCTTCATTTTGACGTAACCGCTCAAGGCAAAGCCGGAAGCCTGACGGTAAACGTCGTCCCCTGGCCGGGAACGCTCTGTACGGCGACGGAGCCCGTATGCATCTCAACGATCCGCTTGACGATCGCAAGCCCGAGCCCGCTCCCTCCCGTGCTTCGGTTGCGGGATTTGTCGGCCTTGTAGAACCGCTCGAAAATATGCGCCACCTCGTCCTCGGAGATGCCAATCCCGGTATCAGAGATGAATATGACGGCCTGCTGTCCATTGCGCTTAAGCTGGACGCCGATCGTCCCGCCAGCCGGGGTGAATTTGATGCTGTTGTGCAGCAGATTGACCCACACTTGGCTTAGCAAATCTTCGTCAGCCTCGATGTTGACGTCTTCCAGCGACACATCCATGTCGATTCCTTTATCTTGCCACTGCGGCTCGGACGCCAGAATGAGGCTGCGCAGCTGCTTATCGAGCCGGTACCGCCTCCGCTCGAACGGATGATGGTCGGATTCGAGGGAGGTCAGCTTCAGCAAGTTTTCGCTCAGCTTGGACAGCCTGGCGCTTTCCTTTTCGATAATGCCGAGATAATGCATCCGTTCCTCCCGGCTGAGCTCGTCGCTCTGCAGGATGCGGGCAAAGCCACCGATCGACGTCAGCGGCGACTGGATTTCATGGGAGACGTTGGAGATGAACTCCTGGCGCATTTTTTCCATCTGATTGAGCTCGACGGCCATATGGTTAATGCTTTCGACGAGCTCGCCGAACTGGTCCGTGACCCGCTCATTCGGGGGAATTTTGACGGTGAAATCGCCTTTGGCAATCCGCTGCATGGCATCGATCACAGGCCGGAACCTTTCCATGTGCTTATCGCGAAAAATGACTCCGATCGTCCCCATAATCCCCATGCTGGTAACAAACGCAACCAATTGGGTAAATAGCTGGCCGACGTAATCGGAAGGTTGCCTTCCAACCGCCTCCAGCAAATAGTGGATGAAGAAATAGGCGGCAGACCAGCTCGCCGTCGAAAATAAAAGCAATAAGCAAATCCCGAAGAGGCTCTTCAAAAATCTCCATCCGCGCCCCAGTACCCGCTTCCCCCGGTGCTGTACTTCCACTCCAGTCCCTCCCTATCGCGATTCGTTCAAACCTGCTTTTGAATGCGAAGCTGCTGTGTGGCAAATTCGCGGTACAGCGCATGCGTTTGGAACAGCTGTTCGTGCGTGCCGATGCCCGTCACCTTGCCTTTCTCAAGAAAAACGATTTGGTCCGCATCCACCACGGTCGACAGCCGGTGCGCAATGACCAGCGTCGTCCGGCCCTGCATCAAGTTATTCAGCGCCTGCTGCACGACGACTTCTGACTTGCTGTCCAGACTGGAGGTCGCTTCGTCCAGCATCAAAATTTGCGGGTTACGCAGCAGCGCCCGCGCAATCGCAATCCGCTGCCGCTGTCCCCCGGACAGCTTGACGCCCCGTTCTCCGACTTCCGTTTCATAGCCGTTCGGAAGCTCGTGAATAAACGTATCGGCGTAGGCCATGCGCGCCGCCTGCTCCAGTTCTTGGTCCGTCACGTCGTGCGGCAAGCCGTAACAGATGTTGGCGCGGATCGTCCCGGCGATGAGCGGGCTTTCCTGGGAGACATAGCCTATGCGGCTGCGCCACGACGGCAGCGAGTATTCTTCGATCGGCTCGTCCCCGAGCTTGATCGAGCCCCCGGTCGGCGGGTAGAACCGCTCGAGCAGCGCAAACAGCGTCGTTTTTCCGCTGCCGCTCGGTCCGACGATGGCTGTGACTTTGCCGGGCTGCATGGTGAAGCTGACATCGTCCAGTATGGTTTCGCCCGCTTTATAGGCGAACGTCACGCGTTCGAGCGTCAACGGCTGACCTGCGTTATCAAGGGGCTTGCCGGAGGCATGATCTTCTTCCCCGAGCTCCAGCAGCGCCGCGATTCGTTCCGTCGCCCCGACCGCCTTTTGAAACTGGGTAAAGAAGGTCGTAATTTGCGTAATCGGCAGCACGAATTGAAACAAATACAGGATGAATGCCACCAGATCTCCTGCCGTCAACGTGCCGGAAGCGACCCGCGCGCCGCCGTATCCGATAATGACTACGAGCAGCAGCATGAGGATGAAGAAGATAAGCGGCCCGACCCATGCCGAAACGATACCCTCCTTCAAGCCAAGCCGGAACAGCTTCTCAATGCCTGTCCGACCGTTCCGGTATTCGACCGTCTCCGCATTCGAAGCCTTCACAAGCCGAATCTCCGACAGTACCCGGCTGATCACCGCCGTAAAGCCGGCCGTTTCATCCAGAAGGCCGACCGAAATTTTATGCATCTGCTTGCCGAGCGGAGCCATAATCAAGATGGCCAGCGGAACGACGATCAGCATCATCAGCGTCATTTTCCAATCGAGGTACAGCAGCACAGCAATCGACCCGACTACGCTCAGAATGCCGGTGAAGAAGCCGGTCAAGTGCTCACTGATCAGGCCTTTGACAACGCCGGTATCGTTGGTCATCCGGCTGATCGTTTCCCCCGTCTCATGATTGTCGTAGTAGGAGACCGGCAGAACGAGCAGCTTTTTCCACAGCCGGTCCCGCAGGGACGCAACGACCTTCTGCCCCGCACGGTTGAGCAAATAAACGCCGACGCCGCCCGCAATCGCCTGTGCGATGAAAGCCGCTCCCATCAGGACGATCTGCGTCAGGCTTAAGGAGGTCAGCGAGAAGCTGTCGACCATATTTTTCGTAAACAGCGGAATCGCCAATCCGACCAGGGTCGAGATGATGCTTAGAAACAGCGCGGCGGCAAGCAGACCCTTGGAAGGCTTCGTTTCCCGGACCAGCCGGATCAATTGCCGCCAATTCGCCGATGTTTTCGGTTTTGACATGCGTGTCCCAACTCCCATTCTATTTTCCTAACTTTACTATACTTTTTTAAACGGAATATTAAAGAAAAATATTGGAACACCGGGGAATAAAAAACCTTAATCCGCCAAAAGCATCGGATCAAGGCCGACTGCGCAGCCGCAGCGTCATGCAGATATTCGTCTTAAGGAATCAGTCCACATCGTCAGACGGCCGCTTCTCTTGCGGCAACCGCCTCGCTGCCGGGCGCCAGCGCGACGACATAAAGCGGACGATGCCGGACGAAAGAGACGAACTCTTCCAGCATCGGGTCAATGACAACGTCCTGCACGACGATGGTGAAGCCGGCACCGAAGTCCAAAATAGCGTCGGTGAGTTGCTATTTGACCATCGCGACGCTATGTTCCTGATGCACGCGTACCCATCCTTCTTTCGCATAACGCCCCTCCGTTCGAAGGCGCTCCAGCCAAGCTTTCGCTTCCTGCTCCCCTGCTCCATGCACGGTCCGGTATGCTTTCTGCAATGCCAACTCCACCTCCAGAGACATTTGAGCCTCATCTCCACATACGAAAATGCACCCTCCCCGATCAAGGATATCCATCAAATTCGATGCATGGCGTTCCAGCAAATGCTGTACATAGATGCTGCTTTTCCCTTCCGCACGGGAAAAAGCTTGATGAAGCGTAACGACATCCTCCCTATCGTAGTACTCAAGCTCCTCGCGATAAATCGAATCCGCTTCGTTCCGGCATCCGATATAAAGATGCGCCTCGCCCAGAGCGGCTCCCTTCTCCCGGATCGCGGTCCGCCCCTGCAAAAAGCCCCGGAAAGCCGCTGCTCCCGTCTCGGTCCCCACCATAATGATCGGCGTCGCCGGATCTTCCGGGAGCCGCAATCCGGCTTCGGACGTACGGATGAAGATCAAGACTTCTTCTCCGGGCCTGCATTCGGCCAAGCGATTCGAAGCAGTCCCGCGGTATTCGCCGCACCCGCTCCAAGCGGGGTCCTGCACCACGTCTACGGCAACACTGATCTGCCGGGGGCTGACCTGAGGGGAGCTGGATATGAAATAGTATCTCGGCTGCAGAGGAGGCAGCAGCTCGATCAACCTTTCGAACGGCAGCTGGCAGGCTTCATATTTTTCAAGCAGGTCGAGCATAGTAACGCGCTTTTTCAAGATCTGCTCCTCGTAGACGCTCTCCTCAGCCATAGCCTCCAATTCACGCTTGTGCGGAGGACACACCGTATAGGCCGCAAGCTCGTGCAACTGCTCGCGGGTAACGGTCTCCTGCAGCTCTACGCACCGGCTCAGCAGCTCATGAATACCGACCGGTCGATCCACTGGGAGATGCGCGAGGCTTTTACCGTTTGCCGTAACAATCAGTTGATCGCTCCCCCTCAATCCGTACCGCCGCAAAATCCGGCCGACATTCGCCGGGCTGTTGCTTGGCAGCACGCCAAGAAGATCGCCCTCCTGGTAAGTAATCCCCTCCGGCAGCGCAAGCTCCAGATGCCGTGTGCTCCGGCCGCTGCCGGCCATCCGAAGTTCGCGGTTATTCGTCACCGAAGCGTAGACGGCATCATAGACCCGG
The DNA here is from genome assembly GCF_900100345.1 of Paenibacillus tianmuensis. Lineage (GTDB taxonomy): Bacteria > Bacillota > Bacilli > Paenibacillales > NBRC-103111 > Paenibacillus_G > Paenibacillus_G tianmuensis. Next base: position 20,811 of record NZ_FMTT01000044.1, on the reverse strand, counting down.
GCAAGCGGAATCCGATCTAAGTCGCTGACCACCCGGACATGAAGGCTGCTTTGATTATTCACCGCGTCGTCTCGTTCCAGTCCGAAAGCGTGAAAAAGATCGGACCATAGGCGGACCCGCCATTCGTCAAGCTGCTTCTCAAAGTCGCCGCCAGCATCCGCCTCGCCGCGCACCGAGAGCCTTGCCGCCCCCTTCCGGGCCAGCTGCTCGTCAATCCACCGCGGCACATCCTGATACGTATTGGACCAGCTGCGGTCCCCGCACCCGAATACGGCATACCGAACTCCTTGAAGCTCGCCCGGCTGCACACCTTCAAGCCATTTCACGAACTCGCGCGCATTGCCCGGAGGCTTGCCGTTATAAGACGCGGTGACGATAAGCACCGCTCCATCCTTGGGCAGCCCTCCGGCCCAATCGTTCAGCGGCGCAGCCTCGCTTCGGAAGCCTTGTGCTCGCGCGGCATCCGACAGCTCGCGGGCAATCCCTTCCGCCGTGCCTAAATTGGAGCCATAAAGTACGAGCAGAGATGTCTTTTCCGCCCCTGCAAGCGGACGGTTCGCCTGCGCCTGCCCTTGATCCGCCTCAACGGCTTTGGAATGGCCTGCTTCCGGTTCTTGAACCACGGGGCTTGCCGTCTTATGGCGCAGCCGCACTCGGATATGAAAATCGCCCGGCTTGAGCGTTAAGGTTTGCTTCACGTCCAATTGATAGTTCGTATGATCCACCAGTTCAAAATGCCGGAGAAGCATGCCGAGAACCAGCGTCGCTTCGTGAAGCGCAAACTGCATGCCGATGCAAGCCCGCTGACCGTTTCCAAACGGCTTGTAGGCATGATTGGGAATTTTGCCGGGATCTTCGAAGCGTTCGGGGCGGAATTCTTCCGCGTCGGCGCCCCAGGCGGCTTTATCCCGATGAAGCTGCGGCAGGAGAACCCCGATGCCTTCACCCTTCCGAATGCGATACTTTCCTCCAATGACCGTGTCTTCCTTCGCATAGAGCTCAAATCCCGGGGCCGTTGGCCATAGGCGCAGCGATTCGTTTAAAATCATCCGAATATAATGGAGCTGCAGCACCTGCGTATACGACGGAGACGGGCCCGTCAGCACCCGGTCTGCTTCCAGATAAGCCTTCTGAAGCACATCCGGATGCTTCAGCAAAAAGTATAAAGTGAACGATAACAAGCCGCTGGTCGTCTCATGTCCGGCAATCAAGAATGTGATAATCTGATACCGGATATTTTCGTCATCCAGCGTCTCGCCTGTCTCCGGGTCCTTCCCGTTCAGCATCCGGGCGAGCAGGTCGATTTCCCCCCGGTCCCCGTTTGCCTTTCGTTCCTCGATGATTTTGTCCACCAAGGAAAACATCGTTTGAATATCTTCGTTAAATTGCTGTCGCGTTCGCACCATGAACAGGTTTTGGATCTTCAGGCGACTGCCTTGCAGCATCGCTTCGTTCAGAGCGCTGACCATGCTGTTAATAAAAGGGCTTGGCGTTTCGCGATAAAAACTGTTAAAGCGGTAATTGAAGCCGCATAAGCCGATTGTGTCCAGTGTGAGCCGAGTCATGTCTTCCGCGACATCGATGCTGTCATTGGGGTTGAGGCGGGCCCATTTTTGAATCAGCTGCGAAGCGATGTCGACCATCATCGCATGATACCCTTTCATCGCCTGCTGGCTGAAGGTGGGGAGAAGAATCCGATGGGCTTTTTGCCAGTTCGGCTCATCCGTGCGGCTTGTAAATAACCCGTCTCCGGTAAAAGCGCGCACGTTCTCCAAGTCGCCTTTAATGCTTTTATCGAAGCGCGATTCGTCGCAAACTTCCGCTACGAGGTCATGTCCGGACACCATAATGCTGGAATAACCCGGAAGCGCGATCCGGTATATAGGGCCGTACTCTTCTGCAAGTTTACCAAGCGAAAGGGTCGGTTTCTTGCTGTCGATCAAAGGTAAATTTCCAAGGGAACCATAGGTTCTGGGTTGAGGAATGACTCCCGCTTCACTCATAACAACCATCCTCCCGAATCCATTTGCCTTGCCGAACCTCTTTAATCCTGCTTTACGGCTTGCTTGCTTTAAATCCGTGGTACAGCGTCTCCAGAACTAGCGCCGCCGCCGATTTTTTGGCAACGTGGCCTTCATGAACCTGCTGCCAGGTGACAAAGAGGAGCGAATACAGCACGTTCAGAATCCATTCACTGCTCATATCTTGCCGGAAATGGCCTTTGTTCTGGAGCGTCTGGATCATGTGCCGCATCGGTTCCTTCAGCTTCTCCTCGGCCGCAGACATCTCGGGGTTGTAATTCAGCGAGGTTTCATGAGCAAGAAAATAAATTTTGTCCCCAAGCGGAACCAGCGCCTCCACCAGCTGCGATATATAGGTTTCGCTCGACTCCTCGTCCAACGGGATCCGGCTCATCGTCTCTCCTACCACCTGAGCTGCTCTTAGCCCCAACTGCAGCATCAACTGCTCCCTACTCGCCACGTACCGGTGCAGGGTGGCAATACCGATACCTGCGTATTCGGCAATCTCGTTCAAGGATGCCTTTGGTTTTTCGACCAGCAGCTCCGTAGCCGCATCGAGTATGGCACGAAGCCTGAGCTCCTTTGTTGCTGATCTGGACGTCCCCATATCTCTGCCTCACTTTCGATAAAATTGATAGATTAATCTATCATTATATTCCATTATAAACCAATTAATACATAAATTCAACTAAAAAAAGCCGTGCTGCTCACTGCTTAGAATACCAGCAACTCCTCCGAAACATGGGTAAGCAGCTCATTCCGCTTTTGGTGGCTGCCACGCAAAATGCCTGGATTAGCGCTTGGAAAGCGATCCAGACTTGATTTGCGCCTTGCGGCCAAAACGAGAAAGCAAATGATAACCATAAAATCCGGCCGTTGAACCCAGACCCCCCGTTACAATTTTTCTTTGCGCAAAAGAAGTTCAAGTAGTGAAATCCCCGCCGGGTCATGCTATGATATGAAAATGCATTACCACTAAACCATTGATGGACAGCGAGGTCCCGATGAATCCGTACTCCCTCTATTATGAATTCGATCGTCAGGCATGGTCCGAACTGCCCGCTACCGCGCCGCTTCGCATTACGATGGAAGAGTTCGAGCAGCTCAAAGGCCTGAACGACAAAGTTCCGTTCCAAGAGGTCGAAGAAATTTATCTTCCCTTGACACGGTTTCTCGATCTGCTGGTGGAGAACGCCAGGACGCTTCACCGCACATCCGCTTCCTTCCTGCAGAACGGCGCCGAACCGGTTCCGTTCATTATCGGCATCGCCGGGAGCGTGGCCGTGGGCAAAAGCACGACGGCCAGACTGCTGCAGCTGCTGCTGTCGCGATGTTCGGAGCACCGGAACGTGGAGCTGATTACGACGGACGGCTTCTTGTTCCCGAACCGCGTGCTCGAGGAACGAGGACTCATGAAGCGCAAAGGCTTCCCGGAAAGCTACGACATCAAAAAACTGCTCCGGTTTATCCGCGATATTAAAGCGGGCAAGCCCGTCGTCCATGCGCCGGTTTATTCGCACTTATCGTATGATATCGTGCCGGACGAGGTGGAGACGATCCGCCAGCCCGATATTTTGATCATGGAAGGCATCAACGTCCTGCAAGTCGGGAAACAGTCCCAAGTGTTCGTCAGCGACTTTTTCGATTATTCGATCTATGTCGACGCGAAGGAAAAGGACATTGAGCAGTGGTACCTCGAACGGTTCCGGATGCTCCGCGAAACGGCGTTTCTCAATCCAAAGTCGTATTTTCACCGTTTTGCCCAGCTTTATGGCGAGGAGCTCGTTGCAACCGCTTCCGGCATCTGGAAGGACATCAACGCAGTCAACCTGCACGAGAACATTTTGCCGACCAAGGGACGCGCGAAGATGATTCTGGAAAAAGGGGCGAACCACGCCGTGCAGCGAGTATTCGTGCGGAAATGACACGGCAAAAAGCCGCCCCTTCCTTACGACAGCGCGAGCTTTAACGCCGAAGCGGCGTTAAAGCAGCGGTCAAGGAAGCAGACGGCTGTGCGCCCACAGGTCTGTTGTCGTTAAAACTCGCTCGCGTTCGCCAGATGTCCCCCGTCTACCGCGATCGTGGAACCGGTTACGTAACTGGACTCGTCAGATGCGAGAAACAGAAACACGTTCGCCACTTCGTCGATCGTGGCCGATCTTCGCATCGGCGTTCGCTCGGAAAAGGTCGGCAGCCCTTCCCGGATGCGCAGCTCGCGATCGAGCGGCGTCTCCACGAAGCCAGGCGCAACGACGTTCACACGGATGCCGTGCGGGGCCAGCTCTACGGCCATCGATTGCGACAGCAGGATGACACCCGCCTTCGAAGCGTTGTAATGCGCCAGCATCGAGCTGCCCGCAAGGCCGTTCTTGGAGCTCATGTTGACGATGCTTCCGCCCGTTCCTTGCCGGATCATCTGTTCAGCGGCCAACTGACCCAACCGGAACACGGCGCGCACGTTGATGTCCATCACCGCGTCCCAATGGGCCAGTGGGATGTCCAGAAACGATTCCCGGTACGCAATCCCGGCATTGTTGATCACAATGTCGATCCCCTGCCAGCGGTCGAATGCCTCCCCCGCCGCCTGCTCAAGCTGCTCCAGATCGCGCAGGTCGCACACCGACAAAGCAAGCCTCTCCGCCTGCCCGGCGAACTCCTCCCGCATTGCCTTCAGTTCGGTTTCGTTCCGGTCCAGCGCGATCACATTGGCCCCCTCCGCCAAAAAGCGTCCGACGATGCCCTTGCCGATCCCTTGGGCGCCGCCAGTGACAAGCGCACGTTTGCCACTAAGCCTCATGTTGCCTCTCCTCCTCTGCTTCTTTACTCCACTGTCTAGTTACAGCACGCCGTATTTGTCATACACTTCACGCAGCGTGCGGCCGGCCTTTAGCTCGTCGCGGGTATGATTTTCGCGGGTCACTTTGTCCATCGCGAGCCGCACCACCTCATCGACGACCGCGGCGGGAATGACGACAACGCCGTCCCGGTCGCCGAACACGACGTCTCCCGGATGGACCAACACGTCGCCGCACAGCACCGGCACGTCATATTCGATAACCAAGCCGCGCCCGCGGGAATCGACCGGCTTCGTGCCCGTCGCGAAGACCGGAAAATCCAGCTCCAGAATTTTTTTCGAATCGCGGATCAGACCGTCCACGACCGCGCCATGGGCGCCGCGAACTTGGGATGCGGTCGAGAGCAGTTCGCCCCATAGCCCGTTCTGACGGGAACGGTTCGTGCAGCCGATCACGATCTCGCCTGGCTTGATGCTGTCCACGGCGGCGATTTCCTGCGCGTACGGATCGTCCGGCAGATGATGCACGTCGACGGACAGCATCGTTTTCGCCCGCCCCGCAATGACCCAATCGGTGGATAACGGCGTCAAATCCTCTCTCATAACCTGATGGCGGTACCCCAGTTCGTCTAACGTATCGGAAATGACGGCGGAATACAAGTTTTTGCACATGGAATCAAACAATGGCTTATCGTTGTCGTACATCACTCTTCCTCCTCTATTAGGGTCCGCGGCTTCAGCCTTTCACGGCGCCTGCGGACAGCCCTTTCACGAAATAGCTTTGAAAAGCAAAAAACAATGCCAAAATCGGCACGAGCGTAAGCGTAATGCCTCCGAATAACAAGCTCAAATCCGACATGCCCTTCGCCCCGAAAAATTTGTACAGGCTGATGCTTACAGTCGGGAAATCCCTCGTATTGACCAGCACGAGCGGCAGCAGCAGATCGTTCCAAATGTAAATGAACTGCAGGATGACCAGCGTCGCCGTGGCAGGCTTGAGCAGCGGAAAAATGATCTGGAAAAACGTCCGCAACGGCGAGCATCCGTCCATATAGGCCGATTCCTCCAGCTCAAACGGAATGCCGCGGACGAAGCCCGCATACATGAAGATGCAGAATGGCGACAGCACCGCGACGTAGACGAGCGAAATGCCGTACATCGTTCCCTGCAGCTGAAGACTTTTCAGCAAAAATACGAGCGGAATAAGCGCCGACTGTACGGGAATCATGATGCACGAAACGTAAAACCAATACAGCGACCGGAACATCGGATGCGGAATGCGGGCCACGGCATAGGCTGCGAGCGCCGAGAAGACGATGCAGCAGACGAGCGCCATCGCGCCGATCCCGATCGTAATGCCGTAAGAGCGCAGGATGTCCATCCGTTCTATGGCCGTCAGTACGTTCTTCAAGCCATAAGACCAGTCGGGCAAGGACAGCGGGCTGGTCACGATCTGTTCGTGCGACTTGAACGTATTGATGGCAATCAGATACAGCGGTATCGAAATCAAGAGCGCAAGTCCAACGGCCAGCACTTCGGTGGCGAAGTAAGCGGATTTTCGTTTCATGCTCCGTGCGCCCCCTGTTCGTATTTTCTGGAAAGTGCGACGAAAAAGCAGGTGACGGCCAGCACGACCAACGTCATGACGAACGAAGCGGCCATGCCATACGCCATATCCGACGATTGGAACGCATACCGGTAAATGCGGATGGCGAGCGTCTCGCTGGCATTGGCGGGTCCTCCGCCCGTCAGGGCAAACGGCAGATCGAACAGACGGATGCCGTTCGCAAGTCCGATCAGCACGTTCACCGTAATGCCCGGCGCAATCATCGGCAGCACGATCGACACGAAGCGCCGCGGCCTTGATGCGCCGTCGAGCATGCCCGCTTCCAGCAGCTCGCCCGGCACGCCCTGCAGCGCCGCGAGATAAATGATTATGATTGGTCCCATCATCTGCCAGACGGTAATCAGGACGATCGTCGGGACGACATAATCCGGCGAATCTACCCAGGCGATGGTGACGGGACGGCCAGCGAGCGCAGACAGCCATTGGTTGGCCATGCCGCTGTTCGCGTCCAGAATGTATCTCCATACAAAAGCCGCGACGACGATCGGAATGACGTTCGGGATATAACAGAGCGCCCGCAGCACTTTTTTCGTCCGGAGCGGCTGATCGAGCAATACGGCGAAAAACAGCCCGAGCACGTTGGACAGGACGGCCGCCGATAGGCCGATCGCGAGCGTACGCCACAGCGAATGCACGAACACGTCTTCTTTGAAAATATCCGCATAATTTTTAAAGCCGATAAAGCTGTAGGTCCCTATGCCTTTCCAGTTGGTCAGACTGTAATAAAACGACTGCGCAATCGGAAAGATGAGAAACGTCAGCAAAATCAGCGTAATCGGCGTAACGAAGAGAAGTCCGGTCATAAAATATTTTTTCTGCATGGCTACCCCTTCCGGCGAAGATTGGCGGCAAAGAAGCGCAAAGCGGCGGCAACCGACGATCTGCCGCCCTGTGCTCTTCTCCTGTCAAAGCGGATCTGCCGGGCCTATTATTTGGACTTGGACTTGTCGTACTCTTTAACGAACCGTTCGGCGGCTTTATTGGCATCGCTGTTATACGTATATTCCTGCGCGGCTTGTCCCAAGGCGATCCAAGCCGGTCCCGGAACCGGTCCGGTGTTGGCGAAGGAGATAATGCGTCCGGTTTCCAGCCACTTCGGCACGTCCGCGTACGCCGGGTCCAGCTCGCCGACGCCGGGCATGGCGGGGAAGTTGCCTTTGACCTTCAGGATTTCGCCGTACGTTTCCTTCGAGAACAGCCAGTTTGCGAACTTGGCGGCTTCCTCCACGTTCTTGGACTTCGCGTTCAGCGCAAGCCCGTCCTCCGGCACGAAGATGACTCCGTTCTCGCTATCCGGCGCATAAGGGAGATTGGCGAAGCCCCAATCCAGATTCGAATTCAGCTTCCGGATCGCGCCCGCTTCCCAGGTGCCTCCGAGCAGCATGGCGGCTTCCCCGTTCGCGAACGCCTGTTGGGCAATCGCGTATTCGTTCGTAAAGCTGCCTTTGCGGACGTACTGGTTCAGCTCCTTGAACCGCTCGAAGCCTTCGCCCAGCAGCGCCTTGTTCTCCGGCTTGCTCCAATCGACGCTTCCGGCCAAATACGCTTTTTTGAACTCCTCATGCTTCAAAGCGTAATTCCCGAACGTCCAGTGAAACACATTGGCGATGGACGTTTCCCATTTGGAAGCGTATACAATTAAGTCTTTGCCTTTAGACTTCAGCTTCTTCCCGGCGTCCATGAACTCTTCCCACGTTTTGGGCGGGGCCGCATATCCAATGTCGGCAAGCAGCTTCTTGTTGTAATTGAGGCCAAGCACGCCAACGCCCAGCGTGAACGCCGCGTATTTGCCGTTATACATCGATGCTTGGCGGATCGATTCCGTATAGTTCCGGGTAGAGCTGAGCGGGCTCAGATCGTACAAGTATCCGCTCTCGTCCGCGAGCTTCGTCGTGACGTGTCCGATGTTGATCTGATACAGATCCGGCACGTCGCCGGTCGAAATTTTCGTCCTCAGCGAGTCGAAAATATTGCCGTCGGGCATCACTTCCGCCTTGATCGTCACGCCCGGGTTCTGGGACTCGTATTTCTTGACGAACTCGTCCACCTTGCCGTTGAATAGCGATTCGGCGACCAGCATGTACAGCGTGACGGACTTCTTGCCGTCCGCCTCGCCGCCCTTCGCTGGCTGTCCTCCGTTTGAGCAAGCGCTTACCATGGAAACCAGCAAAATGGCGGCGAGTCCGCCGGCCATCGCTTTTTTTGTCCCCTTCATCTTCATCGTTGGTGCCCCCTGTACGCTCAGATGTGTAACGCCAATCCGTCCGGCAAAGCTGGCCCGTAGGGGCCGGGAAATCCCGGCCCTACTTCCGCAGCTCCTTCGGGACGAGGAAGTCAAAGTCGCACCCTTTGTCCGCTTGCATAACACGCTCAATGTACAGCAACCCATAGCCCCGATCGTAATGCGGCTCAGGCGCAGTCCACCGTTCCCGGCGGCGCTCCAGCTCTTCGGCGTCCACCTCGAGATGCAGCCGCCGATTGGCGATATCCAGCTCGATCATGTCCCCGTCTTGCACGAGCGCCAGCGGGCCGCCGACCGCCGCTTCGGGGGCGGCGTGCACGATCAGCGCGCCGTAAGACGTGCCGCTGATCCGGGCGTCGGAGATGCGGACCATGTCGCGGACGCCGCGCAGCAGCAGCTTTTTAGGAATCGGGATTTGCCCGATTTCCGGCATCGCCGGAGCGCCTTTGGGCCCGGCATTCTTGAGCACCAGCACGCTGTTTTCGTCCACGTCAAGCTCCGGATCGTCGATGCGCCGATCGAGATCGGCCGGCGATTCGAACACGACCGCCCGTCCCCGGTGCTTCTTCAGATGCGGCGAGACCGCCGTCTGCTTGATCAGCGCGCCGTCCGGCGCCAGATTGCCGCGGAGCACGGCGATGCCGCCTTGCGGATCGAGCGGCTGGTCCAGCGGGTAGATCACGTTGCGGTCCAGCACCTCCACACCGCGCAGATTCTCGCTGATGGTACGGCCAGTCACGGTCAGGCAATCGCCGTGCAGCAGCCCTTCCATCTCCTTCATCAGCGCCGGGACGCCGCCGGCCTCGAAATATTCCTCCATCTGATACTGGCCGGAAGGCCGCAGATTGAGCAGGAACGGAGTCGCTGCGGCAATCTCGTCGAACTTCTCCAGCGGGAGCCGGATGCCGAGGCGGCCGGCAATCGCCACCAGGTGGATGATCGCATTCGTCGACCCGCCGCTGGCCATCGTCACGCGGATCGCATTTTCCAGCGCCGCTTCCGTCATGATCTCCCGCGGCCGGATGTCCGCTTTCACCAGATTAACGATCTGGCTGCCGGTGCGCTCCGCCATATGCCGCCTGCGGCTGTCCGGCGCAGGAATGGCCGCGCAGCCGGGCAGCGCCATGCCGAGCGCTTCGGCGATGGAAGCCATCGTGCTAGCCGTCCCCATCACCATGCAGTGGCCGTCGCTGCGGCAGATCGCGTTCTCCGCCGTCGCCAGCTGCTCGTCGTTGATATTACCCGCCTTATGCTCCAGCGTAAACTGGTAGCAATCCGTACACGCGCCCAGACTTCGGCCGTTCAACCGTCCGTTCAGCATCGGCCCACCCGTCAGCACGATGGCCGGAATGTTGGCGCTGGCGGCGGCCATCAGTTGGGCCGGCACCGTTTTGTCGCAGCCGCCGATCAGCACGACGCCGTCGATCGGGTGCGCCTTCAGCATTTCCTCCGTATCCATCGCCATCAGATTGCGAAGCAGCATCGTCGTCGGCTTGACATAAGGCTCGCCGATGGAAATCGTCGGAAACTCCATTGGGAGTCCCCCGGCTTGCCAGACGCCCCGCTTCACGTAATCGACCAGCTCATTGAAGTGGGAATGGCATTTGTTCAGCTCGCTGAACGTATTGCATATGCCGATGACCGGCTTGGCGAGATCCTCTTCCGTGTACCCCATCGATTTGGTAAACGAGCGGTGGATGAAACCCCACAGCCCTTCGTCGGCAAAATAAGCTTCGCCCCTGCGTTTTCCGTTGCCCGATTGTTCCGCCATTGCGCTTCCGTCTCCTTCTTGCGTGTCCCGCACGCGTTTCGTCCTTGGTCTGGCTCCATGCTCTTCAGCGCTTCAAGAAGCCTTGTCACAGTTATTATACAAGTCCAAGCAGCTCCGGCGTATTCCGATGCAAAATCTCTTCAATCACCTGCTCCGGCACGCGCGGCAGCGAGGTGCCCTCGGTGAACTGGTTAATGTTCCGCAGCGCGTCGATCATCTGCTGCGTCGTAAAGAACGGATAATCTGATCCAAACAATATTTTATGCGTTACCCCGTACTCGCAAGCCGACACCAGCGCATTGTAAAACTGCCACGGGCGGGAGCCCAGCGCCGACAGATCCATGTACAGGTTCGGATGTTTGCGGACAACGGAGATACATTCGTCCACCCAAGGATGCCCCATATGGGCGATTACCATCTTTAAATTAGGGAACGCCCGGGCGATCGGATCAAGTGCCGCCGGTCGGGAGGCGTCGAGGTACCCTTCCGGCACGAACGATGTGCCCTGATGCCACAGAATCGGCACGCCCAGCTCGTCCGCCTTCGCATAGAGCGGAAAATGCTCCTTCGCCTCCGGGTAAAAGTTTTGGTAGATCGGACCGAGCTTCAAGCCCTTCAGCCCGAGTTCCTTCACCGCCGATTCCAGCAGGCTTGCCGCATTCAGCCGGTTCGGATCGACGCTGGCGAAGCCGAACAGCTTGCCGGGATGCTTGGCTACGTAGTCCGCGACGTACTCGTTCGGCACGTTGAGCCCGGTGGCCGGGGCGTCGAAGGCCAGCACGATTGCGCCGGCGATATCCTTGAACAGCTCCCAGTGCCCTTCCGGCGTCACGAGCATTTCCTGCCCGTCTCCCCAAGCCCGTTTGGCCGCCTCCAGCGTAGCTCCGCCGAACTGGCCCGGGCCGAATACGTGCGTATGGCAATCGAAGATCATCTCTTGTGCTACCTCCCCGCGTCGTTTGTCTGTATGATAACCTGTCCGTTCATCTACGCGCTTCTCCGCCTCACAGCTTTCCTTCGCTGCGGAGCTCCTTCAGCACGTCTTCGATGCATTGGAGCGTATGGTCGATATCTTGCTCGGTATGGCTAAAGCTGACATGATTGCGCTTGATATTCATCGGCATTTTGAAGATGCCCCGCTCCATCAGCTTCCGGCGGTACGATACGTACAATTCGGCGTCGTTGTCCTTCAGATCGGTGTAATTCAGCGGCTCGCGGTCCATGAAATAGGTCGTCCATACGGACCCGAAGCCGGCGACGTACGCCTGAATGCCCATCCGCTCGTGAATATCGCGAATCCCTTGCCGCATCCGTTCGCCCAAGCGGAAAATGTGCTCGTGCACGCCTGACGTCTCCATCATCTCGATGGTCGCGATCGAGGCCGCCGTGCCGACGGCATGGCCGTTGTACGTTCCCGCGAACCAAACGTCCCCGCCCGGATTCGTATTAAAACGCATCATCAGCTCGTTCTTGCCTGCGACCGCCGCGATCGGAAAGCCGTTGGCCATCGCTTTACCCATCGTCGTCAGGTCCGGCGTCACCCCGCATACCTTCTGGTAGCCGCCGATGTCGTGCCGGAAGCCGGTGATGACCTCGTCGAAAATCAGCACCGCGCCATACCGCGTGCACAGCTCCCGCAGCCCCTGCAGGAATCCCGGCTGCGGCATCACGCAGCCGATGTTGTGGGGCACCGGCTCCACGATCAGCGCGGCAACCTCGCCCGGATTCGCTTCGAACGTCCGCTGCACGTCATCCAGATCGTTGAACGTACAGATCAGCGTATTGTCGATCGCTTCGTCCATCATCCCGGCGGACCCCGGGTCGCGCTTGCCGATCATGTCCCATGCGCTGAGCATGTTGCGGGCGACATAGTCATGCCAGCCGTGATAGCAGCCCTGGAACTTGATCAGCTTCGCCCGTCCGGTCACCGCCCGCGACAGCCGGATGGCATGGTAGGTCGCTTCCGAGCCGGAGTTACAGAACAGCACTGATTCCGCCGACGGGACATGCTTGCAAATTTTCTCCGCCAGCTCGATCTCCAGATCCGTCGTGCCGACCCCGTAAAGATCGGTGCGCTCCAGCGCCTCCACGACCCGTTGGGTGACGTAAGGGTGACGATGTCCGAGGACGAACGGCCCGAAGGCCCCTTGGTAATCGATATAGCGGTTGCCGTCCGCATCGTAGATGTAAGCGCCTTCTGCTTTCGTGAAAATAAGATGCGGTGTTATATTACGAATCGACGTATGCACGCCGCCCGGGGTGTAGCGCAGCGCCCGTTCGTACAGCTCGCTCGATGCTTCCGTTTTTAATCCGTTCATGAAATCACTCCTCAAGTTTGAATGGCGTTTAGCATGTAAAACGTTATTTAATTTAAAAGTAAACGCTTCCCGTTTGTTTGTCAATATGGTATTTGAAGGTGAACCGTCCTGCTCCACTGATTCATTATCGGTGGAAACCGGATGTGCGCTATGGTTGTTCGCGGAAAGTTCGAGCACTTTCCATGAGCAATGAAAGCGCTTGACGCAAAGGACCGTGTTTTTGTATGATGAACATTGTTTAAACTAAATCAAATTTAAGGCGGAACGATTATGGCTACGGGTAAAAAATATAACGTCCCCGCATTGGAGAAGGCGATCGCCATCATCGAAACGCTGTCCCAGCGCGAAGAGCCTGTCGGCGTCAGCGACTTGTGCAAGCTCGTGGACATCCCGAAAACGAGCGTTTTCTTCATTCTCAATACGCTGGAGCAGCATCAATATATCATCAAAAGCCCTGACGGCAAGTACAGTCTCGGCTCCAAATTCATCCATATCGGCCTGTCCACGCTGAACCGGATTGATATCCGCACCGCAGCCCGGGTGTCCATGGAGCGGTTGCTCGGCGAAACGGGCTTTACCGTGCACCTCGCCATACTCGATAACTTTGAGCCGATGTACATCGAGAAGGTCGAGAGCCAGACATTTGTCAAATTCGCCTCCTATATCGGGCAGCGGCAGCCGCTTCACGCCTCAGGCGTCGGCAAGGCGCTGGCCGCCTTCATGCCGCAGGACTTGCTGGAGCAGGCGATCCGCGAGAAAGGACTGCCGGAGAAAACGGAGAAAACGATTACAAATGTCCACGATTTCATGGCGGAAATCGAGGCGATCCGCAGGCAGGGATATGCCGTGGAGGACGAGGAAGGCGAGTCGGGAGTACGCTGCATCGGAGCCCCGGTATTCGATCATTACGGGCAGCTCAAGGCGGCGGTCAGCATCACCGCTTTGCGGACGGAGCTTCCGATCCACGACATCCTTGGCGTCAGCGAGAAGGTCAAGCGTGCAGCGCTGGATATTTCGAGGCAGCTCGGGTATGTCCAGACGCTGGAACCGGAGCCGAATTAAGCGGCAGCCGCCTAAGCCTTTCGGGCCATGTTCACCTTACGCATAGTGAAATCCGCATCGTACCATGCTATGATATGGAAGACCATGACTACATCCGTGGGAAACATGACCTTGAGGTGAATCCGGTGCAAACTCCGGCCAAATTGATCAAAATAACCCCGCCGCGCGTACTGGCGGGGGGCTTTGCTCTCATTATTATAATCGGCTCTTTTCTGCTAACCCTGCCGGCCGCCTCTACGGACGGGCAGTCCATGAGATACATCGACGCTTTGTTTATGGCAACGTCGGCTACCTGCGTCACCGGACTGATTGTTGTCGATACCGGCGTTCATTTTTCGTTGTTCGGGCAGATCGTTCTGCTGCTGATGGTGCAGTTGGGCGGACTCGGCTTCATGACAATGGCCACCTGGTTCACGCTGGCGTTGAAGCGCCGTGTCTCGCTGCGGGACCGTCTGTTATTGAAAGAGTCGATGAACCATGCCAACATTGACGGCATCGTCCGGTTGATCATCCGGGTATTCCTGTATTCGATAACCATTGAAGGGATCGCTGCGTTCTACTTCATGCTGCGCTGGTCACAGGAGATGCCGCTCGGGAAGGCCGCCTATTTCGGCCTGTTCCATGCCGTGTCGATCTTTAACAACGCGGGCTTCGAATTGTTCGGCGGGTTCCGCAGCTTAACGCCTTACGTCAACGATATCGGCATCAATCTCGTTTCCATGATGCTCATCTTTTTCGGCGGAATCGGGTTTATCGTCATCTCGGAGCTGATCGAATTTCCCAAGACCCGCAAGCTGTCCTTGCACAGCAAGGTCGTCTTGTCAACGAACGGCATTCTGGTGCTGACGGGCGCCGTGCTCATTCTGATCTTCGAATTCACCAATGCGAAGACGCTGGGCAGCATGCCTTGGGACACGAAAATCGTCGCCTCTTTCTTCCAATCGATGACTTTGCGCTCCGCCGGCGTCAACACGCTCGACATCGCTGAGCTTCGGACCGCCACGCAGTTTCTGATGATTATCATGATGTTCATCGGCGCAGCTCCCGGCTCTACCGGAGGAGGCATCCGGCTCACGACGTTCGCGATCCTGGTCGGGGCTTTCGTGGCGATGCTGCGCGGCAAGGAAGACGTCGTGCTGTTCCGCCACCGGCTGCCTGAGAAGGACATCTACAAAGCCGTCACGTTCACCCTGACCGCCGTATTGTTCCTCGCATTCGCGACGATGCTGCTGTCCACCTTCCAAGACCAGGATTTTCTAAAAATCTTGTTCGAGACGACCTCGGCCTTCGGTACGGTAGGCCTCAGCATGGGGTTGACCGCCGACCTGACGTTTGCCGGCAAAATTTTGATGATTTGCGTCATGTTTATTGGACGAGTGGGACTTGTGACGCTGGCGTTCGCCTTGCAGCCGAATCCGAAAAAAGAGCTGTACCGGTATCCGGAAGGGAAAATCACCATCGGATGAAGACGGGAGAGGAGACTGCCCAGCAAAGGCGCGGCCTTCACCGTATCGCTGCCACTCCCCCTAGAGCCGATGCTTGTTATAGCTTTTCCGATTCCAAAAAAGGGATGATTTGAGCGGCAAGGTGGGTAAGAACATGCCCGGCATCCGGTAAAATTTGAATTCGGGCATGCGGAAGCAAGCTTCCCAATCGCTTGGCCGTCTTGGCGGAATGAAGCATAATATCCTTTGCGCCCACGAACAGAACGACAGACATCGTTAGCCGCTTTAATTCGTCGTCGGCAAACAAAGGAATCTGCTCGCGGCGGTAATTAAAGTTTTTTCCAATCAGCATATACCCGGAAACTGCGGGAATACTCCCGCGCCTCTCCGAGCCACATGGCCAAATTCATCCCGGCGCCGTGAAGCAGCAGCAGGGGCGGAGCGGCCTTTTCGCCGCTGGCGATCACAAACGTATCTCCATAACGGGTAGGAACGTACAATGTTTCATGCGGCGACGTCCACTGCTTGAGCAGCGAATCGTACATGCTGTAGACCTCGTTTTTCCCTTCTGCGGATTTAAACGCAACATGAACTTTCATCTGATTGTGCTCCATTTCATTACAAGTCCAGAAGCCATCCCTCAGCTTCCCCGGTGCTGCCGAATACCCTGAAATCATTTCCTTTGTTAGCTTCGGCCAGCAGCTCTTTAAATCTCCCTTTCACAACCTGCTCGTTCGTTATTATAAGGGCTGCTTTCACACGATAGTTCACGAATTTTTGCAGCATCTCTCCTGCCAGACCCGTTCTAAGGTTGAAGAAATCGTCGGAAAGCGCCTCCGCGTGAAGCACCAGTAGATTGGTATCATTTTCGAGGCATGCCGCGATAAGATCCAATGCATCTTGTCCTGTGCGCAGCGGTGTTTCGACAGAAGCGCATTCCACGTATTTTTTCGTACCTCTTTCAATGACTTGAAATTTCATTGGATTGGCCTCCTTCTCCATGGGAATCCGCAGTTCGCTGCGAAGCTTTTGAATCCATTCCCATTCACGTTTATAGAAATCGATTAAACTATCGTAGATCATATCCCATAAGTAGATCTCCCTGGCGGTTCTGCCGGGTGAAAACGGGCCTCTGAGCTTTTTTTCCTGCTGCAATAAAACCTGCGCCCGGACTTCCTCTTCATATTTTGTAAACAGAGCGTTCAATTCGTCCGTGCTTAGCTGATCCGCCCAAGCAAGCTGAATCAGAAACGATTTCTTCAAATCCGGAGGTTCGGGCGTGGAAAGCACCCAGTACTTCAGTTCGGCCGCTCCTTCTTTCGTGATCGTATAAATCTTTTTCGAGGGCGAGCTCTCCTGGTGCTGAACTTCGCAGGTCACGAAGCATTCGTCCAGCAGTTGCACCAGCGATCTGTAGATCTGATTGTTGCTGGCCGACCAGTACATGAAGGGGGAGTCTTGAATGATTTTTTTCATATCGTAGCCCGTGACAGACTTCCAGCTTAAAATCCCCAGAATGGCGTGTGCAATGGACATATTAGTTGCTCCTTGTTCAGTAACATATGTTAACAGTAACATGTGTTACTGGATATCGCAACATTCGGTGTGGAATGAATCTGCCTCTCCAGCATCAGGCAAAACAAAAAGCCCTTCATTGTAGAGGGCTTGCGGAACATGTCTGTATTTGCTTGTTTTCTTGGGCCATCCGTTTCCTATATTAATCCCATTTTTGGGAAAATCAATTCACTTTCCTCCGCAGGTTTGCCATGACTTGATCATGATCCAATAGTTCAGCGCCTTCGGCAACTTGCTTCTCGGCTACCAGAAGCTTGGCTTGCAATTTGATTCTGGCTTCCATACGGCGAAAAGCTTCATGGCTCATCACCACCAAATCGGCTTCTCCATTGCGTGTTAGCACAACGGGTTCATCAATCTCATGGCAAAACTTCGAAAACCCGTTGTAATCCTGACGAATGGTCGTAGACGGTTTTATATGCATCGTTTCACGCCCTTTCCTATACTATTAGTCTGACTATAATTTATCATTATTTATCGTATCCATGGCATTCATTTTTTCATTTTCGTATTCCCAAGACTTCTTCTCCGCTTCCCAAACCATCTGGATATCCTGAAAATCTTTCAACAGTTTTCTTAGCCCTATACTCATCATTTCCTCCTTCGCAGTTAAGCCACATTTATTATAACAAAAATATCATCAAGTCAATTATTATAGTCAACTTTTTGATCATTTTCGTTAACTTTGATATCATGAAGATAAAGGGAGGGAAAAAGTTTTGATCATCAATAAGTTAAGCGAAATCATGGGGCGCAAACGTCTAAAAATATCCGACGTAGTGGATGGTACAGGCCTTGCCCGTAATACGGTGACCGAACTTTATCATGGGCGGGCTAAAAGAATTGACCTTGAGACATTAGACAAGCTCTGCTTATATTTGAATGTTAGTGTCGGCAAGATATTTGAGCATGAGGGCGAAAGAAAAGAGTCCTTGCCAGCGGATTAAGCGGGCAGGGACTCTTTCTCGTACAAAACATGCAATTGATAGTTTATAATTTTTCCTTTGCTTATACTCGAAATTTCCACAATCAGCAGGCCCTCCTCTAAAGACTTATAGCCGTGCCCGAACATCAGCATCGTACGTGATAGATACCAGTACCCAGATGTTGCAACAAAGTTTGCCCCCAATTCTGTACACGTCCGGTCCATTTCCGCAAGACATCCATCGTGAACAAATAAAGCATTAAGCAATGACTGTGGGCATATGAGGCATCAAAATTTGCTTGCCATCAGACTTAATTATTGTATGGCAATTGCCGTCGCGGCAGTTCTATTTATGGGACTATCCATTTTTTTGGAGTCTGTAGGAACGAATTTGGTGGAATTACCGCTTATCTCTGTAGGAAGCTGCATTCCGGAGGTGGAGAGTAATGCCCTTGGTAAGTCTGTTTTTCATTTTTCATCAGGTATTTTATTCGGGATATTGATTCCCAAACCGTATATGTCAACGCGGCCGCTGTATAGCGGTGTTGATTTTGTGTCCCTCTTTAGCCTACGAGTTCTCAAACCATTATTCTAAGAGTGTAAATTGAATAAACGCCGCTTCATCAGTACTTTGTTTAATCGCGGGCATATATGAAAAACCTAAGGAGTTAGAACTATTGAAGATTTTTGATGTTATGGAGCCGTTGTTGGCTACAATTGTCCGTTCCCCGGTCTTTAAGTTAACTGCGTTGATGTTTAACATCGAAGTACGATAGAACAATATATCATCAACAATGAAAGGTGAGTCCGTTGTTGTATTTGATGTTTTTTCTTTTACTTTATGGAGGATTTCGCCTGACGAATAGGAAGCTATCGTAACTTCTCCATCTTGTGTCCAAACGAGCCAATCGTTGCTGGCGGTGATATCAAAATTTACACGGCTCCGAACCGTAAAATTATTAACTCTTTAGTAGGTTACTTAGATAAACTGTTTTGGGTGGAATACGAAAGAAAACGTGATGAAAAGGGCGATCTTCCCTGGCAACTTAAATGCATGGACCTTCGCACCCAAAAAATAACAACGGTTCGTAAAGGGGTCGGTCAAGATCAAATTTTGCCTCCCATATTAAGAATACATAAAGACAAATTAACTTGGATTGAAAAGGAAATTGTCAAAGGGGTTGTATTAAGCCACTTGTATGTTGCAATTGCGGATTCACCGCCCTTGAAAATATACAGCGCTTCATTAAATGAAGTAAATAAGGAGCAGAGAAGCGGTGTTTTTCTGGACATACAGCGTCCCAGGAATGGAAAAAGAGGAGGCTACATTACTATTTTTCTGTACCTCCGGCGTATTGGATGCTTGTTCAGTAGATGATGGATCTTTGCTAGTATTTGTGGGGGACGCATGTTTGCTATAAAAAATAAATGCAATAGAAACACAGATAGCAATGCTTATTGAAAAACCTACAATCGCTTTTCTTTTCATACGTTATTATCTCCTAAGAACAGGCGAGGAAGAATCCTCGCCTGTTTTGATTTGAATGAATATTACCAAAGAATTGCTTTTCTAAAATGAGCTTGGTTGGCATTCCAAACCCCATCCATTGGGTGCCAAACATTTCCCAACGTAACGCCGCGATTGCCTTGGTCGAAAGGATCTGTCAACCGGATTTCAGGTGCGCTTCCATAAACGTAATCATAGCCAGAAGCGTTTAAAATATGCCCTTCAACTTCGGCGGTATACTTCGGCATATTTTGCGGGGTGATTTTCAAGTCGAGCACTGTAGGATAAGAAGCGTTGATATCGATTTCCAGTGTGTTTTTCCAGTCGCTAAACTCGTTGTCGTTGAACGACTTGTAAATATACGTTGTTTTTGATTGATTTGCATTAAGGACGTCATCTACTTTGGAAAAGTCTGTTCCATCCTTTGTTGTTCCAAGTTGCTTTGCATAATCTTGTTGCGACAAGGAGCTGCCATTAAAAAAATGTAGCACTTGTTTTGTTGTTGCTGGCCCGCACCAGTAACTTGTTTCTTGTTTGAAGCTGGGTACAGCAATTTCCTTCTGACTTCCGGCAGCCAAAAATGAAGCTCGATTAAGTTTATAAGTGGCTAATTCTTTCTCCTTGATCGCTTCAGCTTGAATTTGTTTAGGAGATTTGATGTCGGGCGTAAATGCCGGGTTATCGCCAGTCCCAGCAGCAAAAGCATGAACTGGGCTGACGGACAATGCGAACAAGCTTACTGCACAAACCTTCAAAAACGATACATTTTTGACTTTTGCCACGAAAACACCTCCATAAAAAAATTTTAATATCCAGTTGTTTACATGTTGTCAAAATTGATTAGGTTTGTTTAACTACTGTAGTCATTTTTGGACAAGTTTCCGTCGACGAAATGCCAATCCATAATTTATAATAATTTCATAATAAATGTTAATAGTACATTCTATCTATTTTATTCAGGAAATTAACCGGAAAATTCATATCTAATTACAATAATTAACAATAACACTTAAGATTGTAGAAATTTATCGAAAATGTTTACTTTTGTTCAACCTAACTTCCTTGAGAAGAACGGGCAATATCAAAAAAAACTTTAACTCATTGTCAAGTGATATACCGTTTGCTATAATCACTTGTATAATTTCAATAAAAAGGGGAAATTGCATGAAGATGGATATGAAAGCACAAAGAAAAACCATCTCAGATTTCATCTTCCAACTTAGAAAAGAGAAAAATTTGAGATATTCTGAACTAGGGCGTGTCTGAAAACTCATCATAGTGGAACTACTTCAACAAAATCATGGCAGAAGCCAAAAAAGCAAAGCTCAAAAAGTTTCGAGAAAGTTTATCGTAGCGTGTTGCGATCCCACGGAATTGTTTGAGTTTGTTGAAAAAACATTCCACAACATGCCGTTCTTTATACTGGTAAAAGTCGCATTCCCAAGGATTTGCCGTATTCGATTTTGGAGGGATGCAGAACGTTGCGTCTTGGGATTCGATATACGTTCGAATGTCATGGGTGCC
>NZ_FMTT01000033.1 GCF_900100345.1 Paenibacillus tianmuensis | reverse complement strand
TCACTATCCAAAGGGCAAAATCGTCATCGTGTTGGATAACGCTCGCATTCATCATGCCAAGTTATTGCAGCCGTTTTTGGAAGAGATGAAAGGCCGACTCGAACTGGTTTTCCTGCCGCCTTACAGTCCGAAATTGAATCTTGTTGAAGGGTTATGGAAATGGCTGAAATCCGATGTAATTAACAATGTGTTCTATCACACGGTGGCCGAAATCCGTAACAATGTTCAGCAGTTTATGGACGAAATCATGAAATCTCGGTGGTCGATCATAGATCGGCTTTGTGTTAGGTTCTAATTCTAATGAATTCATTAGTTCAACTTATATAGATCACAATTGAAATCGCTTTCCCACGAACTGGATCATTATTGGTTCTTAAGACTGAAAGGGGGGGACGGTCCGTCCGGCAATAGAAAGCACTTTCAACAGTCGATGAAAGTCCGGTGAGTCCGAAGTAATGAATTCGTCAGTTCAGTCTACAAGCGAGGAGGGTCTCATCTATGACCAAACGTGTATTATCGATGATGCTGCCGGCTGCGCTTTCGCTCGGCATCTTATTGTCCGGCTGTGGCTCGGATTCGGGCAGCCCTAACAACGCAGCCGCTCCGGGCGGGGCCGGGGATAAGGTGGCCGGAGAAATTACCATATGGGGGCATCCTTATGTCAGCGACAATAAGAAGGAGCAGCTCAAAGCGTTCTGGAACGATACGATCGCCGCGTTCAAGCAGAAGTACCCCGATGTGAAAGTGAACTACGAAGAGATTCCTTGGAAAGGCCGGGGACAAAAAATACTGACCGCGCTCGCCGCCGGTTCCGGACCTGACGTCTTCTATCAGCTTCCGGATCAAGTTCCGCAGTTTGCTGGCAATCAGGCGCTAGAGCCGCTTGACGCCTACGTGAAAGACATCAATACGGACGATTTCAGCAAGGGAGCGTTAGCCGGAGCGACCTATCAAGGCAAGTTGTATGCGCTTCCGATTCTGCAAGAGGTCCAGACGCTAATATATAACCCGGATTTAATCAAGGCGATCGGCGAAGATCCGGCAAAGCTGCCGACGACCTGGGACGAATTCGACCGCTGGGCCGAGAAGGCGAAGGCCAAAGGCCTGTATGCGCGCAATTTCGAAGGCGGCGCGGGCTGCTGTAATGCGACGCTGTACCCCTTGCTGTGGCAGAGCGGCGGCAATGTGTTGGATGACGGCGGCAGCATGATTTTGAATAATGACAAAGGGGTACAGGTGTTCGATAACGGCTGGATTCCGAAGGACTCGATCTCCAGCGACGACCAGTTCCCCGAGTTTTTGTCCGGCAAAATGCTGGCGGTCTGGGGTCAAGGCTCGACACTAACGACACTGAAAGCGCAGAAAAAACCATACGTGATCGGACCGCCGCTGAAAAAGGAAAAGCAGGCGAGCTTCGGCACGGTAGGCATGTTCGTCGTCTCGAAAGCGAGCAAAAATAAAGCCGCTGCCGTGGAATTCGCCAAATTTTTGACGAATACGGATACGGCCAAAGCGTTCAATAAATTGACCGGCTATTTGCCCGTGCGCAAATCGGCGGGCGACATTTATAACGACGACCAAGATATGAAGGAATTTATGTAGTACGCGGATCTCACGATCCCCGGAATCTCCCATCCGGCCGCCCGCGGGTTTATGCCCAAGATTCAAGCGGAGATCGGCGCGATGCTGGAAGGCAAGAAGACGCCGAAGCAAGCGGCCGATGCCGCCGCCGAAGCGCTTAAGCTCGACGCGAAAAGTAATTCCAAAACCAAAGTGGCGGGGAGGGGCAGCGTTTGCCGCCGCCTCTCTCTGCGCTTCGGACCTGCCGGAGGTGACGATTCGCCGTATGGAATCCGTACGAAACTCGCATATCCACCATCGCAGCAGGCTATCCGGCCGGATCATGCAGAGCTGGAGAAAAAACGCCATCATCTACGTTTTCCTGGTGCCGGTGCTGCTGCATTTTCTCATATTTCAATTTGTTCCGCTCGTCTTCAGCTTCGTGCTGACCTTCATGGATTGGCCGATGATCGGCAAACCGTCCTTCGCAGGACTCGGCAACTGGGAACGGTTACTGCAGGATAAGCTGGCCTGGCGGTCGATCTGGAACACCGTGCTGTTTTCGGTCTATTATATCGTGCCGACGATGGCGCTCGGCTGGATTCTGGCGCTGCTCGTTTACTCGAAAGTCAAGCTGGCCGGACTGTTCAAAGGGATGTTCTTCCTTCCGGTCGTCACGTCGTTCGTCATCTTGTCGGGCATCTGGGAATGGCTGTTCAAGGGTACGGACTACGGGGTGATCAACCATCTGCTCAGCTATGTGGGGATCGAATCGCAGCTCTTTTTCTCCGATTCGAAGCAGGCTCTGCCGGTGCTGGCCGCTTTGAGCATTTTCAAAGTGCGCGGCAGCACGATGGTGTATTACTACGCTGGGCTGCAGTCGATTCCGGGACATCTGTACGAAGCGGCGAAGATGGACGGCGCGTCGGGCTGGAAAACGTTCTGGAGCATCACGTTTCCGCTGCTGCTGCCGATTCATTTTTACGTGGCGATCATTACGACCATCGGATCGTTTCAAGTTTTCGACTCCGCGTTCCTACTGACGGGAGGCGGCCCGGATTATGCGACGACGACGATCGTGTATTACTTGTATCAGGAAGGCTTTACGTCGCTGCGCTTTGGCTACGGCAGCGTGCTTGCGTATGTGCTCTTTTTCATCATTTTCACGATCTCGCTTGTGCAGCGCAAATTTCTCGGCAAAGACGTATCCTACCATTAAACTTCGCGGAGAAAGGAGGCGGACGGTATGACGGCTGGGCGAAAAGCGCTGGTCTATATCCCGCTCGTGCTGGCGGGCATCGCGTTCATGTTCCCGTTTGTCGTAATGGTGCTCGGGTCGTTCAAAAAGCTGGATGTGGGGCTCGCCGATCCTTCCTTTTGGATTCCCGACCAGCCGACCTGGTACAACTATAGCTACATTTTCAGCAGCAGCAGCATGATACGTTGGCTGCTCAACTCGATCGTCATTACTTTAGTGCCGGTTGCGACGCAGATGTTTTTTGCCGGGGTGCTCGGGTATATTTTCGCCAAGAAGCAGTTCCGGTTCAAAGAGACGATCTTCTGGTGCTTAATGGCGATGGTCATGATCCCGAATCAAATGCTGATCATTCCGAAATACATCATGTTCAGCAAAATGCACTGGATCAATACGTATTCCGCCATTATTGTGCCGGAGCTGTGGGCGATCATGGGCGTATTTCTGGTGCGGCAGCTCATGCAGACGATTCCCAAGGACTTGGAAGAAGCGGCTTATCTCGACGGGGCCGGGGATTTCAAAATCTTGTTCCAGCTCATGGTGCCGCTGGCCAAGCCGGCGCTGGCGGCCGTCGGAACGTTTGCGTTCATCCAGTGCTGGAACGATTTGTTCACGCCGCTTATTTTCACAACAACCGAGAAAATGTTCCCGCTCACGGTAGGTCTCGCTTCCTTGTTGACCAAGGAGGGCAATTTCGGCTTCGAAATGGCCGGGGCGGTCATCTCGTTCGTGCCGACGTTTTTGATCTTTTTGTTTTTCCAGCGTTACTTTACTTGAAGGCATTACAATGTCCGGCTTAAAATAATTTGGATTTGGTTCGGAAAGAGAGAGGAGAGACCAAGATGAGGGCAGTAGTCGCCATCAACGGAGAGGCGGAGGTTAGACAAGTGCCCGAGCCTATCGTGGAGCCGAATATGCTTCTGGTTCGCACGATATGTTCGGCGATCAGCCCGGGTACCGAGATCGAAATGAAGAAACGGGCCGGCGAGACTCCGGTCTCGCTCGGTTACAGCGCAGTCGGCACGGTGCTCCAAACTGGCGAAGGCGTGACGCATGTGCGCCCGGGCGACCGGGTCGCCTGCTACGGGGCTCCGTACGTGAAGCACGCGGAGCTGCTTGCTGTGCCTAAGGCGCTCGCCATTCCGCTCCCGGACTCCCTATCGGCCGAAGAGGCGGCGTTCGTCGGACTCGGAGCGATTGCGATTCACGGGCTTCGGCAGGCCGAGCTGCAATTCGGAAGCAAAGTCGCCGTGGTCGGGCTGGGCATTCTCGGCCAGCTCACCTGTCAAATTGCGGAAGCGGCGGGATACCGGGTGTACGCGCTGGACTTGCTGGAGGAGCGGTGCTCGATGCTCCGGCGTTCCGGTCTCCAAACGGTGTTTGCTTCCTATGAAGAGCTGGAGGCTTCGCTGCGGGCGGATTATTTGGTCGAAGGCGCGGATACGGTCGTCTTGTGCGCCGGCGGCGGGGGCGCGGAGCTGTTGAACCAGTCGCTGGGCTGGCTGCGGGACCGGGGCCGCATTGTCATCGTGGGGGACATGCATGCGGAATTATCCCGGGAGCTCATGTTCGTCAAGGAAGCGGAGCTGCGCATCTCGCGTGCGGGCGGCCCGGGGCGGTACGACGCCGCTTACGAGCAGGATGGCGTCGATTACCCGATCGGCTTCGTGCGTTGGACGGAAGGGCGCAACATGTACGAATATATCCGTTTGCTTGGCGAACGGAAGATCGACGTCATGCCGCTGATTTCCAAGAAGCTTCCGGTGGACCGAGTAGGGGAGGCGTACGAATGCTACCTGCGCGCACCGAAGGAAACGCTTGGCGTACTGCTAACTTATTGACCTAAACATAGCGAAGCGGGCGGCATGAGCAAAGCCGGTTCCGGGTTCTTCCGAAGAAGAGGCCTGGAGCCGGCTTTGGTGTTATACAGAAGGATTGTTGCGATTATTTGAAGGCTACGCTTTTCCATGCCTCACCGTTCCAGATTTCGAGCATTTCGGTGGTAATATTATAATATTGAACCCCGACTCCCATATGCCCATGATTCGGACGGTTTTCCGTCGATCCCACCGCGTTAAGCGGCGTGAAGCGGATATTAATTTTTCGATCTCCGGCTTTGTTCACAATCTTGTATGTCTTCTCACTAAGGTGACAATGAATGATATGCGTTTCATTGAATACTTCAATGCAGGTCGGATTGGCTTTCTCATACCCTTTGATGATCGAATCTTGAATCATCGTTCGGTAGCCTCCTGCAGAAATGGCGATCTCATTATCCGAGCATGTAAAGGCGCAGCGGTAAAATCCATTAAGCGATTGATTGTCGCCAAAGTCGATCTTTACTTTTGCAAGTCTTCCGGCGACGATGTCGCAATTCCAAAATACGTTTCGGTATCCGCTCTTGATGTGAACTCCGTAACCAGCGGTTGTGCCTCTCTCGATAATGCATTTATTGAACTCGTTTCCGGTGGATTGATTACTGAAGGCATTTTTGCCATAACCGGTAAGGGATTCATCCGAACCAAACAATATCCCAACGTCTCCGGGTTCGTTAATCTCGCAGCGGTAGAAGGCGTTATTGCCGGCTCCGTTAAGCAAGACGATGCCCTGCTTGCAGTGTTCGATGTTGACGGACACGAACGTATTGTTTTGGGAAGTATCCATTCGTATGGCCGGACCGGATACATTTTCGATTTGAACGGCTTGAAATAATCGCTCCACGACGACATAGGCCAGTTCCAGTCCAATTGTCGCAATCTGATTGCCATTGATATACAATCCGGACATTTCTCCGTATCGATTTCCTTTCTGGTCTGTGCCTTGGCTTGCAAATTTAAACATGCTGATAGGGGCTGTCGCTTTAATTTCGGAGGCATGTCCCACGCCGTAAAAGCTCACGTGCAACGGAACGTTGATGGTTTCTTCTATTAGATAGGTTCCGCCTGGGAAAAATACGGCTTTCTTGTTTTGAGCAGCAAAGGCAAAAGCATCGTTTATCGCTTTCGTACTATCTTTGTCCCCGGTGGGGTCGGCTTTGAAAGAAGCATCAGTGACATTTACGAAATTTGTGCTTGGGACATTTAGCGCGGCGGAGTCGTAAACGGCATTGGTCACCGAACTTCCGTAAACTTTGTCAACGCCGCTTAAAAGACTGGCTCCTGCGACGCCGACTCCGAGCGTTCCTAGGGAGGTTAGCAGCTTTCTTCTACTGATTTGTTTATTGTCGTGTCTGTTGTCGTTATTCATGATTTTAACCTCCAAGCTATACAGTATGTATCTATTATACGAATTTCACTGAAGTATAGATACGAATAGCATCTAAAGAATAGTTAATATTAAGAATATTTAAGGTAAAGATGATTTTCGCGCTATAAATAACAAAACAAGCCTTGCAGCAATGATGCGGCAGGCTTGTTTTACGACTCTCCCTATGAACAATAATGACGATGGATTATACCGTAAGCAATAGTAAAATGATCGAGGTTAGGCTAAAGCACGTATTGATCAGGTAAAGAAACAGCACGACTTGCTTCGGATTCAAGCCGCTGCGCAGCAGCCGGTAATGCGCTTGGCTGGCGTCGGCCTGGTAGATCGGCTTGCCGTTCATCATCCGCTTGAACACGACGAACAGGTTGTCGAAAATCGGTACGCCGAGCGCCAGAATCGGAACGAGCAGCGACAGCACGGTCGCGCCTTTGAACGCCCCGTCCAAGGCGATGACGCCGAGCAGAAAGCCGAACAGCGTCGCGCCCGCGTCGCCCATGAACACTTTGGCCGGGGGCTTGTTGTATTTCAAGTAGGCTAGCGCCGCTCCGACCAGGATGATGGCGATCATTGCCGAATCGGACTGTGCCTTGGCCAGCGCGACAACGAACAGCGTGACCGCCGAAATCGCCGATAAGCCGCCGGCCAGCCCGTCCATGCCGTCCGTAAAGTTAATGACGGTCGTCACCCCGAAAATCCACATGACGGTCAGAAAAAATTGCAGCCAGACCGGCAGGATGACATCGCTTCCGGTGAACGGATTGTTGAACCCGTAAAAGATGACGCCGGAGCTGTACACGATGACGGCTGCGGAAAGCTGCACGATCAGCTTCGGCCACGCGGCAAGTTCCTTGCCGTGGGTTTTGTACCAGTCATCCACCATACCGATGATAAGAATCAGCAGCGATCCGGCCAAAATGGCGGCAGACTGCTTCCAATCGTTCCGCACGAAGCACAAGTAAGTGATCACAAACCCGGCGAAGATCGCGAGGCCGGCCGTCAATGGTATCGGTTCTCTATGTATTTTCCTCTCGTTGTCGACTTTGGGCTTGTCCACAAAATCGATGCGAAACGCCAAGCGGCGCAGCGGGGGGATGAGCAGGAATACGATGGTAAATGACATGAGAAACGCTGCCGCGTAAAGAATAAAAATCCCTCCACATTCCGTCAATATTCGATTAGTTATGATTTCCCATTATATCACACGCCTTGACCGAGACAAAGCGTAGTCATCGGTTTATCAGGATTGCGTCAGGCAGTTTCTTTCTTCTTTTATAACTACTACGCCGGGGGCGAGCTGGACGGTAAGCTGGACGAAATAAAATAGGCCTGTGATGCTGGCAGCTTCTTATCAAAGCTGCTGGTCACAGGCCGTTCTTTTGCTCGTCGGATTATTATTAGCCGACCGCCCGTCCAAGCGGGAAGATGGCCGCCAAGCGTTCGTATTCGCCGATTTGCTCGTCAAAGAGTCCTTGTCCAATCGGCGTCCACACCGCATGCGAGCGGAGAACGTCGATCGCCTCGCCCGTTTGACGTAAGACGACGGTTAATCTCCTTCTTACTTCGCTGTGTTTCTCCCCGGAAGCCAGAAGCTGCTCGTACCATAAGGCAATGCGCGCGAATACGAACAAGCCATGGACGATCCCTTTCACCGGACGGGGGTCGTCCCGCCATGGAGACCGGTAGCGCTCCTTTTCCCCATTGCCGATAAGATCGTCCAGCTCGAACAATTGATCCAAACGCGAATGGCCAAATTCATGGATCAAATTTTCCGCCGTCCACATCAGATCATCCCGGTGCGTCAGAAATAGGCCTCCTTGGAAGCAGGAGTGCGTCAGCCCGCCAATGGAATCGCCCTTCAGCAGCGCGATCATGCGGATATGTCCGACCGCCTCCCCGTACATTTTCGGCCAATACTGCTTGATAAGGCTCATGGCTTTGGCGTAATACCATTGCTGTCCAAGCGAGAGAGAGGAAATCAGCTCGAAAGGCGCAGCCTGCTTGCCGTATTCCTGAATCAGCCGGGGCAGCCCTCCGCCGAGGAATTCGTCCATTAGCGGATCGGCTCCTCCGAACATGACGGTCCGCTCGCTCCACACGTCCAGCCGCCTCAGCCACTTAGACTCTCCATAAGCGGTATCCAGCAATTCCGGCAGCGGCACGGCGGCATCAAGGCGATTCGTGCGGAGGCGGACCGTCTGGCCTGCAGTCTCGAGTTCAACCGTGACCTTCGCGTATTCTTTTCCAAGCGCAAGATGGACGGGATGTCCCGGAAAATACAGACTGCCTCCTTCATCGAGCCGAACGCGAAGACGAGGCAAAGCAATCCCTCTGCTCCATAGCGGAATCAGAAAAAAACGGGGGAATTGTTCAAGCAATGTCCGCGCTTCCTCCACCGAAGGCGGGCCGCCTTGAAAGGCGGGAAGCAGCCTTGTGCTCATCCAATAAATGAGCACCGGATGATTCGCCTCGTGCCAGAGCTCCTCGGTCAGCAGTACTTCCAGATCCCCATTTCCATCTTCTTTCGCCGCTTGCCTGCACGCGATCAAATGCTGTTTTAGCGATTCCAGCCGCTTTTTGCTAACGAAGGCGTAGACAAAATCATTTTTCATCTCCGATGGCGCCAAATACTTAAACATGATTACTGTACCTCCTTCACGGCCGAATTGTCGCCGATGATCCGCCCGGGCTTCGGCTCATCCTGCTCCTTGCGTATGCTGCGATTCAGCACCATTGTAACGACCAACAGTACGCCAAACAGTCCCATGATCCCGAAAAATAACCGGACGGGAATCCATGCGAGCAATGCCCCGGTCAACAGCATAGCGAGGGGCCGGGACGATTCCAGAAGCACCTTCATGAGACTGGAAGCTCTTCCGAGCACCTCTTTGGGCACTTTGAGCACAAACAGCGTTTGCAGCGTCACGTTCGCCAGCGGGCTACCCAGACCGGCGACAAAAACGCACAATAACCCCGCGTACAGCCCGTGCACCCAAGTCAACAGCCCTAAGCCGACAAGCATCAAGCCGATGCCCGTGGCCAGCGCGGCGATGCGCCGCCATTTTTTCACCAAGCCGATAAGAAATACGCCGGCGGTAATGCCCACGAAAAACGCGATTTGCAATAGCGCCAGCTCGGACGAATCGTCCACAATGAGCGGAAATAGCAATGTGGTAGGCGCCAGCATAAAGTTGATGAGCACAATATATTGAATCAGGCTTCGCAGCAGAGCGTGGGAAGTAACGGCTACGATGCCTTCCTTGAAGTCCACGACGAAGCTGCGGCGATTCAAGGTCGTGACGCGGGTTTCGGTCAACCGCTCGTTCCGAATGAGCCAAATAAACAGAAATGAAGCGAAGAACGTCGCCGCGTTGAATATAAAAGCATAGGATGTGCCGAAATACAGAAGCCACGCCCCTATCGCCGGAGCGCTCAGGCCAACGACCGTCTGAACAAGCTGCGCCAAGCTTTGCGCCTGCACCATGTGATCCTCGGGCACCAGCGTACGGATGGCCACGACACGCGAAGGGCCGAAGAAAGCGCTGAATGACGATAACAATACCGCCGCGATGATGAGCATGTAAGGCAGAAGCCAGCCGTTCACCCATAGCAGAACCAGAAGAGCAACAATGCTTCCCCTGGCTATATCGCATAGCATCATGATTTTTTTCTTGCTTCCCCGGTCGACGATAACGCCCGCAAACAAGCCAAACAACAGCAGCGGCACTGTTTCTGCGGCAAGCAGAATCGACATCAGAAGGGCGCTGCCGGTAAGAGTTTTCATTAGCCAAATGAGAGCGATAGCATAGACGCCATCGCCGATGGCTGACACAATCTGGGACAACAGCAGGAGCCGGTAGTTGGGAAGCGCCAGCAAGCTCCGGTAAGAGGGCTGATTGCTCGAATCCTCTTTCGCATGTTCATTGGAAACCAAACGGATCAATTCCTTTCATCCAGGTTAAGGCTCGGCGTCGGACCATGAAATAAAGAAACTGCCATGGTATACCATCTGCAATCCGGGTCGTCGGAAACCAGATTCTCGTCATCGAATTCCGCCTGCAGCTGCCGCAGCCGCTCCATGTATTCCCGAGCTCTTTCCGGAGGAATCTTCGCGTGGACCATGCCCAGGTGAAACGAATCCTGGTTATTTAAGTTGACTATCAAGTTCGATTTCATCGTATCGAGCATATATAAAATGGCGGATACTTTATCCGCCTCGCTGTTATCCCGTCCGAAAAACAGATGAAACGTGTTTGCGTTGGAGGTGTAACATTTTTCGACTACGGAGCCGTTCACCTTTTCGGAATGCAAAGCTATAAAATCTTGTTTCAGCATCGTATCGAGGATATAATTGATCTTCGCCCGGGAAAAACCGAGACGGTCCGACAATTCGCCGGCCGTTGCCGGTGCTTCCATCAAATTCAGAAACACTTCCATTCCGCGGTCTTTGATGAGCCTTTCGGTAAGTTCCGAATTTTGCGTTGTTTTCATGCGGGTTGAAACCTCCTTCAGAGTAACATGGCTAATTCTTCAGAACTGGCTCCAATGGCTGACAACGCCATACGGCTTTCCGTAAACAGATCCCGAGCGAATGTCTTCAACTCCTCCGCGGTCAACGCTTCAATCTCCACTTTCTCCAGATCGACAAAAAAATCTTTGTTAAGCAGCGCATACCGGCCCGTAATTTGCAAGTGCTTTGCATCATTCCCGGGAATTTGCATGAGATTAGTTATCCTTGCCGCTTTCGCCCGCTGCAATTCTTCCTCTCCGACCTCTTCGGTTCGCAATTCCTCCAAAATGGAGCGGATCACTTTGTATACTTCCGCCAACTGATCCTTGCGGCAGTTGACGTTGATCGTCAAGTATCCGCTAAGCGCATAGCTCTGCGCGTAGGCATACACAATATAGGCCAGCTCCTGCTTCTCCCGCAGCTCCACATGCAGCCGCGACTTCAGTCCGGTACCGAGAATGTAAGAAAGCATGCTCATCGCCTGCCGCTCGTGAGAATGAAACGGAGCTCCGACAAAGGAAATGCTTAAGTCGACCCGCGAATGACCGGTCGGGAGACCGACAACGCTCGGTTCGATTTCAATCAGCACATCTTTCTGACGCCCATCGTGCTTCCATTTCCGGAAATAAGAACCTATTTTGTAAATAACCTCTTCCGGCTCTACGCTCCCCTGCACGATAAGCTGGGTATTATTCGGTATGTAATACTGATGTATACGTTCCTCGAGCTGGTTGAATGTAAACTTCCTGATGTTTTCAAGGCTGCCGATCACGAATTGGCCGAGGGAGCGGTTGCCCCAGAGCGCTTGCTCTACCAGTTCTTCCTTGACTTTGCCGGAAGAAAAATACATTTCAGCTTCATGCAAAATAATGGCGCGTTCATGCTCCATACTTTTTTCACTTACATTGTAATTCATCATGATTTGACTAAGCGTCTCGATCATGAGCGGCATGTGCTCCCTTTGCGCCGACAAGGTGCACCGGGTCATTTCCTTGCCTGTGAACGCCTCGTACAAAGCGCCGTTATCCATTAAATTCCCAAGAAGGGAACGGACATAAGGGCTCATATTCGCATAATTAAACGCAATATGCTCAATGAAATGGGAAATTCCGTTGACGTGATTTTCTTCATCCTTTACGCCGTGATTAATAAATAAGCCAATATTCAACGTCCTGGCGTGTGGAATTTTGCGAATGGTGACTTGAAGACAATTTTCAAAGACGGCCTTCGTTACAAGTTCGGAGAACATCTGACCTAACTCCACCCCTTTCCGACGATCTGCTGCTTGCTTTATTGCGGGCCCGCCCATCATAGGGAGAAAGAGCGGCCAGCCGCCTGCCGGCGGCTGACCGCTCCTGCCATGTTCTAGAAGGATACGGAAACGCTAACCTGTACGCCTTGTTCCCCGACTTGATTGGTCTCGGTCGTCTGCATAATCGCTTTAGCCAGCTCCGCGTTACTGATGACGACTTCACCGTTTTCGTTAACCGTAAATGCATCGGGATTCAATTGCAGTTGCTTTTTTTCATTTGCCATTTCGTTCACTCCTTCATCAAATTTAGAAACGCAATGAAAAGACAGACGACGCTACTCGTGCTCCGCTCTCGACCTCCTGTCGGTTTAAACTATTCGCACAATGTATGATGTAAACAAGATCATGAAGACTATGAACTTGTACGAACAACAGCCTGCGGTACGGGGCTCGTGATGTCCATCAGACGCTGCAATCCCGCTTTTTTCGGGGAGTAGTTCCCAAGAGGAATGGCCAGACTCAAAAAGACGTCGCCTTCGGTTAACATCCAACTCCTGCGAACGAACTTCATCAAACATTGATGAACGTCCTCTTTGCTGACATCCATACCCTTTTCTTTAAGGCGGATGGTCACATTCAGACTGGAAATCATATTGTCGCATTCCAGATATACAGCGGTCTCAAACGGAGACAGCAGCGTGGTCGACTGAAGGGCCACCGATCGGGTGTCGACCAGAATCAGGCTTCCTTCTTTCATCACGGAGAAAAACTCGCTCTGCTGGTATTCGGACTGCCATTTCCGGATAGCTTGAGTAATACGCTTTGTGTAGACAGCTGGATGTTGTTCATGGACATAGTCAAAGTCGAAATGATAGGCAATATTCATGCGGTCTTGTGAGGACAAAGAAGGGTAAATGAGTTCGTAAGAACGTAAGGGACGAATATTATGAATCCCGTATTGGTTTGCCGAGGTGTAGTAAGGACTGAAGCGGTCGAGCCGGATCGGGCTGACGCTGCCTGGTGGCATGAGATGGGTCAGGCTGGGAATAAGGTAGGAAGTCTCATCATACTCTTGCGCATTCTCACCGGGAAAACCGTATAGGAAATTCCACAATGGGGTGATTGAAAATTCTGCGCACCATTTGAGCAGCCGTACATTCTGAAGCATGCTCACTCCCTTCCTCATCAGCTTGAGCACGGAAGTGATAACGCTTTCAATACCGGGTTGAACGTAGTGGAAGCCTGCCTGTTGAAAGAGCTGGATCTGTTCTTTGGTCAGATTCGCTTTCGTTTCGTAGAACATATCCAAATCCAGATTCCGGTCTCTGATTTCCGGAAGCAGCGTTTTGAAATAGTTCATGTCGATGATATTGTCCACGGCGGTCATCTTGTTCGTGTGAGCCTGGTACCGTTCCCGCAAGTACAAAATTTCCTCCAGCGCTCGCTCGGCGGACTTGCTGCGGAATTTCAAGGTGGAGCCGTTCAATCCGCAAAACAGGCAATGGGATTTCTGCCCCCACCAGCATCCGCGCGAAGCTTCGAACAGCAGACGCCTCTTTCGCTCGCTCTCGGGCAAGTCGAAGGATTCAAATTGCTCAAAATAGTCGTCGTAGTCGGGGTAAGGAAGGGAATCCATGTCATGAACAGGCACCGCCGAGGACGGTTCCGGGGGAAGCGCCGCACCGAAGTCGGCGCGCAGCGTAATGCCGGGCACCCGGCAAAGAGAAGGGTCACGCTTCTCCCTCAGTGCTTCGATAAATGCAATAAACGAATTGTCGCCTTCGCCTGAACAGACCGCATCCACAAAGTCGTAGGCGTTTAATGTGCCGAGTCCCATAGGCCCTTCCACGTTAGCTCCGCCGAAAATAATAAATTTATCGGGAAATCTCCTTTTCAGACGTCTGGCGAGACTAAGCGCAGCCGTATTTTGCTGAAACACGGTAGTAAATCCGATGACATCATACTTGTGCCAATCGTATTTTTCGACAGCTTGTTCAAGAAAAGCTTCCACACGGCTGCGTATATCCAACAGTCTTTTGAAGGAGCGGTCTGGGGCATCCGGCTTTCTGCGAGCATGAGGGAAGGTTGTAAGAAGATAGTCGCGGTACTCGTCAAAGTTGTCGATGTCGAACAGGGACTGGGTGAATATCCAATCTCCCGCCAGCGCATTGGTCGGGTAGGAAGTATATTCGGAGAGGTGATCATAGGCTTCCAACCCGATGATCGAAGCGAATTCAAGATTCAAATAAAGGCTTTGACATGCGATCCCCCGCTTCTCAAGCGCGGATTGAAGAAGGCCAATTCCGATTGAAGGTCTGTACACGGATGCGAAAGGCATATTAATAAGAACAATTCGCATAGGTCTCACCTGACTTTTACATTATTTACTTTTTACTAAATTGAAACCTATATTATGTTATTTTCTAATGTTGAGAATTATCATAACCCTTATTGTAAACGCTGTCAATAATGTTTTTTAGTGTTAATGGCTGGCGTTTGCCCCATATTTTCCGGCGGCAAGGGCATAATAGCGATGACGAAAGGAGGGATCGCACAGATGAGAGACGACTTGGCCGGCGATACGGAAGCCTGGCTGGACAAGCTGCACGAAACGCAGGAGAAGGATGAGAAAAACCGGGAGCATCAAGGGAAAGGCCATCCCGGGAAGCAGCTGCCGACAAAGCGGAAAAGCAACCAAGACTGATTCCGTACCTGAAAGCCCGCCGGAAGCAACGCTCCGTCGGGCTTTGCGCTGTCGCAGCGTATGATAAGGACGTCAGCTTAGTGTCAGTCAGTTGTCAGATGGTTGTCAGCCGGTACGAGCGCAACCTCCTCTCTCTTCGTGGCGTATAACTTTACGCTACCATGAGAGAGGGGAAGACGGAATGATGAAGAAAATGGCGCTGCTTGCGGCAGGCCTGCTGCTCGCGGCTGCAGGAAAGGCCTCCGCTTACGAGGCGCAGTTGAAGCCGTTCGCGGATCTGGCGCCCAAGGACTGGTCCGAGGACGCCGTATACTCCTTGTCGGCGCTCGGGGTGATCGAGGGCTACGAAGACCTGACGTACCGCCCAAACGATTCGTTGTCCCGGGAAGCGTTCGTCAAGCTGCTCGTGAACGCGGCGCGTCCGGATGCCGGGAAGGTTCCGAGCGAAGCGGGCGCGAAGCTGACGGATGTGCCGGCGGAGCGATGGTCTTATCCTTACATTACTGCGGCGCTGAATAAGCAGTGGATCGATTTTATGCCGGATACGTCGGGTGCGCTCCGTCCGGAACTTGCGGTGAAGCGGGAGGAAGTGGCCGCCGCCATCGGAAAATATTTGCTGAGCCTGGAAACGTCCGATGTCGCGAAGCGCTGGACGGAAGGCGAATGGACGAAGGAGCGGGAGCTGCGACGCTTTTCCGATCATGGGTCCATAAGTCAGAGCTTGGCGCCTTACGTTTATTTTGCCGTCCGTCAAGGGATCATGGAAGGGGACGCGAGCGGGTTTCGTCCCGCAAGCTCTTTGACGCGCAAGGAAGCTGCCGCGACGATTTACCGGCTGCTGAATGCCGGAATCGCGCAGCGAAAGCTTGAAGTGACCGGCTTCTATGCGATCCGTTCGTACCCCGCCATCCAGCGGATGCCGCTGCTCGATCGCGTCGCGTTCGGCTGGTCCCGTTTATCCTACGAGGGCGGCGGAAGCGCGAAGCTGGATACGAAGTCGACGGAGTACCGGTTTCCGGACGGTTGGCAGGAGCCGGTCGATGCCGCCGCTCGGGCGAAGCTCGGCAAGGAGCTGATGATCTTCGCGACCGAGCCGCGCGACCGCGTGCAGGAGTTTCTCCGGGATGCCGCGGCGAGGAAAAGCTTCGTCGAATCGCTGAAATCCGTGCTGTCCGAGACGGGAGAGGCGTTCGCGGGAATTTGCCTCGACCTGGAGGGGCTGAAGGAAGCAGACGCTGCTGCGGACTATGTGGCGTTTTTGCGTGAAGTGAAGGCGGGCCTCGGGAGCAAAACGTTAACGGTAGCCGTGCCGCCGACGTACTACTATAAAGGGTACGACCTGCGAGGAATCGGCGAGGTCGCGGATAGTATCATTTTGATGGCTTACGACTTCACCCATCAAGATTCCGGGCTGCCTTCGGCGCCGCTGCCGCTGGTCAGCGATACGGTGAAGCAAGCGCTCCTCTCCGTTCCTAAAGAGAAGCTGGTGCTGGGCATCTCGAAACAGGCGAATCAGTGGGTTACGACGGGAGGGAAGGTTGCGCTGGCGCAGCCGGATATCGCGGAGGTGGAGAAGCGGATGGCTTCCCCGGGCATTGCATTGAACCGCACTTATCCTTATTTTCTGAAGCAAATCGCTTTTCAAGACGAGCGCGGCAGCCATACGATCTACTACGAGGATGCAGACAGCATCGCCAAGAAGCTGTGGCTGGCCAAGTATTACGGACTCAAAGGCGTCTCGCTGTGGCATATGGGGAATGTGACCGCATCCGATTGGGATACGATAGCGAAGCGCTAAGACGCAATAAGGCAAAAGGCTGCACGCCTGACGGACAGATCGTCGGGCGGCAGCCTTTTTGGCTTGCGCGGGGCTAGAGCCGAGCTAGAGCCGAGCTAGAGCCGAGCCGGGGGCCGCTCTTCTTTTTGCTTTTTACTCACATTCCGCACCCTTGTTTATTTATTCAAAGGATTTTTATTTTTATGCAAAATTTTTACTTTAGTTAGGCTTTAAACAATACATTTCCTGTTATTAAACCCCATAATTGGATTGATTTTAGATGAAAAAATGCTTGAAAATTAATGTATTTCGAATTTCCACGAAGGGTGCGGAATGTGAGTTTTTAATAAAGTGAGAGGGTTTACCGTCGTTTCGGAGAAATCCTCTTTTTTTAATAATACCTATAAGTTTAGTTATGTTGCGGAATTATTAATAAAAACCGTGAACTTTATGATCAATTAGTATACAATATACAAATAAATAGTGTACAATAAATAAGGAATGACATGAAGATAGAAAGGGTTGGGGCATTTCATGAAAACGTCGGAGTACAGCTTCGATACTGCGGCGCTTCTGGCCGGGGGGAACGTTCATTATAATTTGCCGGTTCCGGTTTTGGTTCAAGTCGCGTTGAAGCGGCAGGAGGGGGAGCTGGCATCCAGCGGGGCGCTGCGGGCCTTCACCGGAAAATTTACGGGCCGTTCGCCCAAGGACAAATATATCGTGCAGGAGACTTCCGTCGACGGGCACATCGCTTGGGGAGCCGTCAACCAGCCGATGGCGGAGCAGCACTTCGATCGTTTAATAGCCAAAGCCGCACAATATATGAAGGAACGCGACCTGTACGTGTTTGACGGCTACGCCGGTGCTGACGAAGAATACCGGCTGCCGATTCGCGTCGTGAACGAATATGCATGGCACAATCTGTTCGTTCGCCAGCTGTTTATTCGCCCGACGGCGGAGGAATTGAAGGAGCACCGCGCGGAATTTACGGTAATTGCGCTGCCCGGCTTGCAGGCCGATCCTGCCATAGACGGGACGAAATCCGGCACGTTCATCGCCGTTTCGCTGGAGAAGCGCATCGTACTGATCGGCGGCACGGAATATGCGGGCGAGATGAAGAAGTCGATCTTCAGCGTGCTGAACTATTTGCTGCCTTTCCACGGTGTGTTTCCGATGCACTGCTCGGCCAACGTCGGAGAAAAGGGCGATGTGGCGCTGTTCTTCGGACTGTCCGGCACGGGCAAAACAACGCTGTCCGCCGACCCGAACCGCCGCTTGATCGGCGACGACGAGCATGGGTGGTCGGACCGCGGCGTGTTTAACTTCGAGGGCGGCTGCTACGCCAAGTGCATCGGGCTTACCGAAGAGAAGGAGCCGCAAATTTGGAATGCGATCCGGTTCGGAGCCGTGCTGGAAAATGTGGTGCTGCGGCCGGGCACACAGGAAGCGGATTACCATGACGGTTCCTGTACGGAAAATACGCGGGCCGCTTACCCGCTTGAATCGATTGCGAATGCGGTGATCCCCGGTACGGCGGGGCATCCGGAGGCCATCGTTTTCCTGACGGCCGACGCGTTTGGGGTGCTGCCTCCGATTGCGAAGCTGACGAAGGAGCAGGTGATGTATCATTTTCTGTCCGGCTATACGTCGAAGCTAGCCGGGACGGAGCGTGGCGTGACGGAGCCGGAAGCGACGTTCTCCACTTGCTTCGGGTCGCCCTTCCTGCCGCTGAGACCGAGCGTTTACGCCGAGATGCTGGGACGCAAGATCGACCGGCACGAAGCCCGCGTCTACCTGGTAAACACCGGCTGGTCCGGAGGACCTTACGGGGTGGGCAAGCGGATGAATTTGGCGTACACCCGCGCGATGGTCACGGCCGCCTTGGAAGGCACGCTGGAGCAAGCGGAGTTTACCCCGGACCCGGTATTCGGCGTGCTGGTACCAAGCCGCGTTCCCGGCGTGTCGGATGAAGTGCTACAGCCGCGCAGCACGTGGGAAGACAAACAAGCTTACGACGCCAAAGCCCGGGAGCTTGCCGAACGGTTCGTCAGCAACTTCGGGAAGTTTGCGGATGCGCCTGAGGCGGTTCGCGCCGCCGGTCCTCGTTTGAGTTAAAGCTGAATTTTGAATACACCAGCACCAGCCTGCATCAACGATTTTGTCGTTGCTGCGGGCTTTTTGGCGTTCCTTCTTAGCAGCATCGGGCAGCCGCTCTCACTTTAAGTTGGGATTAAGCGACATTTCACTTTTTTTTCACAAACGGTTGCTACATTGAAAGGGGTAAACCAAGCTACATCGATTTAGAAAGGAGATACGCGGATGGCGTGGCTGCGCTACAAAAAATGGATCATCGGCATCCTTGGCCTCTTGGTGGTCGGAGCCGGAACGTATGTGGTTTTGCAACAAAAACCGAAAAAGTCGGCCGCCAGCGTACAGGACAAGACGGTTGAGGTCAAAAAAGGGGAAATCCGGTCAACGGTATCCGGCACTTCCCAGTTCGAGGCAAGGGACATGCAGAACATTATCGCTCCTGCGGACGGTACGATCAAGACGATGAACCTGACCCGGAACCAGCCGGTGAAAAAAGGGGACGTGCTGGTGGAAATCGCCGATCCGACGCTCGAAACGAACCTGCAGGAGGCGCAAACGAGCCTTCGGCAGATGGAAAATGATTTGAACGATCTGCGGACCCAGCAGGGGAATATGCGGATTACCGCCCCGATCAGCGGCAAGCTGACGTTGCCCGGCAATCTGGACACAGGATCGAACACGACCAAATCGAGCCGTGTGGGCACGATTGCGGACTTGTCCTCGCTCACGGCGAAGCTGCCGTTTTTGCTGGAGGATGCGGCGCAGCTGAAGAAGGGCGACATGCTCGATCTGGCTCCCGACGGCTTCCTGTTGACGAAGACGGGAACGATCACGTCGGTAGGGACATTAACAAGAGCGGACAGCTCCGGCGGCAAGCTGGTCGATGTCGAAGTGGCCGTAGCGAACGACGGGACGCTGGATGCCGGGATGAAAGTGAAAGGGACGGCATCGATCGGTGGACGCAGCGTCGACTCGCAGGAGAAGGGAACGCTCGAATACATAAAAACCGAAACGGTGTTCGCTGGGGCGAACGGCAGCATCCGCGAACTGAAGGTAAAGTCGGGAAGCCATGTGGACAAAGGCGAGCTGCTCGCCGTGATCGGCAGCGATACGCTGCCCGGCGATATTTTAAACAAGCAGTCGGCGATCGAGCGCCAGAAGGCGACGATTGCCAGCCTGGAAGACAAGATAAACAAGCTGACGCTCAAGGCGCCTTTTGACGGGGTATTTTCCACCGATTTTGCCAACAAGAAAACGAATGTGCTGGCGAGTTATCCGGTAGGGGCCAAAGTCGAAGGGACGACTTTGTTCGGAGCGGTGGCGAGCCTTGATTTCATGCAGCTTCCCATTCAGGTCGACGAGCTCGATCTGCCGAACGTGAAGAGCAGCATGAAGGCGGAAGTGACCGTCGATTCGCTACCGGGGCGCAAATTCGAAGGAGAAGTGGCCCAGGTGTCCACAGTCGGAACGACGACCAACGGAGTGACGTTCTACGACGCCGTCGTGGCGGTCAAAAATACGGGCGACCTGCGCTACGGCATGACGGGAACGGCGAACATTTTGATCCAGGACAAAAAGAACATTCTCGTCCTGCCGATGGAGGCGCTCCAGCAGCAAAAAGGCAAACGGCTCGTTACCGTGGAACGGGCGGGCGGCACGCGGGAGGAGAAGGAGATCAAGATCGGCATCCGCAGCAAAACCGATGTGGAGATTACCGAAGGGCTCAAGGAAGGCGACAAAGTCGTCGTGCCCGTGCGGCAGCAGCGGCAAAATTTAAGCCAGACCGAGATCGACAGGCTGCGCCAGCAGTTCCAGGGCGGCCAAGGCGGCGGATTTCCGGGCGGCGGCACATTCCAGATTGCCCCGGGCGGAGGCGGTGCAGGAGGCGCAGGCGGCTCAGGAGGTGGGAATACCGGCGGCGGGAACCGCTCTAACGGAGGCGGCGGTCAGGGCGGCAGATAACGGCGAAAGGAGGAATCCCGGCATGGAACCGATGATTGAGCTAAAGCACATTATAAAGGAATACGAACGGGGCGCGGAAAAGCTGCGCATATTGAACGACCTGTCGCTCACGGTGGAGCGGGGGGACTTCGTTGCCATCGTCGGGCCGAGCGGCTCCGGGAAGTCGACCCTGATGAACACGATCGGCTTGCTGGACGTGCCGACCTCCGGCTCTTACAAGCTGGACGGCGTAGCTACCGAGAAGATGACGGACAACCAGCTCGCAGAGCTGCGGAATAAAAAAATCGGATTTATTTTTCAACAGTTCAATCTGCTTCCGAAACTGACAGCGCTGGAAAATGTGGAACTGCCCTTGCTTTACTCGGGCGTGCAGGCCAAGAAGCGCCGCGAAACGGCGTCCCGGATGCTGGAGCTGCTGGGGATGGGCCAACGCGGCCACCATAAACCGAGCGAGCTGTCCGGGGGACAGCAGCAGCGGGTGGCGATTGCGCGCGCGCTGGCGGTGTCGCCGTCGCTGATGCTGGCCGACGAGCCGACGGGAGCACTGGATTCCAAGACCGGCAAGGAAGTGCTGGAGCTGATTATCCGGCTCAACGAGCAGGGCAATACCATCGTTCTGATCACGCACGATTTGCATATCGCCGAGAACGCCAAACGCGTGGTGTCGATCCGGGACGGCTTGATCGTCCGTGACGAGCGACTGGCGGAAATTCCGGCCGGAGCGGCGGGTGTAACGGCATGAGAACGACGGAACTGATCACCATGGCGTTGCGAACAGTGCTTTCCAATCCGATGCGCACCATGCTCACCATGCTCGGCGTGATTATCGGCGTCAGCTCCGTCGTCACGCTCGTTGCGATCGGACGGGGCACGTCCGACCAGATCGAGAAGCAGTACGAGAATCTGGGCACGAATATGCTCGTCGTCAACGTGCTGGGGACGGGGCGGGCGCAGCAGCTCGATTACAACGATCTGATGCAGTTGGAGCAGCTGCCGGAGTTTTTCTCGATCGCCCCGACGATCAATAAAGCGAGCTCCAATATCAAGTACGATCGGACGCAGGAGAAATATACGGTGACCGGCACGAACAACCGGTACTTGGACATTATGAAAGGGCAGCTTGAGACCGGACGCTTTATCGTCGATGCCGATCTCGAATTCCGCAACCCGGTTGCCGTGCTTGGCAGCGAGGTGTCGAAAACGTATTTCGGCACGCTCGATCCGACCGGCGAGCAGGTCAACATCGACGGCGTCGTCTTCACGGTGGTCGGCAAGCTGAAAAGCAAGGGCACCGGAGCGGGCGGCACATCGATGGACAGCGCGGTATTCGTCCCGCTCACGACGGCGCAGCGCGCTTTCAAGCTCGGCAATATCCGGACGACCTATGTCGATACACCGACGAAGGAAGACATCTACAAAGCGCAGGATACGATGAAGCAGTATTTGACCTATAAATTCAAAAGCGACCAAGGCTTCAATCTCATCAATCAGGATGAGCTGATGAACGCGCGGGTCGCCGCATCGAGCACGCTGACGAATCAGTTGATCAGTGTGGCCTGCATCTCGCTGCTGGTCGGCGGCATCGGCATTATGAACATTATGCTGGTCACGGTCAGCGAGCGGACGCGGGAAATCGGCATCCGCAAGTCGATCGGGGCGAAGCGGCGCAACATTCTGATGCAGTTCCTCGTCGAGGCGACGGTCATCAGCGGCATCGGCGGCCTCATCGGGCTGCTGTTTGGCAGCGGTCTGGCGCTTGTCTGGCCGATGATCAATCCGAACCAGACGACAAAGCTGTCGATGGATATCGGCTTGTATGCGTTCCTGTTCTCCGTGCTTGTTGGCGTCGTGTTCGGCTTGTACCCGGCGAACAAAGCGTCCAAGCTTCGTCCGATCGACGCGCTCCGCTTCGATTAATCTTGTCATCCGGTTTTTACTAAAGGAGGAAGCAGCTTTTGAAAAGCTTAAAATTGTTAACGAAACCTTCCCGTACGGCTTGGCTCGGAGCGCTGGCGATAAGCGCCGTGTGCCTGTCGGCTTCCGGGCCGGCCGTTTATGCGGGAAAGCCGGGCGTTTTTGTAGCGAACGACACTTACTTTACACTGGAGAACGCATCGCTTGCTGCGGGCGGCGATTCGCCCTTGATGCAGTTTTCGCTGAAGCTTCATAACGGCGGCAGCGGCGCGGTCGATTTCAACGGCTACGGCGTCCGGGTGGTGGACGAAGCGGGGAACCGTTATCCGGCGCGTCTGGGCAGCAAGCAAAGCGCCCGCGTCCAGCCGGGCAAGGAGCAGACGTTCGATTTTTACTCCCAGCTTGCTCCGGGCGTCAAGGCCGAGGGGCTGAAGGTGGACCTGTACGCCTGGGACGGCAGCGGGGCCGATCAGACGCGCGACATCGGCGCGCTGCCTGTGGCGGGCTCGCTCCACGGGGGAGTATCGGCGGCTTCGCAGACCGTCGTGCGGCTTAAAGACGCAGACCCTGCAGCGAAAGAGGATGCATTCCTTTCGTTCGTGCAAGGGGACGGCTTTCGCGTCGTCGAGAACGGCAAGACGTATCTGTATGTGAATCTGTATGTGACCGGCAGTGGCAAAACGGGCATAACGCTTCCGTCAGGCCTTCAATACCGGCTGCTGACGTCCGACGGACGAACGATTGCCGCGGGCCTTTCCGGCTCGGACGGTTCTTCGCTGCTGCCGAACGAAACCGTTCAGCGGATGGTAAAGGTCGAGCTTCCCGAACCTTCCGTCGGCCCGTTGACCTTGCAATTGGTTGTGTCGGATGCGGGCGAGGATAAGGTGCTTGGCAGCTTGCGGCTCGGCGCGCTTCCTCTGGCGGTTAAGCTCGGCAGCGAGAAGCCGCTGGCCCGATATGGAACAGGCAGCGGACTGACGCTCATCGCCGAGAAAGCGACGGCCACCCGTCAGGAAGACGGCATGCTCGTACAATCCGCCGTGACGGTGCGCAGTGACAGCGATCGGATGATCGCGATACCTGCGCTGACCGGAGCTTACCAGTTCGGTAAATACGGCTCCATAGCGGCTTCGGAAGCCCGCTCCTCGCGCGACGCTTATTTGGCGCCGAAAGCCGCGATAACGTTCAGCTACACGGCGCTGCTCCCGTCCGGCGTCGAGCCGGACGCAGCGGAGCTTGTGGTCCGCGTGAAGGAGGACGCGGCTGCGGCAGGGACAAGCGCCGCTTCGGGAACGGCAGCATCCGGCAGCGGCGCTTCCTCCGCCAGCAGCGGGAGCACGTCCTCTGGCGCGAATACGGCCAATAGCGAGGCTGCCAAAACTGCCAGCAGCACGGGAACAAGCGCAACCGTCACAACGTCAGGATCGTCCGCCAGCGGCTCTGCTTCGGGCTCGTCCTCTGCCGGAGGAAGCACGGGTGGCACCAGCGCCGCAAGCGGCACGAGCGGACAGACGAAGACAGGGACAAG
The DNA here is from genome assembly GCF_900100345.1 of Paenibacillus tianmuensis. Taxonomy (GTDB): domain Bacteria; phylum Bacillota; class Bacilli; order Paenibacillales; family NBRC-103111; genus Paenibacillus_G; species Paenibacillus_G tianmuensis. The sequence goes on along the minus strand of NZ_FMTT01000033.1, from coordinate 37,981 downwards.
CGGAAGCGGTACGACAAGCTCCCCGTCCAACACGGCATCCGGCTTGAAGACGGACGGGCGGCCGGTTATGGTCGTCGGCCTCCAAGGCATTGCGCAGCAGTACAATCCGACTCTGGCGGCCAAGAACTACGAGTACGGCACGCCGCTGCCCCTTGCGGCAAGCAGCCTGATCGACTCCAAGCTGGACATGTCGCTTGTTGAGCTGCATTTGCACGAAAATACCGATTACGGGTACAAAACGGCTATAGCCAAAGTGAAGTACACGAACCGCGGCAGCTCGGTCCTGACGCTTCCGGACATCGGCACGGAGCTGCTGAACTTGCAAGGGCTGGCGTTCCCCGGTGTCCGGCAAACGTCCGCGGCTTCCACCATTATGCCCGGAACGAGCTATGTCGTAGCTTATTCGTTCATGGTGCCGGCGGACGAAAAAGGGGACAGTATCGCCTTCCGGGTGACGGACCCGAAAGTGATCGCGCCAGCCAAGCTGAATCTTGGCACGTTTCGTGTCGCCGCACAGCGGGAAGAGGAGTACGGCAAGATCAGCTTTTATCCGTTCGACGTCAACATCGATGCGAACAATCTGGCGACGACTTACAGCCAATCGGCCGGCTATTCGTATCATCTGAACGTGTCGCTAACGATCGAGCAGCGGGAGCCGGTGATCGTCGACCAGAACTTTTCGAAGATGGAGTTCGAGCTAGTCGACGGACTCGGCCGGGTACTCGGCTCTCAATCCGCCGGCTTCACCGGCACGCAGAAGCTGATCTCCGGCACACAGCGTATTTCGTTCACGAACATCAAGGCGGAGCAGATCGAATCGGGTGTGACGATCCGCGTATATGAGACAGTCGATACGCCGAACGGACCGGCCAAACGGCTCGTACGGGAGTTTCAACCGTAAATAGATTCGCCCCCGTGTCGGACAGAGGGTAAACAAAAAAGGCATCACCAGCCGTGCCTACCACAGCTGGAGGGATGCCTTTTTTTCAGCGACCGGGTGGATACTCGCCCGCGTTTATAAAAAATCACAAAAAAATAACTTGAATCAGACCGAAAAATCTGTTTTGATGGAAAAGTGACTACCAAATATACCCTTTGCTTACAAAAAAGGATTGATTTCGACTCGTGCCTGCAAGTCCGAACGATTCATCCGCTTCGCTGCGGAATGAAGAAGACAAGCTATTTTTTTCTGCGGAACAGACGGGCGGCTCCTTTGCCGAGCTCCGTAAACAGGATCATGACCGACAGCGCGCCGAGCATATACGGGACGACAAGCGGAATGGCGCGCAAATCGGTAATATGCACCCAACGCAAAAAAAGGGGGTACAACAGCAGCAACGCAACCAGGATTACAATTTTCACGGGCATTCGCCTCCGGGGCTGACATCGTTTTCGACAATGAAATAAATTTCGCTGTTCAAAGCATCAAAACCTGCCGTACGGAGCGAGTGGTAAATGATCCCAATGGCCGTTTCAATCCGGGTACACCCGCTTCATTTCTGAATTTGTTAAATTTAGCAGACGTTCAATTATGGATTGACGGATGACTACCCTCATACTATGATAACATTATCGCTTTAAAGCATGTACACGTTAAACCCAGGAGGTCCGAAATCATTTGAAAACATCCGCTAAACTGTTATCCCTGCTGATCGCTGTACCGCTCATGATCGCAGGCTGCGGGACCAAAGCGCCGGCGCCCGCCAATCCGTCCGGAGGTGGAGACGCTTCCAAGCCTCAGGACAAGAAAGTTGTCAAAATCGGCATCTCCCAAATTGTCGAGCATCCGTCGCTCAACGCGACGCGCGAAGGCTTCCTGGCCGCGCTTAAGGACAACGGCTTTAAAGACAAAGAAACGATGCAGGTCGACTATCAGAATGCGCAAGGCGACTCCACGACCAACCTGACGATCGGGCAAAAGTTCGCCGCCGACAAAAAAGATCTGGTATTCGCCATCGCCACGCCGTCGGCCCAAGCCGTGGTTCAGAACGTAAAAGACGCGCCGGTGCTGTTCGGGGGCGTAAGCGATCCGGTGTCCGCGAAGCTCGTTAAAAGCCTGGACAAGCCGGGCGGCAGCGTGACCGGCGCCGCCGATACGCATCCGGACGCTATTCCGAAGCTGATCGACTTCATCGCTTCCGATTTCCCGAAGGTCAAGAAGATCGGAATCGTGGCGAACGAAGGCGAAGCGAATGTCGCGTTCATGGTGAAGACGGCGGAAGCGGCGTTTGCGAAGCATAACATTCAAGTCGTCAAAGCGTCAGTTACGAACAGCTCCGAAGTGAAGCAGGCCGCTGAATCGCTCGTGGGACGCGTCGACGCGATCTACATCACGCTGGATAACACGGTCGTAAGCGCCGTCGAATCGATTATCAAGCTGGCAAACGACAAGAAAATTCCGTTCTTTTCCAGCGATCGCGATACGGTAGAAAAAGGAGCTCTCGCCACCTACGGCTTCAAATATTACGATCACGGCTACCAAGCGGGCAAAATGGCCGTCGAGATTCTCAAGAACGGGTCCAAGCCGGGCGATATGAAAGTCAGCTATCCGGACAAGCTTGACCTAATCATCAACCTCGATGCCGCCAAACAGCTGGGCGTAGAAGTAACCGATTCTATGAAAAATAAAGTACAGGATAAGAAAAACCTGCTCAGCGGTTCGGCAAAATAATTTCGTAAGACCCAAGCAGAGTGACCTTCCGAACGGATCAAAGGTCACTTTTGCATTTCTTCGCAGGAGGATGGACGTATGTATGAGGCATTTACAGGTTCTCTGGAACTCGGCATGCTGTATGCTGTTATGGCGCTCGGCGTGTATGTGACGTTTCGCATTTTGGATTTTCCTGATTTGACGGTGGACGGCAGCTTCACGACCGGCGGCGCGATTGCCGCGGTCATGATCTCTTCCGGCGTCTCTCCGTTACTTGCCACGCTGGCTGCCTTCGGAGGCGGTCTCGTAGCCGGAGCGTGCACCGGACTGCTGCATACCAAAGGCAAAGTGAATGCGCTGCTGTCCGGGATTTTGATGATGATTGCGCTGTATTCGATCAATCTTCGAATTATGGGGAAGAAAGCAAACATTGCGCTGCTCGGAGAAGATACGCTGCTTACCGGCGTGTCCCTGCTTTGGGTGATGCCGATCGTCGTGCTGGCTATTAAATTCGCTCTGGACTGGTTCCTGCACACGGACCTGGGCCTTGCACTCAGAGCAACCGGAGATAACCCCCGGATGATCCGCAGCTTCGGCGTGAACACGGACAATACGATCATCGTCGGCGTCAGCTTGTCGAACGGACTCGTGGCGCTCTCCGGCGCCTTGATCGCGCAGTATTCCGCTTTCGCGGATGTTTCCATGGGGATCGGCATGATCGTGATCGGGCTTGCCTCGGTCATTATCGGGGAAGCGCTGTTCGGCGCGAAGACGGTCATCCGCGCGACGTTGGCTGTCTTGCTGGGCGCTATCATCTACCGGCTGATCGTGGCACTGGCGCTTCGCGTCGGGCTGGAATCGACGGATATGAAGCTGATGACCGCACTCATCGTTATTATTGCCTTGACGCTCCCGATGGTGCGGAGCAAGCTGCGTCAAAAGTCGGTCATCCGTCAACGGGCGGCCGATCTCGAACATTCCCGCGCACGGAACGTTTCGGCAGGGGGTGGTCGATAATGTTACGCGTCGAACATGTTTCCAAGCTGTTTAACCCAGGGACGCCGGACGAAAAGCTCGCCTTGTCGCATATTAACCTCCAATTGAAGGAGGGCGATTTTGTAACGGTGATCGGCAGCAACGGCGCCGGCAAGTCCACGCTTATGAATATCATCTCGGGCGTGATGACGCCGGATCTCGGGAAGGTCGTCATTGGCGGAAACGAGGTCGAATCGATGCCCGAGTATCGCCGCAGCGCATGGATTGGCCGGGTGTTCCAAGACCCGATGGCCGGTACTGCGCCGACGATGACAATCGAAGAAAACCTGGCCATGGCGTATAAGCGCAGCGAGCGCAGAGGGCTCGCCATCGGCGTTACGGGGCACAAGCGGACGATGTTCCGCGAGCAGCTCAGCCGGCTCGGCATCGGGCTGGAGAACCGGCTGAACGCCAAGGTCGGTCTGCTCTCGGGCGGGGAGCGGCAGGCGCTCAGCCTGCTGATGGCGACCTTCACCGAGCCGCGCATTTTGCTGCTCGATGAGCATACCGCGGCGCTCGATCCTTCGCGGGCGGAGCTGATTACGTCGCTGACCGAGCAGATCGTCGCCGAGCTGAAGCTGACGACACTCATGGTGACGCACAATATGGATCAAGCAATCCGGCTCGGCAACCGGCTGATCATGATGGATAAAGGACGCATTATTTTGGATGTGCCGGAGCGGGAGAAGCGGGGACTGACCATCGAAGGGCTGCTTCAGCAGTTCGAGCGGATTCGCGGCGTCAAGCTTGCGGACGACCGCGTCGTGCTCGGTTAAGGCAGGCGGACGCAACTGGGAAAGCAAAAAGAAAAACGCCCAGCGCAACAGGCGAGGCGTTCCATATCATCGATTAGAACATATCAGCCATCGAATCGTTAAGGTTCGATGGCTTTTTTACAATGTTAACTCTTGCGGCCCTTCAGCAGAAACAGGATGGCGAATCGGGGAAGCACCAATTGCCGTCTCCAGCGGGAAGGCTGCCGCAGCAGGCGGTACAGCCATTCCAGATTCAGCTTTTGCCAGACGACCGGGGCGCGCTTGACTTTACCCGCGATGACATCCAGACTGCCGCCGACGCCCATTGCGAGCCTGGCAGATAACCGGTTTTTGTATTTGAAGATCCATTTTTCGGCCCGCGGCGCGCCCATGGCTACGATGAGCAGATCGGGCTTCACGCTTGCGATCTGCTCCACGAGCTGCGGTTCGTCGTCAGCGGTGAAGAAGCCGTTACGCCGGCCGGCGACCTTAAGACCCGGGTATTGAATCGCGATCAGGTCGACGGCTTTCTTGCTTGTTTCTTCGTCGGCTCCCAAGAAGTAGAACGACCATCCGTGCTCGTGGCCGAGCGCCAGGAGCCGGAGAAGCATCTCGTAGCCGGTCACGCGCTCGGGCACCGGCTCGCCCTTGTAACGCGAAGCCAGGACGATGCCGATGCCGTCGGGGGTAATCATGTCGGCCTGTTCGACAATTTGCCGCAGCTCGCTATCTTTTCTTACATTCATCACAATTTCGGGGTTGGCCGTAATCAAGTGAAACAGCCGCGGATCGTTGCGGTCCAGCCGGCGGTGCAGCTCGCTTACGGTTTCGTCTAAAGATAATTTAGAAAATGGTACGCCTAAAATGGAAACGGTTTGCATCAGTATCCCCTCTACGTTCATTTCCTCCATCTTACCACAGATTCGCCGGGAAGAAGAATCTTTCGCTAAATTGCGACTAAAAAACAAACCATGAGATAATCAAAAGTAAAATCCCAGTAAATTTAAAATATATTAATATAAACTTAATAAAGAAAATATTTACAAATCTACCTGTCTGATTTATAGTTGATATAAGCCATTTTTGAAAGACTTTCGTTCTCGCATGAATCTGGGTGTGAAAAAAAAGCTGGCCAGCTCGCCCTGGTTGCGAAATCGATCGACAACAGGAATGGTTCGATTATCCCAATCGTGAGAGAAAAGGAGGCATTTCGTTTTATGAAAAAGAAATATATTGTTATTGTTCTGTCCTTGTCCCTGGTTTCGGCAGGTCTGTTGTCTGCCTCTGCCGGCGCTTCCACTACGGACGCGCAAACAACAACGAACTTTGCTTCTATTGACAGGGAGGAATTTGTAGAGCCTGCAGCAATTCCTGCTGTAGCTGTAGCAGCAGCACGTCTTGCCGCTACACCTGCAGTGAGAGCGGCGGCATCAACCGTGGCCAGCGCTGCGGTTGGTTGGGCTGTCGGGAAGGGTCTGGATCGCATTTTTGGTTCTAGCAATCCAGCACCCCACATCCAGGAATCGGACATCTTGTTCGACAACTAGTCGTAGGTAAAAGTATAACGTTTATCGTTATTTAAAGTCTGGAAGAGAGATTACGTTCATTTGCAGAACGATTCTCTCTTCCTCTTCATCCATTACTATATTTTTAACGGAAAGGCGGTGCCTTTCGTGAAAACCGGAAAGCTTCAGCGGGGTGCGCTCTTATTCCTCCCCTTCTTGTTAGTCGGATTTATGGTGTTTCACTTCAGCATCATTTTCATGCATGTTCTCCCATTTAATCCGATGACATCCAAGTTCAATGGTTTGGTTAGATGGTACACCTCGACTGTTTTTTATCAAAACTGGCATCTGTTCGCACCTGATCCGATTAGTACGAACTATACGATCTATATGCAAGCCAAGCTGCAGAATGCCAATCATGAGCAAGTAGAGAGCGAGTGGATCGACCTCACCACTCCAATGATTACTTCCAATTGGGAGCAGTACATTTCTCCTGTGAACCGCCTCATGCGTTTTGGTACGGATTCGTTTATGCAAACAGTTCATCAAGATGAACTAGCGGAAAAGTTAGAAGTGAAAAAACAAAAATTTAATAAACAAGATTTAACGACTTCTAAAGAAAACCAAAAGATACTGGAAGATTTCCGTTCGCAAGGAATTGATCTGATGTACCGTATGGGATACTCTAATGTACCAAAATATTTTCCGAATCAACAGGTGGATTCCATTCGCATGCGTGTCACCTTTGCAAAGGTTAAACCATTCTCAGAACGCAACAATCCCGACTATAAGACGGTTCCCCAATATGTGGACTACCATTGGAAGGATTATATCCCGGTGATTCCCTCCATTTAAAAGCTGCTCACTACCTTAAAAAGAAGGTGCTTTTGCATGCAAGCTATTGCAAATGTAAACCGTTCTATCTGGCTGCGATGGTTTTATCGCGAAAACTTTTTGATAGGAACGTCTCTTGCCAGAATTGGCTTTGGTCTCGTTCTTCTTTACATGTATTTGATCCATTATTCGCAGCGCTATCTTCTCTGGTCCGATCAAGGCTTAATTGATCACGCTACTTATTTAACAACGACGAAAGGATTTTCGTTATCGTTATACACATGGAGCCCTTCGATGCTGTATTTCGATATCGTGTATCATATAGGGATCATGGTCACGATCCTCTATGTAATCGGTTGGAAAGGCCGATTGATGTCCATTCTTTTCTTTATTTTTACGTATTCGCTTTTGGACCGGAATTATCTTATTGGAGATGGCGGCGACAATATTCTTCGCATCCTTCTTTGCTATATGATCTTTGCCAATACAACAGCTTACTTTTCCGCGGATGCCGAAAAGTATTGGAAGAAACGTTCGGTAGCGGAAGAGGGGACATGGTACAAGATCAAAGCTGTTTTTCACAACTTTGCCGTACTGTTCTGCATCGTCAACCTGTGCATCATGTATCTGACTTCCGGACTATATCAAATCATGGGTGAAATGTGGCATAGTGGAACTGCTGTATATTATATTATGCAAGTGAATCAATTTAGCCATCCTTTCTTTCGAAACCTGATTTTACAGAACGATTTCTTCATCGTTCTTTTCACTTACTCATCTGTGATCATCAAGCTTGCTTTTCCGTTCTTGCTGTTTAACCGATACACCAAATACTTCATTGTGTTTTGTGTCGTTTCTTTTCATTTAGGCATCGGCATCGCCATGGGACTTATCACCTTCTCGCTCATCATGTGCATAATTGATTTTATGCTCATATCGGATGAGGAATATAAGAAAATACACCGCAAGCTGATTCGTTTGCGGCGGCTCTTTCTTCTTGCGTTTCGGACACGAACGCGCAGCTTTGGGAGGAAGTCGATCCCGCAAACACATCACGTTATCGTGTTTTATGACGGGTGGTGCCCCTTCTGCCAAGCTTCGATTCGCAATCTGAGAAAGCTCGACTGGTTCCGGCTCCTTCATTTTGTATCGTTCCGCGAGCCGAATGTTTGCAACACCTTTCAACTCGATTTGAATAAATTAGAAAAGCGAATGCACAGCAAGCGGAAGACAGAAGAAAAGTCCCACGAAGGCATTTATGCGTTCATCCAGATCAGCAAGCGGCTTGTCCCGCTTTGGCCGCTTGTGCCGCTGCTTTATTTGGCTGCGATTTGTGGGATCGGACAAAAAACGTATGATTTTATCGCATCCCGTCGATCGATCATTCCAGCAGGCGGCTGCGACGACACATGCTATTTGCCAACAGCACGCACATCCATTAAATCCTAATACTAAAAAAAATGACTGTAAAAAAAGGAGCATCATGAAACCATTGTATCGGATCGAATATCATTTCATTAAAACATACCGGGTTGATTATACGTACTTAAACAAACAGGATTCGCCCGTTTCTTTATGGCTGTCTTTACCCGCTGACAGTATGACGCAGCGTAACATTCGGATATTGCAGCAAACGGCGCCTAAAGAATTGAATTTGCTGCCAACAGGCAATCAGCTGGCTTACTATGAACTGCTTCCGGGCGAAAACGTCGCTTTCTCCTGCTTATTCGATAGTTATGAAACCCGGTTGGTTCCATTCGATCCAAACAATAACAAGGATAATAAAGCAGAAGTACCGGAATTAACCGAGGACGAACGCCTGTTTTATTTGCGTTCAACTCCACTCGTTCCCTTGACGGATGAAATTCGTCAAGAAGCCATCCGGATTGTTGGGGATAGCAAGGAACCGATTGAACAGGCGCGAAAGCTATTTTTTCATTTGGTTCAACACTATAAATATATTTATCCCCCGAAGGAACGGGGAGCGTCTGCTATGCGTCGAAATCAACGGGGAGATTGCGGCGAGTTTTCTTTCTTGTTTGCCGCTTACTGTCGTTCGCTTCATATTCCTTGCCGCACTGTTTTCGGTTCTTGGGCGACAGGCAGGCTTAGGGCGCACGCTTGGAATGAATTTTTCGTAGAGGGTGTAGGCTGGGTCCCCGTAGATGCAAGTGTCCAGGTCAGTATGAAAAGTCAATGGAACAAGCTGGCATTCGTAACCGGGTACGGAGCGAGAAATACCAAGCACTATTACTTTGGAAACTTGGAAGGTAAACGGATTGTTTTCAGTCTGGACCCCAACGTGCCTCTGTTCCCACCGTTTCCGGAAGGATCTCAGCTTGCGGCAACGAGTCAGGAGCAATTGCTAAACATAGGTGAAGAAATGTTTGCCTGGGGGTTTCAGGCCCAATACGGAACTGCGCCGTATTTGCAGCCTGCGTACACCCAATTCACTTCTCCCGTTGCTCCCGGCCCAACCACGGAGGATTATTTAGGCTCGTGGCATGTCAAGGAAACCGGTCTGATCCAGGCCTTATCCTTGAAGCTGAAATATGCAGCCTTTATTGCGTCTATGCTATGTTGGGGCACCTACTACGTTTTGTCTTGGACTTTTGCCAAGCTGGAATGGCTTAATTTATTCTCAACCTTGTGTTATTGCTTGTTTCTGCTTGTGTCGATTCTTAGAAAAGAAGCTTATTATGTGATGTATATTCTGTTTGGGCTCATGCTGCTTAGCGCGCTTCGAGGATTGAGTCTTTTTGTAAAATAAGGAGTTTTTCGATGATGAGCGATTATGGTCGACAAACGAGGCAATGGTGGGACGCGGGGGAACGGGTGAATATTGGAAGGGTAATCGCCCATACCCTTATCGGATCGGTGATGAGCTGGTCTTTATTCATCGTTTGCTTCGTCGGGTTTCAACTTCTTAAGCCGTCACTGGACCCGTTGTTAAACCAGATTTGGCAAGCCGCATCACTTCCGATATCGGAAACAAGCGAATTAATCATGCATGGATTTCAAATTTTTTGCAATTTTCTTGTTTTTCATTATATCGTTCGTCGATCCATAAAAAAAGCAGGCCGCGTGGAATTTAAGGGTAATCTGATCGCATGCATGCTCATTAGTCTCATTCCCTGGTTGTTTTTTATCGCAACCAGTCTAAGTTCTGCGAAGCAACCATCCTCTCTTGGTCCCATCCAAATCTTTGAGCTGATGTTGTATTTGCTAAGTTTCGTACTTGCGGTTTATGTACCCTATAAATATAAACAGCTTACGCCGGTTGAGGCTGTACGGGAGGATCAGGTATAATTTCCCTTGGAGAGTCTGCTTTCCATGGTGAAGACGGGACTCGGCGGGTAGAATGGGAGGAGAAATCGAGTGACTTATCCGATACGGGTACGCGCCTGCGCGCTTATCCTCCGGGACGACAGCGTGCTGCTGATCGAATTCACAGATGCAAACGGACTTCATTACAACTTGCCTGCCGGAGGCGTCGAAGCCGGGGAATCGGTAACCGAAGCGGTGATCCGGGAAGCGCGGGAGGAAGCCGCCACAGAGGTTGAGGTCGGACCGCTGGCCTTCGTGTACGAATACGCCCCGCATCGAAGCGATCACGTGTATGGCGCGACGCACAGCGTCCATCTGATATTCGATTGCAAGCTGAAGGAAGGGTCCATGTCCGCAATGCCCGCGAGCCCCGATCCGAATCAAACGGGCGTACGATGGATTCCGCTTTCCGAGCTGGACAAGATCGTGCTGTACCCCAACCTAAGAAAGCAGATTGCCGATTATGCCGCAAGGCGTACCGGCACGCCGGGATTCATCGAGGAGCATCAGCTCGACAAGTACCCGCTTCCTTCTTCCTAAAACAGCGAAAACCTGACGGTACACAGCCTCAAGCGGGCTGTCCGTCAGGTTTTCTTTTTCCCCCGCTTCGTTAGCTTACAAAATGCTTGGCAGCACCTTGATTTCACGATCCAGCTTGGGCAGGAACGAATAATTCGGATTGAAGGTGAAAATCCGTTTCATCTGGCAGGACAGCATAACCACGGCCGTCATTGCTTCGCTCAGCGAGAAGCGGTAGTTCGGAAAATCGATAATGAGATGTTTCGCTTCCCGCTCCAGCTCCGGCGTTCCCGGTACGATCGTCAGCACGCCTTGCTGGACCGCTTTTTCCATTGTGTTCAAGAAGAACTGCGCATCCGAATAGTCAAAATGATTGCGCAGCCATTGGTGCGTTTCGAAGATCACATAGTTCGTCGTAGCCAAATGCCGGTCCATATCATCCAGGTCGAAGAACAGCGACCGGGCCTTCAAATAATACGGGTCCTCCGGATTCATAAACGCCATCAGAGCGGACTGCTCCAGAAAGACCGCCTGCTGCAAGGCTGCGGAATCATGCGCGATCAAAGCTATGCACCTCCTCGCCTTTATACCGTTCTTTCCGCTTCGTCAAGCTGTCGAGCTGCAGCAGCGGATTTTTTTCCTTCTGCTCCATCGTCGCTTGAAACGTCATTTCATGGGACCGTACGGCAAAATATTGGTCGATCATATAGTGAACCACGGCGCTGACGGTCGTCTGTTCGGCTTCGGCCATTCGTCTGCACTTATCGTAAACCTCGGGCTCCAGCTCGATGGCGGCGGTCTCGACGGCTTCCCTCTCCGTCGAAATGAGCTGGGATGCGGCGGATTTCCATTTCCTCAGCTGGCTTTGCATGAATTCCTTGGAACTGCTCACGGGCGTCACCTTCCACAACACAATTTATACGGGCTTGAATGCGCAAGCCGACTTCTTTATACTGTTCGGCGAAAACCGCTGTTTTTAGGGGCTTTTCGCACTAGTGTTGAATCGAGCGGTTAGTTCAGAATCCAATCTTTCCCTGTTATTCTCGTGTATGATAGTATTACTATAAAATAACGCAAAAGGGGAACCGGCCTTGAAAGAGAAAACAATCCTTGATATCAGAATATTCGAAGAAAGAGGGGAGCACCCAAGTGTTTTCCCCAGTAGTTATATCGGAACTTTGTATGTAACGGATAAATTAATCCACTCTATAAGTGATCGCTATGCGAGAAAACTAAATGAATTAGGCTTTATCACCGGGGATTATGACCATGTCTATATTGCGATCACCCCGTTTCTGGATGAGGGATGCATTATGGAATCGGAACTGCGGCCGAAGAAGTGGATGAAAATGTTCTATATCGGTTATCCTCCTGCCGCGTTCAATCAACAAAGCGAAGACGAGAAAGAGCATTGTATTACCAAGCTGATCACGAAGATACTGAAAAATATCGCCAAAGATGCGGAGCAGTCCCAACTGGTCGAGAACGTCCAGCATTTGCTCTTACGAGATCAAAGCGAATTAGAAATCATTCATCTGACAAAAGAAACCAAGACATATAAAGTCACGGTGAGTTATCAGATCAGACCGCTGCGCAAGGCATCCAAAGCCATCATCGAATATTGGGATAAGAGCGCGAATGTGAAAAGGAAATGCGCCTTTCAGGATTTGAAAATATACAGTGATATCTTTTATCTCGTATCCTCCATCACTGTAGCAGAAGGGGTAATCATGCTGAAGCCTCGCACGTCAGCAGCAGCGCAGCAGCACATCCGATCGTATGCGGCGCCGATTACGATCACGATTGGCGATATTCCGATTTGCCATGAACAATAAGCAAAGAGCCTTCATCCGCTTGCATCGGACTAAGGCTCTTTTTTCGGGAACACCCATTCTGGCAATCAAGCCTTTCCGCCCGCCCACACTTGTTTTTCGAGCGCGTTCATCCTTTGAACACAGTTATTTAACCGTTTGGTCCGATTTTGAACATCATTTGCTCAAATTTTTCGTGTAACGTTAGCGAGTACGGCCCCTTTTTCGGCGAATCCCCCCGCAAAATAGGGGGGGCGGGAGAATGCTATAGTATCTTTACCGGCAAAAGGAGCATTGTCTGCATGAATTCTTGGAAAGTACTGGTCGCCGACGATGACCCGAACGTCAGGGAGATCATTCGGCTTTATTTTGAAAAACAGCACATCAGCATGATTGAGGCGCAGGACGGCGAGGAGGCGCTTGAGCTTGTCGAGAAGGAAGCGCCGGACATCGTGATTCTCGACGTCATGATGCCGAAGATGGACGGCTTCGAAGCATGCCGCCAAATTTTGAAACGATTCGATATTCCCGTCATCATGCTTACGGCGAAGCGAGAAGAATTCGACCGGGTGCTCGGGCTGGAGCTCGGCGCCGACGATTACGTCACGAAGCCGTTTAGTCCGCGGGAGCTTGTGGCGCGGATCAAGGCGATCTTCCGCCGGATGCAGCGCCGCAAATTTCCGGGAGAACCGGTCGCCATTACGTTCGAGGGATTCTCGATCAACACGGAGCGCCGCGAGGTGCTGGCCGGGGAGGAGCGGATCGTTCTTCGCCCGAAGGAGTTCGATCTGCTGACGCATCTGGCCCGGTCGCCGGGGACGGTGTATACGCGGGAGCAGCTGCTGGAGCAGGTGTGGGGCTACGAGTTCATCGGAGATATCCGGACGGTCGACGTGCACGTGAAAAAATTGAGGGAGAAGCTGCTTCCGTACCGGAGCGACTGCATTCATACGGTGTGGGGCGTAGGGTATAAATTCGAGGTCCAGAAATAATGCTTGGCATCGGCAAAAGCATTTTCCGCCGGTTGCTGTTTGGTCATATGTTCACCATGCTGCTGGGCCTGTGCGTCGTCGGGTTTCTGCTTTCGTTGCTGACCAAGGGTTATATCGTAAATTCGCAAAAGGAAGAGCTGCTGCGCAAGGCGAAGCGGGTCAACCTGGCGGTTCAAACCGTTGTCGTCCCGGACGATCGCGTCAAGGAGCTGCTGCTGTTCTTCGACCAGACGTTCGACGCGCGTATCTGGCTGTTCGACCGCAACGGTAAAGTCGCCGCCACCTCCAGCAAGGACGAGGTGTACGTCGGCAAATCCGTCGATCCTGCCGTCGTCCGCAAAGTCTTGAACGGCGAAGAGGCACAGCTGAACGAGCCGCGGTTCGAAGGGCTCAAGGAGTCGATGCTATCCGTCGTCGTCCCGTGGGGCAAGGACAATGAGGTATACGGAGGAATCGTACTGCACGCCTCGGTCGCCGGAATGAACGAAACGATCACGTTAATGCGCGAAACGATCCTGTGGGTCACGCTCGTGGGCGTGCTGCTATCGGCGGTGACAGCGTCGTATTTATCGTGGTCCATCTCCCGGCCGCTGCAGCGGATCGACAAGCTGGCGCTGCGTATCGGACACGGGGATTACGGCGAGCGGATTGAGATTTCGTCGAACGACGAGATCGGAGAGCTGGCCGCCACCATCAATCAGATGGCGGACAAGCTGCAGCGGACGGACGAAGACAAGCGCAAGCAGGAGCAAATCCGCCAGGACTTCCTGGCGAACGTATCCCACGAGCTGCGGACGCCGCTGACGGCCATGCAAGGGTTTCTGGAGGCGCTTCAGGATGATCTGATCGACGATGCGGCCAAGCCGAAATATTATGACATCATTTACAAAGAAACGCTCCATATGAACCGGTTGGTGGATGACATCGCCGATCTGATCAAGCTGGAAAACGACGAGATCGCCTTATCCCGCAGCCCGGTGGATGTGCAGCAGTTATTTGCGCACATCGCCGCCATGTTCGGACCGGAAGCCGCGGAGCGCAACACGACGATCGAAACGCGGGCGGAAGAGGGACTGCCGGACGCGTATGCGGACCGGGACCGCTTCGAACAAATTATGAAAAATTTAGTGAAGAATGCCGTGAAATTTACGGAAAACGGCAAAATCTTGCTGAGTGCCCGTGCGGAAAGCGAGCTGCTTGTCATTCAGGTGGCGGATACCGGCATCGGAATTTCTCCCGAAGATCAGGAGATGATCTGGGAGCGCTTCTTCAAGGTGGACCGCGGCCGGAGCAAAAAAAGCAGCGGCACCGGGCTCGGACTGGCCATTGTCCGGGAACTGGTAGAGCTGCATGGCGGGACGATTACCGTCCGCAGCGAAGTCGGTCAAGGAACCGTATTCGAGTTCCGGCTGCCGGCGGCTCAGAACGCAATACACGAAGGAGGAAGACAACATGTTAAAGCGATTTGATACGCTGTACGGCATTGATTTGGGAACTTCGAATACGGTGATTTACCAGCATGGGAAAGGCATCGTGCTGCGGGAGCCGTCTGTGGTGGCGATCCGGCAGGATTCGGGCGAGATGGTGGCGGCCGGTACGGAAGCGCAGGCGATGATCGGCCGGACCCCGGGCAATATCGACATCATTTACCCGCTGATGGACGGGGTGATCGCCAACTTTGACATTACGAGCGCGATGCTTCAGCATTTTATTAAAAAAATTCAAGGCCGGGCCCTCTGGTTCCGCAGCTCGCAAGTGTACATCTCCGTACCGTGCGGCATCACGAACGTGCAGAAGCGCGCCGTCGAAGAAACGATGGTGCACAAAGGCGCCAAGAAGGCGGTAGCCGTGGAAGAGCCGCTGGCCGCGGCGCTTGGGGCCGGGCTTCCGGTCGACCAGCCCATCGGCAGTCTGGTGCTTGATATCGGCGGGGGAGCGAGTCAAGTGGCCGTGCTGTCGCTCGGAGGCATCGTGGTCAGCCATACGGTACGGCGCGCAGGGATGTCGCTCGATCGGGATATCATCGAATACGTCAAAAAGACGTACAATCTGGCGATCGGCGAACGGACCGCGGAGGAGATCAAGAAGCAGATCGGGTCGGTCGTCGAGCGGCAGAAGGACAAGGCCATCGATATTAAAGGCCGGGATCTGATCGACGGTCTGCCCCGGTCGCTCCGCTTGACCTCCGGCGAAATTTTCGGACTGATGGACGATTTTCTTGCGACTATTTTGGACGCGATCCGGGTGACGCTGGAGCACTGTCCACCGGAGCTTGCCGGGGATGTGGTAGAGCGGGGCATTCTTCTGTGCGGAGGCGGCTCGCTGCTTCACGGACTGGTCGAGCGGATTCAGGCGGAGACCAGCGTCCCCGTCCATCTGGCGGCGGAGCCGCAGGATTGCACGGCGCTTGGAGCGGGCATGATGATCGATTTTAAGCGGGAGGGCTGGAGCCGCGGGACTGCTATCCCCGATCGGAATGCCGCCGTGCAGGCGGAAGAGGAGCCTCTGCGGCAGGACGCCTAGAAAGCGGCTCAGGCTCAGGAGCTGCTGCGCGGGCGAGACATAAGCCGTTGACCGTTGATGGAATTGCCGCTAAGCTATGAAAAAAGCTTGGGCTCATAGGGAGGCGGTTGTCATGGCGGTAAAGCGGCTGGGCTGCTTGCATGGGCATCATTCGAATATCCGATATTTGGAGGAAGGCCTGGATCACGAGGCGTTTTCCTGCCTGCACTTTGTTGATCCCGGCGCGATCCATTGGCTGACCCGTGCGGCAGCGTCAGAAGAGGCGCGGCAGGTGCAAGCGAAGCTGCGCGGCCAACTGGAGTGGATTGCGGGCTGCGGGGTAGACGCCATTGTCATGACGTGCACGAATTATATCGCCGCGCTGTCGCCCTTGGAGCAAGCGCTCGAAGCGACGGGCGGGATTCCGGTTATCGCGATCGACGAGCCATGGTTTGACGAGCTGCTGAAGCTTGGAGACGAGGCGGTCGTCGCTTTCACGAACCCGGCCACCGTAGAAGGAACGATGGAACGGCTGCGTGCCCACGCCAAACTGCAGGGCAGAGAGTTTAAGTCGCAGACGGCGGTGTCTGCCCCGGGCTGCTTCGAGATGTTGCTGCAAGGACGGGAAGCGGCGTATGCGGAGCAGGTTGAAGCGTTCCTGCTGGGCTTGATACAGAGATCATCCGCCCCGGTCGCAGCGGCTCAATTATCGATGACGGACGCGGCTGCACGGGCCGAAGCGGCGTCCGGTGCTCGGGTGCTGTCGCCGATGCAGGCGCTTCGCAGCAGGCTGGAGAGGCTGCGGTAAGGAGATCCGGTGTTGTCATAGTTATGTAATAAATCCATGGTACATTTTTCTTGTAACACTACATACGACCATAGCCTGTAGGAGGAAATGACCATGAAGATGAACAAGCTCGTATCGGTCGGCATTGCCTGCGCCATGCTGCTCGGCGGGGCGGTATCCGCAAGTGCCGCGCAGAAGCCGAGCCAGACTGCCGCGAAGGAAGCTAAGGCTCAGCATAAACAAGCCACGGCGTCCCTGCAGGCCGAGCAGCTCGCGCAGCTACAAAAGACGGCAGCGGGTCTCGGGATCGCGACCGATGGCAAAACGGCGAAGGAGCTGAAGGCGGCCATCCAAGAGAAGCGTAAGGCGCTCGCCGAGCAGAAACGCGCCGATGCGCTGGCCAAGCGGAAAGCCGAGGCGGAGAAGCTGGGCATTTCCACCCAAGGCAAAATCGCCCAAGAGCTCGCCAAGGAGATTCAAGCGAAGAAGCAGGAGCAGAAGGCAAGCAAGCTAGCGAAGAAGCAACAGCAAAAAGCGAGCAAGCCAACGAAGAAGAGCAGCTAGTCGCAAGCTACTCTCATCCAAGCCCGCAAAGGTCTGCCCAAGCGCCATCTCAAAGATGGACGCGGCGCAGATCTTTTTTCTATTAGATGGTCGGCGCGGGCTTCTCTCTGTTTGACACCGGCCTCCTCGTTCAGGCATGATGATAGAAACAAGCTGAAGAGAGGAGCCGCGACCATCGTGAACCGGGTACTGCAAGGAGGCGTCCGCTTTTACCGCAAATGGATTTCGCCGCTGAAACCGCCGACCTGCCGGTTTTACCCGACCTGCTCCGCCTACGCGCTGGAAGCGCTGGAGAAGCACGGCGCGGCCCGCGGTTCGTGGCTTACGGTGAAACGGATCTGTAAATGTCATCCGTTCCACCCCGGGGGAGTGGATCATGTCCCTTGACACGGACGGTTCATTTTCGATATATTTGGCTTAATGATCCAATGAACGGATAAGTACTTTGACGGAAGCCGCACAGAGAGCCGGAGACGCTGAGAACCGGTCGGCCGATGCGAAGGAAGATGGTCCGGGAGGATATGGGGGCGAGTCATGCTCGCGGTCGAAGCCGGCCGCAGGCGGTAAGCTTTCATCGTAGCTCCGGCGTTAACGGATGGTCAGCGATTGACCGTTAAGCCTCGAACGGCGCTTTGGTTCGCCATGCGTCCGAACGGGGGAAGTTGGGTGGTACCGCGTGAGTTCGAAGCTCTCGTCCCATAGGGATGAGAGCTTTTTTGCATTTTCAATCCACTAGGAGGTCATTTGAACATGTCTGAAACCAACAAAAGCTTTTACATCACGACACCGATTTATTACCCGAGCGCCAAGCTGCACATTGGCCACGCGTATTCGACGGTGGCGGGCGACGTCATGGCACGATACAAGCGGCTGCGCGGGTACAACGTCATGTACTTGACGGGCACCGACGAGCACGGACAGAAGATTGAGCGCAAGGCGCAGGAGGCGGGCAAGACGCCGCAGCAGTTCGTCGACGACATCGTCGCTGGAATCAAGGACCTGTGGAAAAAGCTCGACATCTCGTACGACGATTTCATCCGTACGACCGACGCGCGCCATAAGCAGGCCGTCGAGAAAATTTTCACGAAGTTGATGGAGCAGGACGATATTTACCTTGGCCATTACGAAGGCTGGTACTGTACGCCGTGCGAGTCGTTTTTCCTCGAAAACAAGCTGGTCGACGGCAAATGTCCGGACTGCGGAGGGCCGGTGGAATGGGTGAAGGAAGAGAGCTACTTTTTCCGGCTCAGCAAATATGCCGATCGGTTGATTGAGCATTACGAGAAGCATCCGGAGTTCATTCATCCGGAATCCCGCCGCAACGAGATGATCAACAACTTCATCAAGCCCGGACTGGAAGATTTGGCTGTCTCCCGGACGACGTTCGACTGGGGCATCCGTGTGCCGGGCAACCCGAAGCACGTGATCTACGTCTGGATCGACGCGCTCTCCAACTATATTACCGCGCTCGGCTACGGCAGCGAGGATGACAGCCGCTACCAAACGTACTGGCCGGCGGACGTGCACTTGATGAGCAAGGAGATCGTGCGCTTCCATACGATCATCTGGCCGGCGATGCTGATGGCGCTCGGTCTGCCGCTGCCGAAGAAGGTCATCGGCCATGGGTGGCTTGTGACGAAAGATGGCAAAATGTCCAAATCCAAAGGCAACGTCATGGACCCGGTCACCTTGATCGACCGCTACGGCCTAGATGCACTCCGTTATTACTTGATGCGGGAAGTGCCGTTCGGCTCCGACGGCACGTTTACGCCGGAAAGCTTCGTGGAGCGGATCAACTTCGATCTGGCGAACGACCTCGGCAATCTGCTTAGCCGGACCGTGGCGATGATCGATAAATATTTCGGCGGCGAAGTGCAGCCGTATGTCGCCGGAGCGACTGAATTCGATGCCGCCGTACTGGAGACGGCCGAAGCGACGGTAGCCAAAGTCGAGGAAGCGATGGAAAAAATGGAGTTTTCCGTAGCACTCGCTTCGATCTGGCAGCTTGTCAGCCGCACGAACAAATACATCGACGAGACGCAGCCGTGGAACCTGGCGAAGGACGAGACGAAGCGGGAGACGCTCGGCTCCGTGCTGTACGTGCTGGCAGAATCGCTGCGCATCTCGTCCGTACTGCTTCAGCCGTTCATGACCGAGGCGCCGCGCCGCATGTGGCAGCAGCTCGGCATCGAAGTCGGCCCGCTCACCGTATGGGATACGGTGCACGCATTCGGGACGCTGCCTGCCGGGACGCGCGTGGCGAAGGGCGAAGCGATGTTCCCGCGTCTGGAGGCGGACAAGGAGATTGCGTTCATCGCGGAATCGATGAGCGGCGGAACGGTTCCTGCGGCGGAGTCCGAGGAGCCGAAGGCTGCGGACGCGAAAGCGGAGACGGCAGCCGTACCGGCGCCGGAGGCTTCGCCTGAAATCTCGATCGACGATTTCTTCAAAGTCGACCTGCGGGTGGCCGAGGTCATCGCCGCGGAACCGGTGAAGAACGCCGACAAGCTGCTGAAGCTGCAGCTCGATCTCGGCTACGAGCAGCGCCAGGTTGTCTCCGGTATCGCCAAATATTACACGCCGGAGCAAATGGTCGGCCGCAAAGTCATCTGCGTCACGAACCTGAAGCCGGTCAAGCTGCGCGGCGAATTGTCGCAGGGCATGATTTTGGCCGCATCGCAAGGAGACCGGTTGACTCTCGCGACAGTTTCCGATTCAATTCCGAACGGATCTGTGGTAAAGTAAGGGTTGTTCACGTGAACAATCGATAGATACCATGGTGGGAGGCTTCTTGTATGCAGAAGAACGACGGAATGAATTACGCGCCGCAGGGGAAACCGAATCCGGTCGTGAAGCCGGGCGAGTTCGCTTTTGCCGCGATAGGGCTGGATCACGGCCATATTTACGGCATGTGCAACGGCCTGATGGAAGCGGGAGCCGATTTGGTTGCCGTCTACGACCCGGACCCCGCGAAAGTCGAAGCGTTCGTCAAGCGGTACCCGCAAGCCAAGGCCGCCGCTTCGGATGGAGAAATCCTGCGCGATCCGAGCATTCAACTCGTAGCGGCAGCGGCCGTCCCTTCGGAACGCGGAGCGCTTGGCGTTCGTGTCATGAGCGCGGGAAAAGACTATTTTACCGACAAGACGCCATTCACCGCGTTATCGCAGCTTGAAGCCGCCCGTGCGAAAGTAAAGGAAACGGGCCGGAAGTACATGGTCTATTACAGCGAACGGCTGCATGTGGAAAGCGCCGTGTTCGCCGGAGAGCTGATTCAGAAGGGCGCTATCGGGCGCGTCGTGCATGTGATGGGCTGGGGCCCGCACCGATTGAATGCGCCGAGCCGTCCGCAGTGGTTTTTCGAGCGGGAGAAATACGGCGGCATCCTTTGCGACATCGGCAGCCATCAGATCGAGCAGTTCTTGTTCTACACCGGCGCCAAGGACGCCACGGTCGGTAGCAGCCGGATAGCCAACTATAACAACAAGCAGTACCCGGAGCTGGAAGACTTCGGAGACGCCACGCTGACCGGCGATAACGGCGCGACCTTCTACTTCCGCGTCGACTGGCTGACCCCGGATGGTCTGGGTACCTGGGGCGACGGCCGGACGCTCATCGTCGGCACGGACGGGTATATCGAGCTGCGCAAATATATCGATATTGCCCGGGATAGGCAGGGCGACCACGTGTATTTGGTGAACAAGGAAGGCGAGCGGCATTTCTCCGTTCGCGGCGAAGTCGGCTATCCGTACTTCGGGCAGTTGATCCTCGATTGTATGCACCGGACGGAAAACGCGATGACGCAGGAGCATGCCTTCAAAGCGGCCGAATTGTGCTTGAAAGCCCAGCAGCAAGCGGTTCGCGTCGAGTAGCTTACAACGTATAGATCGAAATACCCCTTTGCCAACAAGAGGCGCAAAGGGGTATTTTTGGCTTTATCGTAATTTCTACATTTACCGTTGACAAGCGGATGGGCGGGGCGTATAATCGTCGTTGTTAATGAAAAAAATTACGATTTACGTCTCGGAGGGTAGTATCTCATGAAGCCAACATTCATCAAACGGGCCATCCTTCCCGTGATCCTGGTTTTGCTGATTTCCACGCTGTTGTCCGCTTGCGGAGGACGTTCGCAGCCTGCGCTTGTGAACGGCAAGATCAATATCGCAGTCAGCTTTTATCCTTTATATGATTTTGCCTCCAAAATCGGCGGAGATCATGTCAACGTCGTCAATCTGGTACCGGCCGGCGTCGAGCCCCACGATTGGTCGCCGAAAAGCCGCGACATCCAGAATCTGACCAAATCGGACTTGTTCGTCTATTTGGGCGCCGGCTTCGAGGGTTGGGTAAAGGACACTCTCGGCAGCTTGAAGAAGGACAGCAAGACCGTTGTGGTCGAAGCAAGCCGCGGCATCGAGCTGATTCCCGCCATGGAAGAGGAACACGGGGATGAGCATGGCCACGACGAGAAGAAAGAAGAAGGCAAGGATGCTCACGGTCACGATCACGGTAATACGGACCCGCACGTATGGCTGAGCCCGCTCAATGCCAAGCAGCTCGCCCTCAACATCAAAGACGCGCTGATTCAAGTCGACGGCGTGCACAAAGCCGACTACGAAGCGAATTTCAAGAAGCTCGCCGACCGGCTTGACCAACTGGACGGCAAGTACAAGAGCGAGCTGGCCAAGGTATCCAAGAAGGATATTGTCGTGACGCACCAATCGTTCGGGTATTTGGCCAAAGCCTACGGACTGAACCAGAAGGCGATTATGAGTCTTGCTCCGGATGCGGAACCGACGTCCAAGGATATGAAAAATATTTTGCAATTCATTAAAGACAATCAAGTCAAATATATATTCTTTGAGGAGCTTGTATCCGATAAACTGGCCAAGACGCTTGCGAAGGACGCCGGAGTCGAAACGCTTGTCCTCAGCCCGGTCGAAGGGTTAACCGAAGAGCAGGCAACTAAAGGTGACGATTATGTGTCCCTGATGGAAAACAATTTGAATAATTTAATAAAAGCATTACAATAAGAAGCGAGACCTTCCGTATAAGGAGCTTTGTCATGCAAACGAATGCTGGCTTTGGGTGTCATCAACAGATCGTGACGATCGATGAAATCTTTTTTTCTTATGAAAATAAATCCGTGATCAGCGGCTTGAACTTTTCGATTCTGGAGCGTGATTTCGTCGGATTGGTCGGTTCCAACGGCGCAGGCAAGACGACGCTGCTCAAGATGATTGTCGGGCTGCTGAAGCCGGCCCGCGGCGAAATCCGTCTCTTCGGCCAGCCGGTCGGCCAATTCCGCGACTGGGAGCGCGTCGGGTACGTGCCGCAGAAAAATGCGTTGAATCCGCTGTTCCCCGCTACGGTCCGCGAAGTCGTGACCTCCGGGCTGTTCGGCAAGAAAAATATGTTCCGCCGTCTGACCAAGCAGGAGCGCAGCAAAACGGACGACGCGCTCTACGCGATGCGTATCGAAGACCTGGCGGACCGGCGGATCGGCCAATTGTCCGGCGGCCAGCAGCAGCGGGTATTCCTCGCCCGGGCGTTAATCAACAACCCGGAGCTGCTTATTCTGGACGAGCCTACCGTTGGCATCGACGCCGAGACGCAGGCCGGCTTTTTCCGCATGATTCGGCATATGCACCAGCATCATCACATCACGTTTATTATGGTAACGCACGATATGGATATGATCCAATCGTATCTCGGGGAGGACTCGGTGCAGAAGAGCGGCGGCCTATCGTTCTACGTCAAGCATACGCACGAGCCGGAAAATTGCCGCGAAACCGATCTGACCCACTCGATGCAGCAGCTTAGAGAGACGATTGAAGTATAACCCTGACCGGATAGCGACGGCAGGATGCAGCGGGAAGATAGGAGAGAACTGGCTTTGGACATCTTTAGCGAATACTTTTTTCAGCGGGCGCTGATCGGCGGCTTGTTAATCGGCTTGACCGCTCCGCTTATGGGCGTATTTCTCGTGCTGCGCCGCTTGTCGATGATCGGAGACACGCTTGCGCACGTATCGATCGCGGGTGTCGCGCTCGGATTTCTGATCAACGTTTACCCGACCGGCGTCGGGCTGCTGTTCGCCTTGCTGGCCTCGTTCGGGATCGAGCGGCTGCGCAAAGCGTACAAGACCTACGCCGAACTGTCGATCGCGATTATTATGTCGGGCGGCGTTGCGCTCGCCACCTTGCTGTTCACGATCGGCAAAGGCTTCAACATTAACGTTATGAGCTATTTCTTCGGCAGCATTTACACGCTGGACAATACCGACCTCTGGGTCGTCGGCGGCGTTGCGGTCATCGTCGTGGCCTTCGTGCTGATCAATTACAAAGAAATGTTCCTGCTTTTCTTCGACGAAGACGCGGCCGGCGTAAGCGGTCTGCCGCTGCGCTTCTATAATATTATGATCACGATGCTGACGGCGCTGGTCATCAGCGTCTCGATCAAAATCGTGGGGGCGCTACTGGTTTCCTCGTTACTGACGATTCCGGTCGCTTGCAGCCTGCTCGTCGCCCGCAGCTTCAAGCATTCGATCTTCTGGTCAATTCTATTCTCCGAGCTTGCGGTCGTTGCCGGGCTTGTCTCCGCAGGTGTATGGGATCTGGCGCCGGGAGCGATGGTCGTGCTGCTGCTGATCGCAATGCTCATCGGCATTTTGACGGTAAAACGGGGACTTCGCATGTAGCAAGAATAAAAAAGGAGGGTGAACGGTAGTCGTGGAACTTAACATTTGGATCGCGCTGTGGGCTGGCTTCGCTTCTTTCATATCGCCCTGCAGCCTGCCGCTGTATCCTTCGTATTTGTCCTACATAACCGGCGTTTCCGTCGGGAAGCTCAAGGATGAGCAGAGTGCCAAAGAAATCCGGTTCAAGCTGATTACCCATACGCTCTGCTTCATTCTCGGGTTCTCCATTATTTTCTACACGCTGGGACTTGGGGCGAACGTCATTGCCAACGCCTTCCTGGATTACCGTGATTTGCTCCGGCAAATTTCGGCGATCATGATCTTTGTGATGGGACTGTTTCTGATCGGCATTTTTCAACCGCAGTGGCTTATGCGCGAGCGTAAGCTACAGTTCAAGTCGAAGCCTGCCGGTTACCTCGGCTCATTGCTGATCGGTATCGGCTTCGCCGCAGGATGGTCGCCCTGCATCGGCCCGATTTTGTCCGCGATGCTGATGCTGGCGGCAACCGAACCAAATTCCTGGCTGCCGCTCGTTTCCGCTTATTCGCTTGGCTTCGCGATCCCGTTCTTCGTCCTTGCGTTCTTCATCGGATCGACCAAATGGATCTTGAAGTATTCCGCCACCATGATGAAAGTAGGCGGAGCCGTGATGCTTGTCGTGGCCGTGCTGCTGTACACAGATCAAATGACCCGGATCACGATCTGGCTGCAGGGCATTACGCCTTCCTGGATGGGCTAACGCTCAGGTAAAATAATCGATCTTCGCTTGCGGAAAATGGGCGAATATGCGTTCGCTGATGAATTCGCGCAGCGCCGTGGCCTGTTCGTCAGGATAAACATACTTGCCCTGACCCCATCGGCCCCATTTGTATTTCCGTTTGGCTTCGTCCATCTCCAGCTTTGTCTTCGGATAGCGCTGGCGGATAATGTTTTTGGCTGTTTTCGTAAACCGGTGTTGAATCAATTCGAATGTCAAATCAGAGGTCGCTTCCGACGGAAGGGCCTCTTTCAATTTGTGCAGCAGTTCGCCGTAGCCTTCTTCCCAGCCTTCGTGCCAGATGATCGGAGCGATGATGAAGCCGAGCGGATATCCGGCCTTGGCGACTTTACCTGCCGCCTCGATGCGCTCGTAGAAGCTGGAGGTTGCCGGTTCGAAGTGTTTGATGACATAATCCGCATTGACGCTGAACCGGAACCGGGTATGACCATTATGCTTGGCATCCAGCAGCGGTTCCACGTGGTGAAATTTCGTGACGAACCGAAGTCTGCCGAGCGGTTCCCGCCCCATAAATTCGATATATTCCTTGAGTGAGCCCGAGATATGCTCAAGCCCGACCGGGTCCGATGTACAGGCGGCCTCGAAGCGGGTAATTTCCGGCGCTCGTTCTTCGATATACTGCTTGGCTTGCTTCAAAATATCGTCGGTATTGACATAGACCCGGATATAAGGCTTCGCCCCGAGCGTCGTTTGCAGATAGCAGTAATGGCAGTGCGCCATACAGCCTGTCGCGATCGGGATGGCATACTCGGCAGACGGCTTGGACGTATCGAATTTCAGCGTTTTGCGAATTCCGACGACCAGCGTCCGTTTGGCAATCCGGTATTTTTCCAGATCGCTCTCGCCCGGAAGGTTTGTGATCCGGTTGTGGGAGGTCGTCATGCGAATCGGAAGTCCTTCCTTCAACGCCCATTCGTGGATTCGCTTACCTTTGGGGTAGTCCAAGGCGTCGGGCTCAAAATAGACGAGCTCCGGGACAAACACTTGCGTCTGGCGGATCGGGGGTGCGAGCAGCTCCGTGGCCATGTGCGAGATCCCTCCTGATGGTACGAATCGTATCGGACTTGCTTACGGAATGCGGCTGTGATATAGTTAAAAACGCTTATAACGACCTTAGGATGCTTCATTCGCGATGTGCGCACACATGGGAATTTGCCGCGCTGCACATGAGGTTTTGTCCTTCACAGCAAAGTCTTGCTTTGCATAAATCAAACGGTGTATCATAATAGTACCGAGATTCGTCTTTGGAACACGGGAGGAACGCGGAATGGCTACGCCCAGTATGGAAGATTATTTGGAACGCATTTATAAATTAATCGATGAGAAAGGGTATGCGCGCGTTTCCGATATCGCCGAAGGACTTGAGGTCCATCCTTCTTCGGTGACGAAAATGATTCAGAAGCTCGACAAAGACAACTACTTAATTTATGAAAAATACCGTGGACTCGTGCTGACATCGAAAGGGCAAAAGGTCGGAAAGCGGCTGGTGGACCGCCATCACCTGCTGGAAGAATTTTTGACGATGATCGGCGTAGCGGAAGAAAATATTTATAAGGACGTCGAGGGTATCGAGCATCACTTGAGCTGGGACTCCATCACATGCATCGAAACGCTGGTTGAATATTTCAAGCGCGACACGACCCGCGGCGAAGAGCTGCTTCGCCTCAGAAAAGAGCTGGAAGAATCGTAAGTCTCCGAAAATTGGGGGGCTTTTTTCTTTTTCAGGCATAAGGACAATTTGTCCCCTCATACATACTCTTGGAGAGACTTTGCGGGAAGAGGGGATGCGGGGTGAGAATCAATGCCGTATTTGAAGGCGGCGGCGTAAAGGGAATCGCGCTTGCGGGGGCCGTATCGGCGGTGGAGCAGCTCGGACATTCGTTTCATCAGGTGGCGGGGACGTCCTCCGGGGCCATCGTCGCCTCGTTAGTAGCGGCGGGATATCGTGCGGACGAGATGAAGGAGGTTATCGAAGCGACGCCTTTTCGTACGTTCCTGCAGCGCTCCCGGATCTTCGATACGAAGCTGATCGGCCCGTTGACCCGTTTGTTTATCAAAAAAGGTCTGTATTCCGGAGAAGCGCTGGAGCACTGGATTCATAAGCTGCTGCTGGCCAAGGGCATCCGCACGTTCGGCGATCTGAAGCCGAATCAGCTTCGCATTATCGCCTCCGACATCTCCAGCCGCAAATTGCTCGTCCTGCCGGACGACATCGCCCATTACGGCATCGATCCCCGCCGGTTCATGATCGCGAAAGCCGTTCGGATGAGCACGGCGATTCCTTACTTCTTCGATCCGGTGATCATCCGCAAATCGTTCGAGCACCGTCTGCCCGGAGAAAAATTCATCGATCAGTTCGTGTACATCGTGGACGGAGGACTGCTGAGCAACTTTCCGCTGTGGATCTTCGATTCGACGGAAGCGCCGCCGATCGATCAGATGATCCCGACCATCGGCTTCCAAATGGTGGGCCGCGGCACCGGGCAGCCGAACGCCATTCACGGTCCGGTCAGCATGATGCGGGCCTTGTTCTCGACCATGCTGGAGGCGCACGACGACCGCTATATCCAGGAGACGAACCGGTTCCGTACGGTTCAAATTCCGACGCTCGGCGTCAGCATCACCGACTTCGACATATCGACCGAGCAGAGCCTGAAGCTTTTCGAATCCGGGCAGCGGGCGACGCACTCATTTTTCTCGCATTGGAAGATGACTGAGTACAAGCACAACTACTTGACCCACGTCTGCCGGGTTCCGAACCACTACTCCAAGAAAGCTTGAAAAAACAAAAGCGGCAAGCGCTCTTAGGAAGAGGCTGCCGCTTTAAAAGTATAACGAAATCAATGGTATTTGGGCGGTTCGTCCGAGCTGTCCTTATTGCCTTGAATGACGCGGAACGTGGCGTTGCGCCGCTTTCCTTTTTGAAACCGGGAGGAGGACGGCCCTTTCGGTTGTCTCCATCGGCTCGGCGGGAACTTGTACAGGAAGAAAATCACGCCGAATACGAGAATCGGAATAATAAACGTGCCCGGATTGGACAAGACGCTAGCCAGTATCCCGATGGCGATCAAGCCGAAAATCACGTAAGCGACCGTGCTGTTACGGTTTCTCATGCAGGACCCCTCCTTGTCTAAGATTAAATTTGCCGGTCGAGCTCCCGCATCCGGTTGAAGGAGGCAATGGATACTTCAACTTGGGAATCGTCCGGTTCTTTGGTCGTGAGCAATTGCAGCCACAGACCTGGATAGCCGAGGAAACGAAGCACCGGAATGTCCCGCAGGCTGTTGGTGAACCGCAAAACCTCGTAGGACACGCCGATCACAAGCGGAAGCAGCACGATCCGTTGAATGATACGCTCCAGAAACGAATCGTATTGAAAGAACGAGTAAATGACGACTCCGACGAGGACCGTAAAGACGATGAAGCTGCTGCCGCACCGGTAATGCAGCGTGCTGAACTTTTGCACGTTCTGGACGGTGAGCTCCAGGCCCGCCTCGTAAGCGCTAATGACTTTATGTTCGGCTCCGTGGTATTGAAATAAACGTTTGATCATCGGCGTAAGCGAAATAAAATAAATATACCCGACAAGCAAAATAATCTTGATCAAGCCTTCGATCAGGTTATGCCCGATCTGGTTCTGGAACAAACTTCCGAACAGCATCTGCTCGATGGTTGGCGGCACAAGCGTGAACACGAACTTGCCGAACAAAAAGGATAAAATCCCGACGACTGCCACCCCGAGAATCATGGAAATTTTACCAGTCAGCGATTCCTTCTTCTCTTCCTTAACCACACCTTCTTCCTCGGCAAACACCTCCGCCGAAAAATTCAAGTGTTGCGCCCCTTTGGCGCTCGCTTCCACAATACCGACAATTCCCCGGATGAGCGGGATCTTCTTCAGCGCCTGGACCCAGCCGATTTCTTTTCTGGGTACCTCAAGATAATGGATGGTATTATCTTTTCGGCGTACCGCCGTAACGTTCACCTTCTGGCCGGCAAACATGACGCCTTCAATCACGGCTTGGCCGCCGTAAACAGCATTGGGTTGATTCTTCTCCGACAATACGATACACCTTCTTCTACTATGAATAATTAACAATAAATGATGCCATATCTGTATTTTAGCGAATCCGCAGTCATATTGCCACTTGTTTATCAGTGGAACTTTTGCACATACTAGTGGATATCCGAAATCGAGGGAGGATTTGGGCATGGATCGCCGAAGCGATAAGAAGCCCCGTACGAATCGATGGAATTTCGCGGTATATATCGGCTTTTTCGCCGGGCTGATCTGGGGCGGGGTGCAAATACTGGCCAACTATTTTCATTTTACTTCGCTATCGCCGGGATTTTTGCTTGAGCCCTTGTACAAGCATTCTTACCTAATGACATGGCGGGGATATTTGCTGGGGTGGCTGGCATTTATCGCCTTGTCCGTCGTTTCCGCTATATTGTATGCGATGTTATTCGCCAAAGCGTTAGGTCCGTGGTACGGGGTCGGATATGGCGTCGCTTGGTGGGCGTTCTTGTTCCTGTTGCTCGGACCGGTGACCGGGATGATGAATTGGATTGCCTATCTGGATTTGAACACGGTGGTGACCCAAGCGTGCCTGTTCGTGCTATGGGGATTGTTTATCGGCTATTCGATCAGCTTCGAATTTACGGACGAGCGGGAGCGGGAGCCTTTTGCCGGCGGCCGGGACGAGCCGGAGTTAACATGAACTCGTGCGGCTTGCAAACTGTCGCAGGCTGTACGCTTTCGCATCTTCTGTGCGTTGATGTGCATTACGTATAACCCAAACATTGGTAAACCGCTTTATTCGGCCGCCTGAGCCCGCAAAAAAAAGTTCTCAAACCGGGGAAGGTTATGGTAAAATGGCTAAGTGTGTGCGGATTTATCAGGTTGGGAGGTTTCACGGATGAAGCACATTTTGTTGTTGAACGGGCCAAATTTGAACATGCTTGGCATCCGGGAGCCCGGTGTCTACGGGAGCTTGTCGCTTCAAGCGATAACGGACAGGCTGACCAGGCTGGCGGAGGAGCTCGGGGTCGGATTGGAATGCTACCAGTCGAATCACGAAGGGGATCTGATCGACCGCATTCATGCCGCCTATGGACAGAAAGCCGGCATCTTGTTCAATCCGGGAGCGTTCACGCATTACAGCTATGCGATCCGCGATGCCATCAGCACTGTGGGCATCCCGACGGTTGAAGTACATATTTCGAACATTCATAAAAGGGAAGCTTTCCGCCATGTATCGGTAATCGCCCCGGTAGCCGTGGGCCAAATCGCGGGTTTCGGCGCGAACAGCTACGAGCTGGGCTTGCGTGCGCTGGTCCAGTATATTGATAGTGCGGAGGGATAACAAATGCAACAACAACGAATCGGGCGGCTGCGCAGCCTCTTGGAACAAAAAGGCTTGCCGGCGCTGCTCATCACAAATGCGACGAACCGGAAATATATGACGGGCTTCACCGGATCGGCAGGCTACGTGCTCATTACGGCCGATCGGGCCGTACTGCTGACCGATTTTCGTTACGTGACACAGGCATCGGAGCAAGCGGCCGGCTACGAGATCATCGAGCATGGACCCAAGGTTGTGGAATCGATTAACGATCTGCTTCGCAAGTGGGGCATTGCCAAGCTTGGCTTCGAGCAAACCGACCTCAGCTATGGTACCTACAGTATCTACGCCGAAGCGCTCGGCGGGATCGAATTCGTGCCGACCGGCGGGCTGGTCGAATCGCTGCGCATGGTCAAGGACGACGAAGAGATCGCCATCATGCAGCAGGCGGCCGATCTGGCTGACCGCACGTTTGTCCACGTTCTCGGGCTGCTGAAGTCCGGGGTCAAAGAGCTGGACATTTCACTCGAAATCGAGATGTTCGTGCGCAAGCATGGCGCCGCTTCGACTTCGTTCGAAACGATCGTCGCTTCCGGCGAACGCTCAGCGCTGCCGCACGGTAAAGCCAGTGACAAAATTATCGGGACCGGCGAATTTGTAACGCTCGATTTCGGAGCCTATTACAAAAGCTACTGTTCCGACATTACCCGTACGGTCATCGTCGGTACGCCGACGGATAAACACCGCGACATCTACAAGATCGTTCTCGAAGCGCAAATGGAAGCGCTCGAGCGCATCAAGCCGGGAATGACCGGCAAGGAAGCGGATGCCGCTGCACGAGATATTATCAGTCGATACGGCTACGGTGACCATTTCGGCCATGGCACCGGTCACGGGCTCGGGATGGAAGTTCACGAAGCGCCGCGGCTGTCGGTGCAGGGCGATGTTGTACTGACTCCGGGCATGGTCGTTACCGTGGAACCGGGCATTTATTTGCCTGGCTTCGGTGGCGTTCGGATCGAGGACGATATCGTCATCACGGAAACAGGCAATCGGAGGTTAACGCAATCCAGCAAAGACTTGATTGTGATACCATAACTTGATGCAACTTGGTAGCGACAAACCAAGGCGAAGGCAAGGATAGGTCCGATGATTCGGAAACTGGTTCTTACAAGGCTTGAGGCACTGTCGTCTGCTCACATTTTAGGGAGGTTTTTGTAGTGATTTCAGTTAACGATTTTAAAACAGGCTTAACCATCGAAGTAGACGGCGATTTGTTCACCGTTGTCGATTTCCAGCACGTTAAACCGGGTAAAGGCGCTGCCTTCGTCCGCTCCAAGCTGAAAAACCTGCGCAACGGCAACACCGTCGAGCGTACGTTCCGCGCCGGTGAGAACGTGAGCCGCGCTCACATCGAAAACCGCCAAATGCAATATCTGTATGCCAGCGGCAAAGAGCATACGTTTATGGATACGGAATCGTTCGACCAAATCAACTTGGAAGAAAAGCAAATCAAATGGGAACTGAACTTCCTGAAAGAAAACATGAACATCAACATCATGAGCTACCAAGGCGAGATCCTCGGGATCAACATGCCGAACAGCGTTGAGCTGAAAGTTATCGAAACCGAGCCGGGCATCAAAGGCAATACGGCGCAAGGCGCGACCAAGAACGCGAAAGTCGAAACCGGCTTGAACGTTCAAGTGCCGCTCTTCATCAACGAAGGCGACGTGCTCTTGATCGACACCCGCGAAGGCCAATACATCTCCCGCGCTTAATATGAGCGGCGGAAAATCCTTACCTTTCTTCGGAGAGGTAAGGATTTTTTATTAGTAGGTTCAGGATAACGAAATCTAAAAGAGGGGGTCATACTTATGAGAGTTGTAAACGCGATGATGGACGACCTTAGCGGATGGCTGGAACTTGCTTCAGAAGTCGAATGCTTATTTGGACCAATGGTAAGTGATCCAAAGTTTATCCAAGCATTGGAGAAAAATATAAATCGAAATAGTGCCTTTTGTGTTAGGGAAAATGATGGATTGCCAGGGGCAGTCTTGCTCGGAGGTGTTTTATTTTCTTCGTCCGATGCCCCAAACTATAAAATTGGATGGTTAGCCGTTTCAGCGCGAGCGAGAAATAAGGGAATAGCTACAGCGTTGCTAAGGCATATTTTGGGACTTACTGATGTTCCAGCAGAATTTACCGTTACTACGTTTGGTGACGATATTCCAGACGGGAGACCTGCAAGTAAGTTATATCAAAAGTTTGGCTTCGTTCCATTAGATACGTTGATTCCAAATGGTCCAGAAGGAGGGGGTCGTCAAAAATTCAAATTGATTATTACTTAATAGCTCCTTCAACTGTCCCTGCGCGCGTTGCAGCTCTGCACGGCGGGTTTTTGTTTAAAAGAGTAAGGATGGAATAAGGAGTGACGATATTATTGCCTACGTTGAATTAGACCGCTATAACCTTGATATAGAACCGATTATTGAAACGAAGTCTCTAAAGGATTATAGGTGCGGTCTTAGTAAGATCGGGCAGATTCAGTTAGCCGTCGCAATAGATTTGGCAGAGAAGAATTTATATACTTACCTATTCTCCAGAGTGTCTCTGGTTTTTTTTATTTTGATAATTTATTTTATTCAAATATTTGTAATTTTACATTTTTTTTGTACTCGTTTATTGGTAATGATGAGATAAGCTTCTATAGAAATATTTTACAACTGGTGCTACACTGAAATTAGTCGTATTTTATATAATTTTTTAGTGCTCCAAGAATTAAAATCTGGGGGTGTACAGATGCACATTGAGTATGTTGAGATTCAGAATTATAGAAAATTAAAATCATGCCGAATAGAATTCACAGATCAAACGACAATATTTGTTGGAGCCAATAATAGTGGAAAAACTTCGGCTATGGATGTCTTAAGAAAATTTTTAAGCGAAAAAAACGATTTCACTGTAAATGATTTTACATTATCCAATTGGATTGAGATTAATGTTATAGGAAAAAAATTAATTAATAGTGAAGAAATGATCGGTTCTCTTGCAGAGGAATTAGGGAAGCTCGTACCTACTATGGATGTATGGCTGTACGTTGAAGACCATGAAATTCATTATGTTGCTCATCTAATCCCATCCTTGGATTGGGGCGGAGGATTGCTTGGTGTTCGATTAAGACTTGAGCCTAAAAATATTGAGAATCTATTTAAGGATTTCATTGATTCAAGTAAAACTGCAAAAAATACGTTGAATGCTATAATATCTACCGAAGGTAATAGCTCGATATCATTATGGCCTAAAGATCTTCGGGATTATTTGAGTAGAAAGTTCCAGACACATTTTGAAATAAAGTCATACATTCTTGACCCTGAAAAGCTTTCATTACCTGAAAACGGTGTTGCTCGACCTCAAATATTGCCCTTAGGTAGTGGCCCCATTGAAGGTGACCCATTTAAAAGATTATTTTTAATACACAATATTAATGCACAGCGAGGATTTACTGATCCCACTAATAAAGCTAATGAAGATGATGAATCAACGAGCCGTAGAGCAGGCAGTTTGTCTGCACAATTAAGGAAGTATTATAATAAACACTTAAGTCCGACAAATTTACCTGATTCAGCTGATATCGGCGCTTTAGAGGCCATTGATGTAGCTCAAAGAACTTTTAATGAAAAATTACGTCATGCGTTTAATGATGCGCTTTATGAATTGGAGAGCCTTGGATACCCTGGTTTTTCAAATCCAAAGATAACGATTTCAACTAAAATTAAACCCGCTGACGGACTTAATCATGATTCAGCAGTCCAATTTGAGTTGACGCCTGAGAATAATCAAGATAATTATTTTCCATTGAGGTTACCTGAACTTTACAACGGTTTAGGCTATCAAAATTTAATATCTATGATTTTTAAGTTGATGCAATTTAGAGATGAATGGATGAAGGTAGGAAAGCTGGCCAAAAATACTTCGAGCGGCCAAGAAGATTTTTTTATACCGCCGCTGCATATTGTATTAATTGAGGAACCTGAAGCACATCTTCATATGCAAGTCCAACAAGTATTCATTCGACAAGCTTATAAAGTGCTATGTAATCATAAGAATTTAAAAGATGAGCAGAGTTTGAAGACTCAGTTAATTGTAAGTACGCATTCTGGTCATATTGCTCATGAAATGCCTTTTTCTAGCATACGCTATTTTCGTAGAAAACCAATATTATCACAAAATGAAGTACCTACGTCTACTGTTGTTAATCTTTCGAATGTGTTTGGTAAAAAGGAACCTGAAACAGAACGTTTTGTAACCAGATATCTTCAACTAACTCATTATGATTTGCTTTTTGCAGATGCAGCTATTCTTGTAGAAGGTCCGGCCGAGCGAATGTTACTCCCGCACTTTATTCGTAGCCATTTTGAAGAATTAAATCAAATGTATATTTCTATATTGGAAATTGGCGGAAGCCATGCACATACTTTAAGACCATTAATAGAAGCATTAGGTTTAACAAGTTTAATAATAACTGACTTAGATTCAGCAAATTCAAAAAGTCACAAATCTGTCCCTCCATCTCGAAAAAAAGATTTGGTAACAGGGAATGATACATTGAAATCTTGGGTGCCTTGCAAAACAAATATCGATGATCTCCTTGATTTAAAACCAGAGGAGAAGGTTAAGCGGTATGAAAATATCCATTTTTCGGTTCGAGCTGCTTACCAATCACCAATTAAAGTCCTAATGGTTCCTGATGGTCCAGAAGTTGAAGCGCTACCTTATACATTTGAAGATGCACTGGTTTTTGAAAATTTAACCCTTTTTAAAAACGCCGATGGTAATGGGCTGATAAAAAAATTTAAAGACGCAATTAATAACTTAAGCTCAATTGATCAATTAGGAGAAACATTCTTTGATGATTTGAGGGAGGGCAAGAAAGCTGATTTTGCTTTACAACTTATTTATCGAAAGGATCTTAGTGATCTTAAAGTACCAACTTATATAAAAGAGGGACTTACATGGTTAAGGGAACAAATAAAAAAGAATCAATGGGATAACAGTCTTAATCTAAACTCTGTTGAAAGTGCAGCAGAAGAAGTGGTGGGAGTCTAAATGGTTCATATAGAACAAATTGAACATAATCATATCGATGATCATATAGATGACGAGATCATTAAGTGTCTGGATCTTGAAAATCCTCAAAGCTTCTTCTTATTTGCTGGGGCGGGATCAGGGAAAACAAGATCTCTAGTAACTGCTTTAGAAAAAATTCGAGAAACTAGCTATCAACAATTACGATTAAAAGGTCAAAGAGTGGCGATTATTACATACACGAATGCTGCCTGTGAAGAAATTGGCCGTCGGTTGGATTACGATCCGCTGTTCTCTGTTTCTACAATTCATACTTTTGTATGGGAATTAATTAAAGGTTTTAATAAAGACATAAGTGAGTGGCTATACGCAAACCTAACGCATCAGATTACAGATTTAGAAGAAAAACAAAGAAATGGGCGTCCAACAAGCAGAGCATTTGTGGTTCGTCAAAAAAATATCGAGGCTAAACAAAAGCGTATCAATAATTTGAAAAAAATTAAACAATTCACCTACAATCCTAACGGTATTAACCAAGGTAAGGAATCATTAAATCATTCCGAAGTAATAAGTATCGGAGCTTACTTTTTAAGCAAGCCGTTAATGCAAAAAATATTAATTAAGAAATTTCCTATTCTTTTAGTTGATGAGAGTCAGGATACCAATAAGGAGCTTTTAAATGCTTTATTTGAGGTTGAGCGGAAAAATAACGGTACCTTTTCGTTAGGTCTATTTGGCGATACGATGCAAAGGATATATTCTGACGGAAAAGAGGATCTTGGAATTAATTTACCCGAAAATTGGAAAAGGCCTGTTAAGAAAATGAACCATCGTTGTCCGAAAAGAATTGTTAAACTGATAAATAGAATTCGTTCTGCTGTTGATGATCAAGAACAGAGGCCAAGAACAGATAAGGAAGAAGGGCATGTCCATTTTTTTATTTTGCCATCAACAGCAGATAGAATAAAAACAGAAGAATTAGTTGCACAACGAATGGCACAAATCACTGAAGACGAAAAATGGATAGATGTAGATTACATGACCCTTATTCTGGAACATCATATGGCAGCAACAAGACTAGGTTTTTCGGAATTGTTTCAGCCACTGCATAAAATAGACAAATTGAAAACCGGACTATTAGAGGGCTCGCTACCGGAGTTGAATTTTTTTACAGAGATCATTTTACCAATCTTCAATGCTCATAAAGTTGGTAACAAGTTTGCTATAGCAAGCATTGCTCGGAAATATTCTAGACTTTTACGAATACAGAGGAATGAAAGGGATCAATTGTTACAAATTAAAAACGTACAGGATGCCATTAATCAGCTACTGTCGCTCTGGAATGAGGATAACGACCCACTTTGTATTGATGTCTTACAATGTGTCGCTAGA
Source organism: Paenibacillus tianmuensis (assembly GCF_900100345.1). Taxonomy (GTDB): domain Bacteria; phylum Bacillota; class Bacilli; order Paenibacillales; family NBRC-103111; genus Paenibacillus_G; species Paenibacillus_G tianmuensis. The sequence goes on along the minus strand of NZ_FMTT01000033.1, from coordinate 1,406 downwards.
CTAAACTTGTTTGAAATTCCCGATAGCTTGTATTCTTTCGTTAAAGAAGAAAAAAGAGAGCAGAATGTAACAGAAGATGGTGATAATGATCGGGGTAATGAGTTGATAAATGCTTGGGACGAGTGTTTAAAAGCTCCATTCAGTCAAATAAATGAATACGCCTCTTACATAACAGGCACATCAAATTTTATGACTCATCAAGGAGTAAAAGGACTTGAATTTCCTCGTGTAATGGTAATTATTGACGATCATTCCGCAGGAGGATTTCTTTTCAGCTATGAAAAGCTGTTTGGAGCAAAGGATAAAACAAAAGCAGATGCTGAAAACGAAAATGTGAATAAGGATACAACCATTGATCGAACAAGACGACTGTTTTATGTTACATGCAGTCGTGCTGAAAAGAGTTTGGCTATTGTAGCTTATTCGGAAAAGCCGGAAGAGGTTAAGAAACATGTTCTAAAAGAAGGTTGGTTTGAAGAAAGTGAAGTAGAGATTATTTCGTAAAGATATTTTGGTAGTGTAAATCTTGAGTCAGTGAAATTTTGAGAGGCAAGCAAAGTTATTAAAGTATACTGCTTTTAAGGATGATAAACATTGAGCACTTGGAGAAGGAAAGCATTAGAGTTATTTTATAATATTAGATTCACTTTCCTCCATAGAGACGCGAGTATATATTCCTTAATTTTTGAACTGAGGAGAAAAGTTGTTCAGTCACACAAAGATAATGACATTGAATATCTTGACAAAATTTATTACTATGCGGAGTGGTGTTTTAATCAAGAAAAACGAAGTTACTATATTTGGAATGCAATATGTGTGGGGTTTTATGAACACCTTGTTGAAGATGAAATTGTTCGTCATGCGATACCTTACAGAATTAGACCCTATATTTTTGAACAAGTACAACCACTATTAAAATGGAGACTAGAAAAAAATGAAGAAGTATTTAAGGAATTACTGCAACAGTACAACAAGATTAACAATACTAATTTTGAATGCTAACATGGCCTGAGTCTCTCTGGTTTTAAGATTGAAAAAGATTAATCGTCTAGGGCGTGTCTGAAAACTCATGATAGTGGAACTACTTCAACAAAATCATGGCAGAAGCCAAAAAAGCAAAGCTCAAAAAGTTTCGAGAAAGTTTATCGTAGCGTGTTGCGATCCCACGGAATTGTTTGAGTTTGTTGAAAAAACATTCCACAACATGCCGTTCTTTATACTGGTAAAAGTCGCATTCCCAAGGATTTGCCGTATTCGATTTTGGAGGGATGCAGAACGTTGCGTCTTGGGATTCGATATACGTTCGAATGTCATGGGTGCCGTAGGCTTTATCGGCTAAAACAACGCTTCCGGACAGTGTGACGCCAGAGAGGACTTCAACCGCCACCGTGCAGTCATGGATATTG
>NZ_FMTT01000056.1 GCF_900100345.1 Paenibacillus tianmuensis | reverse complement strand
AAATCGCGCAGATGTATAAAGCTCGTTGGCAGATCGAGGTATTTTTTCGTTGGATTAAGCAGCATTTAAACATTCCTACGTTGTTTGGGACAACAGAGAACGCCGTTTATGGTCAGTTATTTGCAGCATTGATGGTGTACGTTCTGCTGAAATGGCTGTTTGACTCCGTTTCTGCATCCATATCTCGGCATGTGGAACTCTCCTTTGTCCGATTTACACGTTTATTCGCTCTTCATCTGCTGCCTGCTGAATGGCTTATAAAGATTCAATATATTGTGCAGACACATAACCCCCAGAGGGTTGTTTAGATTACATAATTTGGTTAATCAACAGGCCTGCCGTTATTCAAAAATATAGTCTTGGGGAGCCTATCGGAGTAAAGAGCAACAGCTTGCTGGAGTCCGCCGTTCTGCGTCCTCAGTCTTCAGCGTTCGGGGAAGACGCTTATACTACGCTATTCCATAAAGCCGCTTCGCTTTTTGAATCTTTTGGGAAAAATCATCCTTTTCAAAATGCAAACAAGCGAACGGCATTTACCGCTTTAGTCATTTTCCTTCGGTATAACGGCTATCGGTTTGTGATGGATGTTAAGAAGGCTGAAGATTTTACTGTAGATATGGTGAATCATAAGTTTGCTTTTGAAGAGCTGGTCGAAATTATCAAGCAGCATGCGCTGTGGGTATTGATTCTGAGTAGCAAGCAAAAAAATGGGCCGAGGTGAAATAGAAAATTGTTAAATTATTTAATATAGCCATCCTTAGTAATGTCTACTTTTACATCCATAATTTTATCATGTTCAACTCTTATAGATACCCAAAAATCTTTTTCGCAATTTGGACAACAGACGTATCCATCTCCGAATGCATTTCCGTCGAGTGGTCTTTTCTGGTGCGGAGGCTTACTCTTCCCTATCGCCCATGTTAATGCATCACCCAAGTTATAGGTATCCCAATTCAACAAACCCATTTTAAATTCAGCTTCTGTATTAACAACCGCCCCACATCTGGGACATTCCCCGTTAAATAATAGTAGGTTATACAATCCCAATGTTAAGCTCCTATTCTCTTTCAGGATAATATCGTATTCGAAAGCTTCATAAGCATGTGGCGGTACCCCTAAATGAAAAACGGTCACAAAATGGAATGAATATCCATGTTATGACCATTCTTACACGTATTCTAAGTATTCATGTTACTCAATTGTGATGTCGTACTCCATTATCTTGGCTGTTGTTCGAGCAACTTCCGAACCTAGTAGTCGTTTAACAACGTGGAATGACATATTGATTCCGGCGGAAATTCCACCCGATGTCACAATGTTCCCTTCATCAACGAACTTGACATTCCTCTTTACAGTGACAGCCGGAAACTCATTCTCAAGTCTATCACAGCTGGCCCAATGAGTCGTTGCCATCTTTCCGTTTAGAAGACCTGCCTTCGCCAACAGAAGAGCACCTGTACAAACGGATAGCATCAGTTCAACATTACCCATACGCTGCGAAATCCACTGAATGACTTTCTCGTTGTAAATCTCCTTCTCTCTGGCACCAATTCCACCAGGAATCACCAAAATATCAAAATGTGGCGCATTGTCGAAACTGTAATCCGGCTGCACTTTCAATCCATTACAAGCATGTATCAATTCTCCCGTTTCCGAAACTAGTTTTACGAGAAACGGATTGGATTCCGGAGTATCCATATCTTGATCCGAATATTCAGTAACGGAAAACACTTCAAAGGGACCAGCAAAATCTAGTACCTCAACATCGTTGAAGACAAATATACCTACACTCCACTTCTTTTTCATCATGGTTCACACTCCTAGGTTCTTTTATACTCCATTTTAGTATACAACTGCCTCGATCGCCTAGTAGGGATTCCAGCTTTTTATGTAAACAGGCCTCTTGCTCCAGCCTTAGCCGCCGGCCATCTGGAGCGATCCCATCGCTTGCGGACGGCCGTTTTGCCTTCCCGTCGCGCCCCCTGCTTGCACTATCGAATTATTGCTGTCCTATTTTTGCTCTATTATCAGAACGCGCGACTTCGGTTTATAATGAGTGGCAGAGGGGAGGCCCAATATGGACGATGCACTATTTCAGTCGGTATACGAGACGATTTTGCAGCGCGACACCCGCTACGACGGGCGGTATTATATCGGAATCACATCGACGGGGATCTTTTGCCGGCCTTCGTGCCGCTCCCGCATTCCGAAGCCGGAAAACGTTAAAGTATACGGCAGTATCGAGGAAGCGCTACAGGCGGGATTCCGGGCATGTAAAAGATGCCGTCCGGAACAGCCGGGAGAGCATGGACCGGATGCGCAAATCGCTCATGCCGTGAATGAATTGATCAAGCGTCGCTACTCCGAGCCTTTGACGCTTGGCGACATAGGAGCGGAGCTCAAAATGAGCCCCTACCACTTGCAGCGCGTGTTTAAGCGGGTAACCGGAACGACTCCCTCGAAGCAGTTGCTCCATATCCGTATGGAAGAGGCAAAATGGCTGCTTGCCGCAAGCGAACAGCCGATAACCGATATCGCGGCAGAAGTCGGTTTCCGCAGCCCGTCCCACTTTACATCCGTATTTCACAAGACAGTCGGCTGTACGCCGATGGAATACCGGGAAACCGCCGGGGCCCGTTAAGCCGCTCAAGAAGGAGGCATACCTATGGAAAAAACGACGACCGACGTGTATTGGACAGACCTCAAGCACCCCAAGTTCGGGGATCAGCCGCTCTATCTGGCCGCTACGAAGCAGGGCTTCTGCCGGATTACTTGGCCTAGTGAATCATTCGACACCTTAACTACATGGGTGATTAAACATATTCCGGGCGCCACGTTGATTAACGACCAAGAGCCGTTATCCGAGTACGTCGGGCAGTTGAAGGAGTATTTGGAAGGGACCCGCCAAACGTTCGACCTTCCCCTCGATATGCGCGGTACGAAGTTCCAAACCGCCGTTTGGCAGGCGCTAACCCACATTCCCTATGGCGAAACCCGCAGCTACTCGGACATTGCCGGGGAGGTGGGCAGTCCCGCGGCCGTACGGGCCGTAGGCACGGCGAACGGAGCCAACCCGATCCCCATCGTCGTCCCGTGCCATCGCGTGATCGGCAAAAATTCCGCGCTCACGGGGTTCCGAGGCGGCCTGCAGGTGAAGCAAGAGCTGCTCCGGCTGGAAGGCTTCGAAGACTTTACGCTTAAGGGACATGCCCGATTTCAGTTTTGACTTGCTTACGAATCCGTGCAAACAAAAACTGCTCCCCCTAGCTGGATAGCTTGGAGGAGCAGTTTCCGTTTCCGGTCTATGCTATTCGGCTGGCGGCGTGAAGGTACGCTGCGCCAATTGGGCATCGAGCATATAGAACGCATTGCTATCGTTATCGATACGGCGAAGCTTCTGAATGATGCTGTCGAACGTGGCTTCCTCTTCGACTTGTTCGTCGATGAACCACTTCAAGAAGTTGATCGTCGCATGTTCGCGCTCGTTCCAAGCGATATCCGACAGCTCGTAGATGCGTTTCGTGACGGTTTGCTCATGAGCAAACGCATGTTCGAAAGCATCCAGCAGCGAATTGTACTGATTCCGCGGGTCCTCCATTCCACTGACATGGGCGCGCTTGCCCAGCGTATTAATGAAGTGAAAAATTTTCATGGCATGAAATTTCTCTTCCTCGGCTTGTACGATAAAAAAGTTCGCAAATCCGTCGAAGCTTTCCGACGAGCAGTAGCCAGCCATAGCCAGATACACTTGGGAGGAATAAAATTCGTAGTTCATTTGTTCGTTCAGCTTGGCGAGCAGGTTCTCACTTAGCATCAGGTCACGCCCCTTGTTCGCAGTCTATATTTCCAACACCTGTTCTTAGTATGTTTTAACTCATTCCAAATGTAAAGCAATTTCTGGCACACCTTATTCCCCAAAATAGTGTCCCCTAAATAAAGAAGTTCATAACCTCTTCAAAAGTCAGATTAGTTCACCTCCACCGATCGAATCACGCACTACCGATACGGCGAGTCATTTCTCCCTCAATCTAAATGCTACATCTCCATGAACGCCCGTAACAATCACCAGCAAAACCATACAATATCTTATCCTGCGCAAAGGGGAGGATATTGTGGCTACGTTTATGGCTGCACGGCGAATGAAAAGAAAGATGGCCGCACGCTTATTGAAAAAAAACGGGGTTTACGGGGTCGGAATAGGCTACAGAGATCCCGCGAATCCGAAAAAGGGCGCAGCCGTCATCATCTATACGGATAAGGTTTCTTCCGCGAGCCTAGGTCTCGTTCCATCTATGTTTACCGCCAAAGCGAAGGGCAGCGGAGCCGACGTCCCGATCCGCGTTGTCAAAACGGGAAAAATACGAGCGCACGCAAACTATACCGGTCGGATTCGTCCCGTGCCTCCCGGCTACGGTGTTGGTACTACGAAGGGTTCGGGAAGCGCAGGCCTTATCGTGACGAACCGTTCCAAGGCGGCAAACCGCTATTTGCTGAGCAATAACCACGTGCTGAATCCGAATAATGCAACCCGCACTACGGAAACGCTCCAGCCCGGGGGCGCCGACGGAGGCCGTCCCGGCACGGACCGCATCGGCCGTTTATACAGCTATGTAAAGCTGGAGAAAAACAAAGATAATTTTATAGACGCGGCGCTCTCCGTCCCTACCAACAACCGTCTGCTGAATCCAAACTATCCGACGGTCGGCGCCATTCCCGGCTATGTGACGTCATATCGGGTGGGAGAGCAATTCAAGAAAGTGGGACGCACGACAGGCTTGGTGAACGGGAGGGTGGAGTCGATCGACACCGATATACAAATCGATTACGGCGGCAGTCTGGGGGTTCTTAACTTCAAAAATCAAACGGTGATCCGAGGAACTACCCCCATCTCGCTGGCCGGCGATTCCGGATCGGTATGGCTCAGACGAGCGGACAATTACGCCACGGCCGTCAATTTTGCAGGATCGTTGGACGGCCGTCTTTCCATTGCCTTCCCCGTCCGCTGGGCAATGCAGGCATTCGGTACGAAAGTGGCTCAGGCGAGTGGCGCCAGCAAAGTGAAGCAGGTGACAGCCGCGAAAACCTCCCGCGCCTATGTCCGCAAGCTGCCTGCAAATGTGCTTGCCCGAATCAAGCCCAAAAAAGCTGTAAGACGCTAGCCACCCGCAGCTCTATAACGTAAAAAGCACTGAGCGCCAGGCCAGTGCTTTTTGTTTTAATCCTCGAACGATTCGCCCGATAAGTTTCCATCCAAAATATCGTCAATAATCCCAGCTGCCTTAGCCAGGAATGCTTTCCACTTGAGACCCGGCAGCAAAATCAACTCGTCATGCTCGACATCCAGACTGCCCAGACATTTTTTATCTTTCACCCAGACAATAAAGCCCGTATTCGAGTAATTTTCAATGTCTTTGACCAGATCGATAAATTGCCTGCCTCTCCACTCCAACACTCTGACGTCGAATATCGTTTCGAATTCGATGTATTCGGTCGTTTTGCAATCTTTTAAATCAATCCTTCGATTCTCAATCCCAAGCCATTTGATAATTTCAGCCGGCAAGCCCAGGCGCTTAAGCTCCTTCGCCCGATTATCCATTTCGTGCCAAATTGGAGGTTCAAATTGCTTGATGTACTCCATCAGCTCCGTATGGTTATTCTGTTTGGCATAAGAATACGCCCGGTCGCCGTACTTGTCCTTAATCGTGACGTCGGCGCCGTGCTCAATCAAGTACTTTACGATTTCGAAATGGTTGATTGAAGCAGCCATTTGGACAGGGGTCGTACAATACGGAAACACCTGACTGCGACCGTTAAAGTTGACATCGGCTCCATGCTCTACGAATAATTTGACGAATTCGAATTTTCCGTAATATGCGGCTTTACGAAGGGCATCTCCGCCTGCGTAGGTTCTCATATCGAAGCCCAGCTCAAGCAAGGCACGGACTCCCTTGTGATTGTTGAAGGCAAGGGCCCTTCCCACAGCGGAATTCTTAACATGATCCAAAGCATTTAGATCGGCGCCCGCTTGTATCAATCTTTCAAATAGATCGCGCGTTCCGTAGCGGGCAGCGTAAGTTATTACAGGGTCCTTTTCATCATTTAAATTATCAAATAAGTACTTGTCCAATAAAATCCGGGCCAGAGCCAGCCGTTTGTACTCCAGCGCTTGGTTTAAAATATGGACGGAAAGCGTGCTCCCTTCCGGCAATCCGTGCTTTTCCAATGTGGCCATGACAACCTGGTCCGTATCTTTGCTTTGGATGCAGCTTATAACTTCTTTTTCAAATTCCGTCATGGTAACCTCCTAATCGAATCCAAAACCTCTTGACGACATTGCCGTCATCCTCCGTGAATTCGGACTCAAACCTGCCGCCTTGCTTCAAAATCGTCTTCTCCGAGCCGAGGTTGTGCTTGTCACAGACCAGCAGCACTTGGTCCAATCCCATCGCTTTCGCGATTTGCAGCGTCTGGGCCAGCAGTTCGTTCGCATAGCCCAACCGCCTATAGCTGGGGCGTATGCCATAACCGATATGCCCGCCGCTGTTCAGAAGCTTTTCGTTTAAGCGATGACGAATGTTAACCGCACCTACGACAAGGTTCTCCTCGTTAAGCAGCCAATAGGTCGAATGAGGCACCCCATGAGGATTGCTTACTTTCTCCTCGCTGTCTTCGGCATACAGAAACTCCAGCATCGCTTCAAAATCGCCGGGAGCTTGACGGACAACCCAGGGGACCATACGTTCCCCGCTGTTTATCCAGTCCGCATAGAACGACAAGTACGGCTCCCGGTATTCCATCGAAGGTCTGACTAACCGGACTTTGTTCATCCAAATCCCTCCCGCCTTCGGCATCGAATTGATCTTCGCGGTCTAGTTCGCCTATTTTTCAGTCACAATCTGGTCTATTATAGCTTCTCTCCCTCCTATTGGCAAAGGAGTCGCTACCGCCCGATGAACGCAAAAAAATAAAGAACGAGCTTAAAAACAGCACGACGGTCGCAGAAGATGTGTCCCATATCATGCACTTCGAGACGGTAAAATCAAGCCTCCCAGACTTCTTCCGTTCCCCATCTTAAACCCCTCTCCTAAAATCGTTAGCGTCCACACAACATGTGCTTGACTGCAATATGATATTTTAGAAAATGCACGTGCAAGCAGCAGCAAATCAGCCCATTTGTTCCAAGAGATATTGCCGCTAAAGGTATGATCAAAAGTTGGAGTTGGTGATATCCTGATGATCTATACAGCTCTCGGAGATTCCATTACATTTGGCGAAAATGCCTCCTCTTTGGCAAAGGCATATCCTCAATTGAGCGTGTCCGCTTTAAAATCGGACTCGCGCAAGGTACGCGGGTTTGTTCTGGCGCAGCCCGGTTGGAGCAGCGATGATCTATTGGACGCCGTGATATGGCGGGGAGCCTCCGTAATCAGCCTTTCCTCAGTAGTTTCCGTATGGATTGGCGGGGTGGATTTAGCCAATGTCGCGCTGGCTTCCTTTAGAACCAAGCAGCCGCTAGCTGTACAACACCTTGCAGCCGGATACAAGCGTAATTTAAGCGACATTTTTGCCCGAATAAAAAAAGGAAGCCGGGCCCGGATCGTTTGCTGCACGCAATACAATCCGTTTCCGAACACTCCTCTTGCGGTTGAGGCGATAGGCCGATTGAATCGGACCATCAACGAGCTCGCCCATAGCTGCGATGTCACTGTGGCTCCGGCTCATACGTGGTTTGAAGGAAAACAGGCGGAGCTTCTGTATGGATACCGGAACGGAAGGATTGAAGATGCATTAAGCAGATCGATGCCTATCCACCCGAACGATCGGGGGCACCGGGTGATTGCCACGGGATTGGTCCCGTATCTGATTCCTCGCAAATAGGTGCTCTTCCGTGATGTTTCTCTCTTGGGGAGCAGAACATTCATCATGTACCGGTCTTCACAGAGCGCTCAACGCAAGAAATATCCTGAGTGAGGCAATCATGGCATCAGATCGAAGCGCGGTATGAATCGGCTTGAAGCCTGGAATTCATCTCCCACTTTCATCAAGCTTCGCAAGATTTAGAATTGGGAGACTTCTTTCAGAAGGAAGTTAAAGTTTTGGAGACGAATCGTGGTTGGAAAAAACCACAATTCGTCCCTTATTTATTTCGTCGTAGAATGAGACCAGACTAATCGGCAGGATTAAAAATTGATAACTTATCCAGTTCGACCTTGATATTACGACGAGTAACATCGCCAATCGTAACATCATAAATTCCTTCGCTTAAAGGATACAACCATTCGGTTTTCCCATAAACTACTCCTGAATAGCTAAAGCTATTATCCGTTTTCTTAATTGATACAAAAGGGTTTGTCAGGGGCTTGTCATTACTATCTTTGAACACCAACTTAATAAATCCGCCATAGCCTGCCAAGTTAAAATCGAATGTTTCGTATACACTTGAGGTTACACTTACATTTGATTTTGAATTTTCCACATATCCATTTGCGAAAACCTTCAAGGTGTAAATTCCTGAAGGAACCGAAAGGGCATACTTTCCATAGGCATCCGTTGTTACTATCCATGATTTGTTGTAGGTGCTAGCTATTACCGTAGCATGCTCCACAGGGAGGCCCTCAACACCACGTATCTTGCCTTGAATTACTCTTGTGGTTGGAACAGGGATTGATGGATCAAAAACGGATAACTTATTAAGCTCGAATTTGATATTACGACGAGTAACATCGCCAATGGTAACATCATAATTTCCGGCGCTTAAAGGGTAGACCCATTCATTCTTTCCATAAACTATCCCTGAGTAACTGAAGCTATTATCCGTTTTTTTAATTGATACGAATGGGTTGGTCAAAGGTTTGCCGTTACTATCTTTGAATACGAATTTAGCAAATCCGCCATAGCCCACCAAGTTAAGATCGACCGTTTCGTATACATTTGAGGTTACATTTACATTGGATTTCGAACCTTTCATGTATCCATTGGCAAAAACATTCAAGGTGTAGATTCCTGATGGGACCGTGAGGGTATACTTTCCATAGACATCCGTTGTAACTGTCCATGATTTGTTGTAGGTGCTAGCTGTTACGGTAGCATACTCCACTGGGAGTCCCTCAATACCACTTATCTTGCCTTGAATTACACTTGTAGTTGGAACAGGAATTGATGGATCGAAAACGTATAACTTATTATGCTCGATACTGATATTACGACGAGTAACATCTCCAATCGTAACGTCGTAATTCCCGACACTTAACGGATATACCCATTCGGATTTTCCATAAACCCTCGTTGAGAAACCAGAGAAGCCATTCGTATTTTTAATTGATACAAATGCGTTTGGCAAAGGCTTGCCGTTGGTATCTTTGAACACCAGTTTAATAAAACCGCCACTGCCTACCAAGTTAAAATCAACCGCTTCGTATACACTTGAGGTTACACTTATATTGGATTTCCAGCTTTCTACGTAACCATTTGCTGAAGCCTTTAAGGTGTAGATTCCAGATGGAAGCGAGAGTTCATATCTACCATATACATCCGTCGTTACTGTCCATGATTGGTTGTACGTACTGGCTGTTACCGTGGCATACTCTACAGGAAGTCTCTCAACTCCACTGATCTTGCCTTGAATTATATTTGTTGTTGGCCCAAATATTGATGGATCAAAGACGGTTAACCTATTATGCTCGATACTGATATTACGACGAGTAAAATTGCCAATGGTAACGTCATAATTTCCGACACTTAACGGAGATATCCATTCGGATTTTCCATAAAACCCCGTTGAGAAACCAGAGCCATTATCCGTTTTTTTAATTGACACAACTGCGTTTGGCAAAGGCTTGCCGTTAGTATCTTTGAGCACCAGTTTAATAAAACCGTCAATGCCTACCAAGTTAAAATCAACCGCTTCGTATACACTTGAGGTTACACTTATATTGAATTTCCAGTTTTGCACGTAACCATTCGCGGAGGCCTTTAAGGCGTAGATTCCCGATGGAACCGAAAGGGTATACTTTCCATAGACATCCGTCGTTACTGTCCATGATTGGTTGTACGTACTGGCTGTTACCGTGGCATACTCCACAGGAAGCCCCTCAACTCCACTGATCTTGCCTTGAATTACACTTGTTGTTGGAACAGGGATTGATGGATCGAAAACGTATAACTTATTAGTTTCGATATTGATATTTCGGCGAGTAACATCGCCAATCGTAACGTCATAATTTCCGACACTTAACGGGTATACCCATTCGGATTTTCCATAAGACCCCAATGAGAAACCAGAGCCATCCGTTTTTTTAATTGATACAAATGCGTTTGGCAAAGGCTTGCCATTGGTATCTTTGAACACCAGTTTTATAAACCCGCCGCTGCCTACCAAGTTAAAATCAACTGTTTCGTATACGTTTGAGGTGACATTCACATTGGATTTCCAGCTTTCTACATAACTAATTGCTGAAGCCTTCAAAGTATAGATTCCCGATGGAAGCGAGAGGGCATATCTGCCATATAGATCCGTTGTTACTGTCCACGATTGGTTATACGTGCTTGCTGTTACCGTAGCATACTCCACAGGAAGGCCCTCAACACCACTAATCTTGCCTTGAATTATATTTGTTATTGGCCCAGATATTGATGGATCAAAGACGGATAATCTATTATGTTCGATACTGATATTATGACGAGTAACATTGTCAATGGTAACATCATAAGTTCCGACACTTAACGGATATACCCATTCATTCTTCCCATAAATTGCCGTCGAATAGCTAAAAGTATTATCAGTTTTTTTAATCGATACAAATGGGTAGAGTAAAGGTTTGCCGTTGGTATCTTTCATAACCAACTTAATAAAACCGCCGCTGCCTGCCAAGTTAAAGTCGGCCGTTTCGTATACACTTGAGGTTACACTCACATTGGATTTCCAACTTTCCATGTAACCATTTGCGGAAGCCTTCAAGGTGTAGATTCCCGATGGAACCGAGAGGGCATATCTGCCATATATATCCGTTGTAACCGTCCACGATTGGTTGTACGTGCTCGCTGTTACCGTAGCATACTGCACGGGAAGGCCCTCAATACCATGTACCTTGCCTTGAATTACACCAAATATTGATGGGTCAAAAACAGATAACTTATTCAGTTCGATCTTGATATTACGACGAGTAACGTCACCAATGGTAACATCATAATTTCCGACACTTAACGGATATACCCATTCGGTTTTCCCGTAAACTTCCCCTGAATAAATTAAGCTATTATCTGACTTTTTAATCGATACGAATGGGTTGGTCAAAGGGCTGCCCTTACCATCTTTGAACACCAGTTTAATAAAACCGCCACTGCCTGCCAAGTTAAAATCAACCGTTTCGTATACACTTGAGGTTACACTTATATTGGATTTCCAACTTTCCATGTAACCATTCGCGGAAGCCTTCAAGGTGTAAATTCCCGATGGAACCGAAAGAGCATACTTTCCATAGACATCCGTCGTTACTGTCCATGATTGGTTATATGCACTAGCTGTTACCGTAGCATACTCCACGGGAAGGCCCTCAATGCCTTGTACCTTGCCTTGAATTACAGCAAATATTGATGGGTCAAAAACGGATAACTTATTCAGTTCGACCTTGAAATTACGACGAGTAGCGTCGCCAATGGTAACATCATAAGTTCCAGCGCTTAACGGGTATACCCATTCGGTTTTGCCGAACACTGCCCCCGAATAACTGAAATTACTATCCGTTTTTTTAATCGATACGAATGGATTTTTCAAAGGCTTGCCGCTGCTATCTTTGAATACCAATTTAACAAACCCGCCGTAACCTGCCAAGTTAAAATCGACTGCTTCGTATACACTTGAGCTTACGGTTACGTTTGACTTCGAGCTTTCCATATATCCATTTGCAAAAACCTTCATGGTGTAGACTCCCGATGGAACCGAGAGGGTATACTTTCCATAAACATCCGTTGTTACTGTCCATGATTGATTGGATGTGCTGGCTGTTACCGTAGCATGCTCTACAGGGAGGCCCTCGACACCACTTACCTTGCCTTGAATTACACTCGGTGTCGGAGCAGGGATTGACGGATCAAAAACATATAACTTATTAAGTTCAACACCAATATTACGACGAGTAACATCGCCAATGGTAACATCATAATTTCCGACACTTAAAGGATGCACCCATTCGGTTTTCCCATAAACTAGCCCTGAATAACTAAAGCTATTATCCGTTTTCTTAATTGATACATAGGGATTTGACAGAGGCTTGCCGCTGCTATCTTTCAACGCCAACTTAATAAATCCGCCATAGCCTGCCAAGTTAAAATCGACCGTCTGGTATACATTTGAGGTACCATTTACGTTTGATTTCGTACTTTCCCTGTATCCATTTGCAAAAACCTTCATGTTGTAGGTTCCCGTTGGAACCGAGAGGGCATACTTTCCATATGTATCCGTTGTTACCGTCCATGATTCGTTGTATGTGCTGGCTGTTACCGTAGCATACTCTACGGGCATTCCTTCGATGCCATATACAGAACCGGTAACCAGGCGGGAGATAGGTTGATCATCATTTGGGAAGCTTACTTGGACCGGATTGGTCTTATATTCAAGTGTCCCATCACCTAATTGTCCCGAGTCGTTGCTGCCCCATGCCCACACCGTTCCATCTTTTTTAATTGCTAAACTATGCGGAAAACTATTTGTTCCTGAAATAAAAACGACATCATTTATCGTTATTGGTGTAATAATTAACTCACCAAAGATCATGTTGTCTCTAACCGACAAAACGGTTCCATCAGCTTTTAATGCAACCCCATTCGATATAGCTACAATATTGTTTAGATTCGGAATTTGTGAAGGTTTTGGAACATGGTTCCTCCAATACCATACTGTTCCGTCGGATTTTAGTGCAAGTGTTATAAAATCTGGGGCGTTCGCGATGGCTTTTACATTTTCTATCCCCCAAATTTGTTTTGGAGTGGTTTGGTAACCGTCAATTGAATATCCCCCCCACTCCCAAAGCGTTCCGTCTGACCTGACTGCCCTTGAATCTCCATACCCCCCTGCGATTGCAGTAACATCTGATAATTCCTTCACTTGAACCGGGGTAAATCTAGTAACAGTAGTTCCATCACCTAATTCACCGCCCGAATTAAGGCCCCAAGTCCATACTGTCCCATCAGATTTCAAAGCAAGCGAATGATGGCTTCCTGCTGATATGGAAATTACATCATGTAAACCAACTACTTGTGTAGGTGTAGATTTATAAATATTAGTTCCATCACCTAGTTGTCCCTCAGCATTATTACCCCAAGACCATACCGTACCATCTGATCTTAATGCAAGTTGAAAACTATTCGAACCACCGACAACTTTCGTTATTTTGTTCAGGGATGGGATTTTTACAGGACTCTTAGCGAAGCTGGGGTAACCTACCATTTCACCCTTATCATTCAAGCCGTACCCCCACCCCCATACGGTCCCATCCGCTTTAACTGCATATGACCTTCCTGAGTCAGCTGTAACATGGATGAATTTAGACTTTGAATTGGAGGTACTGTCAGTTGAAGCATACGCAAAATTCGAGATAAAAAGCATCGCCATAAGCAACATTGAAAGTTGCAAGATCGTAAACCTAAACCTTTTTAGTACTCTGTACATGTCGCTGTCATCCTTTCTAGGTGGTTGTGATGAATCTCCTTGTGCTCGCTCTCATTTGGAACAACCGCGTACAAAACTGATTTTATTACTCTATTATCTAGTCACATCCCTTTTAAAAAAATTTCTACAGCATAGGAAAATGGTCCCAATTCGAATTATACTTGAAACATCTAGGAATGTCATGGAAATATAGGTTGAAAGTGAGAAATCGAATGATGAAAAGAAGCCATCTATTAAGCCGATTTGCATTCTACCGTTTAGTAGTATATACCATATTATAGAACACATACTTCTACTAGGAGAGGATACAATGACAGCCCAACAACAAGCCGCAATGCAATCTATGATTGACTGGTTATCGGATGAACGCGAGCTCGGCCGAAAACCCAGCAAAATTGAAATCGCAGGAGAATTTGATTTGCATGACATGCATTACTACATATTCAAGTACAAAAAAACATTGCTCGGAAAATGGCTCCTTGGCGTCTGCGGAGGCTACGAAGATCCGTCGGATACGGAGCATTGCGGCCATATATTCAGCGAGATGCAGCCCTATGACCCAGCCACTGCGAAACAGGAAGCGATTGTTATGGTCGAAATGATCCGCGAGTACTGGATGAAGCAGGCTGCCGCTATTGAGGCTGCACAAACACAAGAAAGCGATGCGGAGTCTCAGGACGGTTCATCCGAGTCCGGCAATTTTGTCGGGTTCGTTCTGCTGAACTCTTCAGAGTGCGATCTTGATCAGGTAAAGGAGAACCTTCTGCAGGATTGGAATATCTCTTGTTCACCGGCGGAGGGAGAAGGCCCCCCTGAGGAAGAAAAAGAAGGAATCCTTGTCTTTGAAGTGGATGGCTTCACTGCAGCCTTAAGCCTTGTCGATGCTCCTGTGCCAGACGGAGAGGCAGAGCATTACGCGCAGGGCAACTACCTCTGGCAGGAGGCCGAGGAGATTACCAAGACCCATGTGGCGCAAATTATTGTGGCTGTATTTACCCGCTCCGGCTCCCCGCTGGACAGCGGCGGTCTGTACACTAAGCTGGCGGCCAGCTGCTTGAAGCTTCCCAATGCTATCGGGCTTTACTCATCCGGTACTGTGTTTCAACCGGAGTTTTTTCTGGAAATGGCCGAAATGATGAAGTCTGATGACAGTTTTCCTTTATTGAATCTGGTTTACTTTGGTCTGGTCGGAACCGAAACAGGAATGAATGGGTATACCCACGGGCTGAAATCCTTCGGCAAAGATGAAATCGAAGTGCTGGACAGTCAGGCCTCTCCTGCCGAGCTTCGTGATTTTCTGATTGACATTTCCGGTTATATTGTTGAACAAAACGTAACTTTAAGAGACGGAGAAACGATCGGCTTTACCGCAGAACAAAAGCTGCCGATTACCCGTTCCGAAGGCGTATATGTCGACGGAGAGAGTCTTAAAATCAAGTTCTAATCCCTCCCCCTGGCGAGGGAAAGTATCGCAACCGTCCATTTGAGCTGCTCCCAAGCGAGACATACTCACAATGACATTCTTAACGCGGATTCTTCCCTTTACGCTTTTCTCTAAAAACAAAAGCACCGACCATTAGGTCGATGCTTTTGTTTTTTTATGGAGACGAGCCGTGGCTAGGTAAATCCACAATTCGCCGCCGCGTGTTGCTGAAGTTATCTGAGGAGGTAACATAGCTCACACCCGTGCTGCCACCGTCAATTCTTTGGAATCAATCACCAATCCAGCAGTTTGGATGAAATCAAAGCCCAGAATACCGTCGATCTCCATACCGTAATTCATTTCTCCAATCTCCACTTCAAAGCCTTCCAGAGAAGTTCCGCCTGTCCTCACAAAGTCAAAAAACTTGGAGTACACAACTTCTACTCCTCCTACACCCCTAATCTTGTTCAGAACATCCCCAGGCTCAACCTTAACCCCGATACCATCCACTACGTCGGCGCTGAATATCGTTCCCGCCGAACCAGTATCAAGCAAAACATGCTTCAAGTGAAGTTCTTCTCCCCGGTAACAAATCGTAACTTCCACAAATGGTAGCCCGTATTTCACTTCGATATTCATCTGGGCCCTCTTACCCCTGCCCATTTCTCGCGGAGCTTCAACGTTTCACGAGATGTGTGAAAAAAGCCATACTCCCGATAAGGCTGCTTCCGATGCAGTTCATAATAGCGCTTCATTGCCACTGAGGAATCGCCAAAACGATCAATAAGTGCCACTTCTTCAATGTACCAATAGCCGTCTTCTGAATGAGACTTCAAAGCCTCACAGACTACCCACTCATCTGGAAACTGCTCTCTAACCTCTTCCCAACGCACTCTCGTCACCTCCGAAAGGTACTACTTTCTTTACATTAAGTATAACATATAAAAAAGCCCAACCATAAAAACAATTGGTCAGGCTAGAGCCATTTTGAATCCCCGCCCAACATTTAACAGTTGTTATTTGGACAAGGATTGATTTTCCGAACCGTCGTTTGCCACAGTTTGCTATTCATGGTTTTCATTCGGCCCCGCCTTTGCTCGTTTATTAGCCTTCACAATACTCATGCCTGAATAGACAATCCTTCTCCAAAATGGCATGAAACGCTTCAATGTGCATTTTTGTTCGGTGTTTTCGGTGGTATTCGTTCATTCCCCACCTGAAGTTGCAGACACAGGTCTCTTCAAAGACACAAGTCTTAATATAAACCTTAAACCTGCCTGTTTATCTTGATTTTAAAATTCCTGTCCGCATGCAACTCAAGAAACCAGCTAAATTCTCTGCAAAGAAACCTAGTTATCTCAATTATATCAATGTCCTGGTAAGTGATTCCCTTTAAAATAACCTGAGTGTGCCCACACTAGAATCAACTACTTCAGGTACGTTAGTCGAATATGAGTCCAAGCTATTTTCCTTCACAGTTATCGTATACTTCCGATTTGTTTCCCCGTCTTGATATGTAGTTATCCACTCAGCCTCAGAACAAAAGCGATGAAATGTTAAACGTCCAATCCCATTTTTTCCGTGTGTTGTAGATTGAACATTCCTTATTCGAACCGTAGGAATCGACTTGTTTCTCCGACTCATAGAAAGGAGTAAACTTTCCCTCCAAATCCTTTAAATTGGTTAATCAACAGGCGTGAAGTCATGTAGTCCTTATCTCCCGTTTTAACTCATCCAAAGTCAAACAAGGTTTGATGGAGGCCTGATCTTTAAAAATTAAACTTAAATCGACATTCTCTCAGTTCATATCCTGGCTCCTCAATCCATTTTTCAACGGATGGCTCAGTTATCGGCTTCCAATCGTCAATTTTAGGAAGATGTTAGTATGTTCACATAAGCTCGGCATAACTCTTCGTATCCAAATACAATTCCCTCTGGAATTAGCTCATAAATCTGCTCCCATAGTCGTTCGAGCTTAACTAAGTTGGCCTCAGCAGCTTCAAATGTGCGGATGGTTTTATCAAGTGAACTTTTTAATTGCTAAGGCATCCCATTTGGCCTCCCTCTACGCAAGTCATTAACTCGTAAGAACTATTAGATGTCCACTTCTACAGTACCTTACGATCAACATCAGCTTGAGCTAATCTATTGGCACTGTTCACCAATTCAGACCAGATGGCATTTCTTCTAACCTTGATTTGATTAGAGATTTGCGTCAACTGTGACTGACCTACAAGTAATTCCTGCTCAAGCTTTTTCCGCTTTGCATCAATATCACGATCTACATTTGCGATATCTGCTTGTGGAACACCTAACCTGGGATCAAATACAAAATTACGTTCTATCGTACTGCGCCAAACGGTTAGCTTTCTTGTATACGATGGTCCGAATCCAGGTACCTGCCTAATCGCATTGGCATTAATATCAGATGCTGTCTCAATACCAAACGATTCCAGCGTTGCTTTTCTACTAGGGCCAATACCTTCTATTTTGGCGTCCTCAATTCTATACCGTTGAAGATAAGCGTGTAATTGTCTATTCCTTTGTTGCGATTCAAGTTGTTTTAGTTTCTCGGCTCTCAGACCTGCAAGCCCTTGATATTCTCGCCTGGCATTCCCTAGCTCACTCATCTTCTTAGAAAACGCCTCGTGTCCTGCTTCTCTTGCCCATCTTGTTGATAAATGATTCCATGCTTGCTCTGCTTCTTTATACTTCTGGTTTAATTCTTGTTTCAACTGATTACCGTCGCTGTCCCTCAATGCTACTGTAAAAATAACGCTTGCCAGCACGATGAAAATCCACCCAGCGGGATATAAGAACAACATCAGTATTCCGAGCATCGAAGGAACAACAGACAAGTACTTCTTCTTCTTCCTTGTTCTTGCTTGCTCAACGACTGGTTTAGAGGGGCTAATCCCCTGTATGGGTATAGCAGGTACAGCAGGGGCCGAGCCTGGCGAAGAAACCGCTACAATTTGAGCCCATACTGATTCCAATTTAAACGTGCTGAGAGATTGATTACTCAATGCTACGAGCGTCGGGAATAGAACTACGCCTGTTTTTCCTTCGAGTTCGCACCAAGGACACGAACCTAACATGTCTGGAAAGCTATGCTCTTCTTTATGAGAGCATTTTTTCAATTGGTTGGTCATCTTACTAAGGACAGCGACCCATTCCTTAGCACTCGGCCTGAATCCTCTTCCTGTCCCTTCTGTAGAGAACGCCCTCTCAAATAAGGCTCCAACACTCGACGGCAGTGCCTTTAATGCGAGCGTACCTGGAGGAGGCTGCATCATTTTTGCCGCGGCAGAGCTACTATATGCGAATCTGAATTCCTTAATTGCTTTTTCAATTGGCATTTCGCCTGGGCCCAGATATCTCCCGGAAAAAGGATGTCTACCCATGAATAACAGTAAAAAGATAAATACGGCCAATCCAAAATTGTCATGATTGTATGTTCGAACAACATCCCTGAACGACGAAATATCCTGAAACTCAGGCGGTTGATACATGGGGATACCGACTTCACACTTGTACTGAGTCCCATGAGATACGATCTGAAAACTGTCGCAATCAACGATCATAACTGTACCCTTATCAGTTACGTAGAAGTTCCCATGATTCACATCACCAATTACATGGCCGCTTTCATGTACAGTGGCAAATGCACGAGCCAAATTTGCAGCTGTATGAACAAGAAATGGAAACGTTGTCCTTGGAAATTCATTTAATCTGGTCTTTGGACTATACAAACTATGTATTGCTTTGCCTGCAAGCTTGGGCATCAGGAATCCAATGATCTCATTGCTTTTATTCCGAAGAACGTCTACTGGCCAAGTAGTAAAACTCAGCAGTGATTCATTCTTCAAATCGACCATTGTCTTTATCTTCTCTTGCTTAATTGTACTAATAGATTGATGATAAACCTTTGCAACAACCTTAGAGTCCGATTTTACCTCGTATACAGAGCCTTCCCCGCCCCTACCCAGTTCGTTCCCCAGATACAAGGTTCTTCCGCTACCACTAATCGCACTTGTTACTATCTTCATATATAAGTCTTCTTCGAAGAAGGGCTTCTTCGTGTAGCCAGAATAAGTGTTTTATCATCGTCGGTACGGTCATTAATTTGGTTTGATGAAAGGTATGCAGCTAATGATGTCACGAATTTATCCGTTCTCATTTCCGTTTGTGTCCTAAGCGCATTAAAAAAGGGGCGAAAGAAAGGAGTATGAGCGCTCTGTGACTGATAATGCAGTGCTAAGCGTTGCAACCCATCGGTGAATAGCGAAACCTCATCTGTTACTTTTCCAGTGTGGATACTGAACTGCAACTTTTCTTTTGCCCTTGTCTCCGTGACAAAGTAAGTTGTATTTTCGTATTCACCCTGCTGGGGCCAAAACTCCCACGTATACGTATCGATATCATCAGGTGAAGCTACTACAATTGCCCCATCGCCAATCTGGGCAAACACAGCCGTTTCATTAGAAATTACTGCAGAAATGAAAGTACAGGCAAATTCACGGGCTGGGAGTTCCATTGCTACAGCTCTGGCATGTATTTCACTTTGAAACCTCAGTATCCATTCCTCATAAAATTCTTTCGTCAGTGCCTTTATCTCATTGCCTGTCTCCAAATATGCTCGCAGCTCGTCCACAAATAAAGAACAGGCCAGAGCTGATCCAATGTCTGAACATTGAGCACTTCCTGCACCATCAGAGGCTATGGCTACCAATACTTGTTCTCCATTCAAATCATTCAATACCTCACAAGCAGATGAATCTTGGCAAGGTTTCCCGCTTTTTTCGTGAGAGGTCCCAATTACAGATGCGTTGGCATACCTCCATGTTGCCACTAGATAGTCCCCCAGCCTTCTGGTGTAACTGGATTTTGAAGCTGGACCTGATCCCCTGGTGCTGAATGAGAAACTGAACTCAGTGAATTTGACAACCATGAGAACAAATCTCGGAATCTCAAACCTTTCAGCTTGATTGGTTCTCTGGTAGAAATTTGTCTTAATGTGTTCATATCTGCGTCTTCTACACCTACAGCAAAAAACATGAATGACTTAGCTGTTTCTCCTTCCTTTACTAATGCAGCAGCCCTTTGCCAATTATCTGTAGGAGCCCCGTCTGTAATTAGAAATATCCACGGACGATAGTACGACACACCATTTTGTTTGTATACTTCTTTACGATTGTTCAACATGTTCACTGCTTGTTCTATTGCGCTGCCCATAGGTGTATTTCCGTTGGCAATTAACGTAGGTGGATAGTAAAGGTCAGGACTTTGAAAATCCGATATGACCTGTACAGGGCCAAATCCAACCACAGCCACCTCAACTCTTTTAACTGCCATACTATCTGCCATTAGCTCATCTTTGAATGCAATGAGCCCGTTATTTAGCTCGTTTATAGGGATACCATTCATTGAGGCTGATGTATCCAAGAGAAGTATACAAGGACATCTTGGTTCAGGATTTTCAGCGAATTCTGCTGCAAATGGTATTTGCTCAAAATTAGACATGGGAGTAACCACCTTTTCCAAGTAATTTCTTAAATCTCAATGGAATGATCATGAGTCTATCAAAAGATCAACTAAGTTTTACACGCTACAGAAGAAGGGCGTGCCACCAGGCCCCCCACTACATGCCTAGTTGTATTATAGGCCATAAATCCCAGTTTTGGAATCCTTGTTTCACCATTCCCTATGATTCAGCATATTTCTTCATTCTAATGAACGAGTGCCATACAAGAACTCGATTCCGGGTAGGGCGGCTCTTCCCTTTGCCCGGGTGGGAATTGCACCTACTGAAAGCACCCAGCTTACCTAGGCGCACCGAAGAACTTGTCGCAACTCGGCTCCGTATAGCATTAATGAGGCTCATAATGAATGATAATCTAGCTGATGAACTTTAGCAGTTCCAAACTGAGAGCAACCAGCACAAGATCACACATTAGACAACGTTAGAAAACGAAGTATAGTTCCTGCTCAAAAGAATTCAGCTGATCGAAGCTGACATCCAATCGGGAAAAGCTAAACCCTACCATCAAGATATGCTATCAGAGATGCAGCTTGAACTGAAAGATAAGTCTGAGGAGTTATCGAGGCTATCCGTCAATTTTGTTGACTTTCATGCATCTGAAGAATATATTGTTAAAACGAAGTACGATATCCAGACCTTTCTCAGTCTATTGGATCAGGAAGCTCCCAATCCTCAGCTTTTGCACAGCATGGGAAGTACCTTTATATCCAAACTGAATATAAACAGGGATACAAGCACGCTATATCTAACCATTCAATTGACTAACCAAGACAAGATTATGTAGGAAAAGACAATGATTGCGGAGTGAAATATCTGGTTGGAGAAAAGGCTCACTAAAAATATTCTGATACCATAAGCAGAAGCCTGATAGACCAGTAATATCAAGGCCTCAGGAACCTCAACGTAGTAAGAAAAACAAAAGGGATGCCCTCATGTGACATCAGGCATATTTTTGCCACTCGATCAGGCAATTTATTGCCGATATTTCAGCATTTATTTGTTGATGTAGCAAGAACTCAATATATAAATCATTCATAACTTTGCCGTCGAAACAAAAATCAGGTTAATTTTTGCCATAAAAACAAATCGCTAAAAGCTTTTAGGTCAAGGATATTTATAGCACACAAATGGTTATCTAGGAGTGTTTATTCCTCCAAAACTAAGAAAATAAGGAGCAGCCCCCCACAATTAGCTACTCCCATCATAATTTTGAGTCATTTCTAAAAAAATCAGACATGTCTTTTTATGGTTTTGAGTTGACATTCCGCTACTACTAAGTCTAAAGAGCTATGTTTAATTCATCAAGTATTCTATCCCGTAGTTTAATAAATTCTCTATAATATATTCTATATTTAAGTATATTTCTTATATGCGCCTCCGTTAATGGCAAATTTTGTTCAAGAAGTAACAGAATCGCCCTTTTAATATCCGTATACAATTTTTCCTGACGAATTATTTTTTGTTCTCTCAGATATTCTCGATACCTTTTTGTGATTAATTTACATTCTTCACCAGCATTATAATATAATACTGACTCAGTATATTGAACTTCCTTTATTACTTGAGCCAAACTTAAAGGAGGATAATCATTTCGATCTATAATTTTCCGTAGGACTTCGCGTAACTGTTGCGGATCTACAATAACTTGTGTTTTTCTAGTAAAATAACGAAGTGCTCCCGTGTTAAAATGACTTTGTTCCCAAGGAAAGTTTGTTAATAGCGTTACTAAGGAGACTTGATAATAATATGAAAATTTTAGCAAACGTTCTAACTCTGGTATGTGGCCGCCCCTACACCACTGACCTGTCATTGTCCGAAGCAAATTTAGTCTCCTAGAGAACTCACTCTGATTTCCTGCTGCAACATGTTGAACCATGTTTCTTATCAGTTGAGTTATCTTTTCAGGGGTTAGAATATGATGCATTTGGTCGTTATTAATAATCATTTCCGTTACGATATTACACTTCCAACTTTCCCAAAGAAAATCGAGATTACCGGTGTTAGCATTTAAACCATTTATACCACCTAAAAACTTTCTACATTTCGGACAATAACCAACCTTTGATAAAGATTGAAGTACGTTCCCTTTATAGCTACAAAAAGGACATTTTTCTTCAAGCAACACCTTATGTTTCAAACAAATATTTATTAGTTTTATGTTCCATATTAATGGCTCGTAAAGTTCCTTTTTCTCCTTCATCTCATGGAGGCACAGAGGACACCATACCCGTTTTTCTTTAACTAAATCTCGCTTTCTTATACCGGACCAATTTGTAAGTGTAAGTTGCCACAAATTAATATTGCCCGTCAACATTTCACAGGCACTAACAACATCCTGTGCAATATGGTTTGATGAGTTAATATAAAATGTTGAAGAGTAATTTCGTTTCTGTAAAACTAAATCAAGCATAACGTCAGATTTCAAATAAGGCTTAAACATATTTAAAAGCCAGTTGGTAGGCACATTATGCACTTCTGACAATCGAATTATATAACTGGTCAGGCTTTCTACCGAAGCGGTACCAATCCCCTTCGGTTCTAAACAGTATAGCGCTGTGCACGAATAATTTATATTGTTTTGTAAATGTAAAGGACTATACTGGGCAGTTTCAGACTCTGTGTGCACAGTGTATTCTATAAATGGCCTAAAAAAATTAGTATCTTTCCCTTCCATAGAAAAGTTCCTCACATTTCATCTGAATAATAACTCACATTCCGCACCCCTAGACTCCGAAAATGGCGAATTATGGTGTATGCTAGAATCATAGAACAGAACATCGTGAGCGGATGGGTGAATATGCAAATTGACCATATTTTTGAAGTCGGTTACCTTCCTGTGTTAAGTGGAATCATGAACCAATTGGGGCTGCGAAAGAAGATTGATGAGTTTGTCCCTGTCGACCCGCAATGCCAGACAACCGTAGGTGAAGCCGTCCAGTTGCTGGTACTCGACATCCTGAGCGGTCGGAATGCCTTGGTTAACGTGAAACGATGGGCTGCCGAGCAGGACTTGGAACAACTGCTCCGTCCCGGTCTGCAAGCTTCGTGGTTCAACGATGACGCGCTTGGGCGTCACCTGGATCGGCTATATGAAGCAGATATCCACCACATTTACTCGTCGTTCCAATTGCATGTATATCAACAAGAGCGCATCCCGATGAGCGTTTTCCACGGCGATACGACGAGCATGTCGGTCTACGGCGCGTATACGAAACCAAGCCAAGCGTTGCAGATCGTCGAAGGCTATAGCCGTGACCGACGAGGCGCGAAACAAATCCAATTCGGCTTGATCGGAAATAGCGATGGCATTCCCCTCTACGGCGATGTACATGACGGAAATACATCGGACAAAACTTGGAACCCGAGTGTGCTGGAAAAACTCCATGCACAGTGCGCCGCTGTGGGACTGAAGGACTTCGTCTATGTGGCCGACTCGGCTGCAATGACCAAGGCGACTTTGGACGCTGCAAAAGGTGCGGGCGCTTATTTGTTGACGCGGGCGCCGAACCAACTGAAGATCGTCAAAGCGGCGCTGGAGGCCGCAGACGCAGAGCATGCTCCGTGGTCAGAGAAGGTATCGTTTGTGTCGTCCAAGGAAGGCGCCAGTTATCGCTGGCTGGCGTCGGAGGCAGAGTATGAAGGGCATCGGCTTCGCTTGATCGTCGTCGAATCCAGTGCATTGGATAAGAAGAAAGAAAACACGTTGAATCGGCGGCGGGAGGACGAACGCGCTCAGCTTACACAAGCAGTGAAGGAAGAAGCCCAAAAGACGTTCCATTGGAGTCTGGCCGATGCGGAGCAAGCCGCTGAAACCCTTCAAAACGGATATTCTCCAAAATTTCATCAGTTTACAGTAAAGACGGTACCGCAAGAGATCATTCGCAAAAAACGCGGACGCCCCAAGCAAGGGGAAGTTCCGCAGATCGATACCGTTTATGTTTTGCAGATCATGATCACCCCGGACGAGGCGCGATTTCAAGAAGCTCGCCGCCGGGCGTCCCGTTTTGTGCTGGCACCACCTTGCCGCCCGAGTGGCGAGGAGAAACGATGGATGGCACAGCGCTTCTTGGCATGTACAAGGGACAGATCCATGTCGAGATGAACTTCTCCTTCCTGAAGGACCCCGTGCACACGGATGAAATCTATCTGAAGAAACCGGAGCGCGTGAAGGTGCTCGGCTACTTTGTTTTTGCTAGCCTTAACGATCTACCTGGTATTCCAGTGGCGGGTTCGGCAGCACATCACCGAGCAAAAGCCGATGCACGGAGCAGGCGGGCGCATTTTGCGAAAACCCACGGCTGCGGCGATCTTTCAACTCTTTAAGTACCGGAAAGTGGCCGTTAATCGCATGCCGGACGGCACTCGGGTCAGGCAGTTCGGAAGCCCGCTCACCAAAGAGGAGAAGCATGTGCTGTCGATTCTCAATTTGGATGAATCCATTTATCTCGGCTAATCGAATCTGAGGACTTCAGCGGTGGTTTTGCTCTTGGGGCCATCGCTATATCCGTTTAGTCGGCTCATTTTCTCTCAAAATTCTACTCACTACCTCATGATGAAGGCGCGGAGTGTAAGTAATAACTTAATTTGTCCCCACCTTATCACGTTCTGGTTTACGTACGCCAGGTTTATTATTTCCTTTTCCTCTCCCATTATTTTTATCATCTCTTTTTTCTGGCATTATCCCTTGGTACAAAAGCATTTGATATTCATTAACTTTTGCATTTGTTTCAACATCGTACTCCTCATATTCCCTAGCTTCCAATAACATTGTCATGCATTGATCAATACTGTGTGCATGTTTTTTTAAACAATCCATTGACAGATGCTTCTTCTTTGATAATAAAGTATCTTTGAAGGCTAGAAATAACCAATCTTTTAATATGCCAACACATCCAATTGTTCTTGAATATAAAAAATCAATATTTGACATGAGATCTGGTTCTTTTTCTAATGGCATAATCCTTTGAAAGGAATACACGGCGTTCGCGAACGCTTCCATGTCTTTTTTATTTTCAACTTTATACCGCGGCAAATGAACGTCGATGCCCCTTCGACTTAATTGTCCACTTTGATTCAGAAATGGGACTAATTCATAGGTTCCGATCATTACATGGAGTACCTTAGATAAAGAAGCCATTGATTTCACTAAATCCATTTGATTAAACAATCTGGTACCCGATGAAACCTTGGTGAAATGTTGGGCCTCATCGATAAGGAAAGCTTTTGGCGAACGGTATATTAAGGCATTTTCGAGAGAACGTCGCAACTCCCTATTCACATCTTTTTTCCCGATGTTAATTTCCTGATCATCCTCGTAATAAATCTTATAATCAATTAAAGGTTCTCGTAGAGCTTGAAGAGATCTAATATAAAAGTCTTTAATATCAAAATTGCTGCTATCAGGGGCCAATGCCTCAACCCCCACGATTGGTATTTGTCCTTTATTTTGAGCTACGTAATTGCGGATAACATTACTAACAACGGCTTTAAATAAAGTGGACTTTCCAACTCCGCTTGGCCCCACAACCATAATGAGAGAACGTTTTCCCGAATTATTTATAACATCAAGTACTTCTCTAATGGCTTTTGAAAGATGTGGATGAGCTATATGGTAATTCTCGAAGAATTTTTCTTTCTCATCATTAGTACTTGAAAGTAACTCTTCTGGAAACTGGGGGGCTCCACTTTTTTCTTTTACCATTAAAAAATCAACTCCTCAAAGACTTGATGAGGTGACTCATCCCTACCATTCTTCTTGGTTTCACTTACCTTTCCTTTATTGAGATTAGTCACCTTATCTACATGATCAATAATCGATTGACCGTGAGCCAGTTCCTGAAGTTCATTCTTTCCTTTTTCTTCTTCAACCGACTCATGCTCATCTCCAACTAATTTCTCCTGTTCTTCATCCCCGTCCAATACGAGCAACGCTTGTTTTGTCTCGAGATCTCGTAGATGCTGCATTAGCGCAATTTGTTTTCCTTCAGCCGAAGTCATGAATGATGCTATCTTCGAAGCAGTAATACTATCACCATTTTTTACGGTATTTTGCGTTCGCTTCTTCAACTCTTCAGTAATAATCTGGAGTTCTTTTTCTGTTCTATTTATAAAAGTAAGATAGTGCTCCGAACGCAAAAGTACCCATTTGTTTTTAACATATGCATAGACAATACCGATATTATATGGGTCATAACGTACCGGAACCGTTGTATTCTCGACCCCGGGTTGCTTTAGTGCAGGTGCGTTATAGTACATATAATTGAATTTAACGCCTCTGCCAACATAAACCTTTAATGTTTGGTGTGGTGTCGAAGGCAGAGTAAGCAACTTGAATTCTTCGTTATAAGCAATAATAGTAAAATCGCGGTTTCCTGATTTAGCGATTCCATTCAGATATGCGTCCCTCGGACTTTCACCGAGCGAAATGTGTTCTCTGGTATCGTATACGTCATATGCCCAGAGAGCCATCATTCGAGATAGTTCAGGCAGGGTCCATGCTGACTTTTTCTTTGGGTTTACATCTGGTGTTACTTGTCGGGCATTTTTCATTACCTGTGTATTTCCCAGCAAGTTGTGAATGAACATTTTATTCGTAACACCAAACAATCTTTCAATAACAGACCCTGCTCGTGGTTGTCCTTTGCGCACTTTTTTATTCAGTCCATGAATGGCAAGTAACGCCTCAAAGTAAACACTGCTAAACTCCTTTCCTCCATCAACAACCAAAGTCTTTGGCAACTTACCATGTCTTTTTACACATTCACGTATTACCATCATGCAAGAACGAATACTCGGGGCATCGTAAGTTAAATAAAAAGCAAGAATTCGCCTAGTGAATGCATCAATCAAAAAAGTAACCCAAGTTTTCCCTAATTCTTTACCAGTTTTAGAGCATCTCAGTTCAAGATCAAGCTCGGTGTGATCAATATGACCAATTTGAAATGGCCTTTCTCCATGTCGAGGATTTTGCATCTCTAAGAAATAATGAAATGGCTTGTATTTATTTGCTGCTTTATATCCCTCGCGTTTTCTTGTTTGTTCGTATTTTGGCCTAGCATTAACATGTTCCGTAAAGGTTTGGTATGGGGGACAATAAATCCCCTTTTCCTTACATTTATCTCTAAGCGCTCTCCAAACAGTCTTCATTACTTTATTAGTACTAGATTCATAATCGTCAATATAAATTTCCATCATTTTTTTAGTTTCATCGTTCAATCTCGAGGTTCTATTGCCTTGATTTTTCCTATTTGGCAGTAACCCCAAAAAACCGTTTCCATAAACCTCTTCGCTCCGTTTATATTTGGCAATCCAATCACGCAATGTCCTACCTGGTATATCAAAATCGCTCGCCTTTTTCTCACCTGTTATTATCGGAAAAACAATATTGCATCGCCTAGTAGCCTCTTCTAAATCTGCAGGTCCAGCCGATAAAAATATGTCACTTCGAAGTTCGTCTTCAACTGTTTTAACAGCAACGAGATTCCTTATCTCACCTTTGTTTATTAATTCAAATAATATTGTGTTTGACAAAAGCATTGGTTCGCCTTGGTCATCTGCCAGTGTCGTTTTAGTTTCACCATGATTAATAATTGTCAAAGCTCGGCCATCCCATTGGATTTTGCTCCCACCCTTTAGATTAACCATAGCCGGTGAAATGGATCTCTCCGTGAGACTGCAACGAGAAATAATTGAATACGCAGACGCAATTACTTGGTCTGTAAATACCTTTACATACTCCCAATCTGTTATTCTTTCTTGATAAAGATCGATATAGATTTCTTCAAGTACTATTGATTTATATATAATGTCAGAATATCGGCCGATCTGCTCATATAATTCTTTTAGAGTAATCCCTTGTTTATTCTTTATGGTAACCTTCATTTGTTGCAAGACATCAGCATCGATTTCAATTTGTTCCTCTGCATAATAATCTTCAAGAAACTCTAAGTTACTTTGAAAAATCCAATCTATTTCTTTATTGGTCCAAACTTGAAATGATAATCCCAGTTGTCTGGCATACTCCCTTACTGGAGGCATATCCCATATGCCTTGATCGATGAGACAGTATCTTTCCGGATGATCACTAGAAAGCTTTTCGAGCTTCGCCTCCGTCTTGCATTCTCTCCATCCTATAAAGTCTTCTGAAATTATAAAATAATCACTCGTATAGAGATGTCCACGTCTTTTCCCGTCCACTACGTATCGAATTGGAAAAGATGGGGGTTGATCATAGTACTCGTAGACCTTTGGGTCATGTTCCAAAAGATAAATGCATGGGAGTTCTAACGTATGACTTTCATATTGAATGGTAACCCCCATTTTTTTACTACTATAGAAACCGGATAAATTTCCCCTACTACTTTCCACCCTTCTGGCTGGTGGAGAACTTCTTATCTTTCGGATTTCTGCAATTGTCTGACCCGATAACTGGTGTTGTTCGCAAAGCCGCAAAAAATCACTTTCATTCAACACTCCTTGTCACCTCGCCAATGATTACATAATATCCATAATTCCCCAAATAATTTTATTTTCCTACTATATTTAGATATTTTACTAAAATTTAATTCTATATTTTGTGTTTCAGGAGTTACGCATTATTTCTAAGCAAAAACTAAAAAGTTTGATGGGCCGTCAATTAATTTATTCCTGATTTCAACAAAATTGCAAGAGAGGACTGATAAAATTCCCGAGTTGCTCTCTCCCTTAGTACAGCCGGTCTACCCAACTTTTTCTCAACTTTTTGAATCGATGGATACTGTCCTGAGCCATATATCTCTCCGCATGCTTTAGATATCTCACCATTTAGCTTTAGAATCCTTAATGCCTTACGATTTGATTGATAATACTTACTGTTTTTTGCCTGCAAAATACACAATGTACCATAGTATTTATATAATGTCTTTTTATTACACTGAAGCTTTTCGGCTACATAAGTTACATTAAATCGCATATTTGTTCGGTCCGTCAGCAATAATTTAAAGGCCTTCCCTAATTCCGGAATTGGCTTTTGTGTTATGACCACATTTTCTTTTTTACTTCTTTTTGCCGAAATTACCATCTTGTTAGGTTTCAGTCCCCATATTCCTGAGTAGAATTGCACGAGCGACAAATCGCATTTGTTACATATCCTTAATACATCATCGAATGTAGGTAAATTCTTTCCCGAATGCCACCCCCAAAAAGTACTTTTGGGGATTTCAACCCATTCCGCGAAAGCTGCAATTTTATCTTGAGAATACAAGTAAACAAGGCGACCTAGAGTCCATTGAATATTGCCTCTTGTCAATCTCAACCGGTTCAAATCTAATGAAAATAATTTTTCTATGCTGACAGCTTTAAACTCCTCCCAATTCCCAGCGAAATCTTGATGTTGACTTTCTGACTTCATACCGAGCCAAGAAAGACATTTAGAGCAATATCCAGGATTACTGTTATTTTCAAGAATCAAGCTGTATTTATTACAGACAGGACATGTCTGATGTAGTTTAACTTGATGTTTTGTACAGACCGATACTGGCTGCAGCATCCATATTAAAGGCTCATAAATTATTGTCTGTTGTTGCCTCATCTCCTCAAAACATACTGGACACCAACTCTTTTGACTTTTGAGGAGCCCGCGGGTAGGCAGAACATTTGAGAACTTCCTCAAAGTAAGTTCGGCAAGATCTGATCTTTTAGTCAATTGCTCGAGTATATCTGTAAATTCAGAAGAAATATTCGTAACACCATTTATTAAGTGTGAAGAAGTGTAAAATCGTCTCCCCCCTCCATTATTTAAATATTCCTTATCAAAAAGTGGATATATGATTCGCGATAGTAAACTTCCAGTTTTTACACAGTGCATTCTGGAAATTCGTGTAATATAACTTGATAAAGCCTCCACACGAGCTGTGCCTACTCCCACAGGTTTAAGACAATATAAGGTGCTAACCGCTCTTTCATTTACGTCAGTTTGTTCGAAAAAAAATCCGTCATAATCTATATTCATATATAAACCTCATTATCGCCGCGGCTCCTTCGGGCCAAATTTTGATCTATCTATTCCATGCTTAGTTCGTGCAACTTTAAGGCAACCCATCGCCTCATAATAATCAGTTAATCTTTTGCCTTCATACATTGAAATGTTAACTAGTCTGCAAATATCACCCTCCAGAGTACGACCTATAATAATAGTTGATATATCATCAGGTTGATATAATATTGGTATAGTTTTACCATGGTATGTTGGGTAACTAAACCACTGTTCCTTTATTGCGCATCTACAAGTGTATTTCTGCATCATAAATACAATTCCATTACGGGTAATTGTTGCAATTTCTGCGATATACATTATTCCCACCCGCCACCAATTATATTTAATTATCGATATTTATATAATAAAATATCCAATATAAAATATTAATAGCGATCTTTTGGTTGTCATACCATTAGTTACTCTTGGGGAAAGAATTTACCGCAAGCGAGTAATACGCTTTCAGAAAAAATTGAAGTGGGCCTTGCTCGACCGTTAAACTATGCTTTACAAACGCATTGTCTTCGATTTAGCTTGTACCGGGGATATATTCTGGCGGCGCAGGGCAAGACGACTTGCTCGCTCGAGGAGGGACAAGCCGATGTTGAACAAAGCTCTAGATAGTCCGCAAAGCTCTGAACAGTATATTTCTTAAAATCATGGTATCCGTCACTCATTCGATTTCTCTCCTCGTCATATATTTCGATATAGATGATCTACTCTCACTTTAGTGAACGTTGCCGTCACTTATGATACGGTTCCCCGTATCAATTTAAAGGTAATGTTCTATTTCTTGGTGGTCCAGAATATGGTAGAGATAATGCCTATACGCTATACTATTAGGTATAGGTATATACAGATATTTGGGGGGATCATCTATGAGACAAGCTATAAAGGATCTTGGAATTGATTACTTAGTTCACTTCACACAAGCCGATAATTTGTCGAGTATCTTCAATCATGGTATTTTACCAGTATCGTTACAACGCTCAAGAAATATATCAGCAAAGAGAAATGATCTATTCAGGATGGACTTCTGCGAAGGAGCGACAAGTACATCCATTCGCTTTCCTAACTATAGATTATTCTTTAAATTTAGAATGAACGATAGATCAGTCGATTGGGTTGTATTAGCCCTATCGACTGACTTACTACATGAAAAACAATGTGCATTTTGTACAGATAACGCCGCTAACTCTAACATATCTCAACAAGCATTAAGGGATCGTATGGGGCCAGATGCTCTTCGAAGAATGTTTGATGACGTTCCTGGTAAACCGCCGAGATCTGTTCTCGGTACACCAGATTCTTCTCCAACCAACCCACAAGCTGAGGTGCTTGTATTTGGGGAAATTGAACCTCAATACATCGGAGCAGTAATATTTGAGAATAATACGACTTCAGCAAAATATCGCCATCTTCTTCCAGAAAACCTTCAGGTTGAAGTTCTGGATGGATTCTTTGCCCCAAGGAAAGACTATGCTCACTGGCGAAGGGAGGAATAATATGGCAACAAGACCAGTTTTCATTTCAGTTCCGAGTATTCCCAATTACGTAGAAATTGACGATATTGAGTTCGAGTGGTTTCCTGGTTTTTCAGTAAAACAAAAACAGCGGTCAATCGCTTCACTTCACGAAAACTTCAAGCATAAATATTCATCCCTAAGTATTTTAGAAATATCGAGCAAATCGGAGAACGAATTAGGCGTTGCTTTAAGTGCCTTTAACCTAACAATTGAAACAAAAAATAATAAGTCCTTTACTGTGGAAACTGCTTTTCAATCGAGCAAAGTGTTTGAACATGGTGGTCCATACATTGACTTGTTTGGACGTACTTCAAGAGAAGCCAAAAAGGACCCCAGATTAAAAACAAGCGGTAAACTGATCCGATTTCAATATTTTAACCGTACCTGGCCTCTGGAGCCTAAAACATTATTTTATGACTGGTTATACATTAATGCACTTTCGCTTAATACAGATTTAAGTAAACTGATTCTTGAATACGACGCATTTTCTGACATTGAGTTTAATCCAGAGAAGTCTATAAACTGTCAGGCCAGATCCGCCGCATTGTATATCTCTTTACACCGTAAAGACCTCCTGAACCACGTGTTAGAATCAACAGATAATTATATTAATACTTTGGTTACTAATAGGGAAATATCCAGTCGGGAAATGCCAGCTCCACCAGAACAATTGGACCTCTTTAGTTAGTGTTACGGAGTAAGCTAATTTGCTCAAAAGACTTTACATGGAGGGGCGGGCATGATAAGCTGACTTGCCATTGCGAAACCCTTGCGGTTTCGCTCTTTCGCATGAAATCATGCCCGTAGAGGCTCCATGTCAAGTCGGCTATACAATACCATTAGAATTGAAACGTCATGATCTTGCAGAAAAAAAAGGCTTGGGGTATTCCCTTGCCTTTTTGCCTAAAGAAAATGTACTACTGAGTACGCCTGTATTCTTTTCACTGATAAACATGTGCTAAGCAGCACGCCTGATTCCTAATTGAACGTACATAAACCTGTACGCTTTTGATTTCTTTAACTGGGGACTTGTACTAAACAGCACACCTGATTTATTGATAACATATTGTATGCGAAACAATTAAAAATATTCCATTGTATCAACATTTTTCTCAGATGTCGTATCTAATCTTTAAGAAAAAGCGATTTGCTCATATTTACTTGTTCAATCATATGACC
This sequence comes from Paenibacillus tianmuensis, assembly GCF_900100345.1. GTDB lineage: Bacteria > Bacillota > Bacilli > Paenibacillales > NBRC-103111 > Paenibacillus_G > Paenibacillus_G tianmuensis. Next base: position 1,223 of record NZ_FMTT01000056.1, on the reverse strand, counting down.
GATATTCCCCTCACCTGCAAATAGCATCATATCAAAGAAATTTTGTTTTAGATCGGACCAGTATAGTTCATTTTCCTCACCTGAAACAGTGATATCATGCTTTAGTCTTCCAGCGTAAACCTCAACATAGCAGTTCTGCATGTAGTATTTGAAGTCCATTACATGATGCAAGCTAACATCCTCTTTTGTAATGCTGGTTTCCTCAAGTAGTTCTCTGTAAGCTGATTCAATTCCTGTCTCTCCACTTTCGATTTTGCCACCGACTAAGTTACTCAGCCCTTTATATGGGTCTTTCAATCTTTTACACATCAATAGCTGGTCCATACTTGTATTGTATATCATGAGAACATTATATCCTTGCATGAGATGCTCCTTATGTTTTAACGATTTAATTACGCCACTAAAAAGAATAACCCTATGATAGGAATCATGGGGTCTTCTTACCGATGCTTTCGGATTTGTTTTCATTTTATTATAGTTGGAATATTAAGTCAACCAAGCGAGGACAGAAAGGTATCAATAGAAAGAACGAGGAGCCGTATAACCGATACACTTATGCAAGCAAGGATTGAAAATGTAGTCACTTGGGAAGTTGTTAATCTGGACTTAGAAAATCGAATCTTCTGCAAGAGAAAGATACTTGTGCAAACAATTAAACAATTTGAATATCAAGTTGCCTCAGCAAAAACCTTCACATACGAACGTTTGTTTGATATACTAATTACAAACAAATGTTCGGGAGAGATTGGCATGGCTCAACAAGAATTGATGACGTTGAAGAGATTTCAAGAAAAGTTTCATTCGGATGACGCATGCCGCGAGCATCTGTTCCAGATCCGCTGGACGAACGGCTTCTGCTGTCCCAAATGCGAGCATACTGCATTCTACTTTCTGGAAACCCGCAAGCTGTATCAATGCACGCGCTGCAAGCATCAGGCGTCTGTTACTGCCGGGACGATTATGCATAAATCTCACACTCCACTGCTGACCTGGTTTTGGGCGATTTTCCTTGTGGCGCACGATAAACGCGGTGTTTCCGCTGTTTTCCTTTCACGTGAACTGGAAATCTCCTACCCAACCGCGTGGTTATTGCTTCACAAGATTCGCAAAGCCATGGGAGATCGCGACGCCCACTACCAACTGGCTGGTTTGGTCGAGTTGGATGACGCTTTCTTCGGAGCGCCAACAGAGGGTGGCAAACGTGGTCGCGGCACGGATCAAAC
>NZ_FMTT01000106.1 GCF_900100345.1 Paenibacillus tianmuensis | reverse complement strand
ATGCCAATCTCTCCCGAACATTTATTTGTAATTAGTGTATCAAACAAACGTTCGTATGTGAAGGTTTTTGCTGAGGTAACTTGATATTCAAATTAATTTATAGTGGGGGATAAAATGTAATGGTGACGTTCGAGGATAAATTGTTTATGTTTTTTTTAGCTTTGCTGATTGTTTCTTTGTTGGTGAACGGTATCGGGTTTAGTCCTTCTAATTGGCATAAGGAGGATTTGAATGATTTTTCAGGAGGTTTTACTGATCGGCATTTGGCAAGAAAACAAGCAGAATTTAAAGGGCAGGATCGTAAAGCGAAGAGTTTATTTCGGTCGTATCTATTTTGGATTGCGATTGTAGGGATCGTGGTTTCGATTGGATTGTCTTACGTATAATCATAAGTGACTTAAGTCTTGCGAATTCAAATGGATTTTGCCCCAAAGGGCAGACTTGTAGCGTGAACGGTGGAACAGTGTTTTAAGCCGAGAGCTTTAAATGGCGCAAAATGTTGAGAAGAGGTTTTTTCTCCAAGGCTTGCTCATAAACATAGACAACAATTTGCCCGAAGAATTCTTCTCGGATGCGACGTACGACATCGCCAAGCGTCAAATTTGCCTCATCGCTCATCCACTACTGCCGCTGAAACTCAAGGAAGTTCTGCGTCAGGAATTGAACACCCCAAAATCGCTGAATCCCCTTAAACGAAAGCAATTGATATTGGTCAAAGCCTAGAAGTTCCTTGAAATAGCGATACTCCGTCTCAATGTTTCAGCGCACGTGATAATACCGCTGAATCGTAACGAGATTAAGCGATGGATCCATGCACAGGAGACAAACCTGCGGTTTGCTTGATGCAGGTAAGCATAAACCCAGTACACGCCCTGACCTTCCACCATAACGGAGTGGAGGTCGGATTTACGAATGTGCTGCTCGGCGAAAATCGTTTATCTTGATGGGGATGTCGGACGGACAGATGAGTCGGTTCGTCTTGATGGCGGCAATGACATGGAATCCTTCGCGGTTGCATGCATTCACAACTTTCTCGCTGGTATACCAACTGTCCATCAGAACGCAAACCTGCTCATCATCGTTTGCCTGAAAAGCGTCGATCATTTCAATGGCCAAATCGTTCTTGCTCTTGAAGGTGATTTGGTGGGTCGCTTTGGTAGTAGGGACGGAAATCAAAGGCATACGATTTGACCGCTACTTACGACAATGCGTGGTTACGAGATTATGACACCAGACGGACTTGCCTTCTTCATGCGAATACTGGAAGCTAGGCACCTCCATCTTTTTGGTTGTTCGGTCTTTTTTACAACAGGTATCATCTACGATGAGGAACACGATTCTACGAGCATCGCCAGCTTTGATCTGTCTTTTCCGAATCTGGGTGCTTGCATCCGTCTGCACTGCATGCGATTCATACACCATGGAGCCCGCATTTCGCATGTCAGTAAATGAAAATGAATAATAACAACCGCTGATGCGGTTCAAGAGAAACTGTCTTGGGCTTGGAGGGAGAATGGTCGC
>NZ_FMTT01000108.1 GCF_900100345.1 Paenibacillus tianmuensis | reverse complement strand
CATAATTTTACAGGCCTCCTCGTGATCTCGTCCCTGTAAAATTATGCTACGGTTTCTTCTTTGAAGCAATAGATAGTTTTCAGACACGCCCTAGTTAGCCCTCTTAGCTCTTGTTTGTTAACACTGGTGAACTTATGCAGTTTACTCGGAAGAAAAAGTAACAGATTAAATATACATTATTCTTATAGCAAAAAAGGGGATAAATATTATCTACATCACAGTCCCTTTTTTCTATTTACTTGGATGTCTTCAGATAAATTTTATGGCGTAAGAGATGACGCAATCCAAAAATTTCGAGCAAGGAATCCATTAGAGAATCTTTACTCGCAAACGATAACTCTTCAAGATTACTATTGTGAAAAAGGGCTAATAGGCTACCTAGTGGACAGAAGAAGATGGAATTCTATTATTCTAAATTCATATTTCTGTATTCTAACCAATATCCGAAATATATTTAAGAATAAAGTTGGTAGATTATTCAAAGAGGTAGATAATAAAGATCCATTAGAGTTTAGGTTAATTTGATAGCATGATTGATAAATAACATTCCTTAATAGAAGATGGTGATTTATGAAGAAAATAATTTTTGGTTTATTTGGATTGTTGATCTGTTTGTATTTTTTTCTAAACCCAGAAGTATTTTCTGATTGGATAATGGTTTATTTAAAGAGCATTATTAACGTCATAAGCAGTTTTTTTTGTTATGTTGTAGTACTTAATATTTTTGAATGAAATGTGACTTTTAAAAGGGGACAGTAACGTAGGAAGCAAACTTACTCAGTAAAACAAAAAAGCGATCCAAGCAAAGGAAATAAGCTCAATATAACGGTATATGATATTAGCATTCCCCAACTAATTTCATTCTTTACATCAGCGTAGAGAGTCCCGACCAAAAGTCCTACAAATGAATATAATGCAAAAATCCAATCTCCATTTCTGTTATCTAAAAATGTTATTTTAACACTATAATACCAAATATATCCAATATGGTATATTCGAAAGTGGAAAGAAGATGAAAAAAGAACCTCCTGTTCAGGAAGTTCTCCATATATAAATAACTTAGTATATTAAGTTCAATTCTCCCGATGCATCCTTACTACGCATTCCTGATGTAGTAAGAGCTAACAAGCGCTTGTAACGATACCCCACTATTGAATAATTTGAATATCAAGTTGCCTCAGCAAAAACCTTCACATACGAACGTTTGTTTGATATACTAATTACAAACAAATGTTCGGGAGAGATTGGCATG
>NZ_FMTT01000076.1 GCF_900100345.1 Paenibacillus tianmuensis | reverse complement strand
CCGAAGCCGGTATCCGGCGCGGACGACTTGGCCTATGTCATCTACACCTCGGGTACAACCGGCAAGCCGAAGGGCGTCATGCTGGAGCATCACGGGCTGACGAACCTGAAAGCTTATTACGACCACACGCTGCGTATCGGCGTAGAGGACCGCGCGTTGCTGTTCGCCAGCCTGTCGTTTGACGCGGCCTGCTGGGAGATCTTCCAGGCGCTGTTCTGCGGCGCGACCTTGTACGTGCCGACGAAGGATACGATTCTGAACTATCAGTTGTTTGAAACGTATATGGCGGAGCATCAAATTACGGTAGCGGCCCTGCCGCCAACGTATGCGGTGTATCTGGAGCCGGAGCATATGCCAAGCCTGCGCGTTCTGTTCACAGCGGGCTCCGCCTCATCGCCGGAGCTGGTGCAGAAGTGGAAGGACAAGGTGGCGTACTACAACGGGTACGGTCCGACGGAAAACTCGGTAGCGACGTCGATCTGGCCGGTCTCGGAAGATCCGGAGGCAGGCAGGCAGGTTTCAATCGGGCGGCCGATGCCGAACCACCGGGTATACATCGTGGACACGCACGGGCATCTATTGCCGGCAGGCGTGGCAGGCGAGCTGTGCGTAGCCGGTGTGGGTCTGGCCAGAGGCTACCTGGATCGTCCGGAGCTGACGGCGGAGGTATTCGTGACCAGCCGCTTCAGCGGGGAGCGGATGTACCGGACGGGCGACCTGGCGAGATGGCTGGCGGACGGGCGGCTTGAATATTTGGGCCGGATCGACCACCAGGTGAAAATCCGCGGTTACCGGATCGAGCTGGGCGAGATCGAAGCGAAGCTCCTGCAGGTGGAAGCGGTGCAGGAAGTGATCGTCATCGCGCGGGAAGACGGCCAAGGCCAGCAGCAGCTCTGCGCGTACTACGTGGCAAGCGAGGAATTGGCGGCAAGCGAACTGCGCCAAGTTCTGAGCGAGAAACTGCCAAGCTACATGGTGCCGGCGCACTTCGTGCAGCTGGAAGCGATGCCGCTGACGCCGAACGACAAGATCGACCGCAAGGCGCTACCTGAACCGGACGGCAGCGGGCAAACCGGCGCAGATTACGCGCCGCCGCGCACACCGGTGGAACGTTCCATGGCAGCCATCTGGCAGGGCGTGCTTGGAGCGAGCGCGGTTGGCATCCATGATAATTTCTTCGAGCTGGGAGGCGACTCGATCAAGTCGATCCAAGTGTCCTCCCGCTTGCTGCAGCAAGGCTATAAGCTGGAAATGAAGGATTTGTTCGCGTATCCGACTATTGCAGGGCTCAGTCCTTATGTCCAGGCAACAGGCGCCAAGGCCGATCAAGGGGCGGTGACTGGAGAGGCTCGGCTAACACCGATTCAGCACTGGTTCTTCGAGCAGAATTTTGCCGAGCCTCACTACTTTAACCAAGCCTTGCTGCTCCACCGGGCAGAGGGCTTTGAGGAAGCGGCGCTCCGCCAAGCCTTCGCGAAGCTGATCGGGCATCACGACGCGCTTCGTATGGTATACAAAGCGGCCCCGGACGGCTTCACCGCTTGGAACCGGGATGTGCATGAAGGCAAGCCGCTTGAGCTGAGCGTGTTCGATTACCGGGATGCGGATCATGCCCGTGAGCTGGTGGAATCGAAAGCAAGCGAGCTGCAGGCCGGCATCGATTTGCGGGAAGGACCGCTCCTGAAGCTTGGTCTGTTCCGCTGCACGGACGGGGACCATCTCCTGATCGCGATTCATCACCTCGTGATCGACGGTGTATCGTGGCGCATTTTGTTCGAGGATTTGAAGATGGCTTACGACCAAGCTGTTCAAGGTGAAACGATCCGGTTGCCACATAAGACCGATTCGTTCCGGACATGGAGCGAAGAGCTGCGGAAGGCGGCAGCTAGCGACGAATTGCAGCGGGAGCTGGCGTACTGGCGTGACCTGGAGAAAGTGGAGACGGCTGTACTGCCGAAGGAAGACGGACAGGCCGGCGGACTCACGCTCGCCGACAGCGGTACGGTAACGGTAGAATGGTCAGCCGAAGCAACCGAGCAGCTGTTGAAGCAAGCAAACCGCGCCTATAACACGAATGTGAACGATCTGCTGCTTACCGCTCTCGGCCTTGCCGTCCAGGATTGGACCGGACAAGAGAGGCTGTTGATCAGCTTGGAAGGCCATGGCCGCGAGGCTGATGCCATCGGCTTGGAGCTGGATCTGTCGCGGACGATCGGCTGGTTCACAAGCCAGTATCCGGTGCTGTTAACGGTGGAAGGCAGCCAGGCGCTTGGCAAACAGATCAAACAGGTGAAGGAAGATCTTCGCCGCATCCCGCGCAAAGGTATCGGCTACGGCATCCTGCGGTACGTATCGGAGCTTCCGGAGGCCGAACGTCTGCGGCAAGAACCGGAGATCAGCTTCAACTATTTGGGCCAATTCGATGAAGATTTGCAGAACGGTGCTTTCGGGTTTTCCCCGTATTCGAGCGGACAGTCTGTGAGCGAACAAACGGCGCTGCAGCATGCGCTCACCTTCAACGGCATGGTATCGGGCGGCCGGCTGACGATGACGCTGTTGTACAACGCCAAGGCCTTCCGTCTGGAAACCATCGAGCATGTAGCTCAACTGCTGCATGACCGTCTGGTCGAGGTGCTGGAGCACTGCGTGACGAAAAAGCAGGCCGAGCTGACGCCAAGCGACGTGCAGCGGAAAGGCTTGACCATCGACGAACTGGAGGAACTCATCCGGCAAGCCGAGCAAACGGGCGAAGTGGAGAATGTGTATGCGCTCACGCCGATGCAGAAAGGCATGCTCTTTCACAGCCTGCTTGAGCCGAAATCGGGAGCTTACTTCCAGCAAGCCGCTTTTGAGTTGGTCGGACGCTTTGATGTCGGAGCTTTTGCCCAAAGCCTGGAGTTGCTGGTACAGCGGCATACGGTGCTGCGCACGAATATTATCAACGATTCGAGGCAGGAGCCGCTGCAAATGGTGTACAGGTCGAAAGCAAGCGAGTTTTATTTCGAGGATGTGCGTGATCTTGGCGATACCGAGCAAAGGGCTTATGTCGCCGCCTTTGCCGCCAAGGACCGAGTCAGAGGCTTTGATCTCGCAGCGGATGCGCTGATGCGGATCGGGATTCTCCAAACGGGAGATACGGAGGTTTCGTTCGTGTGGAGCTTCCATCACATCGTGATGGACGGCTGGTGCATATCCTTGCTGTACCAGGAAGTGTTCGGCGCCTACTTTGCTATCCGCCAAAAGCGCGAGGTCAAGCTGCCGCAGGTCACACCTTACGTCCGTTACATGGAATGGCTGGATAAGCAGGATGCAGGCCAAGCTGCGGCTTATTGGAAGGAGTATTTGTCCGGGTATGAGCAGCATACGGATTTGCCGAACCGTAAGACGGCCGATGCCAAGCAGCGTTATGAGCTGGAAAAAGTGTCGCGCTTAATCGGCAAGCCGCTCAGCGCAGCCCTGCAGCGGACAGCCAAGGCGCATCAGGTCACCATCAATACGTTGCTGCAAACGGCCTGGGGCATTGCGCTGCAGCGCTACAACAACAGCACCGATGTCGTATTCGGCAGCGTTGTATCGGGCCGTCCGGCAGACATTCCGGGCGTGGAAGGGATCATCGGGTTGTTCATCAACACCATTCCGGTGCGTGTCCAAAGCGAGGCCGGCGAGAGCTTTGCCCACATGCTGAAACGGGGCCAGGCGCAGGCTATCGAGTCGAACGCTTACGATACGTATCCGCTCTACGAAATTCAGGCGCATACGGCACAAAAGCAGGATTTGATCAGCCATCTTCTGATCTTTGAAAATTATCCGCTGGATGAAGAAATCGAACGGATTGGAGAACGCGGGCCGGATGCTTTCGAAATCCGTAACGCCCGGATGAACGAGCAGACGAATTATGACTTCACCGTTACGATCATGCCTGGCGCGGATATCAGGATCGACTTCGGCTACAATGCGGTTGTCTATGATCGCGAGGATGCCAAGCGGATACAGGAGCACTTTATTCATCTGCTGGAGCAGGTTACCGCCAATCCGGATGTGTCGGTAGACAAGCTGGAGCTGGTGACAGCGCGAGAGAAGGAGCTGCTGCTGAACAGCTTCAACGACAACACGGCGGAGTATCCGCGGGAACAAACGATTCATGGCTTGTTCGAAGAACAGGTCCGCCGCTCGGCGGAGAAGATTGCCGTCTCTTGCGGTAATGAGCATATGACGTACCGCGAGCTGAACGAGCGGGCCAATCGTTTGGCCCGCCAGCTCCGCGCCCATGGCGTAGGGCGGGATGTCCGCGTCGGCTTGCTTGCCGAACGCTCGCTGGAGATGATCGTCGGCATTCTGGCGACGATCAAAGCGGGCGGCGCTTACGTGCCGCTGGACCCGGATTATCCGCAGGACCGGCTGCAATTTATGCTGGAGGACAGTGGTTCGCACGTGCTGCTGGCACAGACACATCTGCTCGGCGCGGTATCGTATGCCGGTGCGGTGCTTAACCTGAACGATCCGTCGCTGTATATAGGAAACGGACTTAACCTGGAGCCGATAAATAAGCCTGGCGATATGGCCTATATCATCTATACGTCGGGTACTACGGGCAAACCGAAGGGCGTTATGATCGAGCATCGCAATGTCGTGCGGCTGCTCGTCCACGATAAGCTGCAGTTCGATTTCAACGAGCAGGATGTCTGGACGGTCTTCCACTCGTTCTGCTTTGACTTCTCGGTATGGGAAATGTACGGAGCGCTGCTGCTCGGAGGACGGGCCGTCATTGTGCCGAAGCAGGTCGCGCAAAATCCGAAGGCGTTCGCAGAGCTGCTGCGCGAGGAAGAGGTTACGGTGCTGAATCAGACGCCGACTGCCTTCCATGCGCTGATCAATGAGGTGATGGAACAGCCGGAGCAGGGGCAGGGCCGCAGCGTGCGCTATGTCATCTTCGGCGGCGAGGCGCTCAGTCCGATGATGCTAAAACTATGGCGCGACCGTTATCCGCAGACGAAGCTGATCAATATGTACGGAATCACGGAGACGACCGTACACGTGACATACAAGGAGATCGGGGACCAAGAGATTGCGTCCAACCGCAGCAATATCGGCCGTCCGATTCCGACGCTGACCAGCTATATTTTCGATGCGCAGCAGCAGCTTGCACCTGTCGGCGTAGTCGGGGAGCTGTACGTCGGAGGCGACGGCGTAGCGCGCGGATACTTGAACCGCGAAGAGCTTACAGCCGAGAGATTCATCGATAATCCGCATAAGCCGGGCGAGCGGCTTTACCGGTCTGGAGACCTTGCGCGGATGCTGCCAAACGGCGAGATGGAATACCAGGGCCGGATCGACCACCAGGTGAAAATCCGCGGTCACCGGATCGAGTTAGGCGAGATCGAATCCAAGCTGCTTCACTTGGAAGCCGTGCAGGAAGCGATTGTCCTGGCGCGCGACGACAGCCAGGGACAGAAGCTGCTGTGTGCGTATTATGTAGCATCAAAGGAGCTGACGGCGGGCGAACTGCGCGAGACACTCTCACAGGAACTGCCGAGCTACATGGTGCCGACGTTCTTCGTCCAGGTCGAGCGTATGCCGCTCACCGCAAACGGCAAAGTCGACCGCAAGGCGCTGCCGGCACCAGAAGCAGGCCTGCAATCGGGACAGGGGTATGCCGCTCCGAGCACACAGACAGAAGCGCAGCTTACGCGCATTTGGCAGGAGGTGCTGGGGCTTGAGAAGGTCGGCGTCAAGGATCATTTCTTCGAGATCGGCGGACATTCGCTCCGCGCTGCCACGCTCGTGGCGCGTATCCAGAAGGAGCTGCAGATCAGCGTGCCGCTAAGAAGCGTGTTCGAGCATCCTACCGTGGAAGAGCTCGCTGCCGTCATGGCAGGCCGGGAAAAAACAGGCGAAACGAGTCTGCCGGTTGCTGAGGAAAGAGACTACTATCCGCTTTCCTCCGTTCAGAAGAGAATGTATATTTTGAGCCAGCTTCAGAAGAACGATATCAGCTACAACTTGCCAAGTGTCTTGCGGGTCGAAGGACCGTTTGATGTGAAGCGGATCGAGGAGGCGTTCCGCGCCCTGATCGCACGCCACCAGTCACTGCGTACCAGCTTTGAGATGGTGGATGGTGAACCGGTGCAGCGGGTGCATGCCCAGGCGGACTTCTCCATTGAGGTGCGGGAGGGCAGTGAGCAGGAGGCGGAAGTATGGATGGAAAACTTCTTGCGCCCGTTTGATTTGCGCAAACCACCGCTTATGCGGGTAGAACTGATAAAGCTCGAATCCGAGCGTTACATCATGCAATTCGACATGCACCATATCATTACGGACGGTGCCTCGATGGGCATTCTGGTGCAGGAACTCGTCCGGCTGTACGGAGGCGAAGAGCTGCCTCCGTTGCGGATTCAGTACAAGGACTATGCGGTTTGGCAGCAAGGCGCAAGAGCGCGTACTTACGAAAAGCAGGAACAATACTGGCTGGAGGCGCTGGCCGGCGAGCTTCCGGCTCTGGTGGTGCCGACGGATTATCCGCGACCTGCGGTACGCAGCTTCGACGGTTCCCGGGTCAACTTCGAGCTTGATGCGGAATGTACGTCGGCGGTCAAGCGGCTCAGCGAGGAAACAGGAAGCACGCTGTTTATGGTGTTGCTGGCGGCTTATCAGGCGCTGCTGGCCCATTACAGCGGGCAGGAGGACATCATCGTCGGCACGCCGATTGCCGGCAGGCCATTGGCCGAGCTTGAACCGGTCGTTGGGATGTTCGTCAATACGCTTGCGCTGCGCGCCTATCCGTCCGAGAACAAGACGTTCCTGGAGCTCTTGCAGGAGGTTAAGGAACAGGCACTGGGCGCATTTGAAAACCAGGAGTTTGCGTTCGAGGAACTGGTGGAGAAGCTGCTTCACGTCCAAGACGCCAGCCGCAACCCGCTGTTTGATACGATGCTGGTGCTGCAAAACAATGAGCGGCAGGAGCTGAAGTTTGACTCGGTGTCTTTCGTCCAGCAAGAACGCGACTACAACGTCGCCAAATTCGATCTTACCTTGTATTTAATCGAGGAAGGGGATCGTATCAACGGCAGCCTGGAATACAGCACCAAGCTGTTCAAAGCCCATACGATCGAGAAGTATGCCTCCGATTTCGCTGCGCTGTTGTATACGGTGACGGATCAACCGAACATCCAGCTGGGCGACATTGAGCTTGCGGACCAAGTATCCGTCGAGTCTGTGGAGTTCATGTTCTAAAAGGTTTCTCCATGTTCGCAAAGAGCGCATGAGGACAAGCCATGCGCTCCTGCGAAGCCTTATGGTTCGAGGATGTACCGATTCACCCGTGGGAGCACGGAAAAACAGATGGGAAGAACAGGGGGATCATGCGATGAAAAAGCTGCGGGCCTTTTGGAGCGGCAAATTCGATGCAGAAGATACGATATCTGTCATACCGTACAGTTCAGCTCACAAAATTAGGGAGACCGACAACCAAAACGAAGGCTCCCCGCTCCAGGTATGGAGCGGACAGCTGCCCGAGCAAGTATCGCAACGGCTCATTGCCATTTCCAAAGACTCTCCAATGGCGCTGTTTATTTTGTTGCTGGCAGGCGTCAAAAGCCTGTTATATAAGTATACGAACGAAGAAAAGGTGATTGTAGCCATTCCGGCGGTTCGTACTTCGGATGCTCCGCTTATGAATGAGACCATCTTGATCAAACAGGAATTGAACGGAGCAGATGCATTTAAATCACTGATTGCACAGGTCCACGCTACCGTTAGCGAGTCCATTGTCAATCAGAACATTGCGCTGCAAACGATGGCGGGCGCTATGCATTTGCAAGTAGAGCCGGACGGCTCGCCCTTGTTCCATACGGTCATTTCATTCGATGCTCTTCATACCCGGCATCATCCAGGGTCGATCGTCTCCAATATCGAACTTGCTTTTGAGCGGAACGATGACGGAATTTTGCTGCATATTCATTACCGCGATGACCGTTACGACCAGCAAATGCTGGAATTGTTATTCGATCATTTGGTTCGGGTGTATACCCTTGCTTTATTCCAGCCCGAGCTTGCTATCGACAGTATCGATATCATGTCCGACGAAGAAAAGTCGCTCATCCTGCAAGGCTTTAACAACACATCGGCGGAGTATCCGCGGGAGCGGACAATTCATGAGCTGTTCGAGGAGCAGGCTCAGCGTACGCCGGAGCAGACAGCAGTGCTGTTCGAGGACGAGCGGCTGACGTACCGCGAGCTGAACGAGCGTGCGAATCGCCTGGCGCGGACGCTGCGCGCTGAAGGCGTTGGCGCAGATGTGCCGGTAGCGATCATGGTTGAGCGCTCGCTGGAGATGATCGTCGGCATCTACGCAATTCTGAAAGCAGGCGGCGCTTACGTGCCCATCGATCCGGAGTATCCCGCGGAGCGTATCCGCTACATCGTCGAAGATTCGGGAGCTCGGTTGCTGCTGACACAGAGCCACTTCCTGGACCGCGTGCCTCATGAGCTGGAAGGCCGAGTTCTCGATTTGAACGAGGTGGCTGTTTACGCCGAAGATGCGACGAATCTGCCCCTTGGCGCCGGTCCGCGCGACATGGCTTACGTGATCTATACGTCGGGCTCGACCGGCAGACCGAAAGGCGCGGCGATCGAGCATCATTCCGTACTCAACCGTATCCTGTGGATGCATGAGCGCTACCCGATTGGCGAGGCGGACGTGATTCTGCAAAAAACGACCTTTACGTTCGACGTGTCGGTGTGGGAGCTGTTCTGGTGGGCCATGGTCGGCTCAAGCGTTTGCCTGTTGACGCCGGGCGGAGAGAAAAACCCGGAGCTTATGTTGCAGGCGATCAGCCGTTATGGCGTGACGACGATGCACTTTGTCCCGGCCATGCTTCATGCGTTCCTGGATTACGCGGAGCAGCAGCCGAAGCCAACGGTCACAGAACAAACGTCCAGCCTGCGCCATGTATTCGCCAGTGGAGAGGCGCTGCCGCCGCAGCACGTGGCCCGCTTCCAAGAGGCGATTGGCCGGGTGAACCGGACGCAGCTGATCAATCTGTACGGACCGACGGAAGCAACGGTGGACGTGTCGTACTTCGATTGCGAGCCGGATGAGTCCTATGCGGTGATTCCAATCGGCAAGCCGGTGCACAATACACGGCTGTATATCCTGAAGGAAGGCACGGAGCAGTTGCAGCCGGTCGGGGTGGCAGGCGAGCTGTGCATCGCCGGGGTGCAGGTGGCAAGAGGCTACTTAAACCGTCCGGAATTAACAGCGGAGAAGTTTACGGCTGATCCATTTGTGGCAGGCGAGCGGATGTACCGGACCGGAGACCTGGCCAGATGGCTGCCCGATGGGAACATCGAGTATCTGGGCCGCATCGACCATCAGGTGAAAATCCGCGGTTACCGGATTGAGCTGGGCGAGCTGGAAGCGGAGCTGCTGGCAGTGGAAGCGGTACAGGAGGCCGTAGTTATGGCCTGCGACGACGGCCAGGGCCAGAAGCTGCTGTGCGCGTACTTTGTGGCGACAAAGGAGCTGACGGCGGGCGAGCTGCGCGAGGCGCTATCGAAAGAGCTGCCAAGCTATATGCTGCCGACGTACTTTGTGCAGGTCGAGCGAATGCCGCTTACGGCCAGTGGCAAAATCGACCGCAAAGCACTTCCTGCACCCGAAGCAAGCGTCCAGTCGGGCGAGGCTTATGTAGCTCCACGCACGCAGACGGAAGAGCAGCTCGTACGGATTTGGCAGGATGTGTTGGGGCTTGAGAAGGTCGGCGTCAAGGACAATTTCTTCGACATCGGCGGGCATTCGCTCCGTGCGGCGACGCTTGCCGCGCGCATTCATAAAGAAATGAATAAGCAGCTTGAGCTGCGCGAAGTTTTTGAGGCGATGACGGTAGAGCAATTGGCGCGGACGATCGAAGGCAAGGAAACAAAGGTGCTCGTTGCCATTCCGAACGTTCCGGAGAGCGACTATTATCCGGTATCTTCAGCGCAAAAACGGCTCTATGTGCTGAGCAACCTGGAAGGCGGAGAGCTTGGCTATAACATGTCGGGTGCGGTCATCGCGGAGGGAGCGCTGCAGCCGGACCGTTTGGAAGACGCGTTCCGCAAGCTAATTGCGCGCCACGAGTCGCTGCGGACGAGCTTTCATCTTGTAGACGGCGAGCCGGTGCAGCGCGTGCAGCGCGAGGCGGCTTTTTCCCTTGAGCGCCTTGATGCCGCTGGAAAAGATGTCGAGACGCTCTTTCACCAGTTTGTACGCCCGTTCGATCTTACCGTAGCGCCTTTGCTGCGGGCCCGATTGTTTACCCAGTCGGCGGACCGTCACCTGCTTTTGGTCGATATGCACCATATTGTGTCAGATGGCGTTTCCTTGCGCACGTTCTTGGATGAGCTTGCTCGTTTGTACAACGGGGAGGAGCTAGCTCCTTTACGGATTCAGTATAAAGATTATGCCGTTTGGCAGCAGGAGAGAATGCAGTCGGAGGAATGGAGCAAGCAGGAGCAGTATTGGCTGCAAACGTTCCAAGGCGAAATTCCGACGCTGGATCTCAAGACGGATTACCCAAGACCTGCGGTGCAAAGCTTTGCCGGAGATAAGATCAGCTTTGCTGCGGGTTCTTCGGTCAGCGAAGGTTTGCAGAAGTTGGCTTCGCGTTCGGGTTCCACCTTATATATGGTATTGCTGGCGGCTTACACGGCGCTGCTCCATAAATATACCGGCCAGGAGGATGTGGTCGTCGGCACGCCGTTGGCGGGCCGGCACCACGCTGATCTGGAGCCGATCATCGGTATGTTTGTCAATACGCTTGCTTTGCGGAATTATCCGTCCGGAAACAAGACCTTCCTGGATTATGTGGGCGAGGTCAAGGAGCAAGCACTTGGTGCATTTGACCATCCTGACTATCCGTTTGAAGAGCTCGTGAACAAGCTGAATGTAAGAAGGGATATGAGCCGCAACCCGCTGTTCGATACGATGTTCGAGCTGAGGAATGCAGAGCCTGAAGGCACGGCTTTCCATGATGTGCATTTCTCCGGGTACCCGGTGGATAGCGCGATTGCCAAGTTTGATCTCACGCTCGAGGCTGACTTCGATGAGAGAGGGCTTACATTTACGCTGGAGTATGCGACAGCCCTCTATAGCCGGGAGACGGTGGAACGGCTTGCCCGTCATTTTCTGCGGGTGCTGGAAGAGGTCGTGCAGAGTCCGGACACGAAGCTGGCCGACATTGAAATCATGACGGGCGACGAGAAGGCTGAGCTGCTTGAAGCATTCAGCGGAGACGGCGGCAAGGGGCAGGAGCATCTGCTGGCGACACCGTTCCATGTGTACTTTGAGAAGCAGGCGGCAGCCGTGCCGGAGCAGGCAGCAGTTGTGGCAGGCGATGCGCAGTTGACGTACCGTGAGCTGAATGAACGGGCGAACCGGCTGGCACGCACCTTGCAGACGGCTGGTATTGGCCGGGAGTCCGTCGTCGGCATTTTGGCCGATCGTTCCGTGAACCTGCTTGTAGCCGTATTAGGCGTATGGAAAGCCGGGGGCGCTTATGTGCCGCTTGATCCGGATTATCCGTCGGAGCGCATCGGATTTATGCTCCAGGACAGCGGGGCCACAGTACTGCTCACCCAAACACAGCTTAAGGAGCGCGCTCAGGAATGGCTGGCCGGAGGGGCCAAGCTGCAAACGGTGTTCTGTCTGGATGAGGAAGCGTCCTATGACGCCGAAGCGTCGGATCTGCCGAATCAAAACGTGCCGCAAGATTTGGCTTATGTCATCTATACGTCCGGGACAACGGGGCGGCCGAAAGGCGTCATGATTGAGCACGGCAGTTATATCAATACGGCGATCGCATACCGCCGTGATTATCGGCTGGACCAGTTTCCGGTGCGGCTCTTGCAATTGGCGAGCTTTTCCTTCGACGTGTTCGTGGGCGACATTGCGCGGGTACTGTATAACGGCGGTCTGATGGTGATCGTGCCGAAGGAGGACCGGATCGACCCGCTGCGGCTGTACGCATGGATTCGCGATTACGGCATCACCGTGTTTGAATCGACGCCTGCGCTCATCGTGCCGATGATGGAGCATATCGCCAGCCAATCGCTGGACATCTCGACCTTGCAGCTCTTAATCACAAGCTCCGATAGCTGCAGCGTGACGGACTACCAGCGCCTGCAGGAGCGCTACGGATCGCACGTGCGGATCATTAACGCATACGGCGTTACGGAGGCGGCTATCGACTCCAGCTACTACGACGAGCCGCTGGAGAAGCTTCCCGAGGCAGGAAATGTGCCAATCGGGAAAGCTTGGCTGAATGCCCGCTTTTATATTGTGGACGCGGCCTTGCAGCCGGTTCCTATTGGCGTAGCCGGGGAACTGCTCATTGGCGGACCTGGGGTCGCACGGGGGTATAAGAACCGTCCAGAGCTGAACGAGGAGAAGTTTATCGCCAGCCCCTTCATTGAAGGCGAGCGCTTGTACCGTACAGGGGATTTGGCGCGCTGGATGGCGGATGGGAACGTCGACTTTATCGGGCGAATGGACCACCAGGTGAAAATTCGCGGCTACCGGATCGAGCTGGGCGAGATCGAAACCGCCATTCTGCAGTTCGCAGGAGTCAAGCAGGCGGTTGTGGTTGACCGGACGGACGAATGCGGGCAGAAGTATTTGTGCGGCTATGCGGCGGCAAGCGAGTCGTTGGGTATCGCTGAGCTGCAGGCGCACTTGCAGCAAAGCTTGCCTTCACATATGGTGCCGGCACAGCTCGTAGTGCTGGAGAAGCTGCCGCTGACGCCGAACGGGAAGGTGGACCGCAAAGCGCTGCCTGAGCCGAAAGGCGGGCTGTTGTTCCCCGGTGCGGACTACGAGGCTCCGCGCACAGAGGCGGAACGCACGCTCACCTCGATTTGGCAGGCGGTGCTGGGCGTGCCGGCTGTCGGCATCCGGGATAACTACTTTGAGCTGGGCGGCGATTCCATCAAGTCGCTTCAAGTATCATCTAAGTTATACCAAAACGGATACAAGCTGGAGATCAGAGATTTATTCCAAAACCCGACGATCGGCGGGTTGAGTCCCTATGTACAGCGGATTACGCGGGTGGCTGACCAAGGAGAATCGATTGGAGCCGTGGAGCTGACACCGGTTAAATGGTGGTTCTTTGAGCAGCAATACGCGGATCCCCACCATCACAACCAGGCTGTTCTGCTTTATCGCGAGCAGGGATTCCAGGAAGATGCGCTCCGCCGTAGTATCAGCCGGCTTGTGGAGCATCATGATGCCCTCCGCATCGTGATCCGTTACTCTGAGAACGGGCCGCCGTTAGCCTGGAACCGCAGTACCCGCGAAGGCGAGCTGTACAGCTTCGACTTATACGACATGAACGGTGAAGTTGACCTTGCCTCTGCTATAGAAGCGAAAGCTAACGAAATTCAAAGCGGCATCTCGCTCACAGAAGGGCCGTTCGTTCGGGTTGGATTGTTCCGGACCCAAGCCGGAGACCACCTGTTAATCGCCATTCATCACCTGGTGGTCGACGGCGTATCGTGGCGTATTTTGTTCGAGGATCTTGCAAGTGCCTATGAGCAGGCGCTAACAGAGGAGCCGATCCGGCTGCCGCAAAAAACGGATTCGTTTCAGCTCTGGGCCGAGAAGCTTTCGCAGTATGCCAAAGGTCCTGAAATCGAACACGAGCAAGCCTACTGGCAGAATGTCACAGAGCGGGGATTCGAAGCGCTGCCTAAGGATCATGAGGGAGAGCTTTCGCTGGTCGGCGATAGCGATACAATAACCGTCGTTTGGACGGAAAACGAAACGGAGCAACTGCTAAGGTATGCTAACCAAGCGTACAATACCGAAATCAATGATTTGCTGCTCACCTCACTGGGGCTTGCCGTCCAGCGTTGGACGGGGATGAACCGTGTTGCCGTGAACCTGGAGGGCCATGGCCGGGAGCCGATTATTCCGGATCTCGATGTTTCCCGCACCGTCGGCTGGTTTACGAGCCAATACCCGGTTGTGCTGGACATGAGCGCGAACGAGAACCTGCAAAAAAGCATTGTTGCGGTCAAGGAAGGGCTGCGCGGCATTCCGAACAAGGGGATTGGATACGGCATTTGGCGTTATTTATCCGGGCTGTTCGGGCCTCAAGAGTCAAGGCAGGAGCCGGAAATCAGCTTTAACTATTTGGGGCAGTTCGATCAGGATTTAGAGAACGGTTCTTTACGGTTTTCCCCTTATTCAAGCGGCGACGAGATCAGCAGAAAGGCTGTAAGAACCTTTGTCCTGGATATTAACGGATTGGTATCCGGGGGGGTTCTTTCCCTAACCGTCAGCTACAGCCGCAAGCAATACCGTAAGGAAACGATGGAATGCTTCACTGGGCTTTTGCAGTCCTCGCTGCGGGAAGTCGTCGCTCATTGCGCGGCGAAGACAACACCGACACTGACGCCTAGCGATGTTTCGGTTCGCGGCATGACCGAAGAAGAGCTGGAGCAAATCGTAAAAGAGACAAGCGCTATCGCTGAAATGGAAAATGTTTACGCACTTACGCCGATGCAGCAAGGCATGCTGTTCCATGCTTTACTGGATTCGGACTCGGGTGCTTATTTTGAACAGACTTCCTTTGATATTATCGGCTATTTCGACGTAGAGACCTTCCGGCAAAGCTTCGAGGCCTTGCTGCAGCGACATGAAATTTTCCGTACGAATGTATATAACGGCTGGAGAAAGCAGCCGCTGCAAGTGGTGTACCGTCACAGAGAAGCGGATTTTGCCGTCGAGGACATACGCGGTCTGTCTGAGGAAGGGCAGCATCTCAGGGTTAAACGCCTTCTTCGCGAAGACCGGCAGCGCGGATTCGATTTGACCCGGGATGTCTTGATCCGCGTATCTATCCTGCGCACGGGTGATGAGTCGTACCATTTCCTTTGGAGTTCCCATCATATTTTGATGGACGGCTGGTGCTTGTCGCTAGTTACGGAAGAAGTGTTCGAAATGTATTTTGCCGCCCTTGAGAAGCGCAAGCCTAAGCTTGAGCCGGTAACGCCTTACAGCCGGTATATCGAGTGGCTGGAAGCGCGCGACCGTGACGAAGCGGCAGCTTACTGGAGAAACTATTTGTCAGGATACGGGGAGCAGACACTGCTGCCTTCAAGCAAAGCCAGGGAGCAAGAAGCTGGTCCGCTCTTCGGCAGTCTGTTCTGCCACTTGGGCAAACCGTTGACGGAGCAAATCAACCGCTACGCCAGACAGCACCAGATCACCATCCATACGCTGCTGCAAACCGCTTGGGGCATTTTGTTGCACCGATACAACGGCACAAACGATGCGGTATTCGGCAGCGTCGTGGCGGGGCGTCCTGCGGAAATCCCGGGTATTGAACGAATGATCGGCTTGTTCATTAATACGGTTCCTGTGCGGATTCGCTGCGAGGCGGGCGACACCTTCACCGAGGTTGTGACTGGCGTCCAGCGCCGGTACCTGGAATCCAATGCTTACGATTCGTATCCACTGTTTGAAATTCAGGCGTCGACGGAGCAAAAGCAGGAACTCGTCAACCATATTATGGTATTCGAGAATTTCCCGGTTGAAGATCAAATGAGCCAGATCGGCAGTGGAGAAGCCGCATTTAAGGTCGAGAACATAGAGATTGCCGAACAAACGAATTACGACTTCAATCTGATTGTCGCGCCGGGTGAAAACCTGCTTGTCCGCTTTGAGTACAACACACGGTTTTACCACGAAGCGGATGTTCAGCGGATTCAAGCGCACCTGACTTACTTGCTGGAGCAGGTCGTAGCAAACCCGGATATCCGCATTCACGAACTGGAGCTGGTGAGCGGGGTGGAGAAGGAGCAGATTTTGCATGCGTTCAACGACACCGCGGTCAACTCGCCTCGCGAGAAGACGATCTACCAGTTGCTGGAGGAACAAACGGCGCGGACGCCGGAGCAGGCTGCTGTCTACTGCGAAGGCCAGCGGCTGACGTACCGCGAGCTGAACGAGCGGGCCAACCGCCTCGCCCGCACGCTGCGCAGCGCTGGGGTGCAGC
>NZ_FMTT01000074.1 GCF_900100345.1 Paenibacillus tianmuensis | reverse complement strand
CACGGCCGTCCATGCGCTGACGCTCGGGCTGCCGGGTTATCTGGAGGGCGTGGCCGAGGTGTTGAAGCTTGAGGCCCAGAAGGACGCTAAGGGCAAGGCGCTGATCAAGTATTTCAGCGTCCCGTGCAAGCCGACGAAGACGAACGGCGGCCGCACAAGGAACTATCCACACCATGCGCCAGACAAGTGGGAGGATTACAAAGCCTACAATCGACAGGATATTGTTGTTGAACGGGAGATCCGTCGGAAGCTGGAGCGCTTCCCGGTGCCCGCGCACGAATGGCGGCTGTGGGCCCTCGATCAACAAATCAACGACCGGGGCGTCCGGCTCGATCCGGTTCTAGTCCGGCAGGCGCTTGCCTGCGATGAGCAGTACGAGGTGCGGCTGCTGCAGGAGGCCCGGGAGATTACTGGGCTTGATAATCCGAACAGCTTGCAGCAGCTCAAGGGCTGGCTGGCGGACCGTGGGCTGGAGACGCCGGACGGGCTGTCCAAAGAGTACATGCCTGTGCTGCTGGATGCGGCGCCGGACGACGAGGCGCGCCGGGTGCTGGGGCTGCGGCAGGAGATGGGCAAAACAAGCGTCGACAAATACAACGCCATGGCAAGGACGATCTGCGCCGACGACCGGGCACGCGGGCTGCTGCAGTTCTGCGGAGCTAACCGTACGTGGCGGTGGGCCGGGCGGCTCATTCAGGTGCAGAACCTACCGAAGAACGAGATCGAGGATGATCTGGCTCTGGCGCGGGAAACGCTCCGAAATGGCGACTTTGAGATGCTGGAGCTGATGTTCGGCGCGCCGCCGTTTGTTTTATCTCAGCTTATCCGGACCGCTTTCATTCCGTCATCCGGCTGCCGGTTCATCGTCAGCGACTTCTCGGCCATCGAGGCCCGCGTCATCGCTTGGCTGGCGGATGAACACTGGGTTCTGGACGTATTCAGGGGACACGGCAAGATTTATGAGGCCACGGCAGCGCAGATGTTTGGTATTCCGTTCGAGACGATCGTCAAGGGCCATGAGAATTACCGATACCGCGCGCCTGGGAAGGTTGCAGTACTGGCTTGCGGCTTTCAAGGCGGACCGAATGCCATGGAGAACATGGACAAGAAGAAGGAAATCCCACCAGAAGAATACCCAGTTCACGTGAAAAAGTGGCGTAACGCCAACCCGAATATCGTCAAGCTCTGGTATGCTACCGAGAAAGCGGCTGTAAAGGCTGTACAGGAGAAAACGACCGTTAAACTCAAGCACGGGGTCCAATACCGCTACGAGTCGGGCGTGCTTTTCGCCGATCTGCCGAGTGGCCGGAGTCTGGCCTACGTGAACCCGCGGATCAAACCGGACCCGAATTTTGGCAAGGATGGTATCGTCTTTGACGGCATGGACCAGGTTAAGAAGAAATGGATGTCACACCGGACGTACGGCGGCCGGTTGGTAGAGAACCTTGTGCAGGCGATTGCGCGGGATTGCTTGGCTGAGAGCCTGATGCGGCTGGATGCCGAAGGCTACAAGATCGTAATGCACGTACATGACGAGGCAGTGCTGGACGTGCCGATCGGGACCGGCTCCGTGGAACATGTGACGGAGATCATGAGCCGGTCGATCGACTGGGCGCCGGGGCTGCCGCTTAAGGCAGCCGGGTTTGAGTGTGATTTCTATCAGAAGGATTAATAGGAGGTCCATATAATGGCTATTAAGAAAAGCGATTTAAGAGAATTTATTGAAAATAAGGCACGACAAAGAAAAGATGTTCTGCGGAAAGCGGTCCATGCTGAGGTTAAGTCTGTTGTCAAACCGATTGTTTTCGAAGCCTATAAAGAGGCGGACACAGTCGAACGTCAAGCTCAATTGTTCCATGATTCCTTTCTTAGCCTGATCGAGCGGTATAACCGGTTCGACGTCTGGCGTATGAAGAGTATCATTTCTGACATTAACGGGCATGTAATTAGCTTAAGATCAGATATCGTCCAACATGAAACAAGTCTCATCTCTCATAACTTACTTGATCGGGGAACAAACGGATTAATGGAAGAACTGCAGCCAGCTGTTGAGAAACTTAAAACGAAGCTCGCTGCGAAAATTTCCGAATACCGTGATTTGGTTAAGTTGACTGAGGAGATCCTGACCATCATCGACTCTTGTCACAATGGGGATAAGGCTTACAAGCGGCTCGAAGAATTGGGCGTCGACCTGAAGGGATTTAAAACAGAAAACTCAAATCTGCCGGCTGTTATCAAGCTTTCGGCAAATGTTTGCCTGCTAAACGGGGAATGTTGATATGACAGAACTTTTCATAGACAACTTCGCCGGGGGTGGCGGCGCATCGACTGGCATTGAGATCGCGATCGGGCGCAGCGTCGACGTGGCGATCAACCACGATCCAGCTGCCATCGCTATGCACGAGGCGAATCATCCGAACACAAAGCATTACTGCGAGTCGGTCTGGGACGTTTCTCCGCGGGAGGTAACCGGCGGCCGCCCGGTCGCCCTCTGCTGGTTCTCGCCGGACTGCACGCATCATAGCAAGGCCCGGGGAGGAAAGCCCCGGGAGAAGGGCATCCGAGGTCTGGCTTGGGTGGCTGTCCGCTGGGCAGCAACAGTACGACCGAGGGTTATCATGCTGGAGAACGTTGAGGAGTTTCAGGATTGGGGCCCGCTTGATAAAGAAGGGCGGCCGATCAAAGAGAAGAAGGGCTGGACGTTCAAGCTCTTCATTAAAACGTTGAGGAAGCACGGCTATGAGGTGGAATGGCGCATTCTCCGCGCTTGCGACTATGGAGCGCCGACCATTCGTAAACGGTTGTTTATGATCGCCCGTTGCGACGGGAAGCCGATTGTCTGGCCGGAGCCGACACATACGGCTGAGCGGGTAACAATTCGCGCGGGTAGTCCGCTGCCGTATCGAGTCGCAGCCGACTGCATCGACTGGTCCATTCCAGTACCTTCAATCTTTGAACGGAAAAAGCCGCTCGCGCCAAACACAATTCGGCGGATTGCCCGGGGGATCGACAAGTTCATTATCAAGGTGGCCGAGGCTGGCAAAGTGCCTTTTATGGCACCATTTATTACTCGAATCGGACAAACGGGATACGGCGGGGATCGGCTGCAGTATGAGCTGGATAAGCCTTTGACCACGATTACAACGAAGAACGAGCACATGCTGGTTTTACCGCATATTACCAAGTTCCGGGGCGGTGCAACAGGACATGCGATTGATGAACCCCTACACACGATCACGTCCGGCGCGGGTTCGGTTCGGCCGGCGGGTGCGGCGCACGCAATGGGCATTGTCACAGCTTCGATGATCAAGCACTATGGCGGCGGATATAATGGCGGGGGTAACTCAGTGGAGGAACCACTATCGACCATCACGACGACCGACCACAACGCCCTCCTATGCACCAACTTGATCCAGTACCATACGGAAACGCGAAACAGTGAGGTGCGGGGCCAAACGTTGGATCAGCCACTCATGACGCTGGATACTTCCAATCGGTACGGGATCGTCTCTTCGCACCTGATTAAGTTCCGCGGGGACAATATCGGCAGCCACATGGCTGATCCGGTCCCGACGATCACCGCTGGCGGCATGCACATCGGCGCCGTCTACGCCTTCATGGTCGCGTATTACGGCAACAGCGTTGGGCGGGCAGCGGACGATCCGCTCGGCACGGTAACGACTCACGACCGGTTCGGTCTCGTTCTGGTGCACATTCAAGGCGTCCCGTATGTGATCGTTGACATCGGCATGCGTATGCTGACCCCGCGTGAGCTGTACCGGGCGCAGGGCTTTCCGGATTCGTACATTATTGATCCAATATTCAACGGCAAGCCATTCACGCAGGCGGAGCAGGTGGCGAAGTGTGGGAATTCAGTGTCACCCGTCATTCCGGCTACGCTGGTCCGGGCCAATTTACCTGAACACTGCGTGCCGGAGATGACGGATCGATATTCGAAGGCAGATTGGGAGGCGATGCTGGCGTGAATTCATACGATTCCTTCATTAGTAATAAGCGTGCCGTCATACCTCCGAGCGGGTTCAATGTCGACCGTGACGAGCTACACGGCAGCTTGTTCGACTTCCAACGTGATCTTGTCCGGTGGGCGTTGCGGCGCGGGCGAGCAGCAATCTTCGCCGGGACCGGGCTTGGTAAGACTCGCATGCAGATTGAGTGGGCAATGAACGTTCATCGGCTCACTGGCGGCGACGTTCTCCTGCTTGCGCCGCTCGCCGTGGCGGCCCAGACAGTCCGCGAAGGCGCGGAGCTCGGCTACGAAATTACGATGTGCCGCAGCCAGGACGATGTCCGATCGGGGCTAAACATAGCCAATTATGAGATGCTGCATAAATTCGAGCCGGTGCTGTTTGACGGCGTGGTACTGGACGAGAGCTCCATCCTGAAATCGTTCACTGGCAAGCTGCGGACAGAGCTAATTGAGTCATTTGCCTTCACGCCGTATCGTCTCGCTTGCACGGCGACGCCGGCACCAAACGATTACATGGAAATCGGCAATCATGCGGAATTCCTCGGCGTCATGGGCCGATCGGAGATGCTGTCCATGTTCTTTGTACACGACGGCGGGGAGACGCAAAAATGGCGGCTGAAGGGTCACGCCGAGGAATCGTTCTGGCGTTGGGTAGCAAGCTGGGGCGTTGTGCTGGAGAAACCGTCCGATCTTGGATATACGGACGACGGCTATAATCTCCCACCTCTTACAATCACCGATCACGTGATTGAGGTTGACGGGGAGCCTGCCAAAACGCTGTCGGAACGGCAACGGGCTAGGCGGGAAACAGTGGAGCAGCGCGTGGCTACCTGCGCTGAAATCGTTAACGTAACCGATCGGCCTTTCTTGGTCTGGTGCGATCTTAACGTTGAATCTGAAACGCTGGCAGCGGCGATTCCGGGGGCTGTTGAGGTAAAAGGATCAGACAAAGCGGCCCATAAGGAACAGGCAATGCTCGACTTTGCTGCCGGCAAGATCCGAGTCCTGGTCACCAAACCTTCAATCGCCGGATTCGGGATGAACTGGCAGCACTGCGCGGAAATGGCGTTCGTCGGATTGTCAGACAGTTTCGAACAGGTTTTCCAAGCAGTTCGGCGCTGCTATCGCTTCGGCCAGACTCAGCCAGTGAATGTAACAATGATCACGTCGTCCCGGGAGGGCGCGACGGCCGAGAACATCAAGCGGAAGGAAGCTGACTTCCGGAAGATGGTCGCGGAAATGGTCCAGTACACCAAAGACATCACGTCAGAGTCGATCCGGCGGGCGGATCGCGACGTGGCCGAGTATGAGCCGCAGCGACCGATCGTCATCCCAACGTGGTTAAGGAGTGAGCGGTGTGCGGTCTAAGAAAAAGCACGAAACGAAAGATGCTTGCGTCTTTTGTGGGAAAGTGGGCGAATGGACCGTGGAAGACGAGGATGGAAGCCCGATTTGTGATGACTGTAATAACGAGATGAGCGAGGAGGGTTAACATTTGCAGCAACAGGTTAATGCGATCGACCAAGTCATTGAACCCGATTTTGCCCTTTATAACGGCGACTGTGTAGAAATTACACGCGGTTTGCCTGACAACAGCATTCATTATTCGATCTTCAGTCCGCCGTTCGCCAGCCTGTACACCTATTCGAATAGTGACCGAGATATGGGGAACTGCCGGAGCGATGGCGAGTTTTTCGAGCACTTTCGTTTTCTGATTCGAGAATTGTTCCGGATTACGATGCCTGGGCGACTAGTGAGTTTCCACTGCATGAACCTACCGACGAGCAAGACGCATCACGGTTACATTGGCATCCGGGATTTCCGGGGAGAGCTGATTCGGGCATTCGAGGCCGAGGGTTGGATTTACCACTCCGAGGTCTGCATCTGGAAGGACCCGGTCGTCGCACAGCAGCGAACGAAGGCGCTCGGCCTGCTCCATAAACAGATTGTCAAGGATAGCGCAATGAGCCGCCAAGGCATTCCTGATTATCTGGTTACGATGCGGAAGCCTAGCACCAACCCCGAGCCGATCAGCGGTGAATTCGAGGAGTTCGTCGGCGAGGGGCTGGATGTAAGCCGGGAGGCGTACGAACGGCATGCGGCCGAAGTCCGGGCGGACGGCCGGGAGCCATGGCCGTTTGAAATGTGGCGCAGCGTGTTTGTTTGGCAGAAATATGCCTCTCCGGTCTGGATGGACATAAACCCAAATAATACGCTCCAGTACCGCAGCGCCCGCGACGAGAAGGATGAAAAACACATTTGCCCGCTGCAGCTCGACGTGATTGCCCGGGGCGTGGAGCTTTGGAGTAACCCGGGGGATATCATTTTCTCGCCGTTCACCGGCATCGGAAGCGAGGGCTATCAGGCGATCAAGATGGGACGGCGGTTTGTCGGGGTGGAGCTCAAGGAGAGCTATTATAAGACGGCCATCAACAATCTAAGGATGGCCGTGGATGAGGCTTTTGACGAATTGCTGGGGTAAATGGATCTCAGCGTATCCGAAATTCGCAAGTTTCTTTTAAATATTTTGCCCCATTGATAGTAACCGAGTGCTCTGTTTGGGCTTCAATAGGACCACCATAGTCAAGAATACGGCCGTTCTGCCAAACGGTAACATCACTTTTATTGAATATAGCGGCGGCAATTTGTTCGGGTGTGATAAGAAGAAATCCAGATTTAAACATGACCGGAATCACCTCGCATTAATAATACCAAAATGGAAGCTTTTCGAGAATAAGGAAGTGAAAACATGCAGGAACTCGACATTAGCTTCGGCAAGCACCGGGCCGACACAAACTGGAAACCTGAATATCTGACATGGGACGAATTCGTCGACCGGCTGCGGAAGGTCCGGCGGACGGCTGAGACGATGTTGCAGTATGACGCCATGCACAACATCGGTCGAGGCAAGGTCAAGGACGGGCCCGCTTTCGTTGGTGGGCTTGTCCGGGGCGGCCGCCGGAAGAAGGAGAACGTCGATACGCGCAGCCTGATTACGCTGGACGTGGACCGCGCGGACGATGCTTTCCTATTCACGGCCGAGCTGGTGCTGGGTGGCTGCGCCTATGTCGTGTACTCTACGCACAGCCATCGGCCACAGAAGCCGAAATACCGTCTGATTGTGCCGGCTGATCGCACCATGACGCCGGACGAATATGCCGCCGTCAGCCGGAAGCTGGCGGAGCAGATCGGCATGGGCTACTTCGACAAGACGACGTTCGAGGTTCATCGGCTCATGTATCTGCCGAGCTGCAGCAAAGATGCGGAGCCGGTGCTGGAGATTTATGAGGGCGATCCGCTGGGCGTTGACGGCTTGCTGGCGGAGTACGACGACTGGCAGGACGTCATGCAGTGGCCCCGGCATCCGGATGCAAAGGCTGGGCCGCAGCTCGGCGGGAAAAAGGCGCAGGACCCGCGGGAGAAGCACGGCACGATCGGCCTGTTCTGCCGGGCGTTTACGATCGAGGAAGGCATCGACACGTTCCTTTCCGACATCTATGTCCCCGGCTCCATGCCGAATCGCTACACGTACACCGCCGGGACCAGCGGGAGCGGGCTGGAGGTCTATCCAGATCAAGACCTTGCCTATTCGCACCAGGACAGCGATCCGGTCGCCGACAGCCGGACGTACAACCTATTCGACCTCGTGCGGGTTCACAAGTTCGGCCATCTCGACGAACGGGTCAAGGAACATACGCCAGACGCCAAGAAGCCCAGTCATGTGGCGATGGAGCACTTCGTGGCCAGACTGCCGGAAGTCAAGCGGCTGAAAATGGATGAGCTCCAGGATACGTTCGGGGAGATGGACGACGGGCTTGAAAATGAAGATGACGAAGAGGAGTCCGAGGACTGGAAGGAAAAGCTGGAGCTGCACCATAAAACCGCGGAGCCCCTTCCCACGGCGGGAAACATAGAGCTGATCCTTTCGCATGACGTTTGGCGTGACGTGCTGGCTTACGATGCGTTCGGGAATGCGGAGGTCATCCGGAAGCCGTTGCCATGGCGGGATCTCGAGCGGCCGCACAAGGAATACGAGCCATGGCTGGGCGCTGATGACAAGCGGCTGCAGCACTGGTTTTCGAAGATTTACGGCATCCGGGCAGCGACGACGGTACACAACGCATTTACGGAAGTCGTTCATATGAATAAATTCCATCCGATCAAGGGGTACATTGAGGCGTTTAAGTGGGATGGAATACCGCGTATCGAGACTGTGTTTATCGATTACTTGGGGGCCGAGGATACCCATTACACCCGGCAGGTGACGCGGAAGATACTGCTGGCGGCTGTCGCCCGGCTTTATCGCCCAGGCTGCAAGTTCGACGAAATGCTGGTGCTGGTTGGCCCGCAGGGGGCTGGCAAAAGCAGCTTGCTGGCGAAGCTTGGCCGGGCCTGGTTCTCTGACAGCCTTCGGACATTCGAGAACAAGGAGGCCGGCGAGCACCTGCAGGCGGGGTGGATCTTCGAGATCGGCGAGCTGTCGGCCATGAAGAAATCCGAAGTAGATGAAGTCAAGGCGTTTCTCTCGAAGACAGAGGACCGGTATCGGGTGGCTTACGATCGACAGGTATCGGAGTTTCCGCGAAAATGCGTCTTTTTCGGGACGACGAACACGCGGGATTTTCTGAGAGATGAGACCGGAAACCGCCGTTTCTGGCCCGTAGACGTTGATCCGGCGCGGGCACGGCTCAGCCATTGGGAGCATCTTACGGATGAGGTTGTGGGGCAAATCTGGGCGGAGGCGCTGCACCTATACAAGGCGGGGGAATCCTTGGCGCTGGATCGGAAGGCTGCTGAGGAAGCGAAGCAGCAGCAGGCTGCACACTTGGAGATCGACCCGCGGGAGGGGACCATTCAGGAGTGGCTGGAGACCCCTGTGGAGGACGAGTTTGGCGGAGAGCCGTATACGCATAGGCGCGTATGCGCCGCAATGATCTGGGCGGAAGCACTGCACAATAGAACTGGCGCAATGACGAAGTGGGAGGCCCGCAGTATTTGTGACATCATGCGCCGCATGCCGGGGTGGAAAGAACTACCGGGCCGGGTCCGCGTACCGGGGTATGGGCAACAAACCGCGTTTGATAAGGTGATTCCTTAAGGAGATCGTCAATGCATCATAATGAATCACTCCTTGATGCATGTGATACGTCAAAAAATCCGTAATGTATCGCCTTAACGAATCGGAAAAAGCCAGCCGTACCAAGGGTTTAGACCCTGCTGATTCATATGATACATCGTATTTCTACTTAATAATAATAATTAAATTAACCTAGGAAAAGTAAATAGGGTATATACGTAAATCCTAGGTTAAACGTGAACACGTCTATACGCGTGCGTGTGTAATCATCACTCAGGAGGAAAACTATATGTGTGAGTCAGCTATAGAAGCCCGCCTGGTACGAGAGGTGGAACGAATCGGTGGGCTCGCCCCAAAATGGGTAAGCCCTGGGAATAACGGCGTGACCGACCGGCTCGTGATCCTGCCGAATGGTGTGACTGTGTACGTCGAAACCAAGGCCCCCGGGAAGCCTCTTAAACCATTGCAGCGGAAATGGGCGAAGGAACTCACGAAACGAGGCCATCGCCATTACAAGATTGATTCGGTCGAAGACATCGATCGGTTCATAGCGGAGGTGAGCGGAGGTTGAAGTATAATCCGCATCAGTATCAGGGATACGCGACGGAGCGCATTCTGGACACGAATTATATCGCGTTATTACTGGAGATGGGTTTGGGCAAAACAGTCTCCACGCTAACAGCGATTGACCGCTTGCTGAACGACTATTTCGACGCTGAACGCGTGCTGGTGATCGCACCGCTGCGAGTAGCGGACGATACATGGGCCCGTGAAGTCGAGAAATGGGATCATCTCCGACACTTGCGGATCTCGAAGGTACTGGGCAGCGTCGCTATCCGCCGGAAAGCGCTAAAAGTCGATGCCGATATCTACGTGATCAATAGGGAAAACGTTGAATGGCTTGTGAGTGAATACGGCAGCAGGTGGCCGTTCGACACGGTCGTGATCGATGAACTGTCCAGTTTCAAGAATCCGCAGGCGAAGCGGTTCAAAGCCCTGCGACGTGTACGGCCGATGATGAAACGGGTGATCGGCCTGACCGGGACACCAGCGCCAAATAGCCTCATGGACCTTTGGCCGCAAATTTACCTGCTGGATCAAGGAGAGCGGTTGGGCAAAACGATAACCGGTTTCCGCGATCGATATTTTACGCCCGGCGCCCGTAGCGGTCATGTCGTTTACGACTGGAAACAGAAAAAAGAGGCCGAGCAGCGAATTTACGAGGCCATAAGCGATATTGCTGTCAGCATGAAGGCCGAGGATTGGTTGGAGCTGCCGGAACGGATTGACCGCGTCGTGCCGGTCAAGTTGTCGCAGGAAGCCCGGGAGCTGTACAAAAAACTAGAGCGTGACTTGCTTCTGGAATATGCCGACGCCGACGTTATCGCCCAAACGGCTGCCGTCCTTTCGAACAAGCTTCGGCAAATGGCCTCCGGCGCCGTGTATGACGAGGATCGAGGGATCAAAGAGATCCACGAGGCCAAGCTGGATGCGCTGGAGGATATCATCGAGGCGGCGCAGGGGAAGCCGGTCATGGTGTTTTACGACTTCAAACATTCCCTTTCTCGTATCCAACAGCGGTTCCCGCAAGCCAGGACACTGCGAAAGGGGAAGGATGGGAGCGAAGATATTCGGGCTTGGAATAACGACGAGATCCCATTGCTTTTACTTCATCCGAAGTCAGCCGGCCACGGTCTCAACCTGCAGGAGTCGAGCTGCCAAACGATTGTCTGGTACGACCAGATATGGAGCCTCGAAGAGGACCAGCAGGCCAACGCCCGGGTTCACCGGCAGGGTCAGACCCGGCGAATTGTTGTCATGCGGCTTGTGTCCGAGGGCACGATGGACGAAGAAACGGTCGACGCACTGGAGCGAAAAGCCACAGGACAAAATGAGCTGATGGAAGCCGTGAAGGCGAGAATTCAAAAGGTGAAAGGGGCATAGGGCAATGACCAAACAACGACATGTCGGCCAGTCCTTTCGTGCGGTAGTAATGCCGATCAAAATCAAAAATGGTATCCCGACCGTGATTTCTCTCGGTGGGCAAGTCTATATTTTGCAAGGCAAAGATCAGTTCAGAGGTGAAAATGGGGGTAACATGGGGGTCAAGGAAAGTTAATCTGAATGAACAGGCGGTGTGCGTAGTGAAAGAAAACCCGATGCAAGAAATCCTTGAACTATCCAATCAACTGCCTTTGGAGGTTTTGCAAGATATCAACCAACGTATAGGTGACTGGCTCGCAATGGACGGTAAAGATGATGACCCATACATCGAACAGCAATTGCGGTTCGCGAAACGATTTATAGTTTCTCAATGAATTCGAAGGACATAGGAGGTCTTTAAGTGCCAGTAATCAAGCATGAAGCCAAGATCGGCCGCAATGAACCAATGCCGAGCATCTGCAAAATCTGCGCATCAGTTTTTAAATGCCGGGGTGAAGTAAGTGACACGCCGCAAGAGAATCCGTGCTTTGTCGAGAAAGACGTATCGATGTATTCCGAAGAGATGAAAAAGCGGATTCTCTCATATCAGCCGTTCACAAACTCGAAGCGGACCGTTCAAACCATTTGTGACAAATTCGCTCACTTAAGAAGCCACCGAATCACTTACAAGCGATGATTGAATACGAAAATACACAGGGAGGTAAACATGGAAGAACCGAAAATTAGGATCATTGGCGGAAGAATCCAGCAAAAGAAGTTGACTTCATCGCTTGATGAGCGGGTCTTTGCTGCTGGCAAGGCGCACATTTGGCTTTCCATGCTGAAGGATAAAATGGTTCCAGTTCGATGGTATAAGCCGAATAAGAACGGAACGAAAATTAAATTCATTTACCCGCAAACTCAAAAGGAATGGGACGATTCGTTTTCTGAACTAAAGGCCTTCATTGCAACTACTAACGAAAAGCATGGAATGGATATGCGTATCGAGTGATGGAAGGATGAGAATTCTGGATTCGGCTGCTTTCTTCGGTGAAAGCCTGAATCGAAACAGTGAGGAGGCGGACAATTGGCAAAAGACTATGAGCAAGCAGTTATCAAACAGCTTCAAGAATACAGGCGCATTGTCGCAAGGATGAAGGTACTCGAAAAGTACCCGATCGGCAACGGAATGTCGCTGAACGTTGTAAACGAGGACGACAAGCTTCAGGAGCTGCACCGACAGCTCCGCGGGCTGCCAACGTACATGTACTTGACCAAGCGAGAGCAGCAGCTGGAGTCGGTTGCCCATGCTTACCTGACGCGGTATCCGGCCGGGACGCGGTCGCAACTGGCGTCCGTCCCGCCTTCCGGCGCTGATGCCGAAGACGAAAAGCTGCTTCGTGAGCTGCGAGGGAAGATCGAGAAAGTGATCGAGGCGCGCGCGGGCCACTTGGACGACTTCGAGGCCGCCATCGAACGAATCAGTGAGCTGCAGGACCTTGAGCAACAGAAACAATATATCGAACACACTTTAAAGGTGTTTGAGGAATACAAGCCGCAGTATGCAAGACTTCTATGGCTTCAATACATCGAGGATAAACCAATCGATGATGTCGTTTCTGAGCTGAGGATTGTTCGAAGAACGTTTGGGCGATGGAGGTCCAAAGCGCTTGAGGAGTACGGGAAACTGATAGGCATGTCTTAATCGTGTCTCAATCATGTCTTAAAAGAGTCCCAAAGATGTCGTATATTTTAGGTTTTAACCGTGCTAAGATAGTACTGTGAATAATTGTATACAGGTGCATTCGATCAAAGTCGTCCATTCATCGGGCGACTTTTTTCGTTTGGGTGAATGTCCCGTAAAATGCCAGGGTGGGGGCTGGGACGATTTGAGCGAAACCAACTCAAACAGTGAGAGGGGCATATTTGTGGGAGCGAGGGAAACGGGACATCCGTTTGAAACTAAGCCTAAAGCGGCGACCATTTATGAAATTTCGGATGACCTAGGCATAACATTGGAGCAGCTATCACTTGAGCTTAGTAAGAATCGATCCGACAAAGAAACGGTATTTAAGCTGTTGGCAAAAGCGAAGATGGACTCAGTGAGCATAAATGGCTTGCTTTACTACAACAAAAGGGACTCTGACGATGCATAAATGATGTATATCGAAGCCGAAAGGCCGTTAACAGCCGCAAACGTTCGCAAGCATTCATTTCCTAAGAATGCCGTAACGATGCGGATTTTCGGATTTTTGCATATCGTATACATGTACCATGAATAAACGGTGCATAGTCGTACGGAAGTGCCGAACGTGAGATGCCGCGTGGTTGCGCGGTTCTTAGTTAGTGTCAAGGTGTTATACTTGACCACAAAATAAAAAGTTTGTGAATAAGTCTTTGCATAAACAATGTATAACCTCTTGGAGGTGAGGTGACTTATGTAATGCCAAGAGTGCGCGACCCAAAGCGGTCCGAAGCCGAAAAGTTATATCTGGAGAGCTTCGGGCAACTCGATCTTGTGAAAATTGCCGAGAAGCTTGGTATATCCGATGGAACCGTCCGCGGGTGGAAAAGCAAGGATAAATGGGACACAAAATTGAATGGAACGCTCCAAACGAAAGAACGGAGCGCTCCGAAAGATACGGAACGTTCCAAACGCGGGGCACCGAAAGGGAATAAGAATGCGCTTGGGAATCGAGGAGGCGTTGGAGGTCCCTTACGAAATGGCAAAGCGGTATCTCATGGGCTATTTCGCAAATTCCTTCCGGACGACGAGGAGACCCGAGAGATATACGACAACGTAGGGCAGATGGACTCTCTCGATCTGCTTTGGGAAAATATCCAAATTAAGTTTACGGCCATTATTCGGGCACAAAAAATTATGTTTGTGCGAGATCAGGACGATCGTACAGAAGTCTTGAAACGAAAGAAACGAACCGATACCGGATGGGAAGATGAATTTGAGCTGCAGCATGCTTGGGATAAGCAGGCAACCTTTCTGCAAGCTCAGGCCAGGGCTATGACCACTCTCACATCAATGATTCGCCAGTACGAGGAGATGTGCCGCCAAGGTTGGGCGGATGAGGAGCAAAAGCTGCGTATTGAAAAGTTGAAGGCTGAGGTCGACAACATCAAAGGCGGCGGCAAGAACCAGGAATCCGAGAATTGGGCTGATGCACTCATGGAAGTGGCTGAACGTAGGCGGGCGAAGGTGAGCGAAGGTGAGTGGCAATGAGCAATAAGCCACATAGTGTTGTTGCATCTTTCGTTCAAATCATCGACCTGTACTGGGATGATCCGGTCGCGTTTGCAGAGGACATGCTTGGCTTCGATCCGGATGATTGGCAGAAATCCGCCATGATGGATGTTGCGAATCACCGTTTTACAAGCGTGCGATCGGGGCAAGGGGTTGGAAAGACGGCGTTCGAGGCAGCGCTCGTTATTTGGTTCTTATGCTGCCGGCCAAATCCGAAGGTAGTATGCACAGCTCCGACACGACAACAACTCCATGATGTCCTTTGGGCTGAAGTTGCAAAGTGGCTTGAGTCGTCGATGGTCAAAAACTTGCTCAAATGGACGAAGACGAAGGTATACATGATCGGCCATGAGGAGCGCTGGTTTGCCACAGCTCGCACCGCGACCAAGCCGGAGAACATGGCAGGCTTCCACGAAGATTATATGTTTTTCGTGGTAGACGAGGCTTCCGGCGTCGCTGATCCCATCATGGAGACAATCCTTGGTACGTTGACAGGTCCCGAAAACAAACTGCTGATGTGCGGCAACCCCACGCGAACGGCTGGGATCTTTTATGATTCGCATAACCGTGACCGCTCACGTTTCCGGACGCATAAAGTCGATAGCCGCAAGAGCAAGCGGACAAGCCGCGAAAACATCCAAATGCTCATAGACAAGTACGGCGCCGAGAGTGACGTCGTACGCGTCCGTGTGTATGGCGAGTTTCCTAAAGCTGAGGCTGATGCCTTTATCGCTCTGGAGCTTGCCGAGTTGGCTGCTGGCGCAAAGGTGGAACCTGTTGGCGAAACGCTTCACCTCGGTGTCGATGTCGCGCGCTTTGGAGACGACGAGACGGTCATAGCGCCGCGGATCGGAATGAAAGTGTTCAAGCTAAGATGCTACAACAAGCAGGATACGATGGTCACGGCAGGCCGGGTGATTGCAGTTGCTAGGGAAATGCTTCGAGCCTTCCCACATCTCCGCAAAGTCGAGATTAAAGTCGACGACAGCGGCGTCGGCGGCGGGGTGACGGACCGGTTGAACGAGGTCATTCGGGAAGAACGACTGAATGATTGGACTGTGATACCGATCAACAACGGCTCCAAGCCAACGTACGACGAGGAGGAACACTACGATAACCGCGGTACGGAGACGTGGGCGAATCTACGGGACATCCTCCAAGAGGCTTTTTCGAAACACTTACAGGGGAAGGTTGTTGACGTAGAACTGCCCAATGACGAGCGATTGATCACGCAGTTGACCCAGCGGAAATACCGCATGACGTCGAAAGGCAAGATCGCTCTTGAGCGAAAAGAGGATATGAAAAAACGAGGGCTGGATTCCCCTGACCGGGCAGATGCTGTCGTTTTATCGTTCGTAGAAATCAGGAAAAGAAAGATTAATGCGAAGGTCGTCGGAACGCCTGCGGCAGCCAGCATAGAATCATGGTAATGGGGAGGTGAATCTTTTGGCAGCACAAATGGTCGGGCAGATCGGCTCGCAGCTATTCACGACGTTCACTCTGTTCGACCGGGCTATTGCCAACCCGGACAACGCGAACCTGATGGAGTACGAACGGATGGTAGATACCGACGAAACCGTTGCGGCCGGCATAGAGTTCATGATCTTGTCCACGCTACTCAAGCTGGACCGGTTTACCCACGACAATCCCAGGATACAGGATTTCGTGAATGAAGCGCTGGAGGACATGGCCGGCTCATTGGTTGAGGCGTGCACGGATATCCTCTCGGGCATTTGGGCCGGTTACAGCGGCACGGAGATCGTCTGGAAGCCGTCCGGCAGCCAGATCACCCTCGACTATCTCGCGACCTACCATCCTAGAACCATTCTCTTCAACGTCGACCAGCAAACGGGTCGACTTG
Organism: Paenibacillus tianmuensis; assembly: GCF_900100345.1. GTDB lineage: Bacteria > Bacillota > Bacilli > Paenibacillales > NBRC-103111 > Paenibacillus_G > Paenibacillus_G tianmuensis. Next base: position 2,105 of record NZ_FMTT01000074.1, on the reverse strand, counting down.
ATAGGGAATGTCCAATCAAACAGTACCGTTGGTTCTCCGGCAGCCCGGTCGATATCCCAAGAAACAAGGCAATCATCTACACACATAATGTCCGCTTTGGGAATCCATACGGGGTTAGCCAGCTCCGGCGCGTCCGCAAGAACTGGCTTCTGAAGGACCCCGTCTTGAAGATGTGGGTCAACGCCGTGGACAAGTTCGGTGCGCCGACCGTAGCTGCCATGGTGCCTGATGGAGAGATTGACGATCCTCAGAATCCAGAATATAAGATATCGAACATTGAATACATGGCGAGGGTGCTCGCAAACCTCCAAAATGGTACGGGCATTGCTATGGCGTCGGGAACGGCCGAGGAGAATACCGATATCAAGTTTCATTCCCCAGGCGCAGGTATGGGCGATGCGTTTCACATGATCATTACATATGTGAACAAAATGATATTTCGGGGAATGCTGGTGCCGTCGCTTGTCTTTGATGAGGGCCAGCAGTCCGGCTCCTATGCGCTTGGGAAGAGCCATTTCGGCATGTACCAGCTCATACTGGACCGAATATTCAAGAACCTGACAGAGACGCTGCTGGAACAGCTTGTGCGGCCGCTAGTCGAGATGAACTTTGGCCCTCAAAAGAAATTAGGCGAGTTCCCAGAACGCGAAATGAACGATGAGGATATACAAATCCTCTCAAGCGTCTTCCTCCAAATGACGAATGCTGGCTATTTGGACTCTTCAGCCGAGGAAGATTTTCAGCATGTCAGATCAAAGCTCGGCTTCCCTGAACGCAAGCTTGATGCGGAAGCGCAGCGCGAGAAGGTCCGCAACGAATACGCCAAGTACCTGAAAGAGGACGACGATCAGCAGGAGAAGACAGATGAACAAGACTGAGCGCTTTATCAAGAAGTTTCTGGACCGTTCAGAGGATAAACTGCTGATCCGATACGACGCTTGGCTGAAAATGGTGTTCTCCGGCATTCCGATCGGCGCCAGCGAGGTAGAGATCCACCAGTACCATCTTCCGCAGCCGGCCATGCTGTCACAGATACTGCTCCAGCACGCAGCCAGTATGCTTGATGCGGGCCAGGAACATGCAGATGCGGAGAGCATGGCACTGCTGCGAAAACATGGTATGAAGCTCGCGGACCTGCCGATCCTAGACGTGAACCGGGAATTCACCCCAGAAGAGGCCTTCGAGGTGCTGCGCCGCCGCGAGCTGAGGCTTGCCGGCGAGGTAGAGGCTGATTTAGTGACGGCGATCAAGCAGGTACTGTTGGAATATCTCGTTACTGGCGACATGAAGAGCACTCGGGGATCGATAGCCAACCTTTTGGACCAGAACCAAAGGCGCGCCGTGTTGATCGTCACTACGGAGACGACTTACGCTTACAACCGCGGCCGGATCATCTCATACCGTGAGAACCGGGTCGATTATGTTCGCTTTTCGGCCATCTTGGACGGTCGGACGTCGCAGATATGCCATTCACGGCATGGACTTCTCATGGCGATGGACGACCCTTCGCTTGGAGCAAATACGCCGCCAATGCACGGTCGCTGCCGTTCGGTGCTGACGCCGATCTATAGCCGATACGAGCCGGATTTGATCACGAACACGGACTGGGGCAAGGTAGAACCCATACCGAAAGGGTGGAGAACAGGATGAAGGAGAAGATACTCATGCAACCATCTGTTGGACGAATTGTGCATTACCAAAGCCACGGGACTCCGGGCGGGGAGTACAAAAGCGAGCCGCGTGCGGCAATTATTACAGGCGTGGTCGATGAAACCACAGTTCATCTTTGTGTACTGAACCCTACTGGCCAGTTTTTCAATTTGGATGTAAAGCATGGCGACGGACCGGGGCGGTGGAGCTGGCCGCCGCGCGTGTAGGAAAGGAGAAGGGACATGCCGCTCAAAATCCCAGTAGGCCGGATCGGTGAATGGAAACATCCGCAATACGGCCGAATCAAGATGTCGCAGCAGACGTTCGACGACATCAAAAGGAATTTCAAGGAAAAGACGATCGGCCGGGACCCGTTCATTCGCATCGGACATGCAAAATCCGACGACCCTAATTTCGGCAACGCAAAGGCCGAGGGCTGGATCACGGATATTGTG
>NZ_FMTT01000054.1 GCF_900100345.1 Paenibacillus tianmuensis | reverse complement strand
CCGCTCGACTTGCATGTATTAGGCACGCCGCCAGCGTTCGTCCTGAGCCAGGATCAAACTCTCCATTAAAGAAAAGCTGATAAAGCTCAAAATTTACTACTGACGAGAATTTTCATTCTCTTTATGACACTCACTCAATGTTCAGTTTTCAAAGGGCAATCCCCCAACAAAACCCATACTGTCAAGCATTTCAAGCTTTGTTGGTTGTTGTCACCTCGTTTAGCGGCGACTTTTATAATATATCACATTTACCTATTTTAATGCAAGCATTTTTTTAAAACCATTTTTTTAAAGCTGCTTGATTAAGTTTTTAAAGGCAGCCGTTTTTAGCGGCGAGATTTAATTTAACACATCTTAAGTTTGAAAGTCAACCCTTAAAATAAATAAAAATATCCGGCCGCTCGAAAGCAGCCGGACGATAACAACACTCTACTACTCTATCATGCCTTCGACGGGGCTGCTGGCAGACGCATAGCGCTTTTTGGGGATGCGGCCCGCCAAGAAGCCTTTGCGCCCCGCGACCACAGCCAGCTTGAACGCTTCGGCCATCAGAACGGGGTCCTGCGCACCGGCGACAGCCGTATTCAACAGTACGCCATCCGCGCCAAGCTCCATAGCTAAGGCAGCATCCGCAGGACCGCCAATGCCTGCATCGACGATAATCGGAACTTTGGCTTCCTCGATAATAAAACGCAAATTATTCGGGTTAACGATCCCTTGACCGGAACCAATCGGCGATGCTCCGGGCATAACGGCCGCTGCTCCCGCTTCCTGCAGCTTGCGAGCCAATATCGGGTCATCCGAAGTATAAGGTAATACGATAAAGCCTTCCTCTACTAAAATTTTCGTCGCCTCCAGCGTTCCTACCGGATCGGGAAGCAGCGTTTTCGGATCTCCGATCACTTCTACTTTGATCATATCGCAAAGCCCGGAAGCTTTGGCCAGGCGCGCAATGCGCACAGCTTCCTCTACGGTATAGGCGCCGGCCGTATTCGGAAGCAGCGTGAACTTTTTCAAATCTACCGTTTCCAAAAAGTTAGGCGCATCCGGGTTGTCGATCGGCAGACGGCGGATGGCAAAAGTCAATACTTCCGCATCCGAAGCCTGAACGGCCTGATCTTGAATCTTCAAGTCCGAAAACTTCCCCGTCCCGAGCAGCAGCCGGGAATGAAATTCGTAAGGTCCGATTTTTAACGTGTCGCTCATGCTGGTAGCTCCTTCAACATAAATTTTATTCAGCCCCCGCCGACAAAATGAACGATTTCGATCTGGTCGCCATCGTTCAGCCGGGCTTCCTCATACCGGGTGCGGTCAATAATTTCCCGGTTTAATTCGACAACCAAAATTTTATTGTCCAGTTTAAACGCCGAGAGCAGTTCGGCTACGGTAGCCGCGTTGTTCACTTCCCTCAGTTCCCCGTTCACAGTCAATCGCATCCTTATCACCTCCAGCCGTTTTGCCGATAAAAGCAAAAAAGCCAACCCGCAGGCGGGCCGGCCGAATGTTGTCTGCATACTTCATATGCAGTTTGCTGGCATTCGTCCACTTCCCTACGCTGGTATAATCCAGTGATGCCTGCTGTACGCAGACTTCATAACAGGTTCCAAGGGTCAAAGAACAGCTTCTTTTTCTCAGCTCTGCAAGTCGGAGCTCCCCTAGTGGCTATTTGATTGTCCGATCCATTATAACACAACGGTCAGTTTTTGACATCCTTATACCGCATCTCCAGCACCGATAGTTCCGGGTCATGGGTAAAGACGATTTCTTTAGCCAACGATTTTTTAACCAGCTTATTCAAGAGCAGCGGGAGATCCGCTTTAATGTCCGCCAGCTCAGGCTGCTGCTGCAGCTCCTGAAGACTCCAAGCTTCCTCGCGGCTGGCAAGCAGTTCGATCAGCGGCTTGCAGCAGCGCTCCATCTTGGACATGACGGAAAATTCGCTGGCCAGCAGCACCAGTTGAACGCGCTGTTTTAACGTCTCTTTACTTAACGTCAGCTCCTCGTACAGCTTGTACACGCCGGGATTGATCGTCTTCACCTGCCGCCAAACGGTTACCTCCGGATGATTGCCGGATTCGATAATGACGATTCGCGCCCAATGGTGCAGCGCCTCCAATATATTGTTGTATGCATCGAGCAAATGCTCGTCTAAGATGTATTCCTTACTTTGCGAATAGCATCGCAAAAATTTGGAGAACTCGATCAGCAGCTTGTGCTCTCTCAGCGGAAGAGGGAACTCAAGCACTTTATGCCGCAGGGTCTCCAAATACATATCCCGATCCAAAAGTATCTCCCCTTTTAAGATCCAATAAATAATATTGCGATACTCGCCGCGCAAAATCAGTTCATCCAGAGTATCCGGGCATATCCATCTTTCTTGTATACGGCGGTTGTCTTTTATATAATGAACTTGTTGATGAGCGTGTTCGTTATTGTTGCTGACAACCAAAAGCACAATGTCGAATCCGTCGGTGACAGCCGAGAACAAAGAAGGATTGTCGATGGCCGCTACGCTGATAACGGACTCGTCTTGACGGAGCCTTTCCACCCAATATGCTTTTAAGGAATCCATCGCGAAAGCCTCCTGACGATAGCCACATGCGTTCTTCATGAATAGTTATTTCTACATGAAGCCGCCGTTTCCTGCATTCTTTTGTGACGACACTCACAATTCTTACAAGAAAGAAGTGAAAGACATGAGATTCAAGTCAAGTAAAGTAAATGAATTCCGGCTGTGGGGGCTCCTGCTGACCATGGGCGGAATGCTTCTGATGATCCTCGGACTTGCCGGGATCGTCTTCGAATGGGGGTCCGCTGGCCGTATGCTTGCGGCCGTATGTATGGTCATCGGGGCCATTGCCATGCTGGTAAGCATGGGAATTTATTTTGCCGCGGGCATGATGTCGACCAGCGCTACGGTGATCGAATGTCCGGAATGCGGAAAACCAACCAAGATGCTGGGGAAAACGGACCGCTGCATGTTCTGCAAAACGATTCTGACGCTTGACCCGAAACATGCTCCGGCCACCGATTCGGGAGCAAACCCGACGACGCATCAAGCCGGGGAAACGACTTCTCCGTAACTCGCCATAAAATAAACCGGCTCTGCCATTTATCGTTCGATGGCAAGCCGGTTTATTTTGCTATTGATCGTTATTTTCTCGGAGCTTCCAGTGACGCACTGATCCAGTTCCACGCATCGGGATTCTCGAATCCTCTCCGCCACGATGCGACGCCGGCCAAATCGTACTTTTTCACGAGCTCGATGCGCGCCTTCACCGACGTTTCGTCTTCGATCCAAATTTTGTTGAGCTTGCCCGCTTCCGTATATTCGATGTAATTTTGTCCCGTTTCTGGGGAAAATACAGGGGTAAGCTGTTTCTCCTTGATGATGCGCTGGGGCATATCCATAAACACGGCTTTCGAGCTTACATTGGTTTTGCCGTTCTTTTTCGTTTCGGTCCATACCCGCGTATAGAAAGGAATGCTAAGAATCAGCTTGAACGGCGGGATCTGCTCTTCAGTCAGCAGGTCGGAAATCGACTTCTCCACCCACGGCAGCGAAGCGACGGAACCGGCCTTCGGACTGCTCGCCCAGTGCTCGTCATAAGCCATCAGCATCATATAATCGAGCGACTGGATCAGCGCTTTCCGGTCGTAAAACTTGGACCATGCCTCGCTGCTCGATTTGGCGGTGACATCCATGGAAACGACGAGGCCTTGCTCATGCATGAGCGGCGACATTTCCCGGACGAATTGAACCAAGTTTTGCTTGTCTTTTAAATTCACGTTCTCGAAGTCGATATTGATTCCTTGCAGCGAATAGATCTGCGCAAAGGCAAGCAGCTGCTTGATCATTTTCATGCGTTTGTCGTAAGTGGAGAGCGCTTGGGTCGTCCGTTTCTGCTCGAAGCCGTTGCTGAATAGCCCCCAAACTTGGTATCCTCTGTCGTGAGCCCATTTGACATAGGCAGGATCGGCCAAGTTTTTCAGATTGCCCTCGCCGTCCTCCAGATGGAACCACGTCGGACTGACCACATCCAGTCCCGGCATGTCGGGAATTTTGGCGGTGTCCGGATTTTTCGTCACGACCTGCTCCCAAGTCATATTGATTTTGCCGCTGATAGGCTTTTTAGCCGCGAACGGAGGCTCAGGATCTTTCTTCGGGATCACTTCGTCCCGGTCGGCAACCAACTGATCCTTGCGGATATATCCCATATAGCCGTTCGTCTGCTGCACCCGGTACCATTCGCCTTCCTCGCCCCATACGATCAAGCTCTCTCCCTGCTTCAAATCCGCATAAATCGGAGCTTTGATCGTCGGATCCCGCCGCATGGCAATCGTTTTATCAGGTTTATCCGGAATGGTCATCGTCTTGTACCACCGAATCGTCTCGCCTTCCTTAAACAGCAAGACGGCCCCCGTATCCGGCGATTCCCGCAAGTCGATCTTATATAATTCTTTCAGCGGATCGATCGGCAGGTATAAAATACCGCTTGACTTCTCAAGCGGGAATTTGAGCGTAAACGACTTTTCGTTGACCATCCCGGTCAACTGGCTGGTGCGAAGCCGGATCACTTTGTTTTGCGTCGTAATGATCGTCGATTCGCTCGCTTTCTCATAAACCAGCGTCGGATCGATCCGTCCCTTCACAATGTCGAACGGAAGCTTCAAGCTTTCCTTCTGCCCAACAGCGGGTTGGCCCAGCATACTGCCTTCGGAGAAGATCGGTTTGGGGTTGCCTTTAAAGTCAGGCTGCTCATGCTGCCAATTCGGGACATACTTGATCCATAAGTAAGCACCTAAACTAAGACCACATAGGAGGGCAAAAAACAACAGGACAAAGGTCGTCTTTCTTTTTTTGCGGCGCGACCCGCCTCCCGCTTCAAACGTCGGTTCCATGGTTTCACTCCCGTCACATGATGAGGCTAAGCTGATGGTTAAAGAAAAAAAGGACGCGTCTACCCGCAGCCGCGGGAATCCAGACACGTCCATTATGCCTTAATTCTACGAATCTATCATGTCGTCTGCTTGGCACAGTCCGAACAAATGCCGTAAACTTCCACCCGATGGCTTTTCACCTGGAATCCGGTCATTTCGCCGGCCGCTTGCTCCAGGTCGTCCAGCGGCTTGTAAGCGAAGTCGACCAGCTTGCCGCATTCCTCGCAAAGCGCATGATAGTGCTCGGACAAATCCGCGTCAAAGCGGCTGGAATGATCGCCATAGGTCATCTCCCGTACCAATCCGCTTTCGATAAATACCTTAAGGTTATTGTATACCGTCGCCACGCTCATGCTAGGATAAAGCGGCGACAACGCTTTATATATTTCATCCGCCGTCGGATGGGACATTGTATTGATCAAATAAGATAAAATGGCATGCCGCTGCGGAGTCATCCGAATACCCATCGTTTTGAGTTTGTTAAGTGCCTGTTCCAATGAATGTTTCAATAGTGCTCACCGCCTAATCCGGGAAAAAAAGTGTATCACTTTATTTTATCCGGAATTTCAGCAAATTGTCAATTGGTCCCCTGGATGGTAAGCCTGTCGTTGGTACGCAGCTTAATCGTATGCTTGCCGCTTCCAACCGTGCCTTTGACGCTATCCGCTTGAATGGACAAAGGCAGATCGGTTTTGATGCCTCCCTTGTCCCCTGTGCCGTCGATCCGGTAGTCGCCTTTTTGCGGAAGCTTGACCTCAAGCTTGCCGTGAGTCATTTTCACGTCCCAGTCGCCGTCGACAACCATGCTGCTCACTTCGATGGACCCGTTGGTCGATTGTAATTTTACGCCTTTAAACGTCCCCTGGGCGACGACGCTGCCGTTGCTCGTTTCGGCCTGAAGCGCTCCCGTCACATTGTCGATACGAAGCTTCCCATTGGTCGATTTCAGCGTCGTATCCCCTTGATGATCTGTCACCTGCATTTGTCCGTTTGTGGTTTTGAGCGTCATCGGTCCTGCTGTACGTTCGGTTTGAACTTTGCCGTTGGTGCTCTCCAAATTCAACTCGCCCTGCAGATTCTCAAGACGGATTTCCCCATTCGTCGTATGTCCATAGAGACGCTGCTTAATCGGCAGTCCGGATGCATCGATATTGCCATTGCGCATCTGCAGCTCCACATTGACTTTATGCTGAGCAGGCAGAGTGACGACCAGATCCATCCGCGGTTTGCGGTTTCCGAACAGGGCGCCGACGCCTTCGTATTCTTTGGATATAGCCTGAATGTTGAGCGTATTGCTGCTCACGCTGTGCTCCAGCTTGGATTCGTTCGCGAGTACTTGCGCATCGTCTTCGTTGACACCTTTAACATAAACCTTGACATCGACTTGAAGCTGGTCGACCGGCCCGGACTTAAGAACGACGTTGCCACTTTCATTGTCCACCTTCACGTTGTCGACGGGAGCAGGAAGCTCGATGGCGGTTATGCCTTTATCGAATTTCTTTCCTTCGGCCATCATATCGATCGTCCCGTTAACGGTCCAGCCGTTGAACTTTTTCAGAAGCTCACCGCTCTGGGTACTAATAATGACGATGGCAGCGATAAGGACCGCGAAAATAATCCCGCCAATGTCGAGCTTCAATTGACGATCGCTGTTTCCAAATTTGATATTGAACAAAATATATTCAATTCCGAGCAAAACAAACAACAGAGGCCACCAATCCGCCAGCATCGCAGTCAGGTGAGTGCCCGTCGTCTTGTCGGCTATTACGGCACCGCCGACACATACGAGCAAAATTGCCGCCGTGTAACGGCCTGCCTTATGCATTGGAATTCTCTCCTTATTTTTTCCTGGATTCTTTATAGAACATGTAAACCCCGATGGCAATCAAAATAACGGCGCCAAACGACGAACCGACAAAGTCAAATACGCGTTCGAGCCACTGCGGCTTGCCTCCGGCCAGAAACAACAGCACGCCCGCTGCGATGAGCGCATAGCCGAATATGTTTCCCTGACGCAGTTTGCGCAGCGGCTTCTCGGATGCAAACGGGGAATCCCCTTCCATCCGGGGTTCGTCAAAATATAGGGGATGCCCGTACCCGTTAACCCGATCCGTCTGCTGCAGCGCATCGAAGATATTGTAGAAGTAAGTGACGGGCATAAGCAGAGAAAACAAAACGATCAGCGGAATGCTTCCCGCTCCGTTGGTAGCGAAATATACAATGGCGAAGATATTCATCATAAACAGCAGCATGATCCCCAAGCCCCGCTGCATCAAACCCAGATATAACTGTCCGGTGCCTGGAATAAAAAACGAAAATAACCCGGCTAGCCATTTGTTCTTATGAGGCTTCGGTCTGAAAAAAGGATCGAACGGCGGTTTTTGGGACTGCCCCCACCGTTCCATTCGTTCCCGCAAAAACTCGTCTTCCCGATCCTCACGATGATAATGTGGGCCTTTCGGTTGGTCCTGCATTCGTAGATTCCCTCCTTATGACAACAATTGGCGCGATACCGATTCGACGATGTGGAACAATTGAAGGGCGCCGGTACGAACGTCGGCCTCCCATTGATTCGGATCCAGAGACATCAGCTTCCCGAATGCGCCGGAAACGATAAATAGGAACGTAGCAGCCATGGCGACCATCCCGTGAAGCAGCTCGGTACGCCAATAAGGCTTCCATTTGCGCCGGGGCGAGGAAGCTTGCGCCTCGAACGCCGGGTAATCCGGCAGCGGCCGATCCGGTGACGCATGCGCTCTTCCCGAACGCACAGCGGACATGACACGGTCCGTCAACTCTGCAGGCGCCTGTTCGACGGCAAGCTGATCCAACATCAGTTCGACGTCCAAAAAGTCGGACAGTCTCCCGCGGCATGGAGCACAAGCCTTCATGTGACGTGCGATCCGATGGTATTCCAATTCAGAGCAGCTTTTATTCAGAAAGCGTAGCAGCTCTTGATCGTTTGGATGCATGATGGTCATGTCCCCGCACCTCCAGCCATTTTTCTTTAAGCAGCGATTTGCCGCGATACAGTCTCGTTTCAATCGTCTTCATCGGCAGCCCGGTCGCATCCGAAATTTCTTGATACGACAACTGTTTGTAGTGATACAAATACAGAATGAGCCGGTATTTGTCCGGCAGATCGGCGAGCAGCCGCTGCATCGTTTCCTGCTCTTCCTTTTGCAGCGCGCGGGCCTCGGGCTCTTCCCGGCGGTCTCCGAACCAGCCCTTAATTTTGTCCAGAATCGCTTCGTACGGCTTGCGCCGCTGCGAACGCCTGTAGTCGGTGACCAGATTGACGGTCATCCGGTAAAGCCAAGTTTTAAACTTGGCGTCGCCACGAAAGTTGGCGAGGGAACGGTACAGCTTGATAAATACTTCCTGAGTCAAATCTTCGGCTGTTTCGCGATGTAAGGTCATGCGATAAATCAGCGTATAGATATAGTCCTGATAACGTGCCATCAATACCCGGTACGCTTCTTCATCCCCTTGACGGATTAGGTCGACCAGCTGTTCATCCGCCATGCTCTCCACATTGCTCACCGCCTTGATCTGCGCTCTTGAAACCTTAGACGCCGTTCCTCCCCGAAACCCCTTCAAAACCATTCAAAAAGTTTTATTTTAATCGCAGGAAACGGACCGGACGCCATCCAGCCGCATCAGATCTTCGACGGTTTGGCTGACATTGTCGCCTTTGGCAAGCCTCAGTGTGAGGGTGATGTAAATGAAGTCCTCTTCTTCCGAAGGCATCTCTTCGACGGAAAGCTTCTGGATTACGCTTCCTTTATCGGCAAGCAAAACTGTAACTTTGCCGATCAAGCTCGGCGTATCCAGCGCTTTCAGTTGAATATGGTGCAGCTTTTTGGCGCGGAAGTATTTTTTCTCCACCAGGTTAAGCACAAACAAACTGATCAAGGCAAACACGCAGCTTAGTGCGGCCGCATAATAAAAGCCGGCTCCCGTCGCAAGACCGATCGCGGCTACCACCCATAGGGAAGCGGCCGTCGTGAGGCCGGTGATCGATTTGCCTGTATATAGAATGGTGCCCGCACCGAGAAATCCAATTCCGCTGATGACTTGGGCAGCCAGACGGGACGGGTCCAACCGTACGTTGTCCAGCTTGGTAAATTCGGAAAAACCATACATGGATAAGAGCATAATCAGCGTGGAACCAAGGCAAACGAGCATGTGCGTGCGCAGTCCGGCGGCATGGCTGCTCTGCTCCCTCTCGATTCCGATCAAGCCGCCGAACAGCAGCGACAATACCAATCTGAGCGTAATATGAAGCGTATCGATCGTCCATGGATCGTGCATAAATGAAACCGCCTCCCTTACAAACAAGATATTGAAGATATTGTAACACGTCATGCTCTTCCGATGGAGACCTGGTAAAAATATTCCGCAGAAAAGTCATTGACTTCGGTACAGTTGCAGGTAGACTAAAGAAGTGAAACGTTTAAATTAAGCATGGGACAAGTACTGGAGGAATGATGCTTCATGAAACAGGAAACGAACGAACGGAGACGTCTCGTTCTCCGTCTTACGGCCGAGCAGGCTCTTGCTCTGCCACTGCTGGAGAGCGGCTATTGGTTTCATAAAGATTTGCGCGACAACTTTTATTTTGCTTCCCATCTGTTTGCCTATGTAGCCGAAGGCGCTCCCGACTGGAGCGAGGAGACCCGGAAAGCGGCGGCCGGTCTGTCCGTCCGGATGCTTCGTCAAGTACTGACGCTGCAGGATCAAAATCTAGACAGCCCGATGTACGGTCATTGGCCGCTAAATCTGGGAGCCGATCCGGCTGCGGCGAAGCCGCACGTACTGCCGGTAGAGCTGATGGGATGCCTGCTGATCCTATTCCACGGAAAGATGCGCCACGCGCTGTCCCCTGAACTGGACAGCGAGCTTCAAGCAGCTCTGCTGCACATTTACAAAAGCAACGTGTACCGCCACCCACTGGCGTCGATGCACCATCACGAAGCGAAGCATACCGCATTAAAGCTGCTGCTCGGGCACATCTTCGCCGACGGAGCACTGCTCCAGGAAGGGATGGCATGCGCCCGCCGACTGCTGGATCACGTACATACGTTCGGATTCAAGGAGTACGGCTGTCTCCCTTGGCATTGGCATTGGATTCAGGCTTTCACTTGCGTATGGGAAATCGTCCAGGATGAACAAGCACGTAAGGTCGCGGAGGAGTTGCTCGAATATTTATGGAGACTTCGCGCGGAATCGTATTTGCGCGGCGCTTGGGTGGGGCCCCAGTCCCGGATTTGGCCGCACGATGCGCCGAAGGATACGAATACACCGCACGACTATATCCAGTTCGGCGATTTTCCGGCGCCGACGACTTTCCCGCGTCTGGAGGGAGCGGCGCTCTTCACCTATGAAGTATCGGAGGCTGTCCGGGAGGCAGCCATGAACCGCCAAGCGCCTTGCGAGCTCAAGCGCAAAATCCGTTTTGCCGAAGCCGATGAAAAGGTCGAGTCCGAAGCTCATACGTATGCCTATTTGACAAACGACTATGCCCTCGGGGGCATTTGGGAGCGGCGTGACGAATTCGATAACGAACAGCTGCGTTGGGATGTCTCGCTACCCTTGGATACGGCAACGGCTGCACTCGGCGTAAATCAGCTGTACTTCTTCCATCCCGGGGCTAATTACACGCCGGGCGACGACCGCCACGCCAGCTCTTACGGACAGGTGCTGCTGGACAAAGACACGGTTATTGCCGTCTGGGACGTGCCGCCGGATGCCGAGGCCGCCGATACGCTGATCGGATGCTTGCCTATGGGCGAATGGCATGTCGAAGAACGAAGCGGCTATGGGAAGCTCGGGCAGGTCTTCGTAGCGGTCCATCTGATGCTTCCGTTGCGCGTGACAGAGCAAAATGACCGCCTGTCCGCAGCATCGCTGCTCTCTAACGGGCGGAACGCAGTCGTGGTCGAAGCGATGGGGGCGGCGGAAGCGGAAGCGTCCGGCGTAGAGACGCTGGACGACTGGCGTGCGTTTGCAGGCGCTCCGGACAAGCAGCCCGCCTTCGAAGACGGCGATGGCGCCTTGTCGGTTGCTTATACGACTCGCCGCGGCCGCAGATTGCAGCTGACCGTACACGGGGAAACTATTGTACAGCGTACGGTCGACGGCGTGGTGGTTGCCTTTGACGACTACACGATTTTTTGAAATTGGGTCAGAGTAATGCCGGGCGCGAGCAAATGGACCTGTACCGGTTCGTACCCGTGCTTTTCGTAGAGCCGTACTGCCGGCGTATTGTTCGTACCCGTAGCGACTTTAATCACCGTTCCCGGCGGGACATGTTGCTCGATATGCTCCAGCAGACGGCTAGCAATCCCGCGACGGAACCAGTCGGGATGCACCATCATCCGGCAAACGGTCATTTCCTTGGGCGATTGCTTGCAGGCTGCCGCGCCGACAAGCCGCTCATCCGAATAGCAGCCGAAAAACGCTTCCCCCGACTCCCGAAGTGAAAGTGGCGAATCGAGCAGCGGCGGAATTTCTTCGAAGCCGACAAGCTCCGCTTCGATACGGTATGCGACCTGCTGAAGCGACAGCAGCTCCAGCACGGCGTTCAAATCGCTTAATTCAATCGGTCTGATCATGAGGATGCAGCCTCCTTCGAGCCTCATTCGACAGCGGAGGCACTTAGATTGCCCTATATTTTACCAAACGAAACGTTGGGTTACAACAAAAGAGGCTGTCTCCAAGGACAGCCTCTTTATTGATAGTCTTAACGGTTCAAGACCTCGATAATCAATTTGTTTACCAATCCGGGGTTAGCTTTCCCCTTCGTCTCTTTCATTACTTGACCGACCAGGAAGCCGACGGCTTTCTCTTTGCCCGCTTGGTAGTCTGCCACCGATTGCGGATTGCCCGCAACAATCTGCTCAACGACAGCCAAAATTGCGCCTTCGTCGCTGATCTGCACAAGCCCCTGCTCCTCAACGATCGTCTGCGGGGCTTTGCCCGTTTCCAGCATCGTTTTAAAGACGGTTTTGGCAATTTTACTGCTGATCGTCCCCTTTTCCATCAGTCCGATCATTTCGCCGAGACCTTTGCCGGTCACTTTGACATCCTGCAGCTCCAGGTTGTTCGCGTTCAAGTAGCCGAGCAGATCGCCCATAATCCAGTTGGAGACGGCTTTGGCGTCCTTCGTGAAATTCAAGCTTTCCTCGAAAAAGTCAGCCAGCTTGATCGACGACGTGATGACCTCCGCGTCATAGCTCGGCAGGCCGTATTCGGTGACGTACCGCTTCTTGCGGGCGTCCGGCAGCTCGGGAATCGATTCGCGAACGCGCGCTTTCCAAGCGTCGTCGATGTGCAGCGCCACGAGGTCCGGGTCCGGAAAATAACGATAGTCGTGCGCTTGTTCCTTGCTCCGCATCGTCAGCGTCTTGCCCTGCGCTTCGTCCCAACGGCGCGTTTCCTGTACGACTTTACCGCCGCTGTCCAGCACGTCCGCCTGACGCCATTCTTCGTATTCCAGTCCGCGCTGAACGCCACGGAATGAGTTCATGTTTTTCAACTCGGCCTTGGTGCCGAATTCCTTCTGCCCGTAAGGACGCAAGCTGATGTTCGCGTCGCAGCGCAGCGAGCCTTCCTCCATCTTCACGTCGGAGACATCGCAGTACTGCATAATTGCTTTCAGCTTCTCCAGATACGCCCGCGCTTCCTCGGGAGAGCGGAGATCCGGCTCGGACACGATCTCGATCAGCGGCGTGCCGACGCGGTTGAAGTCGACGAGCGAGGCATGGCCTCCGTCTACGTGCGTCAGCTTGCCCGCATCTTCCTCCAAATGCACGCGCGTAATGCCGATGCGCTTCGTTTCGCCGTTGACCTCGATTTCAATCCAGCCATGCTCGCCGACCGGCTTGTCATACTGCGAAATTTGGTACGCCTTCGGGGAGTCGGGGTAAAAATAGTTTTTGCGGTCGAATTTGCTCTCCGTTGCAATCTGGCAGTTGAGCGCCATCGACGCTTTCATCGCGTACTCCACCGCTTGCTTGTTCAGCACGGGAAGCACGCCGGGATGTCCGAGACAGATCGGACACGTATGGGTGTTCGGCGGAGCTCCGAAGGCGGTGGAGCAGCCGCAGAAAATTTTGGAGTTCGTGTGCAGTTCAACGTGCACCTCGAGCCCGATGACCGTCTCGTATTTCTTGTCGGTTGCTGCTGTCACTAAAGGTGGCTCCTTTCTATTACAGCTGCGGACGCTGCTTGTGGAAGTCGGTTTGCTGCTCGTAAGCGTGAGCGACGCGCAAAATCGTCGATTCGTCCAACGCCTTGCCGATAATCTGCAATCCGATCGGAAGACCGTCGGCAAATCCGCAAGGAACGTTGATGGCCGGAATGCCGGCGAGGCTGACGGGAATCGTCAAAATATCGTTCAAATACATGGTCAGCGGGTCGTCCGCTTGAGCCCCGATCTTAAAGGCCGGCGTCGGAGCCGTCGGTCCGATAACCACGTCGTATTTTTCGAACACCTGCTCGAAGTCACGCTTGATCAACGTGCGGACCTTTTGCGCCTTCAAGTAGTAGGCGTCGTAATAACCGGAGCTGAGCGCATACGTTCCGAGCATGATGCGGCGCTTCACTTCGTCGCCGAATCCTTGACTGCGGGATTGGACGTACATATCAAGCAAATTTTTCGGATTGTCCGCGCGCACGCCGTAACGTACACCGTCGAAGCGCGCCAGGTTGGAGGACGCTTCGGAGGAAGCGAGCAAATAATAAGTCGCAACTGCGTATTCCGAATGCGGCAGCGATACTTCTTCCACGATCGCTCCTTGGCCTTCCAGCACCTTCAAAGCGGTCAAGACGGCATCCTTCACCTTCGGGTCGATGCCTTCGCCCAAATATTCCTTCGGGACGGCAATCCGCAGCCCTTGAACGTCGCCCGTCAAAGCGCTGACGTAATCCGGAATTTCCGTGTTAAGCGACGTAGAGTCGAGCGGATCGTGCCCGGCAATCGTCTGGAGCAAATAGGCGCTGTCTTCGACGTTTTTGGTGAGCGGACCAATTTGGTCGAGCGAGGACGCGAACGCGACCAAGCCGAAGCGGGAAACGAGCCCATAGGTCGGCTTAAGGCCGACAATGCCGCAGTATGCCGCAGGTTGGCGGATCGAACCGCCGGTGTCGGAGCCGAGCGAGAAGTACACTTCACCAGCCGCTACCGCCGCTGCAGAGCCGCCGCTGGAGCCGCCCGGAACGTAGTCGAGATTCCACGGATTGTGCGTCGGATGGAAGCTGGAGTTTTCATTGGAGCCGCCCATCGCGAACTCGTCCATATTCAGCTTGCCGATGCTGACCGCATCCGCTTCCTTGATCTTCCGAACCGCGGTTCCGTCATAAATCGGGTTGTAGTTGCGTAAAAATTGGCTCGCGCACGTCGTCGTGACGCCTTCGGTCACCATGTTATCCTTGATGCCGATCGGCAACCCGAACAGCAACCCGCGCGGTTCGCTGCCGCCTGCCTGGGCGTCCAGCTCCTTCGCCTTCGCCCGGGCGTTCTCCTCGTCCAACGTGAGAAACGCCTTCACTTTGCCGTCGACAGCGGCAATGCGTTTATACGACTCGTCCACCAGATCGGAGACGGTGATTTCCTTCGCATGAAGCTTGTTATGTAGTTCCTGCAAGCGCAAATTAAACAAAGACAAGCACAAGTCCTCCCTTCAGGTTCGCCTCGGTAGATTCCACACTTATTCCAATACGGCAGGCACTTTGATCTGCCCGTCTTCTTCGTCCGGGGCGTTAAGCATCACTTTCTCAATCGGCAGCGACGGTCTGACCTCGTCTTCACGCATGACATTGACAAGCGGCATCGCGTGGCTGGTCGGTTCGACATCGTTCGTGTTCAATTGCTCCAGCTGCCCGGCATATTTCAATATGGCGTTCAACTGCTCGGTAAACTGCTCTTTCTCGCGGTCGCTCAGCTCCAGTCGGGCGAGCGCGGCCACATGTTCGACATCCTTCACGGTTATGCTCATTCCTGCACCTCACTCTACTGACAATCATTCTTATTATTATAGCGGAGTTAAAGGTTGAACTCAATTGGGAACGGCGTGATTTTGCCCAAAAGAAAAAGAACCGGCATCGCCCCTTTCGAGGCCACAACCCGATTCTTTCGTTTCAACTCTATCACGCTTCTATCAAATGCACGCTTCAAATCCAAGCCCTCAGATTGACTTGCTTGATGAAGTCTTCCTTGGACTGCACCTCTTTGTTCGTCTCCACTACGACTTCTTCCGCATCGCCGTTCATTACCCGGCGAAACAGCTCTTCGTTCTTCGTCGCGAGTGCAAAATCGATCAGCGCTTCTCGTTCCAGCCGATCCACTTCCAGCTGAATGAGTACTTCTTCCAGTTCGACATCGGCGCCCGGTACGAAGTAATGCTTGTTCACTTTCGGAATCCGAACCACGTAATCGAACACATTGTCCGCATTGCGGTCGTACGCGATAATATATCCATATTCGCCGATCGGCAAATTTAGTTCGAAGCTGTCGCCAATAATAACGATCTTCTGTCCCAGACGCAGCATGGACGTTCCCCCTCTTGGTCAACCGGCCCTTGCCTTGGATTCATGTTCTATTTGCTAACAATCTTTCTTGCAACGGTCGCAGAGCGTTTATAATGAATTCTATTAATTTTATCATCTTTTCGAAGGTTAGGCAATGTGATACCTCGTCCGTGCGAACGAAAAGCATCCCGCTTGTATAATGTGAGGAGGACTACGATGCTGTTCCGACCAATCTATCTAAGAGACAGAGATTGCTAGACCAGATTTGGAAGGGATTGGTCTTCAATTTTATCTTTTTTGTGCTAAAGTACTTTACAAAGAAAAACAGCTTCCCTAATGGCGTTTGAAAATGAGGAGCAAATAAGCGGAAAAGTGTGGGGTATTCATGACAGACCATTTGAGGTTTCCGATCGGGCAGTACGAAGCTCCGGCAAAGCCGGATGAGGGGATGATTGCGGCTTGGATCGATGATATTTCCCGGCTGCCGCAGCAGGTGAGAACGGCTGTACAAGGAGCCGATGAGGCTCAGCTCGATACGTCGTACCGACCGGGAGGATGGACGATGAGACAGGTCGTTCATCATATGGCGGGACAGCCACATGAACAGCTTCATTCGCTTTAAGCTGGCATTGACGGAGGAAGTGCCCATGATCAAGCCGTATCGGGAGGAACGCTGGGCGGAGCTGCCGGATACCCGGCAAGCCCCGGTCGCGTTATCGCTAGCGCTGCTGGACGCCTTGCACGAACGATGGGCATTGCTGCTGCGCAGACTCACGGATGAGGAGCTTGCAAGAGAGTTTCGCCATCCGGACAGCGACATCATCCGGCTCGATCAAAATATTGGGCTGTACGCTTGGCACGGCAGGCACCATTTGGCGCACATACGCCTTATAACCGGATGAGCCCTTCCCGCGATACGGTCAGCTTCTCGAAGCCGTTGTCCGTCACCGCGTAGCTATTCTCAATTCCGACAACCCCCCGCCCGGGGAAGGTAAACTTCGGTTCGATCGCAATAACCATCCCCGGTTCGAGCGGATACCGGAAGCCTTTGGCCAGCACAGGCAGCTCGTCGACCTCCAGGCCGATACCGTGTCCTAAAAATTTGACCTGATCGTCGCCGAAGCCCATATAATGCTCGCCAAGCCCTGCTTCCTGGGCCATGCCAAGCGAATGGATGTAGAGCTGCTCGCACAATGTACCGGGCTTCAGCATCGATTCGACGCTGCGGATGATGGCCTCAGATACGTCGTATGCCTGCCGCAGGTCGTCCGACAAATCGCCGATCACGGCCGTCCGGGTCTGATCGATCACGTATCCGTCGATGCAGCATCCGATATCGATCAAGATCGGCTCGTTACGCTCGATCGGCCGCCGGCTTACGCTCTGCGGGACAGCCGGACCGAGCCCTTGACCGCCCGCCGGGCCATCAAAGTATGTCGGCTTGGCAACGGCTTCGCCTGCGCCGATCACTCCGGTAAGCACTTCTTGGTTATATCCGCGCAAACGCATCACCCCGATATGGCCGTGCAGCCGGATGTGGTGTTCGACGGCGCTCATCAGCTCCAATTCGGTCATCCCCGGCTTAAGCTTCGCAAGCGCATCCTCAAGCGCGCCGTCGATGATACGTGCGGCTTCGCGGATACAAGCGATCTCGCGTGGCGATTTGATCATGCGCGTCTCGCGGATCAGCATGGACCCGTCCTTCCACAAAACGTGCGGAAGCACGCTTTGCAACCGCTGCCATTGCTGTACGGGCAGCACGTCGAATTCGGCGGCAAGCGTCACGGCGGAACCGGAGGCAAGCTGCGGAAACGTCTGGGCCAGTTGGGCGCCGAAGGCGCGGAATGAGCCGAGCGGCTCTACTGCGGCTGCGGATTCCTCCTGTGCGCGCAAGACGCTGCGGCGGACGTAAAAGCGCGGCTCACCTTCCGCAGGAACGAACAGATAACCGGTCTGCATGGAGCCGGTCAAATAATACAAGTCCACATTTTGCGTAATCATCATGCCGTCAAGCCGATGGGCCTGCAGCTTCTGCTGCAAGCGACCGATGCGTTGTGCGTATTCGGTCATGTTCAGTCCCTCCTATGGCAGAAATCCTGTATCTCTACATTACCTGCCGCAACTGGAAAATGCAAAGGGGAGCTTTGAACGAAAGACTCCGGCCTATGGAGAGTTAACGGAATCGGACGCTGGCGACGCTGCTGAACACAACCGGCTCGCTGCGGGAAAGACCGAGCAAAGGCTGGTTCAGTTCCACGATAGCAACGACGGAAGGCCCGTAAATCGTCACCTGAACGTTACGCGTCGTTTGCTTGGCTGTACCGGTGTGAACGGTAACCGTTCGCTGAAGCACATAAGGATACGCGGGACTGGTAACGAACTCCAAACGATGCACGACGAGAGCCTCGCGAAGGTGGCTGCCCGCTTCCGGCGTCAGATCGCTGTTCAGCTTCAAGTTCAGCCGAAGGTACCGGTAGAAATCATCCGTCCCCTTCGTGCTGTCCCACACAAGCCGGCCGAGCGCCGCCTCCTCAAGCACGATATCCAACGAGGCGGCATGCGTAGCACGATCAAGCAGCGGTTTGGTTTTGTTCATGCCGTACGTTTGCATCATCCAATTGAACGCAATGACCCAAATAAAGGCGGCTGTAATCATGCCAAGCAAGCCAAACAGCAGCAAATGCGCGCTCCCCTTTTCATCCTTCAGCAAGCCGTACGCTTCCGTTCTCAACCAACACTGCCATGCCCGCCGCACACGTATCTCCCTCCTTTTAAAACAGCAACATTGCTTCGAGTTACTCGTAAGCTTCACTTTTTCCGTAAAGCACCAAATAATAAAACCCTTCCTGGGCCGATGCGTTCCCTCCGCCCCCGATGGCGTTCAGCATACGGCTCAAATTCGGCGCGGGATACTTGAGGATGAGCTTCACCGTCGGGTCAGCGGCATCGCGAAGCACTTTGCTCCGAGTGCTCCCCATATAGGACGGATAGGCCATGCCGTTCACCGTCACGTCTCCCATCCCGAGCGAGGCTAACCTGGCGTTCATATTGGACTCTACTGTCGCGCTTAAGTAGCCGACCGCTTCCATTTCCTTGAGCGCATGATTGGCAATCGTGTTCAGATGATCCGCCTTCATCGTATAGACAAAGAACGGGACGATCGCCAACGAAAGAAACAGCAGCACTGGCATTAAGAAGAGCGTTACGAGGACGTTGGCCATCCCCTGCTCGTCCTGCAGAAAAGCAGCGATTTTGCTTTTCACTACAACATCACCGTCAATTTGTGACATAATCGAAGCTGCGTACCTGATTCGTAACCGTCGTATGACCGTTGCGAACCTGCTGCTTCAGACCGGCGCCGCCGGCCGGTTGAAAAATATAAATCGAAATGCCGAAAATGAGCACGACCGCTAAACATAATGTAATTAGTTTGCTCATGGTTCAAGGCTGCTTCAAGGTAGCTTCGCCGCTTGTTTGATTGACCGTTGCCTGAGATACGCTCTCGTAAAGTTTTGTTCCCTTGCCCCCCACCGCAGGACCAACCTTCGATCCGGCTACAAACATAGCCGCTCCGCCGAGCAATACCGTCAATAAGCAGGCAATAACCAGTTTTCCCACAGGGCTCTCATCCTTTTCTGTCGTTTAGATTATGGTGCGGTCGTACTGACGGAGCCGCTGCGTACATCCACCTGCGCTCCGGAGATGCTTGTGTTGAGCTTGCCTCCCTTATCCCCTACTGCCGGACCGACCTTCGTTCCTGCGACGAACATCGCCGCTCCGCCCAACAGGACGGTCAACAGGCAGGCAATGACTAACTTTCCCATAGCTCTCTCCCCTTCGCGATCGTTATCGTCTCATTGAAACGCATTGTTGATTTGCGTGCTCGTCTTCGCTCCCGCCGTGCCGGCCGCCGGAACGATCTGCGCGCCGAGCACATACAGCGTAGCGCCCCCCAGCAGTACCGCCATCAGCATGGCAATTACGATTTTGGACATGTGCGTCCCCGCCTTTCCCTGCGCCTAACCCTCGAAGCTTGTCATCAGCTGCTCGGATATGGTGACAATCCATGGGTACAAAAACAGCAGAACGATAACGGCAAACGGAATCATGATATAAAAGCTGATCCAAATCGGGGCGTTCTCCAGTTTCCGTTGAATATCCGCCGTCAGCGTCGCCTCGATGCTGGCGGTCTGCTCCTTGAGCACTTTGGCCATTTCGTTCGTATCGGCCTGGCAGACTGCATCCAAGGCGTTAACGAGCGGGAACACCTCCGAGATGCCGACCGCTTCCTTAAAGCGCCAAATGGCAGCCCGCTGATCTTTGCCCCACATGACCGTCAGCTCCTGCAAGTGCGGCTTCAACAGCTTGAGCGGCCGTCCGGCGCGAATCAGCATTTCCCGAATGTCCGCCTTCTCGCTGACACAGATCGACAGCCGCTGAGACAGCTTGGCGATTTCGAGCAGGTACCCGGTTCGCTTCTGCGCCGCCGCCATATGGACGAACAACAGCGGAGCCCACCAGCCCAAACCTGTGCAAAGCAGCAGCTTGAGCCCCAATCCGAACCACGGGCCGAGCCCCGGATTCGCAAGCAAATCGGGGCTGGCCGCCGCTTGAGCCATAAAGCCGACCAACAGCATCGTGAGAGCGAGCCCTGCGCGAAGCAGATGAAAACGCTGATAGCCCCAATCCGCAGGCAGTCCGGCGAGCCGGGCTTTCTCGGCAAACGCGCGCGCCTTGGGACTCAGCGCTTCCTCCTGCCTGTCCACGGCAAGCATCCGATGTTCCCGCCGCTTCAGCGCTTCCAGCATCATCGCCAAACGGCTGGCCCTTCCGAAGCGGATGCGTCCGAGAAGCGGGAACCACAGCAACGCGCTGCCCGCTATGAACAACAGGGCAAACAGCGCTTGAAAGGCCAGCATCCAACTGTTTGAAACCATTCCCGTCATCGGGCATTCTCCTCTCCGGGAAATAGGATATTGCGTCGCAGCGAAAGTTTTGCCGACCGGCTAATCATCGCTCGCTTAAAACGCTTTGCGGCCCGATTTGATGACCATGACCATCGAAATAAACATGACGGCGCTGGAGACGATCAGCAGCGACTTGCCGACCGGATCGACGAAATAGTGGCGGTAGTTCGCCCCGTCGGCATAAATGTTGAAGCCGACAACGAAGAAAGCAAAGCCGATCATAAATGTCGTACCGAGCCGGTAAACGGTAATCATGGCGAGCCGGTTCTCTTCGTGCCGCTTGGCCGCTTGCATCTTGCCGACCAAGTGATGCAGCGATTCGGTGACGTCGGTGCCGTAATGCGAGCCGATCAGCAGCAAATCCGCAAGATCGTCGGCCCACCCGCTTTGAATTCGGCGCGCAAACTCGTACAGCGCTTCATCGACCGACTTCATATGAAGCGCGAGCTCCAGGCGTCTCCATTCGCTTTGGACCTCGTCCGGCATCGTCTTCGACGCTTTGACGATCACTTCGGCCAGCGTCAGCCGGGGGCGGTAATGTCCGATCAAGTTCTGCACGAGCATGATCATACGGTTCGCAATGCGGTGACGCTTGCGCTGCACGCGAAACCGGACATAAAAGTAAGGAAACGAGCCGAGCAAAAAGGCGATGGCGCCGCTGAGCGTCCATACGTGGAAGCCCTGCAGCCGGTCTGCGCCGACGGCAAAACGCTGCTGCATCAGCTGCACGGCCGCATCCGAGCCGAAAAATCCGACAAACGCCAACAGCAGCATGACTGCGCCGATCGCCTCGACCCCGATCTTGAGCTCGGCGACTTCCATTTCCTCGGCCAAATGTCGGATAGGCCTAAGGCCAGTAAACGAGCCTCCCAAGGTTCGACGGCCGGGATCGCCCCCGAGCGACCTGAAGCGGCGGCGCCGGGCCGCGCCGGCTCCGGTCATCCGCAACAACCACACGACCAGCAGCAGCGACCCGACGATCCAACAGCCAAAGAGCAAGCCCTTGAGACTGCCTTGAATGAGCTGTGCCGACACGCTCATGCTCCCCATACCCCCAGTTCCCAAAACTCGTCGGGATTGGCTCCGTTTGCCACAAGATGGTCCATCAGCGAACGGCTGAACCGCGCACCGGTAAACCTCCACGTCTGCCGCTGAAAATCCCATTCGACCAGCGGACGGATATGTACCGTCTGCTGCTCGTCTACGGAAAGCTCCGTAATTTCCGTCGCGACCCGAACCGGCTTTCCCCCGATGCGTACCAGCCGCAAAAACACAATAAGGTTAAACGCCCGGGCTACGCGCCGGACGGTATCGGTTTGGTCATGCTGCCGCCCGTCCTGCTTGATCATATCCACGACGTCGCTGATGAACGAATCGCGATACTTCGTATGCATCGTGCCCATCATATCGTGACCGCGCAGCGCGCCCTGCACCATCTGGGACACCTCGGAGCCTTTCGCTTCACCGACGATCACCCAATGCGGGCTCATCACAAGCAATGGCTTGAACGATTCCTCCATGCTCAGCCCGATCTCATCCACTTCCCGGACGGCCAAAATGTTCCGGTTCCCCCGCAGACGTTCACGGAGCGCGACCTCGAATTCTTTCTCCAGCGTCCGAATCCGTTCGTTCTCTGGAATTTCCTGCGCCAGCGCGAACAAAAACGTCGTCTTGCCGGTCGCCGTGCCCCCGCCGATCAAAAAGCTGGCATGGTAGCGGACCAGCAGGCGCAGGAGACGCGCCATCGGCTCGTTCAACGTATGTAAATCGGCCAGCAGCTCAAGAGTCACGTCCTTGACGATAAAATTGCGAATATGAATGCTTGGGACATCGGAATACGGCGGCCGGGTCATCACGAGTCTCGAACGGTTCCACAAATAGGACTGGATGAACGGCTGCCGCTCGTTGATCGGCTTTTTGCCGCACAGCGCCAAACGGTCCTGCAGCAGCAAAACGTCGGCAAGCGAAGCGAACCGGCGGGCATGACGCGTCATCTCTCCGTTGCGAAGCAGATAAATGTCGCAGCCGATGACCTGAACCTCTTCCACGTCGGGCAGCCTGTACAAATCCTCAATCAATCCCGCGCCGCACGTGTCGGCAAATACGCATTCCGTCGGGGTCAGCGGCGGCGTCAGCGTGTCCGGTTCGATATCGATGCGGTATTCGGTCAGCAGCGTATCGATGACCGCCTTCATCCGTACCTGCGCCAGCGGCTCGCCAAGTCCGGCTTGCAAAATATCTTCGTACAGCGCCTGATCCTTCTTGGAGCGCTCGGTTAAATGCTCGTACACCAGCTTCACCGCATCGGCCAGCGGCATGCGCTGCACTCCTTTTTTATGCCCGGCCGCATTCAGGCTCGACCACGAGGCAGGCATACGCTCACGCGCTTGGTCCGCCTGCATCAGATCCTTCAAATATTGCCCGGCTTCGAATCGGGTTCTCGGGCGCATCCGCCCGCCCGCTCGATGGGCTGTCGGTAATGACAAGTCAGTCCCTCCTATCCGAACAAGGCGCTCAATCTGGAGATCCACCCCGGCTTACGCCGCTGGCCCGGGGCAAGCTCCATTCCCGGCACGTCTCCTTCCGCGCGCTTCGTCAGCAATGCCGCCAGCCCGTCGATCGCTTCGGTGAACGGCTCCGCCTTCGGCATCAAGTAAAGGGGAACCCCTTCATGCACGGCTTTCATGCCGAGACCGCCGGACGCATTCGGAATCGAAGCGCCTAAAGACATTTGCAGTGCGTCCGCGATCCGTTCGGGCTTATCGTCCGACGATGCGCGGTTGAGAATCAGCGAGATGTCGTACGGAGTCAGGCCGCAATATTTCCA
The DNA here is from genome assembly GCF_900100345.1 of Paenibacillus tianmuensis. GTDB lineage: Bacteria > Bacillota > Bacilli > Paenibacillales > NBRC-103111 > Paenibacillus_G > Paenibacillus_G tianmuensis. Next base: position 13,035 of record NZ_FMTT01000054.1, on the reverse strand, counting down.
ATAGCAGTCAAACCATTCGCGCCAACTTGTACGGTAGGAAGCATAATTGTTCTGGGCGACGAGCCAGCGAATGTCGGCTCCGCGGACAGTACACACCGTCGCGGCGTTATCCGGATAGGCGTTCAGATCGACCAGCGTCACGTCGAATACGGATCTGGCCGTCTGCAGCAAATGCTCCATCATTTCCGGCGTCATATCGAGCGCGGTGTCTCGGCGGGGCGAGCCGGTCAAAATGTGCAATCCGGTCATCTTCCGATAGGTCATGCATGAATCGAGCAGGTCTTCGGGCTGCAGCGTATGGGTCTGCAGCTTCGGCCGCAGCTTGAATTGGCTGCGGTCCGTCTCCGTCAAATTCAGCTGCGAGCGAATTTCCGGGTTGCGCAGATTCGCGTCGATCAGCCCGACGCGCAGACGGTTCGCCGATGCCAGCGCAAGCGCCGTATTGACGGCGACCGTCGTCGCCCCGTCCTTGCTGCTCGCAGACCAGACGGCAACCACGATGCCGCTTCGCTTATCGCCGGCCGACCTGCGGACGCTGCGTCCTTCGACGGAAGCAGCGAGCGCCTCGAACGTCTCCTGCTCCGTTCCACCCAGCGGCAAAACGGTGAAACCGAGCGTCTCCGCCAGTCGCGTCAACGCCTCCAACATGAACGAATCGTATACAGCCTCGTCCGGGGCTACGACGACGCGGGCGTGAGGCTGCTTGCGCCGGATCTCCGGCATCCAATCCCAAGGATACGAATCGTAGAACAAGCCGGTATGGACGGCAATAACGTCGAACGTTTCTTCCAGCCGGGCGAGCAATCGGTCACGGTGCTGTACCGTCACGATGCCGTCCGAGCCGGTACGGCTTAATTGCGCCCCCAAAAGGTCCGCGGCGCCGGCCCGCGGGTGTGCGAACAATAGATTCATGATGCCGGTTTCACCTCCGTTGCTTTGAGCCCTGGCGAAGCGCTGCCGTTCCCCTGTGCGGCAGCGGGCTCCTTTTCCTTACCGCTGATCTGGCTTCGATTCAGCTCGCCTTTCACTTGAACCTGGGGCTTGGTTTTGCTGAACAAATCCGCTTCCTTAAGTTCCTGAAACAATCCTGTAACGGTTCCCGAAACGGCGGCGGGCGCGGACAGGTCGGGCAGCGCCAGCTTAATCTTTCCGCCAATGCTGCCGAGCACGTAGGCCTCGTACACTTCGTCGTTCATCATGTAAGTGTTCAGCTCGGGCTTCCCGTTCGGCTTGGAACGGGCGTTCTGCAATTGGGCTTGGTTCGGCTGAACGACCGTTTCAATCGTCGCTCCGTCCGTCACCTCCAGCCCTTCGGCCGTCTTGACCGCCGTAACCGGAAGCTGCTCGATAATTTTGACCGCGCCGACGCTCCATAGCGCGCCGGAGCCGGTCGTGACGAACTTGGGCGTCTCGAATTCGACCCATACGTCGACGCGATCGCCGCGCCGAACCATATTATTGACGTTGACGGCCGCATCCGTCTTGAAGCTGAAATAACGCTCTCCCGTACGGGGTACCGTGCTGCGATCGGTCAACTTCCACGTAACCAGTTCCTCGCTGTCCGCAATCGGCACAAGCACCGTCTTGCCGATCAGCGCTTCAAGGTCCGTTACGGCTTCGGAGCTGTGAGCCGCCAGCGGAATGACCGCTTTGCGGAGCATGGAAGCTTCGACGACTTCCCCGCTTTGCAGCATCCTTACAGGTTTGACCGTCGTCATGGTGCGAACTTGAATTTCGGTATGCTTCATGAACTGCCAATATCCGTATATCGATCCCGCCATCAGCACGCAGCCCAGCGTGATGACGATCCATGCTTTCTGCAAACCGTTACCTCCTCCTGTTTTTCTGGATAAACGGGTTATTTGTTGAATTGAAACAACCGCAGCAGCTTGGTCGCGGGACCGAGACGATTCCGCTCCCGCTGCGCGGGGATGACCTCGTCCGGCAGCCACCGCCGGAGCCACGGCAGCATGGCCTCGCGAAGCGCGTCCCGGACCGGCGGCGTGTCGTGCGGCAGCCGTCCTTGCCAGCCGGCCTCAGTCAGCGCCGCCAGATCCACTGCAGGCAGCAGGCAGGCGGGACGCTGCGGGAGCAAGCGCAGCCACGCTTCCGTTTGCGGCGACTTCAGCGCCTTCACCGCGAAGCAGTGCAGCCGCCGTCCCGGCGCCAGCCAGGCTTCAAGCTCCCGCAGGCGGCGGCGCGTTGCGGGAAGCTCCAGCTTATGCGCGAAAGGGTCGACAGCGTAGACGACGTCCGTCGCGGTTTCGAGCAACTCGCGCACCGCGGGATGATCCCACTGCGCGCCGACGTCCACGATGCACACCGGCCGCCGGACCGCGTGAAACAGCTTCAGCCAGCCTCCGGCGTCAAGCTGCGCTTCTTCCGCGCCGGGGGCTGGCTCTTCGGCGGGCAACCACAGCGTGTGGCCGTCCGCCCAGGGCCGCTCGTCCGGGCGACCGCCCTGCCCCGCCGCGTTATAGCAGCGATACGCCGACGGCGCGTTCTTGTCCGCGAACAACAGCGCGGACAGCTCCGCTTGCGGAGCAGGCGGCTCGATCACGGCGTGCGGGACGCCGAGATCGTGAAGCTGCCGCGCGAGCGCGAGCGCGGCAAAGGTGGCCCCGGCGCCCGGGTACAGGGCGCCGACCGCCACCACGAGCGGCGGCGTCCACGCCGCTCCCGGCTGCGGCTGCGCGCCGGCCTGCGCCGCCAGCCGCTGCGGCTGCTGCGCAGCCAGCCAGCCCGCCAGCGCGGCCCCTGCTTCGCGCGCGTCCGCGAACCGGCCGTCCGGGCTTGCGCGCAGCAGCCGCAGCACGATCGGCGCGATCCCGTACGGGATCGCCGCTTCCGCTTCGCGGTAAGGGCTTTGCGGATTGTAATACGCGCCCCCGCTCAGCAAAAAATACAGCAGTGCGCCGAGGCCGTACAGATCGGTGTGCGGATCGCTCTGCCGCCCGTCGAACTGCTCCGGCGCGGCAAAGCCGACCGTGCCGAGCAGCACCGTGTCGGCGGCTTGCTCCGCTTTAAAGCTGCGGGCGGTCCCGAAGTCGATCAAGCGCACCCGTCCGTCCGCATCGAGCATCAGGTTAGACGGCTTCAAATCGCGGTGAATGATTGGCTCCGGACGGAGCGAATGCAAATAATCGAGCAGCCCGCAGAGCTGCTGCGCAATCTCCGCCGCCTGTCCCTCGCTCATGCGGCGGCCCAGTCGCTCGAAACGCTGCAGCAGCGTTTCCCCTTCGATATAATCCATGACCAGATACAGAAATCCGTGGGCGTTGGCGGGAACGTAATCGACGATATCCGGCAGATTCGGATGACTCAAACGGCTCATCGTCTCCGCTTCCTTAAGCAGCATGTGCCGCCGCAGCGCCGCCTCCTGGCCGCTTTCCCCCGCGGACGGGTCGTCTCCGATATACGTCTCCTTCACGGCCCACTTCTTCCCCTTCAGCTTCAAGTCTTCCGCCAGAAACACCCGGCTCATCCCGCCGCTCCCCAGAGGAGCCATGATCCGGTAGCGCCCTGTCAGCGTCTGACCCGGCTGTAAACCATAATGCAGCATGGCTTCGTTTCCCCGCCTTTCGTTCGCAGACAATGACAAAAAACCGCCTTACGCATGCAAACAATGCATGACATAAGGCGGTTCTTCCGCACAATGTAATGAGATTGTTTATAAACTATCATAGTTTTACCAAAATTTCAACAACCGATTTGCCGCCGTTTATTTAGAATTTGTAAATCTCAACCAATTTTCCACAATATCTTAACGCCCAATTAACCTTTGGATAATACCCCCGCTTTATAATTAGCTCGTTCAGACCAGTCCCTGAAAGGAGCGTCCGCATGACCTTGCTCGACCGTAACGCAGCGGTTCATCCGGCCCCCGCCTCAGCCAAGCGGCAAACGGCAGCCGGGCGGCGAAGCCCGCTTCATCCGGTGGAAGGAAGCCTCGCTGGCCTATGCATTCCTGTTGCCTTCCCTTTTGCTGTTCGGTATTTTTCTGTTCTATCCTCTTTTGAAGTCGGTTTACCTCAGTCTTCATTTAACGGACCCCCGTGGGCGTATCGCCGTTTTTGCCGGTCTCGACAACTTCACTGAGCTTCTAGCCTCCGATAAATTTTACGAAAGCTTGAAAGTCACTCTGTCCTTCACCGTTCTCACCGTCCCTGTCGGCATCGCCCTTGCCCTGCTGCTCGCTGCGCTGTCGCAAGGCAGGCTTCGGGGGATGAAAGGCTTCCGGTTCGTGTTCTCGCTGCCTGTAGCCATCTCCGTCGGGACCGGCTCGGTCATCTGGATGATGCTGTATCATCCGACGCTTGGCACACTCAATTATTTCTTGACGCTGCTCGGCGCAAATCCCGTCAATTGGCTGACCGATCCGGCCTGGGCGCTCGTCTCCGTCTCCATCATGACGATCTGGATGAATCTCGGCTTCAACTATATCGTCCTGCTCAGCGGCTTGCAGAGCGTGCCCGAGGAAATCTACGACAGCGCCAAAATCGACGGCTCCGGCCCGCTGCGCACCTTTTTCCAGCTAACGGTGCCGCTCGTATCGCCCACGCTCTTTTTCGTTGGGATCGTCTCGGTCATTCAGGCGTTCCAGTCGTTCGGACAAATTCATATTCTCACCAAGGGCGGCCCGATGAACAGCACCGACGTCATCGTGTTCAATATTTATCAGGACGCGTTCGTGAACTTCCGGTTCGGCATCGGCAGCGCACAAGCCCTGATCCTGTTCGCCATTGTGCTCATTCTGACCCTTCTCCAGTACCGTCTTCTGGAAAGGAAGGTGCATTACCAATGAGTTCGCGCTTGCAAAACGCGTTCGTGTACGCCGTGCTTATCGTCGCTGCGGCGCTGACATTATATCCGCTCCTGTATACAAACTCGGCCTCATTCATGACGAACGCGGAGTCGGCTTCATATCCGCCCAAGCTGCTGCCGGGGGGCCTGCAATGGGACAACTATATTCAAGTGCTCAAGCAAATTCCGGTCGGCCAGTTTCTCACCAACAGCTTCCTCGTCTCCGGCTCGATCATGCTGGGGCAGCTCGTGACGGCAAGTCTGGCGGCCTATGCGTTCGCGTATATGAGATTTCCTGGCAAAAGCTTCCTGTTTGCGCTGTTTCTGTCCACCATGATGATCCCTTGGGAAGTGACGATCATCCCCAATTATTTGACCGTCAAAAGCTGGGGCTGGCTCGACAGCTACCAGGGACTGATCGTACCTTTTCTGGCAACCGCCTTCGGCACGTTCCTGCTGCGTCAATTTTTCCTGCAGCTCCCGCGCGAATTGTTCGAAGCCGCCAAAATCGACGGCTGCTGCCATCTGCGCAGCTTTGCCCGGCTCGTGCTGCCGCTGGCCAAGCCTGCGCTCGCCACGCTCGGCGTGTACTCGTTCCTGACCCACTGGAACATGTACTTGTGGCCGCTGCTCGTCACGAACGGGCAATCGATGCGCACGGTCCAGGTCGGCATCAGCATGCTGCAATTCGAAGAGCTGACCTATTGGAACGTCGTGCTGGCGGGCGTCGTGACGGTGCTTCTGCCGTCGCTTGTTTTGCTGCTGCTCGGTCTGAAGCAGCTCGTCCGCGGGATGACCGCCGGTGCGATCAAGGGGTAAGACATAGCGCGAGGGCCGGCTCTTGGCTCGCTCCGCATGACGGAGTCGACGGGTTTCCCAACGCCTCCTCGCAATATATAAATAACCAATGAAAGGGAGAGATCAACCGAAATGAAGCACCTGAACAAAAAAAGCATGCTGCTTCTGCTGCTTGCTTTCGTCACTATGTTTATGGCGGCATGCAGAAACGGTAACGGCACGGTGAGCACCGGCGGGGACAAGCCTGCAGCCGGGGGCGCCGAGAATAAGGAAGCGCCGAAAGCCGGGGAGTCGGTCAAAGTCGTCTGGTGGCACTCGATGAGCGGCGAGCTGGGCAAGGCGGTAGACAAGCTGGTCGCCGATTTCAACGCCTCCCAGAAAAACGTCGTCGTCGAAGCCGTATTCCAAGGCACCTACGACGAAAGCTTGAACAAAATGAAAGCGTCCATGGATTCCAAAAGCGGTCCAGCGCTCATTCAGGTGTACGAAATAGGCAGCCGCTTCATGATCGACTCCAAAGCGATCACGCCGATCCAAAAATTTATCGACGCCGACAAATACGATGTCTCCCAGCTTGAAGAAAACATTTTGAACTATTACACGGTGGACGGCAAGCTGAATTCGATGCCGTTCAACACATCTAACCCGATTCTGTATTACAACAAAGACATGTTCAAAGCTGCCGGACTCGATCCGGAAAAGCCGCCTGTCACCTATGAGGAAGTCGCCGAAGCAGCCAAAAAGCTGACCAAGGACGGCAAAGCCGGCGCTTCCTTCGCCATCTACGGCTGGTTTATGGAGCAGTTCTTCGCGAACCAAGGCGCCGAGCTTCTGAACAACGGCAACGGCCGCACCAGCCCGGCGACGAAATCGATGCTCGGCAGCGATGCCGGCATCAACACGATGACTTGGTGGAAGCAAATGATCGATGACAAAACAATGCTGAACCTCGGCCGCAAAACCGACGATACGAAAAAACCGTTCGCCGCCGGCCAAATCGCGATGACGCTCGATTCGACCGCTTCCCTGCGCGGGATTGTAAGCGCAGCGGAAGGCAAGTTCCAAGTCGGCACGGCCTTCCTGCCGAAGCCGAAGGACGCGAAGGATGGCGGCGTCATCGTCGGCGGCGCGAGCTTGTACATCTTGAACAACCGTTCCGAAGCGGAGCAGAAGGGGGCATGGGAGTTCATCAAATTCCTTGCCGATCCGAAGCAGCAAGCTTACTGGCACGTCAATACGGGATATTTCCCGATCACGAAAAAAGCGTATGACGAGCAGCTCGTCAAGGATAACCTGACCAAGTATCCGCAGTTTAAAACAGCCGTCGACCAACTGCACCAAACGAAAGCGAACAAAGCGACGCAAGGCGCGGTTATGGGCGTGTTCCCGGAAGCCCGCCAGCTGACCGAAGGCGCGATCGAAGAAGTACTGAACGGCAAGAAGACGCCGAAAGAAGCGCTGGACGGCGCAGCAAAAGAAATATCGTCGAAGCTTGCTCAGTACAACAAAACGGTAGCGAAATAACGTTTCCCCCGGCCGACAGTCTCCCTAAGGGTAGCCGCTGGTTTTTTTTGAATTTGAATTCTAAAAACATTGAATTACAAATTCTAATCGTTAAAGGACAAACAAAAGACCTCCGCCCGATGAGGGCGAAGGCCGGAAATCATTAGTGCGGTATGAAGCGTCTGCGGGTGCTCTTGTTGTCCGGTGTTTTACGGATTCAGACCGTTTTTCACGATCGTTTGCAGCGTTTTGTTGCGATCCTGCGTCACTTCCCACGTCATGGCGCCGGCAAGTCCTTTGGACTTGATGTAATCGACCTTATGCTGAATCGATTCGGCGTCGTCGTACGAGATGAAGACGCCGCCGTTCGGCTGATACAGGAACGGTGTTTTGGTTACGTTGTTCCAGTAGCGGGTATAGCCGTTTTTGTTGATATAGTTGGCTTCCAGATCGTAGAAGTCGAACGATCCTTTCTCCCATGTTCCTTTCTGGGATACGCCGGAGCATTGTTGATACTGGCCGTTATCCGCCGAGGCGCAGCCCTGCCAGCCCTTGCCGTAGTACGGGAGGCCGAGCACCAGCTTGGAGGCCGGTACGCCGGCGTTCAAATGATTCGCAACCGCCTTGTCGACATTGAAGTTGACCGGATCTGCGCTGTTATCCGCCGGGTCAAAGTACAGCGGAGCGTTGTGTCCGGATTTGGATTCCCAGCCGCCGTGGAAATCGTACGTCATGATGTTAATCCAATCGAGAGTTTGCGCGACTTTGGACAGCTCCGTGTTGTTCACGAAATTCGGGCCTGCCCCGGATGCAATCGTCAACAAGTACTGCTTACCGTCGGCTGAGCCGGCGGCATTCAACTCGCTCCTGACCGCTTGCAGCAGCAGCGTGAAGTTTTGCTTATCCTCCGGACGCTTGCTGTTGCCCGCCAGACCGCCGCTGACCGGGTATTCCCAGTCGAGATCGACGCCGTCAAACTGGTATTTGCGGAGGAAGTCAACCGCCGATTTGGCAAAATTGGTCCGTGCCGCCGGATCGGCCGCCACGTCCGAGAACCGGTTGGACCAGCTCCACCCGCCGACGGAAATGAGCGTCTTCAGATGCGGGTTCGCCTTCTTCAGCTTGATCAATTGATTGAAGCTGCCTTTGAGCGGCTGATCCCACGTATCTCCCGGATACGACATGCCGGTATCGGCCCAAGGATCGCCCTGAACGATAGATCCGTTCGGTACGTTGATATTGCCCTTTTCATCGGCGCAAGCCCAGGTTTGCGGGTTCGGTCCGGTCGAATCCGGATTGCCGTGTCTGTCGTTCCAGCAAACATCCGCGAAGGCGTAGTTGATATGGGTGATCTTCGAAGCGTCGATTTCCGGCACCTTGAAGTTGCGTCCATAGACCGCCCAAGCCGGGTAATACGTGACGATTTTCTTGTCGCCGCCACTGCCGCTGCCGGATGTTGTAATCGTGACGGCATTGCTGGCGGCGGATACGTTGCCGGCGGCGTCCTTGGCTTTTACCGTAAACGTGTACAAAGTCGCCGGTGTCAGGCCGCTCACGCTATACGAAGTCGTGGCAGCGCTTCCAACAAGCGTCCCGCCTTGGTACACGTCGTATCCCGTCACGCCGACGTTATCGGTCGATGCCGTCCACGATAGCGTCACACTGGTCGACGTTACGTTGGAAGCGCTAACATCTGTTGGCGCGGTAGGCGGCGTCGTGTCGTTCGACGTCCCGCTCGTCGTCACGGTGACGGCATTGCTCGCAGCGGATACGTTACCGGCGGCGTCCTTGGCTTTCACTGTAAACGTATACGAGGTCGACGGCGTCAGGCCGCTCACGGTATACGAAGTCGTGGTAGCGCTTCCAACAATCGTCCCGCCTTGGTACACGTCATATCCCGTTACGCCAACGTTATCGGTCGATGCGCCCCAGGATAAGCTGACGGTGGTCGATGTTTTGCCGGTAACGCTCAGATTGGCCGGTGTGGCAGGAGGCTGGGTATCCGTCCCGCCGCCGCTATGCGGCTTCCACAGGGCAGGAACGTTCGGCGGCTCCCATCCAACGAGCGAGGTGTGGGCTTGAAGACATTGATAATCCGAGCCTCCGTAAGTGACAATATCACCGTTTTTGTACGAGGTATTCGGCGCCCAAGCAGCAGCGGCGAAGGCGGCCGCCGGCAGCAGCGAGGCAAGCAGCACGACGACTAGCAGCAGCGCCCAAGCTTTTCGTTTCATCATTAACTACAACAGCTCCTTTGTTTACGTTTTACTTTCTGGCATACCGTCCTTAACAATCGGACTGACATCATCGTCGATTATCGGCAGGGATCCCTCCTCTCATCATTATAGCTTCCATTATCAGGGATCTCCCCCACGTTGTAACGGATAATTTCCTCCAGAAAGAGGGATAAATTTCTACAATATCCCTGTGAATACCCGGATAATCGGCAGAGCCGTCCTTGTCTTTTAAGAACAATCAACAAAAAAGCTTGGATACGTCCGCCAAACGGAGCATACCCAAGCCTATAAGCCGATCCTTTTTAGTTGTCCGCCAGACCCTTTTCCAGCGGCAGCCAATTCAGCACGCTTTGAATTTTACGGTCCCAGTAGCCCCAATCATGCGCCCCGGGCTCCTCCTCGTAAGTGAGCTTTAATCCGAGCTCCCGGCAATGATCGCGGAAACGGATGTTGTCCTCGTATAAGAAATCTTCCGTGCCGCAGCATTGATACAGCTTTGGCTGCTCCGCATCCGAACGCGCCAATTCGGACGCCAGTCCAAACAAATCGTTATCGCTGCCGCGCAGGCTGTCCACCGACCCGAATATCGCTGCCGTCTCCTCCCGGGGCAGCCGGTTCCGCGCCATCGCTTCAATATCCGTTGCACCGGACAAACTGGCGGCCGCCCCGAACCGCTCGGGATGGCGGAGCGCCAGCTTCAGCGCGCCGTATCCGCCCATCGACAGACCCGCCACAAAGGTGCGTTCCCTCTCCTCTGCCAGCGGGAAGAAAGACCTGGCCAGCGCGGGCAGCTCTTCGCTGATGAACGTCCAATACTTCGGACCGCTCGCCATCTCCGCGTAAAAGCTGCGATGCACAGCTGGCATGACAACCGCTAGTCCGAGCAGGGCCGCGTAGCGTTCGATCGATGTCCGGCGCAGCCAGATCGTATGATCGTCCGAGAGGCCGTGCAGCAAAAACAGCACCGGGTGCTTGCCTCCCGTACTGCGGTTGTTTAAGCCGATTTGTCCCTTCGTCGTCTGGGGCAATAGGACGTACATCGACGTGGACAGCCCGAGCGACTCGGAGAAAAAATGACAATCGATAAAAGCCATGTAAGTTCCCTCCCGTTGTAGCGAATCCTATCGTATCCCGTCATTTCCCAAACCCAGTATACCGCTTCGGACCAAAACGTGCCATCGAAAATCGGCTGTGGAAGCGGGGGAAGCGGCTGCTCGTAAAAAAAGCCCGGCTCATCCGAGCCCGGCATCCGATTCGATTTAGAGCATCCGTCTCCGCTTGCGGACCGACGTCCTTCGGCCTTGCTTTCCTCCGAACGACCTGTTCCTTGCGGCCTTCATCGCTTCGCTTAGCCTCACTTGCTGCTGCTCCGCCGCCGCATTCGCCTCGGCAATCAGGTTGGCCGCCTGCTTCAGCATCGGGGATATCTGCTTCGCCGACCGGTAGATCGAATTGATTTTGTCGAAAGCGGTCAAAATTTCATCCAGGCTTTCGTTGACACTGCGGAATACCGTAGGCAGCTTGCTCACCCTGCGCTCTCCCCTCTCGTTTATTCTTCCTCTTGCTTTATTGTATGGGAGAGGCGCCCGGAAGGTTTAGGCGGGTGACCCGGGCGCGTCAAGCGCCTTTAAAATAAAATGCAGCGTGTGCTCCGCCGTCTCGTCTACAGGCAGGTCCTGGAGCGACAGCACCGTCCGGCCGCAGCCGATTTGCTTGTGAGCCAGCGTCGCGTGCTCTCTCCTCTTGTTATGTATTTAAATTAAATTTTTCCACCCTCGCAAGGCTCCCTGCACTCTTTGCGGGATGGGACGGTTTCGCCGATTGCGATCGAACCGTCGTAACGCGCGGCAATCAACGAGCGATGCTCGGATCGAAGGACGGGCGTTACCGCAGGGAGCCTTGGCATAGCGGCGGTGGAGCCGGCAGAAAACTACCGAGCATGACCGCCTGCGCTACGCGTCAGCAATGGTGACGGTGCCTGCTGCGCAGGACAATGACCAACAAAATAAACAAGACGAGGATAATGCCTATCGATGTCCCACACCCGAACGAAGGATAGAAGTGGTGGTGTTTTTTCTTCTTCTTCGGGAAAAAAACGTTGACCTCATTAAAGTTGTGAACATTTGCCGTTGGATAGTTCGACGTAGGAGCTACGTATGCAGGCGAGACGGCTGTCGGCATCGGAGGCATATTCGCCATCGGTGCCATATTCGGCATCGGGGCCGCGTAAGGAGCGATATTCGGCCCTGGCGCCGAAAACGGCGATACACTCGGGGAAGGCGGAAAATTCGACGATAATGGCGACACCATGCTCTGTTTAGGGAACGCATTCGGTTGAAACTTTTCCATACAGATGGACACCTCCGTGAAATTTACCCAAATTGCAAAGTCGGCAGTGGCGCCGTACCTGCAACTTGCAGTCGCTTGGACTGGTTACGTGTTCCTATCGAACACACCAACAGTCTATGGTGTAGCACCCATAGGGAACACGGTATTCACCTAGCCGTGCAAAATTAGACGCCTGCCCGGCCGAAGCCATCCGCGTAAAACCGCCCCCTCATGTCTTTCCGTAACGCAAAACGATCATACATTACATACGCCGCCAAAACAGCGGTCTCCCGCCAGGACGATTCGGTTCCTTGGGAGCCGCTGTTTTGTTTTTTGTCCCCGCCAACCTCTAGCGTCGAAATTGCGGGAAAAACTCACCTTGTTTGATTCATTTAATAATATTTACTTGAGTGTTGCAAAAACTGCGCTGTCGATTTAGCGCTACAAAAGTAGATATGTAAAAGGACATCGTCTCTTTGTAGAGAAATGGTCGGTTACCAGGCCAACTATTTTCTATATAAAGGAGATGCCCCATTCTCATGGTATCCCTCTGCAAGCCGGTCGTCAGGTTCATTTAGGCACTGAAATTGGAATTTTCCAAACCACAGCTCCGACATCTCTATACTCTGATCCATGGTATCATTCTCTGGGCCGGACGCAAGAATATCACACAAATACAGCACGCTGCCAAAGACCACCGTCATCTAAGCAGTGTCACGAATTTCTTGAATCATGCTCCATCCCACATTTCGCAGGTGAAACTGCGCGAAAATCAAATTTATTGAAGGGAAATCACCAACTTCCAGAGAATGTAAGGGTATAGTTTTTTCTCTGGAGGCGATCACGTGAATACTCCGCTTAACACGTATTCATATACTTCAGGCCCCGCCGTGTTGGTGGACCGACTTTGTCGTGAAATCGAGTTTGAGCAGACTTTGAATGAGTTGCTTCCATGGGATGCGAGCCGCTGCAAGCTGTCGCCCGGTGCGCGAATCAAAGCCCTTGTCATCAATGTACTTAGCGGCAAAGATCCCCTCTGCCATGTTAAGCGATTTTACCGTGACCAAGACGTTGAGCTGTTGTTCGGTGACGGTGTAACCGCCGATGATTTGAATGATGACGCGCTCGCTCGCGCACTTGACAAGCTACATGAGGCCACGCCGTGGAAGGTATACTCCACGCTCGCCATTCGTGCCATGCGCAAGCTTGACCTGCCGATCGGCACACTGCATAACGACACGACATCGGTGAGTTTGCACGGTGCTTACGAAGGGGAGGCCGATCTTCAGATCGTACGTGGACATAGCAAAGACTATCGGCCTAACCTCAAGCAGATTATGCTCGGGCTAGCTGTTTCGCCGGAGCG
>NZ_FMTT01000050.1 GCF_900100345.1 Paenibacillus tianmuensis | reverse complement strand
AATTGCTCGTAGGTTTCCTTTCGTTCAGCCAACATTTTGTTGTAAACAAAACGAACGCAACCGAAGGTTTTTGCTAGCAGTTGTTCTTGTTGAGCCGTTGGGTACAAACGGAACTTATAGGCCTTGTTTGCTATGCCCTGTCACCTCACTTCTTCCCCTGATTTTCGGAGCTTGTTCGGGTGTGCTTTGAACAAAATATGCACATGGTCCATATCATGATTCCATTCGACTAAGGATATATTATAGTTTTCACCTCATCGAACAACATTTCTTTCACATAGTCAGATAGGGTATCATCCATCACTTTTCTACGATATTTCACAACCAAAACAAAATGATAATACAGCGATAACACCGAATGATTATTATTGTCTAATATAATTGATATAGCAGCCTTTCTTTTAATCTAAGACTGATTATATCTTATCATAGAAAATGTGGCAAGACAAAAAAGACTTTAGGCTTCGCCTACCGAAATTCATCTCCCACTTTCATCAAGCTTCGCAAGATTTAGAAGTGGGAGACTTCTTTCAGAAGGAAGTTAAATTGCGAAGCGGCCTCGCTTATTGCCGAAATTTCCGTCGGGCATACGAAAGTGAAGTCCAGCGGATAGAAGAACAATACGAGCCACTTGCCTTTATAGTCGGACAAAGAGACTTTGCCGAACTCTTGTCCGTTCCCAAGGACGGTATCCATTGTAAAATTGGGTGCTTGTTTGCCTACCAAGCGTTCTGCCATGTTCCAAAAATCCTCCCTTAAATTTGGTAATTGGTCACGGTTTTCACGATATGAATCGTATCATTTGGGGTCCACCCAAGTTAAGATTAAACTAATTATTTTTTTAGAATAATTCTAATCTACGAAAATCCATACACAAAACTGTAGAAAACAGAAAAAACTCTTAAGAAATCGGAATTTCTCAAGAGTTTTTTCTGCTATCCGGTCTTGCTATTCGGTTCGATCCTTATTTGCGGATGGCGCCAACGATCAGCTCGCCCATCGCGGTCGTGCCGAGCGCCTTGCTCTTGTCGACGGCAATGTCTCCGGTGCGGTGACCCGCGTCCAGCACTTCCTTCACGGCGCGCTCGATCGCTTCGGCGGCGTCATGGTAACCGAACGTCAGGCGGTACATCAGCGCTACGGACAAGATCGTTGCGATCGGATTCGCAATACCTTGGCCCGCAATATCCGGCGCGGAGCCGTGCACCGGCTCGTACAGGCCGAACGCCCCTTCGCCCAGGGAGGCGGAGGACAGCATGCCGATCGACCCCGTCAGCATCGCCGCTTCGTCGCTCAGAATGTCGCCGAACATGTTCTCCGTCACGATGACGTCGAAGCTGGACGGACGGCGCAGAAGCTGCATCGCGCAGTTGTCCACGAGCACGTGCTCCAGCTCGACGTCCGGATAATCCGGCGCGATCCGGTTGACCGTTTCTCTCCACAGGCGGGACGTTTCCAGCACGTTCGCTTTATCGACGGACGCCAGCTTCTTGCGGCGGGTACGGGCGATCTCGAACGCTTGGCGCACGATGCGCTCCACTTCCGTGACGTTGTATACGCACGTATCGACCGCCTCTTCTCCGTTCGCACCCTCGCGGCGGAATTTCTCTCCAAAATAAATCCCCCCGGTCAGCTCGCGGACGACGATCAGATCCGTGCCTTCAAGCACTTCCGGCTTCAGCGTGGAAGCTTCCTTCAAGCAATCGAATACGTTAGCCGGACGAATGTTGGAGAACAAACCGAGCGCCTTGCGGATGCCAAGCAGCCCCGTTTCCGGACGCAGCTCCTTCGGATTGTTGTCCCATTTCGGGCCGCCAACGGCTCCGAGCAGCACGGCGTCGGCTTTCTTACAAATTGCCAGCGTATCCTCCGGCAGCGGGGTTCCTTTTTCGTCAATCGCGATTCCGCCAAACAAGCCGTGCTCGAACTCAAAACGGTACCCGAACACGTCCTCGGTTTTTTTCATAACTTTAATCGCTTCCGCCACAACCTCGGGACCGATGCCGTCCCCGGCGATGACGGCAATTTTCTTCACGTCTGCCATTGGTTTCACTCCTAAATAAGTTCATTATCTCTTTTGTAGCACATTTTGCTGTCTTTACGCCAAGACATAAATCGAATAGATTTGATAGACAAAACCTATAACCAACGCCATATCACCAATCGCCCTTCCGGAGTGTACCCAAAGCCGGAAAACGGAACAAGCGCCAACTGCGCTTCTATTCCACTTTGATCTCCTTGCGGCGTCCCATATACCACTTGACAAACGACTCGGCCAGCTCGACCGGCGCATCGTCGATCCCGGCGTGACGTACCGGCTTGGCCCGGTTCATTGTCCCGATGGATGCAAGCCCCAGCCATTTTTGAACTACGCTGCGGGTGACTTTCACTTCAAGGATCTTCTCCCGCTTCGAAACGAATAGAGCCGTTGTCAGACTTCCCGTTTTGAATTGAATAAAGTTATCCTTCAAGACGTACCGCGTATTGGTGTAATCAAGCCATCTGGATACGAAGATCCAAATCAGCAAAACAACGGATAAAACCCACCAGGTCTGTTCGAATCCCAGCAACCGCGGCTTGAAATAAAATAGAGCAGCCGTCGATAAGATCCAAAGCCAGCTTGGCCTGAGCATGCGGACCCATAACGATTTCGCGGGAAGCCGCTTCATCTCGCGGGTCACTTCATAAGCCGGCAGTATTTCCGAGATCATCTCATAGGCGCGCTGAACAGGCAAAAAAGGATACAGCGTGCTGATTTCCAGCTCGTCTTCCCCGTCGCCAAGGCCTCCTGCGCTGATCAGCTTCACTTCGGCGAGTCCGAGCAAGCGTTTCAGCACGGACTGCGTAATTTCAACCGCCTGTACCCTTTGCTTGAGAATGGAAAATACCGTTTCGTCGATCAGCCCTTTTGTAATGTAGATGCGGTCGGAATCGGAAGAAATTTCGTATTTTCCATACTTCACAAAGGTTCTGGCGATTCCGAAAGCGACGGAGACCACAATGAGCACAACGAGCAGAATCGCGGCAATCCACCAGGACTCCTTAAGGATGGAGAACAAACCTTTCGCCTCTTGCTTCATAGGAAAGATTTCGTCGATTTTGGAATAAAAAGAGGCCAGCAAAGGAATCAGGACCAGAAAGCTTAAGGATGTAAAGGAAGCACGCACAACATCTTTTTTTGTCGGCTTAAAATGAACGATCCGCCGCGGATTCACCGCTTCTGCATACGACTCCGCGGCAGCTTCGCCGTCATGTGCCGTCGCTGGCTCATCCGGCACCGGGCTTGTCGCATGCTTTTCCATATTGTCGGCTTCCACTAAAGAAATGACCTCGAATTCGACGGCGGCCTCTTCACCGGTGAGCCCTGTTTCAAATCGGATGGAAGTCACGTTAAACAGCCGATGGAATAAGGTCCTGTGACGGTTGACGTTTTGAATTTTGGCGAAAGGAATCGTTCGTCCGGACTTGGTGAACACCCCTTCATAGAGATGAAACGAAGCATCGTCGAGCTTGTATTTATGCGTCATCCACTTTAATAGAATGACAAGAACGGAGACCCCGATCAATACAAAAAAAGCGATCCTCCCATAAATAAGGAAAGTCGAATCCGAACCGAATTTGATCACGAATAAGTACATGGCGATGACAAACGAGACCTTGACCAGCTTCCATAATTTCAAAACTATCGTCAGCGGATGATACCGTTTCGCTTCGGTCATGACTCCACTTCCTTTATTTTGGCGAAATGGGCGATCTGATCCCTTAACTCGATCGCGATCTCTTTAGGCAGAGCAGGTATGACATGCGTCGATCCCATCGTTTTGATCGAGACCGAGCAGAGGCCGTACTTTCGCAGAAGCGGTCCTTGCTTTGTAGCGACCGACTGGATTTTGGTCATCGGGACGAGTTGGTGCTCTTCGTTTAACGCGCCCGATTTCAGCTGCAAAAACTCTTCATTCATGTCGTAGCGCCAGTTTTTATAGAGCAATAACGGCCTGATGAAAGACCAGACCGCGAACGGCACGGAAATGACGACAATGCCGATAAGAATCCAGCCGATCCACTCTTTCCACGCGTAGCGATGGTCCAAATAGAGCAAAACCCCAAGCAGGACAAAGCCGATCACATTCGAAATCGTTTCACTGATCACCCATACTTTAACCGCATCCTTGGACAATCGTCTTTGAGGCGCGCCAATTGGAGAAAACATAGATTCACCCCTATAGCTCCAAGCTGCCATGTTCATGTTACTGATTTTAACCTTAACAGCTTTCATCGTCTTAATCAATTTCCACGGCGTGCATGCTTTTGTTCACGCTCTTGTTCCTATGGTTATGCGCAAGCTTCTGAACAATATTTATGAAGACAGTCTTTTCTCGTATGAGAACGTGTCGTTTCCAATGCGCAGATTTCGCTTTCCAACCTGTCCTATGTCGATACGATGATCGGTGGGATCGTGCCTGATCTCTTGGGCTTTAAAAATAGCGGTACATGCAGTGGAGGAAAATCATAAAACAATTTAACTGCGAAGTAGGCGATAAGATGATAAGAATCAAATTGGATGTTGTGATGGCGGAGCGCAAAATGTCGTTGAACCGGCTCTCCGAACTGGTCGGCATCACCCCGGCGATTTAATGGAATATATCGACGAGCCCGAAAATGGCCAAATGAGACGCCCACTTTCTCAACAAACTCTAGGAACCCCTTAAACGGGTTCCTTTTGTTTTAATAATAATCAATACCTAGTCTTAGACGGCATGATTCGTTCCAAAGACTGCAAAGCTACGGGGTCCGCCACCCGCCGTGCGGCGCCGCAACCGCAACGAGGCGTACCGGAAAGAGGCGGGTGGTGACTGTGTTACTTCCGCCGGGTATCCGACTTTATCGCAAATCCCGCAGCAGCCGCAAGTTCCCCAGCGTCAGCACGCCTTTCCACGCTTCTTTGGCAATCGGCCAAACGTCCTCGTACTGCCCCCAAGCCCACGCAGGCTCCCACGCTCCCTCCTCCGTCTGCCCCTGGACGATGAACTCCAGATTGGCCGGTATGCTATCCTTATACCGCTCGTAGTACGGGGACTGCCGTGTTGTCGCCACTTGAACCGGATGAAGCCCGTACCCGCTCCACTGTGACGGATCGACCGTGACACAGCGGCCGATCATTGTATCGAGCCGGTCGGCGATCCGCGCCCGCTGCTCGTCGGTGAGCCGCTCGGACAGACGCAAGTAGCACAACAGCTCATGGAATTCGTCCAGCGACGATTCCGAGTACAGCTTACCGATGGCAAGCTCCGTCAGCTTGTCCGCCCAGCCTTCCGCCTCCGGCCATTCCCGGAACTGAATAAAGTAGCCCGCGACTTCCGCGTTCGGGTTGCCCCAGTACGGATTCGCCTTTTCGAAATTCCACCACGGGGCCCGAGGGGACGACTCGACCTCCGGCGGCACCTTGTCCCAGCCTGCAATCGCAGGGTCGTACGTCTGCGTAAAGTAACGCAGCGCTTTTCTCGTCATCTCCCCGCCTGCCTCCCGGGGAAGCAGGGACAACGTTTGCAGCGCTACAGTCGTGGCGATTGCCGAGGACGCCTCGCAGCGAATATCCGGCTCCAGTCCATGCCCGAAGCCGCCGTCTTCGTTCTGGTAGGGCTCCAGTGCCCTGACCACGTCCTCCGCGTGTCCCCCCTCGAACTCATACTCATACATCGCCTTCTCCAGCGGCCGCGCTTTCGTTTTCAGGTAATGCTTGGCCCGATCTTCCGCCGCCGCAGCGGCTCTATTGACTTCCATCGCCCACACGCCTCCTTGATGCTTGATTTCCGTATACCAGTATAACCCGCCTTAGGCGGCTTGTATTGAACAAATCGGACATGCTAGCTCCGAACGGAACCCCTTGCATACATGGCGGCTGGACCACCTGCTAGGACATCATCAACGAAGAAGGAAGCTCGCCGTAAAAGCGCTTGAAGTCGCGAATAAAATGCGCCTGATCGCAGTATCCGTAAGCCCCGGCGATTTCCTGCCAGGAAAGCTTGGGATGCCTTTCCGCATCGCGCAATATATTTTGAAACCGGACAATACCGCAAAACGTTTTCGGTCCCAGCCCGATCCGGCCGTCGAACAGCCGCTGCAGCTGCCTTGCGCTAATATTCTCCGACCGGGCCAACTGCTGGACGCTAACCGCTCCCCTCGCTGCAAAAATACGCACCATCGCCTCATGCAATACCGCCGGCGCTTCCACTCTGCCGCTCTCCGCAGCCGCCAGTAGGCGTAGCAGCGCTGTTTCCACAAGGACGAGCCGTTCCGCGGTTCCTGCGGCAAGCCGCAGCTGTTCCCCGAGCTCCGCCGCCGCTTTCCCCCATACGTCCGTCCCCCGAAACAACGCATTTTTAAACTCGCCAAGCGGCACTCCAATAAAGGGGTAGGCTCCTCCCGGAAAAAACCGCACCGCAAACGTTTCCGACGCGTCCTTGCGCTTCGACTCCGGGCTAAAGGGCAGCTCAAACGTTCCGCAGAAGCGGATCGAAACGTCTCCCCCACCTGCAGCTGCCCATTCGAAAATCAGATCCGTACAGCCGTCTGGAACGACGGTAACCGCAGGTTCATTCCGCAATCCCGTTCCATCCGTCCGGGAGCTCCAATAGCACGATACATACGCCTTAAGCGCGGGGCAAGGCTTGAATTCCGCATAATGACCCGGGGTGCGCGTCCCCTGCGTCGGTTCGAACATCAGGTAAGATTCCACATCGTCCGGCCCCTTCCAACCCTGTGCTGATACGAATAGTTTACCACACCGGTCATCCGGACGCCTTGGCAGCAGTGAACGGCTGCTGGCAACGTGGTTTATGTTGAATTTTGGTGATAGTTATCATATCCCCCGGATAGAACTGCGGCGCGTTGAGCAAACGAAGGTAAATTCCGTTAAATAAATATAGGCGATAGCTTCCCCGGTACTCCGGGCTGCTATCGCCTATTTCACTTCCTAACCTTGTAGCAAGCGCTAAATCAACGTCACATTATCGCGGCTGCGGGCCGGGCTTTTGCGCTTCTCGATCAAGCGGTTGATCGCGTCCACGTACGCGCGGGCGCTCGCTTCGAGGATATCCGTGCTAAGCCCGCGGCCGAGCACGGAGTAATCGCCCTGCTTCAGCACCACATGCACTTCGCCAAGCGCATCCTTGCCGTGCGTCACCGATTGGATCGAATAGTCGTCGAGCTCGACTTCTTCCTTGGTCGCCTTGTCGATCGCATTGTAGATCGCATCGACGGAGCCGTTGCCGACCGCCGCTTCGTCCAGGTGCCCGCCGTCCAGCAGCTTGATCCGCACAGTTGCGGTCGGGGTCGATTGATTGCCGTACGATACTTGAATCGTCTCAAGCGAGAACACTTCGGGCGTCTCGATCAGCTTCTCTTCAAGCAGCGCGACGATGTCTTCATCCGTAACGTTCTTCTTCTTGTCGGCCAAGTCTTTGAACTTGGCGAACGCGGCATTCATCTGCTCGTCGTCAAGGTTGTAGCCGAGGTCGACCAGCTTCTCGCGGAACGCATGGCGTCCGGAGTGCTTGCCGAGCACCAGCTTGCTTTCCTTGAGCCCGATCGTCTCCGGCGACATAATCTCGTACGTCGTCTTTTCCTTCAGCATGCCGTCTTGATGGATGCCGGATTCGTGCGCGAACGCATTGGCTCCGACAATGGCCTTGTTGCCCGGCACGACCATACCGGTCAGTTTGCTGACCAAGCGGCTTGTACGGGCAATCTCGGACAGCGTGAGCGTCGTCTTCGCTTGGAAAAACTCCTGACGCGTCTCAAGCGCCATCGCCACTTCCTCGATCGACGTATTGCCGGCGCGTTCGCCGATGCCGTTGATCGTCCCTTCGATCTGGTCCGCTCCGTTCAGAATCGCCGCCAGCGCATTCGCCGTCGCCATCCCCAAGTCGTCGTGACAGTGCGCGCTGAGCTGAATTTTCTCGATGCCCGTCACGTTCTCTTTCAACGTCTTGAAAATGCTGCCGTATTCATAAGGCGTCAAGTATCCGACCGTATCCGGGATGTTCACGACCGTCGCCCCGGCGCGGATCGCCATCTCCGTCACTTCACACAGAAAATCAAGCTCGGTGCGGCCGGCATCCTCCGGCGAAAACTCGATTTTGCTGAAATATTTCTTCGCGTAACGGATCGCCGCTTCCGCCGTTTCGAGCACCTGATGCTTTTCCATCCGCAGCTTGTGCTGGCGGTGAATCGGTGAGGTAGCGAGGAACAAATGCAGACACGGGTCCTGCGCATCCTTCAGCGCTTCGCGAGCCGCCTCGATATCCTGCTCGCGGGAACGCGACAGGGCGATAACCGAAGCATTCTTTACGGCGCGGGCCACGGCGCTGACGCCCGCCAAGTCTCCGGGAGAGGCCGCCGGGAAGCCGGCTTCCATCCGGTCGACGCCGAGCTTCTCAAGCTGCAGCGCAATCTCGACTTTTTCCTGCATGTTCAGGTTGACGCCCGGCGACTGCTCGCCGTCACGAAGCGTCGTATCGAAAATATAAATTTTTCTCATGGGTCTTGGCTGCGCCTCCTTTGGAATGGACTTGCATTAAAGCAGAAAAAGGTGCGACCCGAAACGGGCAGGGATCGGATCTCTTGTTGTCCATTTCCCTGCGCCGCTTTCAAGCCGACCTTATGCCGCTTCTCCGTTATGCGTTGAGATCGTCTGCCGAATTACTTCTTGATCCAGTGCATCAATTCGCGCAGCTGGGAACCGACTTGCTCGAGCGGATGCTCGGCTTCCAAACGGCGGGTAGCTGTCAGGAATGCACGGCCCGATTGGTTCTCCAAAATAAAGTCGCGGGCGAATTTGCCTTGTTGGATGTCGGACAGGACGCGTTTCATTTCTTTCTTCGTTTCTTCCGTAATGATGCGAGGACCTGTAACATAGTCGCCATACTCCGCCGTGTTGGAGATGGAATGTCTCATCGACGCGAGACCGCCTTCGTACATCAGGTCAACGATCAGCTTCAGTTCGTGCAAGCACTCGAAGTAAGCCATTTCCGGCGCGTATCCTGCTTCCACCAACGTTTCGAAGCCTGCTTTGACAAGCTCGGAAGCGCCGCCGCACAGAACGGCTTGCTCGCCGAACAGGTCGGTTTCGGTTTCTTCGCGGAACGATGTTTCGATAACGCCCGCGCGGGTGCAGCCGATCCCTTTGGCATACGCCAAGCCGATGGCTTTCGCTTGACCGCTTGCATCTTGCTCAACCGCAATCAGGCCGGGAACCCCGAAGCCTTCGACGTAAACGCGGCGAACCATGTGGCCCGGCGATTTCGGAGCGACGAGGAACACGTCTTTATCCGCAGACGGTTGAATTTGGCCGAAGTGAACGTTGAAGCCGTGGGAGAACATGATCGCTGCGCCATGCTTCAGGTTCGGTTCGATTTCGCTTTTGTATACGCTCGCTTGGGTTTCGTCCGGCATCAGAAGCTGTACCACGTCGGCAAGCTTGGTCGCTTCCGCTACGGAGTAAACTTCGAAACCGTCGTTTTTCGCTTGCTCGAAGGAACGGCCTTGACGAAGTCCGATGATGACTTTCAAGCCGCTATCGCGCAGGTTTTGCGCTTGGGCATGGCCTTGGCTGCCATAGCCGATGATAGCGATCGTTTTCCCTTTCAATACGTTCAAATCAGCGTCTTTTTCATAGTACATCGTAACTGCCATGGATAATAGCTCCTCCTTTGAATTAAAACCCTGTGAACGGGTGCTCGAACGGACGACGGGGATAGGAAGCTCGGACCGGCGGCTTGGCCTGTCATCCGCATGAGCCCCCGCTCACAGGATCATCATGGTTTTAGTCGTAAAACGAAAAATGAATTATTTGTTCATACCGCGGATCATGGCCGTTACGCCGGTACGGGACAGCTCCTTGATGCCGTAAGGCTTGAGCAGCTCGGTCATGGCTTCGATTTTCTCGGAATCCCCGACCACCTGCACGATCAGCGAGCTTGGACCGATATCGACGATGGCTGCGCGGAACGTCTCAACGACGCCGAGAATTTCCGGCCGCATGCTTGGTTCGGCGTTGACTTTGATCAGCGCCAGCTCGCGCGCCACCATCGGATGGGCGCTCAGGTCGACGACCTTGATCACGTCGATCAGCTTATAGAGCTGCTTGGAAATCTGCTCCAGCGTCTTATCGTCTCCCGTCGTGACGATAACCATGCGGGAGAGCCCTTTTTCCTCGGACTCGCCCACCGTAATGCTCTCGATATTGAAGCCCCGGCGGCCGAACAGGCCGGATACGCGCTGCAGCACACCGGGCTGGTTGTTCACTAGAACGGATATGGTGTGTTTGCGTGTCATTCCGAATCCCCCATTAACATTTGGTCTATCGTCGAGCCCTGCGTTACCATCGGGAACACGTTCTCATGCTTCCGGACGACGAATTCGACGAGCACGGGACCCGGGGTATCGAGCGCTTCCTGCCAAGCGCTGCGGGCTTCGTCTTTATTCGTCGCGCGCAGCCCCTTCACGCCGTAAGCTTCCGCCAGCTTTACGAAATCCGGACTGCCGGCCAGATCGATATGACTATACCGGTTATCGTAAATGATCTCCTGCCACTGACGCACCATGCCGAGCACCCGGTTGTTGATGACGACGATTTTGACCGGAATTTGGTGAATCGCGCAAACCGCTAGCTCCTGGGAACACATCTGCATGCCGCCGTCGCCGTTGATCGAGACGACCAGCCGGTCCGGGTGCGCCTTCTGCGCGCCGATCGCCGACGGGAATCCGAAGCCCATCGTGCCCAAGCCGCCCGAGGTGATCCAGGAACGCGGATGATTGAATTTGTAATACTGCGCCGCCCACATCTGATGCTGGCCGACGTCCGTCGTTACGATCGCTTCGCCCTTGGTCGTCTCGTGGATCATCTCGATGACATACTGCGGCTTCAGCTCCGTATCGGAATCTTTGTAGCGCAGCGGGAAATTCCGTTTCGTCTCCTGCGCCCATTCGATCCATTTCTCGGATCGGGACGGCTTCGCCTTCAGGTTGGCAAGCTGCAGCACGGCCTTCACATCGCCGACGACCGGGATGGCCGTTTCGACGATTTTGCCGATTTCCGCAGGGTCCACGTCGATGTGGACGATTTTTTTCGCCTGCGGCGCAAAGCCGTCCACCTTCATCGTGACGCGGTCGTCGAACCGGGCGCCGATGCCGATCAGCAGATCGCAGTTTTGCAGCGCGTGGTTGGCGGTGTACGTTCCGTGCATCCCCGGCATGCCGAGCCACAGCTCGTGCGCGCTCGGGAACCCGCCCAAGCCGAGCAGCGTCGTGGTGACCGGAATCCGCGTTTTGTTGACGAACTCAAGCAACTGCTCCGCCGCGTCGGCGTAGACAACGCCGCCACCTGCGATGATCATCGGACGCTCGCTCTCGGCGATCGCCTCCAGCATCTTGTCGACTTGGAGCTTGTTCGGCTGCACCGTCGGATTGTAGCCGCGGATGTCCACCTTCTCCGGATAGTAGAACGGCGCCGTATCGTTCGAGACGTCCTTCGGAATATCGATCAGAACCGGGCCTCTGCGGCCGGTCGAAGCGATATGGAACGCTTCTTTGATAATGCGCGGCAAGTCTTGCACGTCGCGCACCAAATAGCTGTGCTTCGTAATCGGCATCGTGATGCCCGTAATGTCCGCCTCTTGGAAAGCGTCCGTACCGATCACCGATGTCGCAACGTTGCCCGTGATGACCACGAGCGGCACCGAGTCCATGTAAGCCGTCGCAATTCCGGTAACGAGGTTCGTTGCTCCCGGACCCGAGGTGGCGATACAGACGCCTACCTTGCCGGTCGAACGGGCGTACCCGTCGGCTGCGTGAATCGCGCCTTGTTCATGCCTCGTCAGCAAATGGTTGAAATCCGGATTGCCGTGCATGGCATCGTAAATATATAAGACCGCTCCGCCGGGATAACCGAAGACGCAATCCACGTCCTCCAGCAGCAGGCTGCGAAGCAGCATTTCCGAACCGGTAATGACGTCTGGCTTCAGCAGCTCTTCGCGAAGCTGCTCCTTTGACTTTTGTGTGGTTTGGACGATCATGAATATTGGCCTCCTCTCAGATAATCCGACAAACGACTAAAAAACCCCTCTCATCCCCAAACGCAGCATGTGCGTCTGACGGGACGAAAGGGGTTAATCTTCCGTGGTACCACCCAGAATTTGTTAGATGCCTCGCGGCAAATAACCTTAGCAGGTAATGCGCGCCGCAGCAATCCTCATCGGCTAGCACGATGACGACCCGTGAATTCGCGACTCTTACCTTCGGCACGGTAACGTGTGCCGATCCGATTTTCCCTAGTAACATTATCGCTTTCAAGCGGTAAAGCCTGATGATATGCGATAAAGCTTTCAGGAAAACAGCTCCGAGGTGAGCTCGTACATAAGGGGTTAAGGCATTGGTTTCAGCATCTCCACTGCTCTCTGAACATAAGAGCCCTTATAACTTCGTCCTCTTCATAGCCGATATATCTGATGTGTTTTTTTGTATTATATGCTGAATTGATTCTTTAGTCAAGCATCATTCCAGCCGAAAAAACGGACGCGAAAACACCCTTGATCCGGGACCCCCCGCTCAAGTCGGAAACGGCGCTTACGGTTTCTTTACACGAAGTCGGACCGGAGACTCTTTCGGAAAGCCCGCTCGCAAGCGCTCCTTCCCCGCAGCTGCCGATTGCCGTCGCATCGAATGAAGATATTGTGAATACCCCTCGTTAGTTTCACAAATCATTTTTGCCCGCTTGACGGCCCGCTAACAATCTTTGGTTATGTTAAAAGGAGCCCCGCGACAAAGGAACGGAGCACGGCCGACCGAAAATTGGATACACTGCAACTTTTACCAGCGGGAACTCGTCTTCAATCTTGCGACTTTGGGCCAATAATAGCCATGATGGAGAAAAGTTTACCGTATTGGGTCAAAATGGAGAAGCCGTACGCCGAAGTATATTAAGACCAAAAAAAAGTAAAAAAGCACGCAACGAAGAAAAAGGAGTGATTTCATGCGAGACACGCTGCAATCCGCCGTCCTGTCCATCACCTTGATCTCCGGCGCCCTTGCAACCGCCGCAGCCGCTCCTTTTGCCATGGGTTCCGAGCTGATGGCAACCGGCATGGGACAATCCATAAGCCAAGCTTCCACCGCATCCGGCCCGCTCCTGAGCGGCGAAGTCGTGTTGCCGGCCCAGCCGACGGTCCTCTCTGGCTCCGCTCCGCAAACGAAGCCACCGCTAGACGGGGGCGCCGGAAGCGTTCTGCCCCAAACCGAAGGGAGTCCGGTGCTGACCTTTCCCGTCATCAGCGATATCCACGTTCAATCGTGGGAGAATACGTCGCATGAGAAGCTCGTTCGCGTATTGAACGACCTGAACGAAATCAATCCGTCGGCCGACACGCTCGTGATCAACGGGGATTTAACCGAAGGCAGGCCCGAGGACTACGCCAAGCTCAAGGAGCTCATGCAAAGCGCGCCGCATCCGGAAAGCGTCTTGTACAATATCGGCAACCACGAGTTTTACAAAGCCTGGTACAGCAGCCGCGCCCGTTGGAATCCGGACGGCTTTCCGAACGGGGAAACGGACCAGGAGTCGATTTCCCGGTTCCTTGCGTTCTTCGGAAAGAACAAGGTCTACTACGAGAAGGCCATCAAGGGCTATCACTTTATCTTCCTTGGCTCGGAGCAATACCGGCAGTCTGACCCGGCTCATGCCGAGGACGCTTATTTGTCGCCCGAGCAATTGGAATGGCTGAAGCAGACGCTTAAAAAAGACGCCCGCTCGAACAAGCCGGTTTTCGTCTTCCTGCACCAGCCGCTGCCTGCCACAGTAGCGGGAACGCATTTTTGCTGCACGAATAGCCGGGCCGTCATTCAGCACGAGGAACTGAAGGCGATCTTGTCGCAGTATCCGCAGGTCATCTACTTCAGCGGCCATTCGCACTGGGAGCTGAATCAGCCGGATACGCTGGTGCGGGACGGCTTCACGATGGTCAACACCGCCTCGGTGTCCGAAACGTGGACGAGCGACGGCAAAGGCGCGGAAAAGCTGAAGGGCAAAAAAGAAAGCGAAGGGCTGTACGTCGAGGTGTACCCGGACCGGGTCCGGATCAAGGGCAGGGATTTTTACCGGAAGCAGTGGATTCCGGAAGCGCAGTTTACTGTACCGGTAGCTCAGAAGAAGTAAACGGCAGTCGGCAGACTATATTTCTAAGGTCCGGTGAATAAAAGAGCAGGCTGCTCGGCGGCTTCTTATTCACCGGACCTTTTTTCGCGAAACGTCCAGTAATAATTAAACAAAAAGTTCGAAAGCGGCACGGCGACGACAACGAGACATTGGCCGACGGCATAGTGCCAGTGCAGCCGGTCGACGGCCAAGTACATGAGACCGGTGTTGAGCAGCAGGCCCGTTACGGACACGACCGTATATTTGGCAAGCGTCTTCCAGCCGGATGCGGAAGCTTGAAACGTCCAGCGCCGGTTCAGTGCGTACGATACCAGCAGCACAAGCACGAATCCGAGCGCCGAGGCCGGCACCGGATGCAGCTTCGCCGCTTCGACGAGCACGAACAGCGCCGCAAAATGAAGCGCCGTTCCGAGCAGCCCGACGATGCCGTACCGAAAGAGCAGGCGCACCGTCATGATACCTCACCCATCCGGCGGCTATCCTCGCTTGCCCCTGCGGATATTTCGCTGAAGATGCGCTGACTGACCAAATACCGCGGCCTTCCCTTCACTTCGTTGTAAATGGAGGCGATGTACTCGCCAATGATGCCGAGCGAAATCATAATGACGCTGCCGATGATCAGCAGCAGCAGGATGACCGTCGTAAAACCGGTCACCGCATTGCCAACGATTTTCTGATACAGCGTCTGGACCCCGAGCACGGCGGCGCCGAGCAGGAACACGATCCCGAACAGACTGACAAACCGCAGCGGAATGGAAGAAAATGCAACCACGGCGTTCACCGCCAGCTTCATGAGGCCGAGAAAGCTCCATTGGCTGTGACCGTCCGCCCGCTCCGGCACCTCGAACGAAATCTGCGCCCGGTTGAAGCCGAGCCACGCCGTCATCCCGCGGAAAAACGTGTTCCGCTCCGGCATTTCCCGCCATGCCTGCACGACCTTCCGGTCCAGCAGCTTGAAATCCGACGCGCCGCGCAGATCGAAGCCGGACAGATGGTTGAGGATGCTGTAGAACAACGCGGAGCCGACCGCCTTGTCCAGCGACTCCTTGCCCCGGTCCTGCTTGACGCATTCCACGATTTCTTTGCCTTCCTCGCGCCACAGCCGGACCATCTCAGGAAGCAGCATCGGCGGATGCTGCAGGTCGGAGTCCATAATAATGACCGCCCGGCCCGACGCATGCTCCAGCCCGGCGCAGAGCGCCAGCTCCTTGCCGAAATTGCGGCTCAGCCGCAGCGCGGTAAGCCGGGGCGAACGCTGCCCGGACAAAATCAGCTGCTCCCATGTGCCGTCCCGCGAACCGTCGTCGATGACGATGATTTCGTATGAGGCTGTCAGCCGTTCCAGCTCTTCCTCAATATGCCGCAGTGAGCGGTAAATATGCACTTCCTCGTTATAAACCGGTATAATGACGGTCATCTCGGGCTCCGCGCGTTCCATGTTTCCCCGCCTCCCTCTTGCTGACGAATGACCTTGTACAATTTCCATTTGCCGCCGAATTCCTTATACAACTCGGTCCATTCCGTGCCCTTCTCGTAGAAATCTTTGTACGTCCGCGCCTCGGCGCTTAGCGCCGAACTCTTGTCCGGCTTCGCCGTAAGAATAAAATCGACGCCCCGGCCGACCGGATCTTTCAGCGAAGGCGTAAACTCGAAATCGCTGGTAATTAAAAATTTGTCGGAATGTCTGCTGTTCAGAATGACCGAATAAGCGGAATACGAATCCATCAAAATGTTGTAGCCCTTCAGCTCCGTATCCAAATAACGGGCGACCTCCTTCTCCACCTGCTGGGGAGCCGCATACTGCGACGCATGCAAATACTTGTTCTCATCCGACGCAATCTGCGGATTCGTCCAGGCGTATCCGAGCACGACGCAGGCTCCCAGCATCCCCGCCAGCACGATCCCGTAATTGACGAAGGACCGCTTCACCTGGGCAAGCTCGTACGGCAGCCAGGCCACCGTGATCGGAAACACGTACATGAAGTAACGGAACCAGCCGTAAGACGTTCCTTTCATGAGCATGAGGAACTGCAGCGCGACGATCGAGACGAACAGCATCAGCAGCACCAGCAGGTCCCACAGGAACCAGCGCCGGTTCCAGAGCCGCAGCAGCAGGGCTGCCGCCAGCGGAAGCGAATAATAGGTCGTTTTCTTGGCCACGAACACCAGACCGAGCAGCGGGTTGCCCATCATGTCCACAAAGGTCTGCTCGGCCGCCAGCCCTTGCGCCTGAGCCACGTTCGAGTATTCGGAACGCAGGAAATAAAGCGCGTCTCCCATGATGCTGTAGTTGAACCAAAGCCATAGCAGCCCGGAAAAGACGACCGGCGCCATGACCATCGACCACGTCCCCTCGATATGGAACAGCTTGTGCCGCAATCCGTACTGCCGCATCGGCAGATCAACCCGAGGATCCGTCGGCGGAATCCGCAGAACGATCAGGATGATAGCCAGAGCGACCGCCGCTCCCAGAGGCACCGCTTCGTATCGGGTCCAGAAAGCAAGCGCCAGCGCAAAGCTCACTTTGATCAGGCTGCCGACACGCCGCCCGTAAATCCAATGCGTCAGATGAATGACCGCGTACATGATGAAAAAAATAAACGGCGCATCGCTAAGTCCGTTCGCGCCGAACAAGAACATGAACGGATTGCAGCTGAAGCTCAGACTCAGCAGCACGGCGAAAGTGCGCGACAGCCCGAAATCGACCGCCGACCGCGCCAGCAGCACCGCCGTCATCCCGGCGAACACGCTGCTCATGAGCACCCCGGCCAGCGCCGACGAAGCGAGCTCCGGCAGCCAACGGTACGGCAGCAGAAACAGCAGCTCAACGAGGCTGGGCAGCGGGTTCCACACGAAGCCGATGGCGGCAAGGTGCGGGTCCCGGCTGTAGAGCACGTAGAAGGCGTTAGCCACCCGGCTCATCGCGTCCGAATGCACGTAGCCGATGACGTGGCTCACATAGTAACCGGCGGCGAATTCCAGCGAGAAAATGAGCAAAAACAAGCCCCAATTGACGCTTTTCGGCAAGCGGACTTCCATCGTCAGCCACCTCCCTGCGAAACGCCGCCGCCCGGGGCAGACGGATGATTTTGCTTCGCCAGACCGTGCGTCGTTTTTTCCCAATAAAACGGCTTCGTGATCAATTGCCAAGCCGCTTTAACGGCCGCAATGCTCATCAGCACCCAATAGATCGGCGTCAACAGCGCGTATTTGACGAGCCCGTAGGAGAACGTACGGTCTCCGCGCTTCTCAAGATCGTGAATGACCCAGTACACTCCCGCAACATTGCTGAAGACGAACAGGAAATTGCCGATCAAAAATTCCGCCGCCGCCAAATAATAAATAAGCCCGGGGAAAAACGGCGGAATCCATGCCATTTTCCAGCCATACCACAGCACCAGCATAACCCAGTAAAAAGGATTAAGCAGCGGCAGTAGCGGAGTGGCAAGCACCATCACCTGAAAGCCCAAAAATCCTTTCAGCCCGAGCTCGCGCCACAGCCGCACCGGATTGCGCATATGGACAAGCCATGTCTGCATATATCCCTTGATCCAGCGGGATCGCTGCCGTATCCAGTTGCCGACGCGGCTGTTGGCTTCTTCCCACGTCCGGGAATCGACAATCGCCGTGCTGTAGCCCGATTTGTAGAGCCGAATG
Source organism: Paenibacillus tianmuensis (assembly GCF_900100345.1). Lineage (GTDB taxonomy): Bacteria > Bacillota > Bacilli > Paenibacillales > NBRC-103111 > Paenibacillus_G > Paenibacillus_G tianmuensis. The sequence continues at coordinate 24,432 of NZ_FMTT01000050.1, read as the reverse complement.
CCGAGGTCCGCGTCCTCCGTCACGTTGTAAGGGTCCCAGGCATTGATCTCTTTGAGCACCGACATTTTAAAATGGTTCGACGTCCCGCCAAGCGGGATCGGAATATTAAGCTGCATGACGCCAGGCAGCAGCAGCTCGAACCACATGCTGTATTCGTGCGTAAACCAGCGGGTCAGCAGGTTCTGATCGCTATTGAAATAATTAAGCTTGGCTTGAATGCATGCCGTATTTTCCGGGCTTCTCATGAAGGCGGCGTGCACCTTTTTGAGCTGATCGGGATCGGGCCGGTCCTCGGCATCGTAGATGACAACATACTCGCCCCGCGCGCGGATCAATCCGTAGTTGCAGGCTTTAGGCTTCGTCTTCGGCAAGCTGTGCGGCACGACGATCGTCGTGTAATACGGCGGCAACTTCATGCCTCGCAAAATTTCCTGCGCCTCGATATCGTCCTGCTCGATCAGGAGCCGCACATCCAGCTTCGCCTTCGGGTAATCAAGCTGCTCGATATTATGCAGCAGGTGCGGGATGACCTCGCTCTCCTTGTACATCGGAACGAGAATCGTGTAGACGGGCAGCGTCCGCTCGTCGATGGCGTCGATCTCTTCCTGCTTGAAGCGGATTTGGGCGAAGTCGCGGGTTCCGTACATGATGATCATAAATTTGAACAGCGTCATTGCAAAATAAAACAGCTGCACGGCTACATTGAGGATGATCAGCGTATGCAGCCAATCGAGCCCCAAGCTGAGCAGGACGAGGAACGTGCAGATGCCGATGACCGTCAGTTGGGGCGTCGTAAACGTGATATGCGCGGAATTTTGCGGCTGCTCTTCGGCCAGCTTCCGGGTGCTCTCGCGCAGCAGTTCGGACGGGTACGCTTCCTTCCAGAAATATTCCATTTCCTCCCGCGTCGCCAGCACCTGCTGCACCGGCATTCCCAGCATGTTCTCCAGATCAACGACCGCTTCGTCCGTCAGCGGATGGCCGACGGCTACCAGGTAGCGGTTAGCGTCTTGGTGAATGACGACGGCATCGTACTGCCGGGCCATCGCTTCCGGCAGCTTGTTCACGCCCTCGAACATATATTCCGAACCGATTCGTCCGAGGTTGTATTGCGTAGCGATGTGACGGTACAGCTTCTCCGGCTCAATGAAGCGCATCGACATCAAAATGTCGCCGAGCAGCCCGCCGCTCTTGCGTTGAAACTCAAGCGCCCAGTCCAACTGTTCTTTGGTAATGGCGCCGGTTGCGACCAACATGTCGCCAAGAAGCCCCTTGCTTCCTTGCTGATGCAAAATAGGCGCAATGCGCTCACGCGGGGTAAAGCCAAGCTCCACAAGGATATCACCCAGACGTCCGCCAAGCTTCCGCTGCCGCTCCATCGCCGTTTCGAGCTGCTCGGGGGTCACCAGCCCCTTGGCTACCAATCGGTCGCCAAGACGCAGCGTGGGCTTGTCCATGGACACATCAGCCTTGTCTACTCTCACGAGTCTCCCCCTCATGCATGACATTCCATCATAATCTCGATGAGATCAAGCGGGTCCAGTGCTTTAAGCCTGGCGTTATCCTCCTCCCCAAGCACGACGCTTCTTCCGACGGCTGCCGGCAGCTCCCGGCCGTTTTGGAACAGACGGCACCTGCCATGCAGGACCGTCCAAGAGACGATGCGCCGCACATCGGCAGACGGGGTGACGAGCTCCTCTCCCGCTTCCAGATGAATACGGCGCGTCGTTACCGCGGTCCCGTCCGGGAAGGCGGAGCGGTCCAGCGTCTGTTCAGCAGGCGCCTTCTTGTCACTCGCTCCCGACCGCTCCATGCGATCGAGCGCTGCTTTCAACCGGGAACTGCTTTCCTTATGCGTCACCAAAATGCCCTCGGGGCTCGCTGAGACGACAACATCAGATAAACCGAGGACAACCGCCGGCATCTCAAGCTCGTTCACCACGTGAACGTTGTCACATTCCTCCCCGATATAACCGGGACCGACCAGCGGCCGATTCATTTCCTCCGTCAGCGCGCACCACGTGCCAAGGTCCTTCCACCGGCCTTCATACGCAAGCGCGACAATCCGCTCCTCCCGTTCCACGACGGCATAGTCGAAGCTTCGGCTTTCGATCCGATCGTACGACAGAAGCAGCTCCTCATACGCTTCCGGAAGCCCCATGGCTTTCAGCCGGTCCAACAAATATCCGGCGCGAAAACAAAACACGCCGCAGTTCCAAAGCGCCCCTTGTTCGATATAACGAACGGCATCCGTCTTCGAAGGCTTCTCATGAAAAGCGCGGATCGTCAATGCAGCATCTTCGCCGCCGTCCCGCACCGGGAGCATATATCCGTATTTCTGCGACGGAAAATCAGGTCGGACACCCATCAAAGCCAAGTTTGCGCCGGAGCTTGCCAACGTCTCGGGCAGCTGCAGCAGCCTGTCGTAGAACGAGTCCTCCGTCCGTCCATCCACGGGGAGGACGACGATCGGATCTTCACGGGAAACCCCGCGATGCGAACACAGGTAAGCAACCGAAAGCAGGATAGCGGCCAACGTATCGCGCTTCTCCGGCTCCAGCACCAGATCCGCTTCATATCCGAGCTGCTCCAGAATAGCCTCCCGTTGGTGAAGCGAAGTGGCGAGCACGGCCGATTGGTGAAGCCCTCTGTCGGCTAGCCTTCCCCATACCTGCTGCAGCATCGAGATCGGGCGCCCCGCTTCGTCATGAAACAACCGTATGAATTGCTTGGAGCGCCGCTCCGTTGAAAGCGGCCACAACCTCGTTCCCGAACCTCCGGACAGCAAAATAATGTTCATCCGTTCACCTGATTTCCGTGCGAAACGATTCGTTTCGTGTTTTATGAATACTTGTATGATAGCATAATCGTTTTAAAATTTTATTTGGTAAATATTAGCCGGAAGTCAAAATTTGATAAAAGCGGTCAAGTTGTTAGCCTGGCGCAGCGCAAAACAAACACCCCTTGCAAGGATACGGTTATACGTATCGTTACAAGGGGTGTTTGGGCAGGCCCGGTTAAAAACCGTGCCTTATGCATTCACCTTTTGCTTGGCAGTTTCTGCCAAAGAGTTGAACGCATTGATATCGTTAACGGCGAGATCCGCCAACATTTTGCGGTTCACTTCTACGCCAGCCAGTTTCAGGCCGTGCATCAGCTTGCTGTAGGACAAGCCGTTTTGACGTGCTGCCGCATTGATCCGCACGATCCACAACTTGCGGAAATCGCGTTTTTTCTGACGGCGGTCGCGGTATGCGTAAAACAAGGATTTCATGACTTGCTCTTTTGCCGTTTTAAACAGTCTATGTTTCGAGCCAAAGTAACCTTTAGCAAGCTTCAATATTTTTTTACGACGACGTGTACGGATAAATCCGCCCTTCACTCTTGCCATGACAATCTACCTCCAGAAATGTTGTAAGTATGCGAATTCGAGACGAACGAGATTACTTAATGTTAGCGAGCTGCTGCTTCAGGCGTTTAACATCGCCCGGATGCATAACCGGATTCGTGCCCAAAACGCGTTTTTGGCGAGCGGATTTACCGGACAGCAGGTGGTTTTTATACGCTTTGTAGCGTTTTACTTTGCCGGTACCTGTAATTTTAAAGCGGTCTTTCAAGCTGCTGTGAGTTTTCATTTTTGGCATGGGGTGTTCCTCCTTAAAGAATGAGATTTTACTATTGCTGCTTCGACGCCAGAATCATGATCATGCTCCGGCCCTCCAGCTTCGGCTTGCGCTCAACGATGCACAGCTCTTCCACTTCGGCTGCCATGCGCTCCAGAACGCGTTGACCGATGTTCGCATGAGCGATCTCACGGCCGCGAAAACGGACAGACAGCTTCACTTTATCGCCATCGTTCAGGAATTTCACAACGTTGCGCAGTTTCGTTTGAAAATCGTGCTCGTCAATCGTCGCGCTCAAACGAATTTCTTTCAGCTCGACGATCTTCTGGTTCTTACGGGCTTCTTTCTCTTTCTTCTGCGTTTCGTAGCGGAATTTGCCGTAGTCCATGATCCGGCAAACCGGCGGTTTCGCCGTAGGCGCCACATTCACCAAGTCCAGATTCTGATCGTGCGCAATTTGCAGCGCTTCGCGAATCGGCTTGATGCCGAGCTGTTCTCCGTTCGCATCAATCAAACGAACTTCTCTTACCCGAATTTCATCGTTAATCATGTGCTCTGTACTGATAACCTGCCACCTCCAAAAGATTTTGCAAAAAAAATACGTGGGCGATAAACGCCCACGTTTGGTTTTAGGTCCAATGGATTGACTGATCTGTTCAAGAACGGATCAATCAAACAAAGTCACTCTCAGTCATAACCAGCCAACCGAGGTCGGGCAGGTGAGAAGCGGGCGCTTCTTCTTTCGCACTAAACTAGTGTAGCATTCCCATTGACTATAGTCAACAGCGAAATCCGATTTTTTACGCGGCTTGCGCTAGCTGGCCTGCTTGCTCTTCATATCCTCGAGCCGGATAACCCGGGTATGCTCGGTATGGCTCCACTGCTTGTTGTTTTGCGTGAAGAACGCGTAGACCGTGATCGGCCACCAGGACAACAGGAAGAGCGGGAACGTAATCAAGTACTTATACGATTTCAAAGGCGCTTTCTCCATAATCAGCGCGATCATAAACAGGACGTAGGTTAACACCGTGAAGACCGCAAAGAAGCTTGGCGCAATCTTGAACAAGGAGCTAAATGCCGGGACGCCCGGAAGCGTCATATCGATCCACAGCACCACGGTAACGATCGAAGCGATGAACACGTTATAAACGTTGGCCGCGTACATGGCGTTATCGATCTTCGTCCAGCTGCCTTCCTTGATCCCTTTCCAGAGCAGCGGAAAGAAGTAGCGTCTGGCCACGATGAAATGGCCCTGCATCCAGCGGAGCCGCTGGCGCGCCGAAGCTTTGAACGTGATCGGCTTTTCGTCATACACTTTCGCGTAATAGTTGAACGTCGGTTTGACGCCGCGAGTCACGCAGCGCATCGTAAACTCCAGATCCTCGACGAGACTTGTCGCCCCCCAGCCGATTTCCTTCAGCAGATTCGATTCGAAGCACATTCCCGTGCCGCCCAAATAGTTGCCCAAACCAAGGTTGGCCCGCGGCAGCTGCCACAGCCGGTTAATGTACCAATAGGTCACCGCGTAGGAGGCGGTAACCCAAGAATCGTGCGGATTCTTCGTATCCAGATAAGCCTGAATAACCTTGGAGCCGTTGCACAGGTCGTTGTTCATATGCATCAGGTAATCCTTGCTGACGAGGTTGTCGGCGTCGAACATGACGACGGCATCGTACTGGCGCGGCATTTTCCACAGTTCTTTGAGCATCCACTCGATCGCGTAGCCTTTGCCTCTCAGCTTCGGATTGCTGCGCACGCATGCGAGCACGCCCATTTCTTGGGTGATTTGAGCCGTATTGTCGGTGCAGTTATCGCAAATCACGAATATATCATATAGTTCTTTCGGATAGTCCAAATTTTTCAAGTTCTCGATAAGCGCACCGACAACCTGCTCCTCATTGTGGGCCGCTACGAGAACGGCAAACGTTTTTTGAGGCGCATGCTCAATTTGATTTTTGCGACGGTACCAACCGAAAAACGTCAGAACCAACTGGTAGGCTCCAATCAAAGCCAAAGCAATCTGGAGGCCTAACAGAATACTGTCCAACATGAAACATCCCCCTTTTTTTGTATGTACCCCTTTGTCTGTTTCTGTTTCTCTTAGCGCCTTCAAAAACTTTTTCGATGATGTGGATTAGATTACGAGGGTCGCCGAATATGATTTTCCTCTCTTTGATCCGATTTGTCAAAACCGCCAAGTCGCTTCCTGCGGCCGGATCTTTGTTTTTTCGGGAAAAACGTCTGGAATTCCGGCAAGACTCTTTGCTATCCATCTTTTTACGTCTTATTTTCATCGATTTTCAAACTTTTTATAAGCGCCAGTTGGAAAAAACTTTCTGAAACCACAAACGGAAAAGCGGTCATTGGGAAAAGACAGCCTCCTGCTTCCGCAGTGTCTTTTCTCCGATGCCAACCTTCCGACATATAATATAACGAATGTGAACGGAGAAAGGTTTCAAGTCCGCACTACCGATTCCCGGATATCGAGATGGGTATGGCATGAGGCAACGACCCAGGTTGACCGGATTAGGGATAGCCATAAGGCACTCCGGATACAATAAGAAGGGAACGCTGCCAAGTCTTTCTATCCTCCACGGATCGGATTCGGCTGCGGATTGACTATTTCGGAAGATTAAATTGACCTTTTTATATTCTTTTTATATTCTTATAACATTTGCCCCCTACACTTATATATGAGCTGTCCAGACAGCTTATCCCACACTGCAAGGAGGCGTTGTTCCCTTGAGCCGTGTCGTTTCGTGGCTGCAAAAGCATGAGCACCGGATGTTTTTCTTCGTGAATCGACGTATTCAGCACGCTGCGCTGGATTACTTTTTTAATGCGATCACTCATTTGGGAGGCGCTACGGCTATGATTATCATTGCGCTCTGCGTCGCTCTGTTTACGGAGGGGGTATGGAGAATAGCCGGCATCCAAAGCTGTATCGCTCTGGCGGTCAGCCATGTGCCCGTCGCTATCATGAAGAAGAAATATCCGCGGCTTCGGCCCTATCTCGTGCTGAAAGGCACGCACACATGCAAAAAACCGTTAACGGACCATTCATTCCCGTCCGGCCATACGACGGCCGTATTCTCCGTAACTGTGCCGCTCATGCTCGTTCATTCGACGATCGCTATTATTTTGCTTCCTATTGCATTTCTCGTCGGTTTGTCGCGTATCTATTTAGGACTCCACTACCCGTCCGACTGTTTGGTCGGGCTGCTGATCGGAACCGTAACGGCCCTGTCGGCCGTTACAATTTGGGGCTGAAAGCATTAATGTTAACTTTGTGTAAATTCCATTTGCTACAAGGTTGGGTGAAGCGCCTATGCGTAAAAAGAGAGTCTTATTATTATCCGAAGGCTTCGGCGCCGGGCACACGCAGGCGGCTCACGCTCTGTCCGACAGTCTTCGCCTGCTCTCGCCTGAAGTCCAGACTCGCGTACTTGAGCTCGGCACATTTCTGCATCCGACGCTGGCTCCATGGATTCTCACCGCTTACCGCAAAACCTTGTCGACTCAACCCAAGCTTTACGGACTGATGTATCGTTCTCAATACAAAAAATCGTTAAACCGTTTTACCCGGCTTGCGCTTCATCGTATCTTTTACGCGCAGGCTGCCGAGGTGATCCGTCAGCTGCGTCCGGATACGATCGTATGCACGCATCCGTTCCCGAGTGCGGTGATCTCCCGCTTGAAGCGTTCGGGCTTGAACGTGCCGCTGTGCACCGTGATCACCGATTACGACGCTCACGGTACCTGGGTTAGCCCCGAAGTAAACACGTACTTGGTGTCAACCCCGAACGTCAAAGAAAAGCTGCTCAGCCGCGGGGTTCCGTCCGAAACGGTAAAGGTGACGGGCATTCCGATTCACCCGAACTTCTGGGAGCAGCACAATCGGGAAGAGCTTCGCAGCCGCTTCGGCCTGTCGCCCTTGCCTACGGTGCTCGTTATGGGCGGCGGCTGGGGATTGGTGAAGGACGAAAGATTCCTGCAGCACTTGACCAGTTGGCGCGATCGGATCCAGCTTGTCGTCTGTCTCGGAAACAACGAGAAAGCGCTGGCGGAGTTGGCCAAGGACGAGCGTTTCCGGCATCCGAACGTCCGTCTGCTCGGGTTCACCAAAGAAATCGACAAATGGATGGACGTCTCCGACCTGCTCATCACGAAACCGGGAGGCATGACCTGTACGGAGGGGCTTGCCAAAGGAATTCCGATGCTGTTCTACAAGCCGATCCCGGGGCAGGAAGAGGAAAACCTGCAGTACTTCACGCAGCACGGCTTAGGAGAGCCGATCAAATCGGCGGAGACGGTGGATCATTGGTTCCGGCTTCTAACCGACAAGGTGTTCGAGATGCGCAACGCCCGCGCCGGACTGGCGCGAAAAGAGGGCGCATACAATCCCGCCCAGTGCTCGCAAGCGATCATGGAAGTACTGGCCCGCTAAAAGACAAAAGCCTTGTGGCTCTGCATGAGCGCACAAGGCTTTTTTGTTGATTTCTATTCTTCCGCCGAGGCTTCTGCGTCCGCTTCGGGCTCCTGTCGTTCGGACAGCTGCTTCTGATGCGCCGCCAGCGCTTCTTGCCCGATCACGGCCTCCAATCGGTAAATCGGCATCCCCTGCTTGTAGAATTTCGTTTCGTATTCCGTCATGATCAAATCGGTCCGCGCTTCTTCCGCATGAAGATCAAGCGAAATATTGCGCATGCGAAGACCTAAATCGGCAAACGAGTTAAGCGAAAACTCAAACAGCGAACGGGAATCCGTTTTGAAATGAATTTCTCCCCGCTCATTCAAGATCGACTGATATTTATGAACAAAGTTCGCATGGGTCAGTCTGCGGCGAGCATGTTTTTTTTTCGGCCAAGGATCGCTGAAATTAAGATAGATCCGCTCCAGCTCGCCTGCGGCGAAAATATTTTCGATCAGCTCGATGTTGAAACGGGCGAGCCGCAGATTGGACAAGTCGCCGCCATGCTCCTTGCGGGAAGCATGCGCCTTCTCGCCGGCCCGGCGGACAAGCTCGTCGTACATGTCGACACCTATGTAATTGATGTGCGGATTGAGGGCGCTCAGCTCGCTAATAAATCGCCCCTTGCCCATCCCAAGCTCCACATGGATGGGACGGTCGTTGCCGAACAGCTTGGCCCACCGGCCCTTGAACGGTTCCGGCTCCAGCACGACCAGCTCCGGCTGCGCCTCCAGCGCTTCTCTGATTCCTTTACGTCCTCTTAACCGCATAGATCAATCTTCCTCCAACCGCTTGCGCATCGAACCGCGCGTTTTCGTCTTGATCGATTATACTCCAGAAGACCGGGAATGAAAAGACCGGCCCGTGCCGTAAGGGCGGATGGACCGGTCAAGCCTGTGGCAAGTGAAAAAACTCATTCCGCCCGTTATTTGCGGAATTCGCCCTCGTCGCGATTCCGGGTGCGCAGACCGGCCAAGCCCAGTAAACCGATCAAACCAAGCCAACCCCAGCCCGTTCCAGTATTCGCCGCTGCAGCGTTCGTACGGTACGAATTGGTGTTGTAATTGCCGCCGTAGCCGTAACCCGTACGATCGGTCGTGCCGGTGTACGTATTCATGCGGTCCAGCATGTTGTAGTTATAATTAGTCCCTGTTGTCGTACCCGTTGCAGGGCCAGTAGTCGTGCCTGTCGTCGTCCCCGTCGTGGTGCCCGTTGTCGTTCCTGTCGGCGCAACTGTCGTCGTACCGGCGGTTGTGCCTGTTGTCGTACCGGTACCTGTCGTTCCATAGGTCGAAGTGGTCCCATACGTAGACGAAGCTCCAGTTCCCGCAGCCGTCGTTTCCGCATAGGCTTGTCCCCCCGTACCAATAGCAGCCGTCAGAGCGAGTGCAAGCACCGTTTTCCCGAACTTGTTCATGGTATGAAAGATTCTCCCTTCTCAAGCTGGATTGGTTTTTAACGCCTTGCAACCTTAGCATAGGCCACGCGTTGTTTTCTTATCCCGTTCTCCGGCAGGAGGGTTTTGTCAAGGACTAAGTTCGCTTTTGAGGCCGATTTTCGGTACAATATATATTGTAATGCTCTGCGAAAGAGCCGATTCGAGTCTATTCGAGCTTTATCGATTTTTACAAAAGGAGTTTCGTCTTTATGAAGCAAGCTGAAATGATCCGACCACCATTATGGGGCGATAAACGTTTTCATACATGGAATTACGAAATGCGGCAGCAGTTCGGAGGCAAGGTATTCAAGGTCATGCTCGATGCCGGATTCACTTGTCCGAACCGCGACGGAACGATAGCCGCCGGAGGCTGCACGTTTTGCAGCGCGCGGGGCTCGGGCGATTTTGCCGGAAGCCGCCGGGACGATCTGGTGACGCAGTTCAACAAAATCCGCGATTTGCAGCATCAAAAATGGCCGGAAGCGCAGTATATCGGCTATTTCCAGGCCTATACCAATACGTATGCTCCGGTGGAGGAGCTCCGCGAATATTTTGAAGCGATTTTGCAGCAGCCCGGCGTGGTCGGCTTGTCGATCGCCACAAGGCCGGATTGTCTGCCGGACGATGTCGTCGATTATTTGGCCGAACTGAACGAACGCACGTACTTGTGGGTCGAAATGGGCCTCCAGACGATCCACGAACAGACATCGGAGCTGATCAACCGGGCACACGATACGCAGTGCTACTTGGATGCGGTCGCAAAGCTTCGGGCCAGAGGCATCCGGGTGTGCGCGCATATCATTTACGGTCTGCCACAGGAAACGCACGAGATGATGCTGGAAACCGGCCGCGCCGTCGCACGGATGGATGTGCAGGGAATCAAGATCCATCTGCTCCATCTGATGCGCAAAACGCCGATGGTCAAGCAGTATGAGGCCGGTTTGCTGCGGTTTCTGGAAAAGGACGAGTACGTGTCGCTCGTCGTCGATACGCTGGAATTTCTTCCGCCGGAGATGATCATTCACCGGCTGACCGGGGACGCGCCCCGGGATTTGCTGATCGGACCGATGTGGAGCTTGAAAAAGTGGGAGGTGCTCAACGCCTTCGACGAAGAGCTGCGCAGACGCGATACGTGGCAAGGAAAAAAGTGGCCGCACGGCGCACCAGGTTCCGGTTCGGGATTGTGATTGGCCTGAACCGGGGAGGCGTGAGGCTCGGGGACCGGTAAGATCGCCCGGCACCCGGCGGCCCGTGGGAGGAGTGAGGAACGATGAACGGCAAACGGAGAGTCGTTTGCTTCATGCTCGGGGCCGCGGCTTGTCTCGCGGCCGGCTGCACGGACGATCCGGCGACGCCGACGCCGCCGGTCAATGTGGCCCCCGCCCCGGCGGAGGACGGGGCGAAGGTACCGCCTGGGACGGCGGGGGCGAACGCCCCCGGCGGGGCGGTCGGCTCCGCCGTCCCAGGCGGCGCAGGCAGCGGCGAAGCCGGGGGCGGCAGCGAAGCCGCAGGAAGCGAAGCGCCGACACCGGCGGCCGGCACGGCGCCGAAGGCGGGTGCGGAACGCCCCGCGGCGAAGCCGAAGGCGCCGAGCGCGCCCGCGCTGCCGCCGGCGAAGCTGCCGAGCCTCGCGAAGCCGGGGGGAGCGGAGCCGGAAGGCGGCAAGGCGGTGACGGCGCCGAAGGGGCCGATCGAGCCGCCGAAGGCGAGCTCGGAGCCGGAGTCGTCAGGCCCGGCGGTGGCGAAGCCGGGGTTTCAGACGCCGCCGAGCCCGGCAGGCGCTGGGGATCTGGCGCCGCCGGGACGGGCAAGCAATTAGGAGAACGGCGAGGCCGGGTTCGGACATGCTTCAAGAGCTACATAGCTCAGCCTCAAACCTTTGTCCTGAACGAATAAGACATTTCCGGTGCGATATAGGACTATGTTTAGGCGGCCTAAACCAATAGAGGAACTCAAATGTGTTACTCGTGTCGAATTTAGGTTGCGTATCCTATTTTTGTCGTATTAAGGCACCATGCTTCCTTTATTTACCGCATTTCAGTTGAACTACGGCTTATAACGCACGGCTGTTCCTCTATTGAACATTACCCGAAGTTATGCATCCTTATTCGTATCTTCATACTCGTGAAGACCAACAGGCAGCTTAACCATTTCAATTATCAGTAACAGGAGGAGTCGCTCCTTTGGGCTTTATTTCCATACTCAGCTTTGCACAAAAATTAATTGAAGAACGGGTAGAGCCGGGAGAAACCGTTGTCGACGCTACGGCCGGCGGCGGAGTCGATACGGCGTTCCTCGCTCGGCTTGTCGGGCCTGCCGGGACCGTGCACGCCTTCGACATCCAACAGCAGGCGCTGGACCGCACAGCGTCGCGGCTTGAACAGGAATGCCCCGGCCGTGATGTCCGGCTTCACCTGCGCAGCCATGAAGCGATGTTGGAAGCTATCCCCGAAGAAAGCCATGGCCGTATCGGGGCCGTCATGTATAACCTTGGCTACTTACCCGGAGCCGATCATGAAACCGTGACCGTACCGGCGTCAACGCTGGCCGCCTTGGAAGCTTCCGCTCAGCTTATTCGACGCGGCGGCATTATTACGATCGTGCTGTACACCGGCCATCAGGGAGGCCAGGAGGAAGCAGCCGAGGTCGAGCGCTGGGCTTCCACCTTGCCGCAAAAGCATTTTCAGACGCTGCAGTACCGTTTTATGAATCAGATTAATCACCCGCCTTATCTTATCGCCATCGAAAAGAGATAGTGCGGCGCGGTAATTCCAAACCAATGCCTTCCTCGCTTTCAGTGCTTTTAGCTATAGCAAAACGCGGGGCGGATTGATATAATGCAAAATAGAAAAAAAGAAAGGCCGGTTTGCTCCGGTAAACGCGGCCGACTAGGATAAGGAAGTGGAGACTAATGAAGCCGTATCCGTTGCAATGCAAGCCCGAATTTAAAGAAAGAGTATGGGGCGGACGTGCGCTCGAACAGTTTGGACTCGAGCTGCCGGAGGGCAAGATTGGCGAAGGCTGGATGATCGGCGATCATCCGAATGGAACGACGACCGTCGCAAACGGCGAGTTGGCCGGCATGGGACTCGATCAAATCCGCGAGCAATACGGGAGCGAGTTTTTCGGCAGCAAGGGCTTTTCGGAGAAAAACGGCCGGTTCCCGCTGCTCATCAAGCTGCTGGATTGCCAAGACGACCTGTCCGTACAGGTGCACCCGAACGATCATTACGAGCGACTGCCGCAAGGCGAGCTGGGTAAAACCGAAATGTGGTACATTCTGGACGCCAAGCCGGGCGCCAAAATCATTTACGGGCTGAAAGACGGCGTTACCCGCGAGCAGTTGGCTGAAGCTATCGAGCAGAACCGCATTTTGGACTGCTTGAACGAAGTTACCGCGGAGGCGGGCGATTCCTTCTATATCCCTGCAGGCACCGTGCATGCGCTCGGAGCCGGCGTACTGGTTGCCGAAATTCAACAAAATTCGGACAGCACTTATCGGCTGTACGATTACGACCGTCTCGGTCTGGACGGCAAGCCGCGCGAGCTGCACATTGAAGATTCCTTGAACGTCATCGCCTACGAAAACTCGGGCGCTACGTATATGAAAACGAACCTGAACGCCTCCGGCGAATGGTTGACCCTGGCCCGCTCCCCGTTCTTCGTGACGGAAAAAGGCCGTGTCGAAGGCCAATGGCCGCTGCAAACGTCGCCGGAAAGCTTCGTGATCCACATTATCTGCGAAGGCACAGGATCGATCCGTTGGGCCGACGGCGAGCTAAGCGTGAAACCGGGCGAATGTTACCTGCTGCCGGCCAGCCTTGGCAGCTATTCGCTTGAGGGCAGCATGACGGTCCTGCGCAGCTACCTGCCGTAGACCTTAGCGGACATAAAAGCAAAGAACACCTCGTCTTGTTCGTCAAGACGGGGTGTTCTTTCATTATGACCTGCGCATTCAGGCACTCGTCGGCTCCAGCGCCAGCGTAAACGGCTGCGGCTTGGCCGAAGCGTCTGGCGGGAAGTACACGATGAGCAGCTGCTCGCTCGTCCGGTCCAGCTCTCCGCTCTGCAAGTAACGGTCCAGCCGGAACGGCAGCTTTTCGATCATGACATGCTTATGCAGCTCCTTCTCTCCGATGCCCAACGCGGCGAACGAACCGGATACCGCTTCAGGCTGCTCGGCAAGCAGCCGCAAATAATCGGACTGCCGGGGCTTGTCCAAGGTGAAGTCCCACCAAATTTTGCGCGGCTTGTACTTGTGGTTCAGGAAATAATCGAGCTTCATCAAGCCTTCGATGACGTCGAGCTTGGCGGTGCCGCGATGCTTCAGGAATGCATGCAGCCGGGTGAACAAATCCTCAAGCTGGTGCCCGATTTTTTGCCAGCCCCGCTCCTCCCAATAATCGCCGAACTCTTGGAAGAAGTCGAAGGCCGATGTAAATTCGCGTTCGATCAAATACCGGACCGTATGGTCCATCCGGTGAGCGTTCCAGTATTTTTCCAGCACGTCCTCCACCCGCTTGATCCGCACCAAGTCCGAGAACGGCAAAATGTTGTTGCCGAGAATTTCATATGGCGCGTAGTCCATGTAGAGGTAGCCGTATTTCTCCGCGTCGTGGCGCATCCCGGTGCCGCGGAGCATTTTCAGAAACCCGAGCTGCAATTCCTCGGGACCGAGGGCGAAGACGTCGTTGAACGTTTTACGGAAGCTGTTGTAATCTTCCTCAGGCAACCCGGCAATCAGATCAAGATGCTGGTCGATTTTGCCGCTTTCCTTCACCTTTGTCACCGTACGGGTCAGCTTGGTGAAGTTTTGGCGGCGCTTGACGAGGTTGTTGGTCAAATCGTTCGTCGACTGAACCCCGATCTCGAAGCGGAATATGCCGGGCGGCGCGTTCTCCGCCAAATAATCGAGCACTTCCGGCCGCATAATGTCCGCCGTAATCTCGAACTGGAACACGCAGCCGTTATGGTTTTGGATCAGAAATTCGAACATTTCCATGGCGTAATCGCGCTTAATGTTGAACGTCCGGTCCACGAACTTGATCAGCTTCGCGCCGGAGCGGATCAGATAAAGCAGGTCGCTCTTGGTCCGTTCCATATCGAAATAACGCACGCCTACTTCAATGGAAGACAGACAAAATTGACAGCTGAACGGACAGCCGCGGCTCGTCTCGAAATACACGACCCGATTCGCCAGGCTCGGGACATCTTCCGCAAAGCGATGCGGCGTCGGAATGTCGTCCAAGGCCAGCTTCGGACGAGGCGGGTTGATGACGACCCGTCCTTCTTTGTTGCGGTAGGCGAGGCCGAAGACGCTGTACAAGGCGCGGTCTCCTTCCAGCTCGGTCAGCAGGTGATGGAGCGTCTCCTCCCCTTCTCCGACGACGATGAAGTTGACTTCCGGCAGCCGGTTCATCCAATACTCCGTATCGTAGGAAACCTCCGGACCGCCCAAAACGACGATCAGCTCAGGCATGATCTTCTTGAGCATGCTGACCACAACGATCGTTTCTTCAATGTTCCAGATATAGCAGGAGAAGCCGACAACCTCGGGCTTGCGCTGGTAAATGTCGGACACGATGTTCATCGCCGGGTCCTTGATCGTGTATTCGGCAATCTGGATGCCGGGAAAATCGTTCTGGCTGAACGACTTCAAATACCGGAGCGCGAGTGAAGTGTGAATATATTTGGCGTTTAACGTCGATAAGACAATATTTTTCATGGGAATTCCGTACCTCTTTACTTATCCATTTTCGTATTGAACAGTATCCCTATTCTACCGCGAAACGGAACCGAACACAAAAAAAGAAAATGGAACGTGACGTCCCATTTTCCCAAAACTAATACAAAGATTCGTTGACTGGCACGCTGTCCGGCTCGGGGGCCAGCGCAGCAAGCATAAATTCGTCCTGCCCCTCTTCCTTCCACATGTTGGCCTGGGTCAACAGTTGCTCCTCCACCTGCTCCTTTTGCGTTACTAATGCTTCGATATTGCCCTCGGAACGCTCGATGTTATGCTGCAGTCGATTGCGCTCCGCCAGTCTTTTGGCCAATTGGTACAGTATCATGATCTAGAAATCGTCCCTTCGCATCGAATATTATTGTCTTCATGTTACCGGGTAAACATTAAGACAACATTAGGAGAATATAAACAAAACGTTAAAATTTCTCCTTTTCTCTATATATGCAGCAAGATGAGCATAGTATTTCCCATTTTTAAGAAAAAAATGTGGAATTTTCGAGCGGAAGGGCCGGCGCCGTCTGTAAAAGCTGCGGCCTGGACCGGAGTCCCGGCCGGCTTATTCCCACCGGAACGTAAAGCTGGCCACGATAAACGCGACGAGGAGCCAACCGCCGAGCAGCGCCGCTTCCGTCCAGACGACGGAAAATCCTGCTCCTACGTTCATCACCTGGCGCAGCGCCGTCGTCAAATGGGAGATCGGCAGAAGCTTGACGACGGGCTGAAGGAACTCCGGCATGTTCTTGATCGGGAAGAAGACGCCGCCCAGGAACAGCATCGGGAACGAGACGAAGCCGGCGATTGGCCCGGCGCTCTCCGGCGTTTTGGCCAGACCGGCAATGATAAAACCGATCGACATGAATGCCAGCGTCCCGAGCACGATAAAGCTGAGCAGCAGCAGCCAGGAGCCGTTCACCTGCGTGCCGAAAAAGAGCGAGCCGACGACCAGCACGATGACGGCCTGCAAGCCGTTCAGCAGCAGCCGCACTGTAATCTGCGAAGCGATAAACGTCGATGCTTTCAGCGTCGTGCTTTGCATCCGCCGCAGGATGCCCCGTTCCCGCCACGAAGCGATCTGCCCCGCCACCCCGTTCAGGTTGTTGGACATAATCATCATGGCGACAATGCCCGGCACCAGGAAGTCAATATAGCTGAGCTTCAGCGACTGTACGCCTTCCGGCCGGATCGTAATTTTCGGCGTATAGCCGGACAGCTTCTTGTCGATCCCGTCGATGACCGGAGCCAGCACCTGCAGCCCAATTTGCGAGGTTGCGGCATTCGTTTCGTCGTAATACACTTTGATCGCCGCGGCCGTCCCTGTGTTCCCCGGCTTCGTTTGTTCCTCGTAGCCCTTCGGAATGACGAGCACAAGCTGGTAATCGCCGCGTTTCAGCGTCTCCAGCTCGGGATTTAATTCGGATGCTCCGCTCAGCCGCAGGACCGGGTTATCCTGCAGCGCCTTCACCAGCACTTCGGAAGCGGCCGTCCGGTCCTCATCGACGATGGCGCCGGTGACAGAGACCGGATTGCCCTTGCCAAGGAACGAGCCCAGCATGACCATGAAGAAGATCGGAAAAAGCAGCGTCCAGAACAGCACCTGCCGGTTGCGGGCGAACAGCCGCAGTTGGGCAAGCGTCAGATGAATGTAAGCGTTCATGCTTCTCTCAAGCTCCTTCCCGTCATGTGGATGAATACGTCCTCCAGCGTGGCCGTCCGGGTCTGCAGCTCCTGCACGCGCCATCCCTGCGCTTCCGCCCGGCCGATCAGATCGACGAGCGAGGTTTGCAAATGGTCGGTATACAGCACGAAAATGTCTTTGCGCTGATCCACCTGCTTCACCTCGCTCACTTCCCGCAGCGCTTCCGTTACAGCTGTTTGCCGCTCCTCACTCCAAGCGTCGGCGCCTTCCAACCGGAATTCGATGGCGCTGTCGGATTGCAGGTTGCGGACCAGATTCCGGGGCGTATCGAGTGCAATGACCTGTCCGCTGTCCATCAAGCAGATGCGGTCGCACAAAGCATGGGCTTCTTCCATGTAATGCGTGCTGAGCACGATCGTTTTGTCGCGTTCCTTGAGCCTTAGCACGATGTCCCACAGCGTCCGCCTGGCCTGCGGGTCCAGACCTGTCGTCGGTTCGTCCAAGAAGACCACCTGCGGATCGTTCACAAGCGCCAGCGCAATCGCCAGACGCTGTTTTTGCCCGCCGGAGAGGTTTTTGACGCGGTCGTTGCGTTTTTCCTGCAAAATCATATCTTCCAGCAGCGGCTCGATCGGGACGGAGCTCGGGTAAAAGCTGGCGTACATGCGGACGATCTCGTGCACTTTCAACAGATCGAACAGCGAGGTGGATTGCAGTTGGACGCCGATCACCTGCTTGACCTGATTCAGCTGCGTCCGGGTATTAAAGCCGGCCACAACCGCATGCCCTTCATCCGGCTTCCGGAGCCCTTCGATCATTTCCATCGTGGTCGTCTTGCCCGCGCCGTTCGGTCCGAGCAGCCCGAACACCTCGCCTTGATATACTTCGAAATGGACGCCCTTGACGGCCGTAAAATCCCCGTACCGTTTGACTAAACCGTCCGCCTTAATCATCGTTTCCGCCATCGGCAATATCTTCAGCTCCTTTGGAGGCGTTTTTGGAAAAAGCTACAGCTAGAGTATACCATCCGGCCGACGGGGATGCCTAATTTTAAGCATGAAGCCCGTTTCGCCAATCCGGTCCGGTCATGGTATAGTAAGAACAGCGATTTGACAAGAAACGGAGAGAACGGCATGAGCACGGAATGGAAAAAGAACCGCGATTCTTCGCGTCCACAGGGAAAAAGATCGGAAGCCGCACGTAAGCCTGGTGGAAAGAAGCCCGTGGCAAGTCGGCCCGCGACGGCAGAGGATCTGAGAGCGGGCGATCGGATCGTAGTCACGATCAAGCGGATCGGCATTAACGGCGAGGGCGTCGGCTATTACAAGCGCAAGGCGGTGTTCATCGACGGGACGCTGCCGGAGGAAGTCGTGAAAGCGACGGTGACGAAGGTCGAACCCAGCTATATCACGGCCAAGCTGGACGAGGTGGAAAAGGCTTCGCCGCACCGTCAAAAGCCGCCCTGTTCGGTATACGACAGCTGCGGCGGCTGTCAGCTTCAGCATATGACGTATGAGGCTCAGCTGCGCGCTAAGGAGGAGCTGGTACGGGAAGCGTTCCGGCGGTACGCGGGAATGGAGTCGGCCCCGATCCGGCCGATTCTCGGCATGGACAACCCTTGGAGCTACCGGAACAAGGCGCAGCTGCAGCTCGGCCGCGCAGGCGCAGGCGAGCAGGTCGTCGCGGGCTTGTACTCCCCCGGCACGCATAAGCTCGTCGACATTACCGGCTGCGCGATACACGATCCGGCGATCAACCGGGTCACGGAGACGGTTGCCAAGCTGCTTGGTGAGCTGGACATCCCCGTCTATAACGAACGGACTCGCCAAGGCGTCGTCCGCACCATCGTAGCCCGGGTAGGCCGGCAAACCGGCGAGATCCAGCTCACGCTGATCACCGCGGCGGACCGTATTCCGGACCGCGAACGGCTCGTCCGCCGCATCCGCGACGAGCTGCCGCAGGTGACGACCATCGCGCAAAATTTGAATCGAGAAGCGTCACCGCTCATTTTCGGCGCGAAAACGACCGTACTATGGGGCAAGGAGCGGCTGGACGAGACGCTCGGCGACGTCCGCTTCTCCCTCTCCCCCCGCGCCTTCTTCCAGCTGAACCCGGAGCAAACGGTCAAGCTGTATGACGCGGTCCGGGAAGCCGCCGCGCTGACCAGCGAAGAGCTAGTCGTCGACGCCTACTGCGGCACCGGCACGATCGGGCTCTGGCTCGCCCCGCACGCCCGCGAGGTGCGCGGCATCGAGCTCATCCCCGAGGCGGTCGACGACGCCCGGGACAATGCCCGGGCGAGCGGCGCGGCAAACGCCCGCTTCTTCGTTGGGCGCGCCGAGCAGTTGCTGCCCGAATGGGTGCAGCGCGGCATCCGCCCTGACGTCGTCGTGGTCGACCCGCCGCGCACCGGCTGCGAGCGCCCGCTGCTGCTCGCGCTCGCCGAGGCGAAGCCGGCACGACTCGTCTACGTGTCGTGCAATCCGTCCACTCTGGCGAAGGACTGCCAGGTGCTGCTTGAGCAAGGCTACCGGCTGGACTGGATCCAGCCAGTGGACATGTTCCCGCAGACGGCGCATGTGGAGTGCGTGGTAAGGATATATCGGGAAGATAAGCATTGATACAGATCGGATGGAGATCAATGGCAGTATGTTCCCGCATACAATAAATTAAGCAGGGATCGAGTGCGGGAATATATATTCCTTTCATGCATAATGCATGTGGAGGGCCATGTGTTACTGATGAGGGAGTAAGAGTCCCATTTACCTTATTATTTAAAACAAATATGTTATGACGCTCAAGTGAACCTTGCTTGAGCTTTTAATTTGTTCGGGTATTTCAGTTTATTTAGTTTATTCTTGAAAAGGAAGTTGAGCGTTTTCGTAGAAAAATGTAGGTGAACAGTTGATATATCTTTCTTAATTTAATTGAGTACAAGACCAGCATCATAATTCGGAGGTGCATATCTTTGAACGATATAATTTTTTCTTGGAAAAGATTCTGGTGCCCTCGAACAGGTACACTAAATTTATCTGATGGCGGATATCTTTACGATCCTGAATCTGAGTATGGTTATATGTTTAACAAACATGTTGTTTCTTTTGACAAAATATCAGAAGTTCCTTGTCTAATTTTATTAGGTGAGCCAGGCATCGGTAAAACGGAAGCTTTGAGAAAGATAGCTATCCTTGAAGATAAGCAAAAATCGCTTCGGATTGATCTCCGTTCGTACGGAAAGGAAGAACGTTTGATTCGAGATATCTTTGAAAATCCATTGTTTAGGGCTTGTCTCGAAGGAGAATATTCTCTACATCTTTTTTTGGATAGTTTGGATGAATGTCTACTGCGGATAGATTATGTGGCGGTTTTGTTGGCAGAAGAATTTAAAAAATATAGTTCTAACCAAAACTTTAAAAATCTTTATCTAAGACTTGCCTGCCGAACCGCTGACTGGCCGAGTCTACTTGAACGTGAGCTAACGGAATTATGGGGAAAGAATATTCAGATTATGGAACTAGCACCATTAAGACAAATGGATGTTTATAACGCAGCTGTTGAGCTAAGAATCGATGCTGATAAATTCATGAACGAGATATGGGAGAAAGAGGTAGTTCCACTTGCAATTAAGCCGATCACCTTAAAGTTTCTTCTCAATCTTTATACGCGGCATGGTAACTTCCCATCTACACAAAAGGAATTGTATTTGCAAGGATGTGAACTGCTCTGTGAAGAAACAAATGAGAGTAGGATCACGTCTCGGAATGTAGGTAATTTTAGAGCTATGGATCGTTTGAAAGTAGCCTCACGGATTGCAGCTTTAATGGTTTTCTCAAATAAATACGCTGTGTGGCGTGACATTAATTTCGGTAATGTACCTGATGAAGATATCACCATTCGAGATATTTCAGGTGAGTATTCCCTACAGAATGAAACATCATTAATAATTTCAGAATCAGAAATTGAAGAAACACTTTCTACAGGTTTATTTACCTCAAGAGGCGCTAATCGTTTTGGATGGGCTCACCAAACATATGCAGAATTTTTAGCGGCCTTTTATATTACCCAAAATGAGCTATCTTCTATGCAAGTCTTGAGCTTGATTGAACATCCCCTGAACCCAGTACGAATGTTAGTTCCGCAACTACACGAGGTCTCAGCTTGGATAGCAACAATGAATGTTGAATTGTTTCGCCAAATAATCAAGCGCGATCCGCAGATACTATTACGAAGTGATGTGGCAAATGTAGATGCTGAAGATAAGAAGTTACTAGTTGATACACTTTTTGAGTTATTTAATGCAGAAGAAATTAGAGACTGGGACTTTGATGAATACTTTTACAAATTAAATAATCCTTCTCTCGAACAACAGATTAGACCGTATATTTTAGACAAGGAACGTTGTTATGTGGCACGGCGTGCTGCCATCCGAATAGCAAGAGCCTGCAAACTGAGAACTTTCCAGAATGACTTGCTAACAATTGTATTAAATCGGCATGAGGATTATCAAATTCGAATTCAAGCAGGTTATGCACTTTCTGAGTTAGCAGAAGAAAGAGTGAAGATTCAGTTATCACCACTAGCTAAGTCGCTAGAAGAAGATGTTGATGATCAATTGAAAGGCATAGCACTTTATGTATTGTGGCCTGAGTATATATCCGGTGAAGATTTATTTTCATTACTCACAATTCCAAAGCACAGAAATTTTACTGGACAATATATAATGTTTTTGAACTATGAAATTCTCAAAAAACTACAAGTTCAAGATTTACATGCTGCACTAGCATTTGTTCAAAAATATGCAGTTAATGAGCATTTCGATCATCAACTTGATGATTTAATCTACGGAATAATGAACAAAGCAGGCGGATACTTAGATGACCCGGATATTCTTAGAGCTTTTATTAATGTTTTACGAGAAAGATTAGTGCATTATGATAATTTTAATTATATTAACGATTTGATTCAGAATCAGAATGTACGCCGAACGATCCTTTCTTCATTAGCAGTCTCATTAGATGAAAAAAAGTTTATTCCAGTTGAATTGTATAGTTTTATTAAAACAGAAGATTTCCCATGGATGCTTCAAAAATTAACAAAAGAAACAAATCTGGAGTTTAAACAAAAATGGGCAGAGTTGGTATCAAGATCATTCAATTCATCAGACCCACAGCAAGTTGAGTTACTTTATAGTGCTATTCAAACCAGTGAAATATTAGCAGAAAAATGCCAAGGCTTTTTTCTTAGTATTCCACTAGATTCTGACGAAGCTCGTGAGCAAAGAGATAGACAAATACGTAATAAGAGGTTAAGAGATGCCCAATCTCCCCGTATACAACCAACTGTCAATGAAAGAATCAGTCTGCGTTTAAATGAATTCGAAGCCGGAAATTTAGATGCTTGGTGGTGGTTAAATTGGGATTTGGGGATTAAAGAAGACAACAGGCGCGTTGAAGAAATGGAGCCAAATATAAAAGCACTACCAGGTTGGAAAAAGGTTGACGCCCATGCTGAAGAACGTATTTTATCCGCTGCGCAAAAATACCTGGTTGAGAAAAAAACAGATGCTACGAAATGGTTTGGAACAAACACTTTTCATCGACCGGATATGGCTGGATATAGGGCACTTAGATTAATTTACGAACAGGATTATGAATTTCTGCGATCGCTAACTTCATTTCAGTGGGAAAATTGGTCTCCAGTTATATTGACTCAGTGGGTATCATCATCAAGAGGTGACGAGGAGAAAATACGAGACAAGTTAATAAAGCTGGCTTATAACAATGCTCCTGATCGAGTTATTTCCGAGTTATTGCATCTTATTGATAAAGAGAATGAACAACATTCTAATGTATTTATTATCAGATCCATCAAAGAATGTTGGGATGCTCGAATTGGTGAAGCAGTTTTGTCTAAGTTAAGAACCCAGAGTCTAAAGCCTGAATCTATTAGGAGCTTACTTAATGAGCTATTGAGATATCAAATTAACGGTGCAGAAGAATATGCCAAGTCTTTACTTCTACCAAAATTACTAGATGATATTGACACACGCACGCAAGCTATTATTTCTTTTGCTACGCTTTTGCAGAATTCCAAGGGATGGGAAGATACCATATGGCCACTTAAAGAATCCAATCCGGATTTTTTTAGTGAGGCTATTCTTTCTTATTCAAGTAGAAGCTTTAAAAGACATGAACTGATTCAAAACCTATCAGAAATGGCACTTGCTGACTTGTATATTTGGTTAGTACAAAGATTTCCTCATAAGGAAGACCCGAACCATGAAGAAGATGAAATGCATTTCGTAGGGCCGCGTGAAGAGGTGGCCGACTTAAGGGATAGTATATTACGATATTTATCAAACAAAGGAACCTTAGAATCCTGTGATCAAATTACTCGAATAGTTTCGGAACTTCCGGAGCTTTCATGGTTAAAGTGGTCACTTCTAGAAGCAAAAGAAATCACACGGCGCAATACTTGGTCCCCTCCACTTCCCGCAGAAATACTCAGTTTAGTGGCAAATAAGCATAGCAGGCTTGTTAACAGTGAAGAACAGTTATTGGACGTGTTAATTGAATCCCTTAATAGGCTTGAGGAAAAGCTACATGGAATTACACCAGAAGTAATATGGCTCTGGAATCAAATAGATATTCGAAAATACCGTCCAAGATCAGAAAATGAATTTTCCGACTATGTAAAACAACACTTAGAACGTGATCTTCTAGGTAGGGGAATTGTAATTAATCGTGAAGTAGAGATACGAAGAAGTGCTGGATCTTTACCGGGAGAGCGCACGGATCTTCATGTTAATGCAATACTTTCAGGAAATACAGTGAGAGCAAATGAAATCATAACAGTTATTATTGAGGTAAAAGGGAATTGGCATCAAGAACTTTTCCAAGCTATGGAAACACAATTGATCAACAGATATTTAAAAGAGGGCAAGTGTAAGTATGGGCTATACTTGATTGGTTGGTTTGAAGGATTAAACTGGGATACTAACGATAAGCGTAAATCTGCAATTCCATCTTGTGGACTAGATCAAACAAGGGATATTTTGAACGAACAAGCTAAAGCACTATCCAAACATGGTATAGAGGTTAGATCATTTGTGATTAATGCTTTTTTGTAAGCTGAGTTGTGAAAAACATTACCTGTCGTGATAATTATTCAATTTGAATATCAAGTTAGCTCCGCTTGGCTTATGCGGTCAAATCGCCGTAGGTGACGGTATCGGTGGAAACACAAGCAGCCAGCAGGCGATTAAACATCTGACCTTCAAACTGCCGACGATTGGTGCGAAAGCAGAATTCGTTCAAATAGGATTGCAGATGCTTGGAATCTAAACCGTGAAACGTACCGGCGATAAAGGCTTTCGCGTTGGAAATCATCGTATGCAGCCATTTCAAATGATCAGGATTGTCCTTTACATTGAACCTGATCGGTTGGTGGTTATATTCTTTAGCGAGTGCATGGTACGAACGATACGCGTCGCTACTGATCGTCGAACCTGGTTCGATG
>NZ_FMTT01000049.1 GCF_900100345.1 Paenibacillus tianmuensis | reverse complement strand
TCGCAACCAGCGGTATCTTTATCCGGTGTGCTGACGCAGGTGGACCTGAGAAACTACTTTAACGATGCAGATCAGGATGAGTTGACGTTCCATTATGGCTGGACATACCCGTGGTCGAGCACGCTGAGCGCCTCGGTAAGCGGAACGACGCTGTTGCTGTCGGGGATGGCGCAAGAGCCGGGTTATGTAATCGTGCATGCGACAGACGGTCACGGCACGTATGTATCTAATACGGTGAGCATAGGGAGCAGCAGCCAAAACATGGCTCCTCAAGCATTGTCGCAGCCGGCCGTTTCCTTAACGGGCGGATTGACGCAAATTGACTTAAAAAATTACTTTATTGATCCAAATCAGGACGTACTGACGTATGTTTACGGCTCGACGTATCCGTGGTCGAACACGCTCAGCGCTTCGATAAGCGGAACGCTGTTGCTATTGTCAGGAACGGCGCAAGAAACGACCCATATCGTCATTCATGCAACGGATGGATACAGTGGATATGTAGCCAATACCGTAACGCTCAACGCTCAACATTAAACTTTAAACGAAATCGGCCAATCGGACGGTTGGCCGATATTTTTTGAAATAGGAAGGTCGGTTCTATGCATCCGCGTCATGAGATGATAACCCATTTTTTAAAACAACAACGATATCGAGAAGCGGAAGCCCATGCCGTCGAACACGTCCGTTTATTTCCGATAGACGGGCAGGGTTGGGTTCTGCTGGGAGAGGCGTTATTGCATCAACAGAACGGTAAAATGGCGCGCCTTATGTTTGAGAGGGCGCATCTTTTGGACCCCGAAGCAACTTGGATGCCATCAGCGTATCGAGAACTAGAGAAAACCCCTGTAGGGGTTGTGAGGCAGGATATCGTCGATTTGCTGCAAACAAAACCGGTCAGCGTATCGGCCGCTATTATTGTCAAAAACGAAGAGCGCTGCATTAAGCGTTGCCTCGATAGCATCATCGGGGTGTTTGACGAAATCGTTGTTGTAGATTCCGGCTCGACCGATCAAACGTTATCGATATTAACGAATTATCCAACCGTCAAAGTTCGTCAAACGGTATGGAACGATAGTTTTTCTCAATTGCGCAATGAGGCGCTTGCCCACGTCACCTCCGATTGGGTGTTTTGGCTGGATGCGGACGAGTGGCTTCATCCCGATGATCAGGAAAATATTCGAACGGCGGCGGCGCTTTACTCTGGTTTAGGCCATATTATCCCGGTGCTGCATGTCGGGTTGATCAATCAAGTGAATGATACGGAGGTATGCGATTATTCCGTACCCCGTTTATTCCCGGCCCGAAGGGGACTTTATTACAGCGGCCGAATCCATGAACAAATCGCTACGCAGGAGGAAGGAATATTTACTTCCAATGTCCTGCATAAACCGGCCAAGATCAGAGTGTTCCATGACGGCTATGAAGCCTTTGTTAAAGAGGATAAAGATAAGTTCAACCGCAATATCCATCTCCTTCGTCTGATGACGAAAGAAGAGCCCGAAAATTCGGGCTGGTGGTATTTTTTAGGGAGAGAGACGATGTCCCTGGGGGATTACGACAGCGCATTGGACTATCTGAGAAAATCCGAGGAGTATGCCCGTGCCAATCCCAAATTTGGCCGAATGCCCGAAGTTTATATGCTGATGACCCGAATACTGGCATCGCGCAACAAATGGGAACAGGCCGAAGAATGCTGCCGTAAGGCGTTGAAGCTCCATCCTGACTTTCCCGATGCCCGTTACGCGCTCGCGGAGATACAGATGAGAAAAGCCCGTTTGTTACTTCAAGAGGCCGAAGGACACATAGGAGCAGCTGTTGAAGGCTTTGGAACTTACCGAGGGACTGTAACTGCAGACCGCGATATTCTTGCATGGAAAGCCGATGTTTTAAAGGCTGATTTATTAGTTCACTCCGGGAAAATAGCAGAAGCCGGGTTCCTGTTAAAAAAAGTGGTGCAAAGCCATCCCAAAATTACGGTCCTATCCAATAAACTGGCCTTCTTTGATCTACAGCGAAGATTGCTTGATCAATACAACCAACAAAGATGAAAACAGACGGAGGCGAGCATTCATGTTTTTGAGCAAGAGGATCGTTATTCAAGTGCTCCTGATTTTGTCCCTAGCGAGTGCTTTACCCGTTTCGGCTTTTGCGGATACAGCGTCGAATAGCAGTGCAGCCAAGGCGACTATTAGCGGGGGCGTGACGGACCGCAGCGGGAAGCCGATACCGAATGCAGCCGTGGTTGCTTTGGATAACCGCGGCCAAACGGTTGCACAGGATATCACCAAGCCGGACGGCAATTACCGTCTGAACGTTACGCCTGGAACGTATACGATTGAGGCCATTTATGAGACTGAGGGTTCCAGCAATTTCGTTACCGTTAGTCCGGATCAAACCAAGAATGCAAACTTTTCGTTGAATACGATGCTGCTTAGCGGTATTGTCACGAGAAGCGGCTCCAACGGTCCGCTGCCTTCCGGAACAAAAGTGAGACTGATCGACGAGAATACAGGCTTTATGTATAATGAGGCTTCCGTTTCGCCGGACGGAACTTTTACGGTTCCAATCAACGAAGGCTCCTATACCGTGGCGGCATATTCGTCTCAAGGCGAACCGAATTACGGCTCTGTATCAGGCCTTACAACGGATTCGTCGAAGTCTCCTCTTACGATCAATCTTAACCCGGCTGGCAAAATCAGCGGTGCGATTCAATCCGTATCCGGATTAAAAACAAAGTTCAAAGTAAAAGCCGTGAATCAGCAGGGAAATGTTTTGAACGAAACACGGGTAGACGTGAACGGTAATTATACGCTTGCAGTCCCTGCGGGCCAAGTTACCATCGTTGCGGCCGCAGAGAATGAAACCGGCACACAAGCTAGTTCCCAAGTGACCATTGGACCCGGCTCGACTATAGTGAATCTGACGGATATGAATTCCGGCTTGAAGGTGAGTCTGGCTAATGCGCCAACTGACTCAACTAGTCGTGTTCGCGTTTTCGATTTGCTAGGTAACGCCTATGTTCCGGATGTCGAACCTTCGTCTCTCAACGGTACTTATGCATTTTTATTGCCGCCCGGAACTTACATCGTGAAGGCTAGCGCAGGGGCATACGCAGGGATTCGTCAGCCCGTAACTCTTGCACCCGGCAAAAATGAGTCTTTAGCGATTACGTTGGAGAATGCAGGTACGTTATCGGGTAAAGTATCTTATCCCAATAGCCGGCCGCAAGCGAGCTTTGAGGACATTTCCATCACCGTGCAAGATAAGAATGGACAAGTTGTCGACAAGCTGGCACCGCTTCATGATGGCAGCTATGAGACTCTTTTGCCTGTAGGAAATTATCGTATTACTGCGGCAGCGGGAGATTCGATCGCGGTAAAAGAGAACTTGAGTATTCTGGAAGGACAGACCAGCACGTATGATCTGACGATAAATCCTACAGAAATCAACGGTAAAGTTACTGAAGCGGACGGAACGATGATAAGATACGCGACAATCGTTGCTCTGTCTCAAGACGGCAGCTCCTATTCTTTCACCACATCGAAGGAAGACGGGACGTACTCGCTAAAGGTCCCACCCGGAAGCTATACATTAAAAACAATGCATTACCATAAAGTGGCGCTAAATAAAAATGTTAGCGTCTCCCGAGGCGCAAGCGTTACGGTTAATCCGGTATTAGGCACGGCTGGTATATTCAACGGTTACCTATCCAACGGGAAAACAAACGTAGGCGGAGCTTCGGCGATCATACTCGATCATACTCGAACGCCTGTCGATCGTATCGCTACTCACGCGGATACAGGTTTCTTTTCCTTGATGCTTCCGGCCGGCCAATATACCGTTGATAGTAAATCTTTTGATGGTAATCAGACACCGACTGCGATTGCCGTTGCCGCGGAGCAAACGTTACATCAGAATTTAACAACGCAAGCCGGCAGAATTGGCGGAACCATCTTCGCTGCCGACGGAAAAACGCCACTGGGTGGGGTAATCGTCCGCGCGAGCAACGAAGCCTATTCCAATTATACGAAAACAAACGGCGACGGCACGTTTGCCTTGTTTGTTCCTGCCGGAACTTATACGTTGACAGCGGAAAAAAGCAATTTGGGAAACATAACGAAAAACGTAGCCGTCAGCAAGGAAAAGGATGCATTCGTCCAAGCTTCATTGCAAACAAACGGTGTTGTGACGGGGAGAATTACGAACGGGTCTAACCCTGCGGCACAAGCATGGGCTAAAGTCTATGAGGCTGCAGACGGTATGCTGCTTAAGAAAATACAAACAGGGCTGGACGGGGCCTTTTCCGTCACGTTGCCTGCCGGAACTTACGTCTTCAGAGCGGAATCAGCCGGATTCGTTTCTGTCGAAACTCGCGTAACGGCATTGGCCGACAAGATCGTGGTCAACGATATGACGCTTTATACTTCAAGCGGCAATTCATCGGATATTGGGGCGTCAAGCCCTAGCCAAAGTACCGCCGGATCTGCAGGCGGGTTGCAGCCAACGCCGAAGCCGAACGCGGCCGAAGTCGTTCTGGATCCGAGCAAAGACGGGATTGTTGCTAAAGAAACCAATAGCTTGGGACAAACGGTAACTAAAATAACGCTAGACAAGGACAAATTAGCCGCAGCTTTGCAAACGGCCGGATCGGTTGTCGTTCAAATCGATCGTGCCGACGTCTTGACTAAAATCGAGCTTCCGGCCGAGTCATTCCATAATCCGGACAAAGTTCAAGCCGGCGCCTTGATCACGTTACGCACAGATGCAATGGAATATAAGCTGCCGGTTCACGTATTACGTACTTGGACCCAGCCCTTGACAACGATGCAAAACATCAAGATTACCGTGGCTATCGAGAAGCTGCCACCAAGTATGAACGAGAAGATTATCAAGACGAATCAACTGACCGGCACGCTGCTTCCTAATCCTCTGGATTTTAAAATTACAGCCGAAGGCAGCAATGGTTTATCGCAGGAGCTAGTGAATTTCGGGGCTGCTTATGTGGAGCGCAAAGTAATCGTTCCTGGCACCATTCCCAATAGGGACCATGTTACAGCCGTTACGATTGATCCGGTTACCCATGAAGCGACCTTTATTCCTTCCTATATCGAAAAAGGAGAGAATGCTTCTACAGTTAAAATTTTTTCCACCCATAATAGCATCTATACCGTAGTTTCGGCCAATCATACCTTTGATGACATTACCGGACACTGGGCGGAATCCGACATCCAGCGGCTGGCGTCGAAATTTATTGTAAAGGGTATGACCGACAAGCTCTATGAGCCCGATAAAAAAATCACGCGCGCGGAATTTACTTCGCTACTTGTGCGTTCTTTAGGTTTGCTGGAAGATCCGAGTTATGTGACCTTTAATGACATTCAGCCAAAAGATTGGTACGCCGGATCGATCGGTGCCGCAGTAAAAGCGGGTCTTGTGAACGGATTTGAGAACGGGACGTTCGAGCCGAACGGCAGCATTACCCGCGAACAGATGGCTGTCATGATCAACAGAGCGCTTAAGGCAGCAGGAAGCGAGCCCTCCACTAAAGAAGCTGACTCCAAGGTAAACAAATTCAAAGACCGCGGAGCCGTTAGCGAGTGGTCTGCTGCTTCCGTTGAACAAGTCGTTCGAAAGGGGATCATTGAAGGAATGACCGATACGACGTTCGAGCCTTCTTTGGATTCGACCCGAGCTCAAGTCGCAACGGTGCTTAAGCGATTCTTGCAATACGTAAAATTCACCAACTAATGGTGTGTTGAGATTTAATCACGTTTAGTCGGATAAAGCGTCCCTAACATGGAGTTGGGGACGTTTTTTACCGAGAATGATCGATCAGCCTTGTTACTTATCGCCTTCTGATTTTGAATACGTACCGCATTTTTGAGCTAAAACGCTTGCAGTGCGGTGGACATTTGTGTAACAATACATGGTAAAGTGTTCAGGGATGGAGATCGGGGGCTTTATGGAACAAGAGAAGCTGAAAAAAATGATCGAGGCCGCCAAGCTTTACTATTTGCTGGATTACAGCCAACAGGATATCGCGAACAAGCTGGAGGTTTCCCGGCCGACCGTCTCCCGTCTGCTGCAGCAGGCGAAAGAGGAAGGAATCGTCGAGATTCGCATTTCAGACCCGACCGAGGACCGCAAAATCCTGAGTGAGCAATTGGAAGAGAAGTTCGGGCTGAAGCGGGCGCTGGTCGCGTCCATCCCGTTGTTCGAGGATCATGTGATCAAGCAGTATTTGGGCAAGCTGACGGCGGATTATTTGAGGGAAATCGTTCAGGACGGCGACATTATCGGCACCATCTGGGGGACGACCATTTACCAGGTGGCGACGCATCTGGAGCATAAAGCGCTGAAGGACGTCCGAATCGTCCAACTGAAGGGCGGCGTCAGCCATTCCGAGAAGAAGACCTACGCCTCAGAAACGCTTCATTTGTTCGGGATGGCATTCGATGCGACGCCTTACCAGCTGCCGCTGCCGGCCATCGTCGACCACGTCGTGGTGAAGCAGGCGATTGAGGCGGACCGCCACATCCGGAAGCTGCTTGACATGGGGAAGCAGGCGAACATTGCCTTGTTCACGGTTGGCGTGCCTAGGACGGATTCGCTGCTGTTCCAGCTTGGCTATTTCACGGAGCAGGATATGCAACTGATCGCCGACCATGCGGTAGGGGATATCGCTTCCCGCTTCTTCGATAAAAACGGCGCGATTTGCAACGAGACGCTGAATGCCCGCACGATCGGGATCGAACTGCATGAGCTCAAAACAAAAGACCAATCGATTCTCATCGCAGGCGGCTTGAAAAAAGTCGAAGGCATCCGTGGCGCATTGAAAGCGAAGTACGCGAATGTGCTGGTAACGGATCAGTATACGGCCAAAATATTGCTGGAGCAAGAAGGATAACGCAATTAATCAGATTCGGCATCCCGCTAAAGGGCTAAGGAACCATCCGGGCGAAAGCTTGGATGGTTTCTTTTTTACGCAAATCAAGAACGAATGTAAACGATAAACCATACAAATGATCGAGAAACGAGGGCTTTGGAACCAGAATCAGGAGATAACCATAGGAAACGCAGGTTGTTGTTCCACAAATTCTTCAAAATTTCTTTGTTTGCAAGAACAAAAGTTCAATATTATATATACATTTGTTCAATGACTTGTTATAGTTAAATTGTAATCGAAGCCGCTTCGAAACAACATCATCGTATTAGCTCATTAAACTTGATCGCAAAGGAAATGCTAAAAATGGCAGCATCGTACAGCCCCGTTGGTCCTCCATCATCGTGTTCGATGTTGAAGCTTTTTTGCATTCATTGCTAACGCTTTCAATTAACAATTCAATTCCCTTTACGTGGAGGAATTTCGATGAAATTTTTATTCGTAGTGGCCGGGTTGCTGCTGGTGTTTGCGGTGGGATATTTGTTCAGCAACAACCGGAAAGGAATTCGCAGCAGACCGATTCTGGCTATGCTCGTTACGCAAATTGTGCTGAGCTTTATCATACTGAATACGAAGATCGGTCTGGATCTGATCACATTCGTCTCCCGATTGTTCAACAAGCTGATGGAATTCGGGGTAGGCGGCGTCAACTTCGTATTCGGCGGCTTGGAAAATCAGGGCGCTTCGACCTTTTTTATCAACGTGCTGCTGCCGATCATATTTATCTCGATTCTGATCGGCATCCTGAACTATGTGAAGGTGCTGCCGTTCGTCATCAAATATGTGGGGCTGGCGCTCAGCAAATTGAACGGCATGGGTCGGCTGGAAAACTATGTGGCGGTTTCCGCCGCGCTGCTCGGTCAATCGGAAGTGTTCCTGACGACGAAGAAGCAGCTCAACCAGGTCACGAAGCAGCGGCTGTACACGCTTTGCACATCGGCAATGAGCGCGGTCAGCATCTCGATCGTGGGAGCATACATGACGATGCTTGAACCGAAGTACGTCGTGGTCGCCATCGTGCTGAACATTTTCTCAGCGCTGATAGTCGCCAACATTATTAACCCGTACAAGCTCGATCCGGAGGAAGAACAGGCGACGGTTGTGGCCGACGAGGAGCAACATCCGAAGGAATCGTTCTTCCAGATGATCAGCGAAAGCATTATGGACGGATTCAAAGTAGCGATTATCGTTGGCGCGATGCTCATCGGTTTTATCGCTTTGATGAATATGATCAACTACGTATTCGAGCTGATATTCCACATTTCGTTCCAATCCGTGCTGGGGTATATTTTTGCACCGGTCGCGTTCCTGATGGGCATCCCGTGGAGCGAAGCCGTGCAGGCGGGGGGCATCATGGCGACGAAGCTTGTGACCAACGAATTCGTTGCGATGCTGAGCTTCAAAGACATCGCTTCGGGTTTGTCGGCCCGTACGGTCGGGATCGTCTCGGTATTCCTGGTCAGCTTTGCGAACTTCAGCTCCATCGGCATTATTACCGGCGCGGTGAAAGCGCTGAACGACAAACGGGGAGACGAGGCTGCACAGTTCGGCTTGAAGCTGCTGCTCGGCTCGACGCTGGCCTCGATTTTGTCGGCCACGCTCATCGGGCTGTTCCTATAAATTATTCGATGACTATACTAAACACGGGGAGACGAGAAACATGAGAATGGTTGATTTGATTGCCCGCAAGCGTGACGGTCACGAGCTTAGCAAGACGGAAATTGATTTCATCGTGCAAGGCTATACGAACGGAACGATCCCGGACTACCAGATGTCCTCGTTTCTGATGGCGGCCTTCTTCCGCGGCATGACTCCGACGGAGACGGCGAATATGACGATGGCTATGGTGGCGTCGGGAGATACGATCGATTTGTCCGCCATCGAAGGCATCAAAGTGGACAAGCACAGCACCGGAGGCGTCGGCGATACGACGACGATCGTTCTTGCGCCGCTCGTCGCCGCGGTCGGCGTTCCCGTAGCAAAGCTGTCCGGGCGCGGACTCGGCCATACCGGCGGTACGGTGGACAAGTTCGAAGCGATTCCAGGATTCCAGGCCGAAATCAGCAGCGAGCAGTTCGTCAGGCAAGTGAACGAAGTGAAAGTTGCGGTGACCGGGCCGACCGGAAACCTGACCCCGGCGGACAAAAAGATTTACGCGCTTCGCGATGTCACCGGGACGGTCAATTCGATCCCGCTGATGGCCAGCTCGATCATGAGTAAAAAGATCGCCTCGGGTTCCGATGCCATCGTACTGGATGTCAAAGTAGGCGCCGGCGCGTTCATGAAAGACTTGGACAGCGCCAAGGCGCTGGCGAAGGCGATGGTGGACATCGGCAACAACGTGGGACGCCATACGATGGCGGTCATTTCCGATATGAATCAGCCGCTCGGGTATGCGATCGGCAATGCGCTGGAAGTGAAGGAAGCGATCGATACGCTGCGCGGGGAAGGTCCCGAAGATTTGCACGAACTATGCTTGACGCTCGGCAGTCATATGGTATATTTGGCAAAGCAGGCTTCCAGCGTGAGCGAAGCGCGAAGCAAGCTGGAGGAAGCGATTTCCAGCGGGCGGGCCTTGGAGACGTTTAAAGCGTTCATTGCCGCGCAGGGCGGAGACGCGTCGATCGTGGACGACCCGTCCAAGCTGCCGGTTGCCGCATACCGTATCGAGGTGAAGGCGAAGGAAGCGGGCTATGTCTCGGAGATCGTCGCCGACAGCATCGGCACCGCGGCGATGATCTTGGGTGCGGGACGCGCAACGAAGGAATCCGAGATCGATCTGAGTGTTGGCCTAATGCTGTACAAAAAAATCGGCGACGAAGTGAAGCCCGGGGATACGCTTGTTACCATTCACAGCAATCGCGAAACGGTGGATGACGTGATTGAGAGCATCTACGAATCGTACACTATCGCCTCCGGCAAAGTGGAACGTCCGGTTCTGGTGCACGCGGAAATTCATTAATCTTAGTTTCGAGGGTTGAAAAACGAACGGAGGAGTAAGCAGATGACAACGAACGAAATCGCTCGATTAATCGACCATACCTTATTAAAAGCCGATGCTAGCCGTGAGGCGGTGATCCGGTTGGCGGAGGAAGCGAAGCAATACCGTTTTGCCTCGGTGTGCGTCAATCCGGCACAGGTGAAGACGGCTTATGAAGTGCTGAAGGATACGCCCGACGTGAAGGTATGCACGGTCATCGGCTTTCCATTGGGGGCAACGATGCCGGAAGTGAAGGCGTTCGAAGTCCGGGAAGCGATCGCTGCCGGAGCGACGGAAGTCGATATGGTGATCAATATCGGAGCGCTCAAGGATAAGCAGGACGATCTGGTGGAACAGGATATCCGGGCCGTCGTCGAAGCGGCTAAAGGCAAGGCGCTGACAAAAGTCATCATCGAAACCTGCCTCTTGACCGACGAAGAGAAGGAGCGGGCATGCCGTTTGGCGGTGAAGGCCGGCGCGGATTTCGTGAAGACGTCGACGGGTTTTTCCACCGGCGGAGCTACGGTAGAGGATATCGCGCTGATGCGCAAAACGGTAGGCCCGGACATCGGAGTGAAGGCGTCCGGCGGCGTACGCAGCCTGGAGGATGTCAAGGCGATGATTGAAGCGGGGGCTACCCGGATCGGCTCCAGCTCCGGCGTATCGATCGTCAAAGGCGAGCAGTCGAGCAGCGCATACTAACCTGAGGCGCGCCGGAAAGTGTCCGCGACGCGACATTTATTTAGACTCCAAGGACCTTCCATTATGGGAGGTCCTCTTTACCTTGCGCTCAGCGAATCCGCGAGAAGCGGCCCGGTTGCCTCAGGGCAGCGGATTTGCGATAATGCCTATAGGACATGAATGAGATAGAGAGGTGCTTGGATGGAGAGCAAGAAGAAGATCTTCGCTTTTTTGGGATCGTATGCGGATGCGGCCGATCCGGGCTTGTACGCCTGCAGGTTCGATCCCGATACCGGAAGACTCGAACTGACGGATCAAACGGACGGGCTGCAAAATCCGACGTTTCTGGATGTGAATGTGGAGGGTTTGAAGCTATATGCCATCACGGAAGGAGCCGATTCCGAAGGCAAGCGCTGCGGGGCTGCCGCGGCATACGAGTTCAATCCCGAAACCGGCAAGCTGTCGCTGCTCGGAATTGAGCTGACGGTGCCGGCGACCACGTGTCACATTATTTTGGACCGTACCCATAAATATATCATGGTAGCAAGCTACCACGGCGGCATGATCGGGCTGTCTCCGCTGCTGGAGGACGGACACATAGGCAAGACCGTGGACATCCGCCGGCACGAAGGCTCCAGCGTCCTGCCCGTGCAAAATCAGGCGCGCGCGCATTCCGTATTCGTCGACCATGCCAACCGCTACGCGGTCGTCTCCGACTTGGGGTTGGATCGCCTCTTTATCTATAAATTGGACATCGCAGCCAGAAAGCTGCTTCCTCATGACGAGGTACGGGTGGCGCCCGGATCGGGACCGCGGCATTTTGTTTTTCATCCGTCGCTCCCTTACGGCTACGTCATCAACGAGCTGGGTTCGACGATCACGGCATTCTCCTACGATCCGGAGGAGGGCAAGCTCGGCGAAATACAGACCGTCTCGACGCTGCCCGCTTCTTATGAAGGGGATAATGCGTGCGCCGATATTCACGTCTCGCCGGACGGCAAATTTCTGTACGGCTCCAATCGCGGACATGACAGCATCGCGGTGTACGCCATCGATTCCTCGACCGGCAAACTCACGCTTGTTGAGCATGCTTCGACGCTTGGCGGACATCCGCGGAACTTCGCTCTTTCGTCGGACGGACGTTTTGTGCTCGTAGCCAACCGGGATTCGAATCAAATCGTGACGTTCGCGCGGGACGCGGTTACCGGGAAGCTTCTGCCTACGGGGGACAGACTGGATGTATCCAAGCCCGTATGTATCAAGTTTGCGGCCATCGGTTAGTTCACGGCGGAGGTTCCTTGTTCACCAAGGACCCCGTCGTTTTTTATTTTGAACCTCGCAATTCCACATCCCCGTCAACCGGATGAATGTATTCATAGCTCGCCGCCCTGCTGATTCTCCAATCGAAATTTCGCCGCTCATATGACACACCTTCCGAACAGCTGACTAAGGAATCAAGACTTGCCGGGTATTGTTAGATTTTAGCAAGGAAGCGTAACCTTTTTGTAAGCTTTGCTTAGCTTTCGCTTAACGAACAGGCGGTAAAGTAAGGAAGCGCGCTTTGCTATGGAATCCGTTAACCGTGAGGGGACGATCGGGTTTTTGCCGCCAGAGAGGGGAGGGGAGCGACATGCCCGCAGCATGAAGAAGGGAGACATCCGTATGGCCATACGGCACCAAGAAATGCCAAGTCGTTGATTTCCTTCCCGGAACGTGGTAATCTGCCGTTAAACTAACCGGTTAAGGAAGGTAGAGTTGAATGAATAAACGCATCCTCATCGTCGACGACGATCATAAAATCGCGAATTTGCTTGAAATTTATTTGAAAAATGAAGGCTACGAGGTTATTAAGGAACATAATGGAATCGACGCCATAAGACGGATCGAGGAGGAAACTGTCCATCTGGTCATACTGGACGTGATGATGCCCGAATTGGACGGGATGGAGGTTTGCCGCAAAATCCGCGAGGACAAGACGACGCCGATCCTGATGCTGAGCGCCAAGGACGAGGATATGGACAAAATTTTAGGCCTGATGACGGGGGCCGACGATTATATGGGCAAGCCCTTCAACCCGCTGGAGCTGGTGGCGCGGGTCAAGTCGCTGCTGCGGCGGTCGTATTTCAATGCGCAGACGGCCCAGCCGGACGCGGAAGGGATCATCAAGATCAAATCGATGCAAATCGATAAACGCAACCATGCCGTCTCGATCGATGACCGCTCGATCAAGCTGACGCCGATCGAATTTGGCATTTTATTTTTGCTTGCAAGCCATCCGGGCCGGGTTTTCGGATCGGAGGAAATTTTCGAGCTGATCTGGAAAGAAAAGTATTTTGAGGCGAACAACTCTGTCACGGTGCATATCAGCCGGCTGCGCGAGAAGCTGGAAAAAGAAATGGCGGGAGAAAAGCTGATTCACACGGTATGGGGGGTAGGATACAAAATTGAGAACTAGCTGGAGAGTCGCGGTACCGCTCTTCTGGAGCGCATTAACGACCGTAGTCGTGCTGTTAGTAATGGAGATAATCGCCAAGTCGATTTACTTTTCCAAGCTGTCTTCGCTGTCTTTAGATTCGCTATTCAAATGGATTAATTCTTCTATCGGTTATCCGGAAATTTACTTTCTTACGGGGCTGCCTTTGTTTATGCTGTCGGCCTTATATTTTTTCAAACGGGAAAAAGATGCCCGCTACCACAGGTACCTAATCCATATTATCGAGGATGTGCAGCGGATCGCCGCCGATGACTTCGATCATAAAGTGCCTGTGCAGTCCATGGGCGAGCTGGGCCAACTGGCCGGGAACATCAACCAGGTCGTCGAGCGGCTCAAAACGTCGATTGACGAAGAACGGCGGGCCGAGTCCACCAAGAACGAATTGATTACGAACGTATCCCACGATCTGCGGACTCCGCTCACCTCGATTACCGGATATCTCGGTCTGATCGAGCAGGACCGTTACCGGGACGAAGTGGAGCTGCGTTATTATGTCAACATGGCGTACGAGGAATCGCAGCGGCTGTTTCAATTGATTCAGGATTTATTCGAATATACCCGCTTAAGCAATATTACGGGGGCGACGATCCAGAAGGCTCCGATCAATTTGGTCGAAATGATGCGCCAGCTTTTCGCACAGTTCCGGCTGCAGCTTCAGGAGGCTGGGATCGAGCAGCATATGACTTTTTTTGAATCGCAGCTGCCGGTCATGGCCGACGGCAACAAGCTCCGAAGGGTATTCGAGAATTTGATCTCCAATGCGATCAAGTATGGCAGCGAAGGGAAGTATCTTGAGGTGCTGGGCTTCAAGGAAGGGGGCGAAGCCGTGATCCAAATTATCAATTACGGCGAATCGATTCCGCAAACCGATTTGCCTCATATTTTCGAACGGTTTTACCGCGTGGAGAAATCCCGCGCGACGTATACCGGGGGTTCCGGCATCGGCTTGGCCATCGCCAAAAGCATCGTCGAGCTGCACGGAGGAACCATTTCCGCATCCAGCGACGAGGAGCGGACCGTCTTTGCGGTGCGCCTGAATGTCCTGGGAGAGAAGGCTAATTCTTAAGAAAATGTACATGAAACGTGTCGAACCTGAAGGGGCGGCGCGTTTTTTTCGTCTTTATATAGAAAATCTTAAGAATTTCGTTAACTTTTCTTAGTTCATCGTTAAGTAATAGAGTTCATAATAAAGAAAAAAAGCGCTCCGGAAGCGCTCGTTTGTCGGAGGAGGCTTGGATAGAGATGCCGCAAAAATTAGAACAAACCAGCGATTGTCGTAACTTGGAAAATCGCCCGTCCTCCAAGGATGAGGCTCTTTTTAGATCATGGATGGAACAGCACCGCCGCGAGGTATGGAGCTATGCCTATGGATTAATACATAAACACGATGTAGCCGACGATATTACCCAGGATGTATTTTTGAAAGCTTACCGCCGAATCGCTTCGTTTCGGGGCGACGGCTCCGTCCGGGCGTGGCTGCTCACGATCACTCGCAATACCGTGTTGGATTATCAGAGGAGTCCCTATTTTCGCAAAGTTACGGTTGTGGACAGGATCGAGACGGAGAAGGCCCATACGTCCGCGGAGGAGGAGTATTTGAAGCGTGAGGACAGCCGCGAAATGTTCGGGAAAATTTTGGAGATGCCATTGCCGTTTCGGAATGTGCTGCTGCTTAAGGCAAAATACGAAATGAAGCCCGGCGAAATCGCCTCCTATTTAAAGCTCCCGCTCACGACGATCAAAACAAGGTTGCATCGGGCGCGGAAAGAAGCCGTCCGGCGACTCCAAGTCGAGGGGTGCCCGTAACGGCTCCCCGGCTCGCCGGAAATTCCGGCGTACCCTGTACGCACCTCCGCCGCGCTTAGAAAATCCCTCCGTTTCGCCCTTCTTTTCGCATATCCGTCCAGACAAGCCTACGCGCTTCTTTTCTGATTTTGTCAGA
Source organism: Paenibacillus tianmuensis (assembly GCF_900100345.1). Taxonomy (GTDB): domain Bacteria; phylum Bacillota; class Bacilli; order Paenibacillales; family NBRC-103111; genus Paenibacillus_G; species Paenibacillus_G tianmuensis. Next base: position 32,986 of record NZ_FMTT01000049.1, on the reverse strand, counting down.
AATTTTCGGTCAACTTCCCTTTGCTTTCTGCATAGGTATTTATTACACTTCAAATCCGAAGAAGAAGCCGGGGCCAAAGCCCGGAAGCGGCGGCTTTCGGCGTTACGCAATCGTTTCGAAGCGCGTATCCTTTCGAAGCTGGTTTTGCTTAGCGCAAAACCTATAAGCGTATCCTTTCGAAGCCAGTTTTGCTAAAGCAAAACTTGTAGGAGGTAAAGATCATGAATCTATTCAAGAAAATCGCCGACTATCGCACGGAGACCGAAAGGCTGGCCTGGACCGGAACCTTTGCCGAGTACATCGAGCTGCTCCGCCGGCATCCGCATTTGGCTATGACGGCGCATGCGCGGGTGTACGAAATGATTGCCTCCCACGGCATCCTGGAGGAAAATGGGCGTCGAAAATATAACTTTTTCGATAAAGAGATTTTCGGGCTCGATTCGGCGATTGAGAAGCTGGTGGAAGAATATTTCCATTCGGCGGCCCGTCGGTTGGATGTCCGCAAGCGGATCTTGCTTTTGATGGGGCCGGTCAGCGGAGGGAAGTCGACCATCGTCACGATACTCAAGCGCGGGCTTGAGCAGTTTTCGCGCACGGATCAAGGCGCTGTATATGCGATCAAAGGCTGCCCGATGCACGAGGAGCCTCTGCACTTAATTCCGCATGAGCTGAGAAGCGAGGTCGAGCAGGAGCTCGGCGTGAGAATCGAGGGCAATCTGTGCCCCTCCTGCCAAATCCGACTGCGGGATGAGTATGGGGGACGCATCGAAAACGTGCTGGTGGAGCGCGTGCTGCTGTCCGAAGACAACCGCGTAGGCATCGGAACGTTCAGTCCGTCCGATCCGAAATCGCAGGATATCGCCGACCTGACGGGGAGCATCGACTTCTCCACAATTACCGAGTACGGTTCGGAATCCGATCCGCGGGCTTACCGTTTCGACGGAGAGCTGAACAAGGCCAACCGGGGCTTGATGGAGTTTCAGGAAATGCTGAAATGCGACGAGAAGTTTCTGTGGAACCTGCTGTCCCTCACGCAGGAAGGCAACTTCAAAGCCGGACGGTTCGCTTTGATTTCGGCAGACGAGCTCATTATCGCCCATACGAACGAATCCGAATATAAATCGTTTATTTCCAATAAGAAGAACGAGGCGCTCCAATCGCGGATGATCGTTATGCCGATTCCTTACAATTTGAAGGTATCGGACGAAGAGAAAATTTACGCCAAGCTGATTAAGCAAAGCGACATGAAGCATGTGCATATCGCGCCTCACTCACTGAGGGCCGCGGCGATTTTTTCGATTTTGACCCGCTTGAAGGAATCCAAGAAGCAGGGAATGGATCTCGTCAAAAAAATGCGCATGTACGACGGCGAAGAGGTGGAAGGGTACAAGGAAGCGGATTTGAAGGAGATGCAGAGCGAATATTTGGAGGAAGGGATGAGCGGAATCGATCCCCGCTATGTCATCAACCGGATTTCCAGCGCACTGATCCGGCAAGGCCTGGAATTTATCAATGCGCTGGATGTACTGCGGGCGCTCAAGGACGGTCTGGACCAGCACCCATCCATTACGAAGGAGGAGCGGGAGCGGTACTTGAACTTCATCTCCATCGCGCGCAAGGAGTATGACGAGCTGGCCAAGAAAGAGGTGCAAAAAGCGTTCGTCTACTCGTTCGACGAGTCGGCGAAGACATTGTTCAACAACTACCTGGACAACATCGAGGCCTACTGCAACTGGACCAAAATCAAGGACCCGCTGACCGGCGAAGAGATGGACCCGGACGAAAGGCTGATGCGTTCCATCGAAGAGCAGATCGGCATTTCGGAAAATGCGAAGAAAGCGTTCCGCGAGGAGATACTGATCCGGATGTCGTCGTATTCGCGCAAAGGGAAGCGGTTCGACTACAGCAGCCACGAACGGCTGAGGGAAGCGATCGAGAAGAAGCTGTTCACCGATCTGAAGGACATCGTCAAAATTACGACGTCCACCAAAACACCCGACGAAAACCAGTTAAAGCGGATCAACGAGGTCATCAAGCGTCTTGTCGAGGAACACGGCTATACGACCGCTTCAGCCAATGAACTGCTGCGTTACGTCGGCAGCTTGTTGAACCGGTAATTTTCATTCCGAAGATCGGCTAAGCCGTCAGGCGAAGCGATGGAGCTTGTATGGAACCATGGAAACAGGCAAAAGTATTTGGCCAAAAAGCCAAATACTTTTTTTATACAGTATCGGGCTTCCGTCTCGCTTGCTAAGACCGGATCTTTCGGACGCCCTGCATATAAATGTCTACGGTCGTGCCTTTTCCCTGCTCGCTGCGTATCTTCATGCTGCCCCCGTGATTTTCGATAATTTTAAAGGTGACCATCAGACCGAGTCCGGTGCCCTTCTCCTTCGTCGTATAGAACGGTTCCCCCAGTCGGGGAATTCGGTCTTCCGGAATGCCACAGCCTTGATCGGTAAACCGCATCAGCAGCTTTCCGCCCTCCATTTTGCGGAATTCGGCGCGGATTTGTCCGCCTTCCGGCATGGCATCGATGGAGTTGTTCAGAATGTTGATAAATACTTGCTTGATTTGATTCTCGTCGCAATTGATTTCGGGAAGATCGGCGTCCTTTTCCGTGACGATGTCTACATTATGGATCATCGCTTGAGAGCCGAGTAGCATAATCGTATTTTCCAGAATGGTGAAGGCGTTCTTCGGCTGGTACTTGACGACTTGCGGCTTCGCGATGACCAGAAACTCGCTTACGATAAAATTGATCCGTTCCAGCTCGTCGATCATAATTTCGAAGTAATTGTCGTAGCCGTTTACCTTGCCTTGAAGCAGTTGGACGAAGCCTTTAAGCGAGGTTAGCGGATTGCGGATTTCATGAGCGACCCCGGCGGCTAACTGGCCGACGATCGACAGCTTCTCGGAGCGGAGAATCATTTCCTCGGCCCGCTTGCGCTCGCTGATGTCTTGACCGATCATATAAACGCCGGCAATTTGTTTGTTGACGAAGATCGGAAAGTTATATACGCTGAGCTCGACCGGGTTGCCGTCCTTGCGCACAAACGTAATCTCATAATGAGGGGTCATGCCGTTGAGCGTTTCCTCGAAATGGTCGAGCCACCGCGTATAATCTTCCGGCAGAATAAGCGGATTGATCGTGCGGTGAAGTAAATCCGCTTCCGCGTAGCCGGTGACGCCGAACATGGCGGGATTCACGTTCGTAATGAGGCCCGACAGGTTCAGCGAGCAGATTGGATCGGGATTATGCTCGAACAGCGATTTATAGCGCAGCTCGCTTTCTTCAAGCAGCAGTTCGGTCTTCTTCTTATCATACAGCGCTTTGATCATCGCGTAGGATCGGGCGAACCGATGATCCTCTTCCTGGGCCAGCACGTTCTCGAAGATGCGATCGGCTTCGTCGTCGATGATGCCTTTGTCGAGATCCTTCATCTTTCCCAGCAGATTCATGACGTTGGTAATATGTTCGCCGTGAATCCAAGCGGCGGAAGCGGTTTTATAATGGGGCGTAGAACCGTGCTGCAATGTGACGATTCCTTTGCGAGGCTCGTACGCCGTGACGTGGTTCATATTGACCACATTCATCTGATCGATCAGGCGAAAGCCTTCCTCGTACAGCCACTCTTCAAAAGCTTCCAGCGACGCTGCCCAGTAATATTTATCGGAAACCGTATGAATGATATATTCTTTATCCCGTACGCATTCGATTTTAACGACTTCATCGGAAGGGATGATGATGATGTCAGAACTTTTTTTATCACGAATGACTGGGATTTTTTGCATATTTTGATATCACCTTCCTGTCGCACTCGATTCATTATATCATGCTTGCCCCCATCGTAACAGATTAAAAATACGCCCAAAGGCAACCCGAACGGGATTCAGGGGCGTTGGAGCGAAAGCGCTAAGCCGGCTTCCTAGCGACAGATCCCGGCCGGTAGAGGCACGGAGAAGCGGCCATTTTATTATATAGCTCGCCGAATCGGGAAGTAAATGCCAAGCTTGGATAGCAGACTTTTTTCAGAGGGAAACGGCGTATAGGCTTTATTCCGAACAGGCAACTGGGGGACGAGCCGTATATAGAAGCTTGCGGTTAAGTCGCAAGCCTCCGGACGACAAGAGTTGAAGAGCTTCTTGACGGGATAAGGATAAGGATGGAGAACATCGGCTTTAAGCGCCTTCAGTGGGCTGGCGGGCAGGTTTCTTCCAGCAGAAAGGGGACTTGCCTCGCAAACTCGGTTTCAAGCGTAGCCATGCGGTGTTCCATTGCCGACAATTTCCGCTCAAGGGCAGCAAAGCTTAGGGAAATTCCGGCATATCGCTTATGCAGGTCCGTCAGCTCTTTCGTTATCGCTTTCAATTGGTTTTCCATGCGTCGAAAGCACCCCTCTCTTGTTTTTTTCGTTCTTCATATGATTCGGGCGGCGCAGAGCTGTTTAGGTCCGTCGGCAGGGGGGAGGAAAATAGGGTGAATAAGCCGTGCTTTCATCCTATCGCCGCAAAAAAACATACTCGCTCGGCGTGAAATCTGCTACAATCGGGTATAGATTTACGCAGCCAGAAGGGAGCCCGGGATACCCGATGACCTATTTACGCCATTCAAAATGGCTACGTTTTGTTGTTTCTTTAATCACGCTTACGCTGCTGCTGTCGGCGTATCGGATGATTACCGTCGAAGGCGAGGCTCGTACGCCCAAATTCGTCTTGATGCGGCTGGAGGACATTGGTCCCGGCGGACAATATGCTTCGCTTGAGGAGCTTGGCAAGCTGAGAACCGTGCTGGAATATTTGCGCGACCAGAAGGTGGCGTATCATATCGCGGTTATTCCCCGCTGGATCAATCTGCCCCCGGACGGATCACGGTACGACGTACCCCTTGACCAGGAGGGCAATCCGTACGCGGCAGCTTTCCGCAAGGTGCTCCAGCAGGCTTCGGACAGCGGCGCGGTCATTGGCATGCACGGCTATACGCACCAAGTCGGCGGCGTGCGCCGGGATGACGGACACCACGAATCGGGGATCGGCAACGAGTTCCAAGTGGCGGATGTGGAAGAAACGATGAAGGCATCGTACGCGGAACCGCGTGTAAAAGCTGGGCTTGCCATATTCGAGCGTGCGGGCTTGAAGCCTCAGTTCTGGGAGGGGCCGCATTACCGGACCACTGCAGAACAGGATCGGGTGTTCCGCTCTTACTTCGGCCTGAACTATCAGGCGGAGGTACAGTCTCACGGCAATGCCGAAGGCGTCTTTTATTGGAATCAGCGCAATACCGGCTACGGCAGTCCGACGCTTGGCGCAGCTTACGTTCCGACACCTTACGATTACATTCCTTCCAATAAGGACGAGAAAATGATTTTAGACCGGGTCGGTCAAACGAATCACGTGGCTTCCTTTTTTTATCATCCCTTTCTTGAGTTTAAATACCTGACCCCCGTTCTGGACTCGGGAGGCGAAAAGGTCGTGCGGGACGGTCTTCCGGAATTCCGATACCCCGAGCAGAATAAGAGCGTGCTGCAAAAGCTCATTGCCGGCCTCCGGGCGAAAGGGTACGCCTTCCACTCCATCCACGACTATGTTCCGTTCACGCCTGCTCAGAGCGTCAAGCTGCTGCCGGGGGGAAAGCAGAACGTTTTTCTCGGGGATGTCGACGGCGACGGACAAGCCGACACGGTACAGTGGAATTCGGCGAATGGCGAGATCAGCGTGATTCCCGGCCGGCACAAGGGACTGCGCAATGAGGAGCAGCCGGCGCCGGTGCGATGGGGGCAGGCGGAATATGCGAACGGGGCTGCAGCTGCCGTCAGCGGCAAAGATGCAGAAGGACCGGGCAGCTTCTGGACCGCGAATCCGAGTGGGCGGTTGGACCGCTATGTATCGGACGGACGGCAGTTCCAGCTGGCGCAGAGCTGGAAAATTGAAGCCAAAGCTTGGAGCTCCTTATACACGCTCCCGTTATCGAACGGCGAAGTGGTTGTGGCCGGACTAACGAAAGATAAGCTTCAACTATACGGCTGGCGAATCCGGGGGAAGGAACTGAAGCCGATTAAACCGTATAAGCTCCGAAGCGAAATGAAACAGGAGCTTCAGGTTCGCATGGAGGGCGGCCCCGCGCTGTTTGCCTCTAAAGACAGCGCCTCGGGCGGCATTCAGCTTCAGCCGGATTTCGTCGACATGAAGTGGAAGCTGACCCGTGTGGACCTGGATCTCCCGAATGAAGACGGCTTGATCCGGCTCGGGGACTTCAACGGAGACGGCCGGGAAGACGCGCTCCGCTGGGACCCGAAGACGATGAGCTGTACCGTCTATTTAAGGGATGAAGACCAGGGGTGGAAGCTGCTTTCCACCTTCGGACCTTGGGGAACGCCGGGAAGCGGCGTTAATCTGACGATCCGGGACGTCGACGGCAATGGAAAGGCCGATTTGGTATTGATCGACCGCACCAGCGGCACCTTGGATTTCGCCCTATCCTACCAAAGCAAGTAAGCAAGCTATGGAAATGTACTACAGAGCGTGAGCTATCATATTGCATATGTTATTCATTGAGCTGTTACCCGGCCCGGCGGATTACGCCGGGCTGTTTTATATTTAGGAAAGAAAGCGGCAGGAATCTGCCTTGAAACAGGAAGAAAAGACTATAGTATTTTCTCCCTTGTTCAGTTCGGCAAATTCAGGCACAATGGGAAGAGATAGGTTAATATTAAGGCGCAGTCGGCACCGCACGCCTGAGACCGGAGTCTGGAAAAAGCAGGATTTAACGCCATGAGGGGCGAATACACAATGGATCGAACTGATCCGTTTAAAAAAACATCATGTCAACTGAAATACCGACGAAATGGGCTGAAAGAATCGCAAGCGGCATCCGCCGGTATCTCGAAGCCGGAGGAGCGTGAGCTAGCACATGCCGCTGGAACGAATATCGAGGCGGATTGCCGCATTCTTAACTATTGTCGTTTTTTTGATCGTTGGTCTGATTGCGGGAGAACGGTTGTTCTTCACCTACGGCAATTCGCCGACCGCGGTTCGGGGCGAATTGGATCTGCGGGAATGGGATTGGGACCGGAAAGGGCATCTTCCGCTGAACGGCGAATGGGAATTTTATTGGAACGAATTCAGGCACCCCGATGACTTGGCGGCGGAACGCTTCGGAGCGCCCGGCTACGCCAGTCTTCCGGGTTCCTGGAACGGCACGACGAAGGACGGAAAGATGCTTACGGGCGAAGGGTACGCCACATACCGCCTCAAGATTTCGTTGTCCGATCATGAGCGGGTGCTCGCCCTAAGGCTTCCCCCGATCTATACGTCTTATAAGCTCTGGGTGAACGGAAAGGAAATCGCGTCCGCCGGAACCGCAAGCAAGTCCGAGCCGGAATCGAAGCCTCATTTTTCAACCCAGCTGGCCGTCGCTCACACCCATACGAACGAACTGGTGCTGGTTCTTCAAGTATCGAACTATTCGCACGAGAAGGGCGGTATCCGGCAGCCGATCGAGTTCGGCCTGTTCGAGTCGGTGGCGAGGGCGAAGCAGCTGTCTGTTGGTTTCGATACGTTGCTGATCGGCTGCTTGCTGATCATGGGGCTTTATCATCTCGGCCTGTTCGTCGTACGGACCAAAGAGCTGGCCATGCTTTATTTCGGATTATTTTGCCTTGTATTCTGCCTGCGCATGGCGTTGATCGGGGAAATGGTTGTTACCCAGGCGTTTCCCCGTTTCGATTGGACGCTGGCGCTGATTCTGGAATATGTGACGGCGGATGTAAGCATGCCGCTGTTCGTCTTGTTTTTCGCCAGCATGTATCCGAGGGAAAGCTCGCGGAAAATAACGGCGTATTTCTGCGCGGTAACATTGGCGTACGCCGTTGCCATTCCGCTGCTGCCAACCATGCTGATTACGAAATGGCTGATCGTCCTGCAGCTGATTGTGGGAGCGGGTGTCTGTTATATTTTATGCATCATCGTGCTCGCCTTTTTGCGCAAAAGGGAGGGCGGAGGGCTGTTGCTGCTCGCCAGCTTGATCTTTGCGGCTACACTCGTCAATGATATGCTGTACGCTCACGAACTGATACAGACGACGGACAAGATGTCCGCTTTTGGTTTGTTGATCTTTATTTTCTCCCAGTCGGTGCTGCTGTCGGTCAAGCTGTCGCGGGGGTATGGGAGCGAGGAGAAGCTTTCGGCCGCTTTGACGCAACTGAACAGCGGCTTACATGACAAGATCAAGGAACGGACGGCTGATCTGGAGCAGGCGAATCTGGAGCTGCAGCGGAAAAACGACGAGCTGTCGCGGATGGAGAAGTCCCGGAGCCGGCTGCTCAGCAACATATCGCACGATTTGGGCACGCCGCTGACGACGATCCAGTGCTATCTGGAGGCCGTGCTGGACGGCATCGTGGATACGGAGGAGCAGAAGGAACGCTATTTGCGGCTTATTCACAGCAAAGTCATCAGCATGGACAGATTGATCGAGGACCTGTTCCAGCTTTCCCAGCTTGAAGCGAGACAGGTGACCTTCAAAAAACAGCTCATGCGCACCGACCGCCTGATCGAGCTGCTGTTCAGCCGCTACGAGCTGGATACGCGCAATGCAGGAATTCATTATTCGCTGACGTTCCGGACCGGGGGAGACGATCAGACGCGTGAATTTTCCGCGGTGGATGTCGATCTGGAGCGGCTGCATCAGGTGTTCAGTAATTTGATCTTCAATGCGATCAAGTTCACGCCGGAAGGCGGCTCCATTCAGGTAGAAATGGTCGACGACGGAGAACAACTGCTGTGCCAGGTCAGTGATACGGGGGGCGGCATTAACGAACAGGATTTGCCTTACGTGTTCGACCGGTTCTATACCAGCAACCGGTCGCGCAATTCGGCTGCGGGCGGCAAAGGACTCGGGCTTTCTATATCCAGAGAAATCATCGAGTACCATGAGGGGCGCATCTGGGTCGAACGCACCGAACCGGGGCGAGGAACCATGTTCTGTTTCACGATCCCCGTCGCCATCCTCCCAAAAAAAGCTTGACCGGCGGCAGTCCAATTGTTTATTCTCTTCTTAGGACCAGGGTACTACTTCGATGCGGTGGTGAAACGGATGACGGAGCAAACAGTGTTGGTTGTGGAAGATGATCCCGAGATTCGGGAAGTGATCCGTCTTTACTTGGAAAAAAACAATTACCGTGTCCTGCTCGCAACCAGCGGCGAAGAAGCGCTTCAGATCGCGGAGGCGGAGCGGCCGGATCTGGCGATACTGGACGTGCTTCTGCCGGGACGAAACGGCTTTGAAGTATGCCGGGAGCTTCGGGCGGTTTCTCCCGTGCCGATCTTATTTTTGAGCTGCAAAAAAGACGAAGCGGACAAAATCGCTGGCTTGAATCTGGGCGGCGACGATTATATTACGAAGCCTTTTAGCCCGAACGAGCTGATGGCCCGGGTACGCGCCCATTTGCGCAGGCCGCATTTGGCTGCGGCGGAGCAGGCTGGAGGACAGCCCGACAAGCTGGTCGTCGGCCATTTGCGGATCGACCGGTTAAGCCGTGTGGTGAGAGTGAACGGGCAAGAAGTAACGTTATCCCGCAAGGAATTCGATCTGCTCAGCTTTCTCGCTTCGCGTCCGGAGCAGACCTTCAGCCATGAGCAGCTGTTCCGCGAAATTTGGGGACAGGAAAGCTTCAACGATACGAGAACGATTATCGTACATGTCAGCAACCTTCGCAAGAAAATCGAGCCGGACCCGTCGAGTCCGAAATATATTATCAACGTCCATGGCGTAGGCTATAAATTCATCGCCGGCGGCGAGAGCCATGCACTGAAACTGTAAACCGGAACCTTGAGCCCTTCAAGGTGCGGTTTATTTTTTTGCCCGTGTCGTCCGATCGCTGCCCAACCCCGCAAAGTGAAGTTGAATCAGGAGGCTTAATTCAAGTACTTTGCGGGGACCTCAGGTCTGCAGCAAATATTTATTGAAAGCCGCTTAACAACGGGATGTACGCTTGTCAGTTATAACGAACGATGGAGCAGGATTATTTCAGCTCCTTGATGATTTCCAAGTGCTGGTCGTTCGCTCTTTTCAACTCGTTGTTGTAATTTTCTCTTCGGAAGTCGAGTTGATCTCTTAGCGCCTCGATCCGCTGCTGGGCCGCGCCTTTCGTATGGATTTGCGTGATCAGCGTCTGAACATTCGTCAGCTGCTTATTCAGCTCGGCCTTGGCCGCCTCCACCGCCTTGGAATTGTCGCTTGCGAGCGAATTCAGCCTATTCGAAATGTCCGTCTGCTTCGTCTCGGCTTGCTTCAACGCTTTGTTATAGTCCGCCTGGCTGGTGTAGGTTCCGGGGTTATCCTTGCGGATTTGGGCGATTTGGTCATCCAGCTGCTTTCTATTCTGATTGTAATTCTCCCGGATCGAATTCACGAGCTTCTGATGACGGTCGTTCTCAAGCTTGACTCTGTTCGGCTGCGCCCAAGAATTCGTATTTGGCAACGTCGTGCTCTTGTTGCCCATATCGACTTTGCGGATCAGGGTGTCGTTGGAAAATTCGCTGACGGACAGCAAGGCGCCTTTTATGTCGTAATGAGAGATGATTCCGTTCATCATGTTGTTCTTAAAATCGCCGATCAGCTTCTCGCCCTTGGTCGTCTTATAGGTTCCTTTGCCTTCGCGCCGGCCGTCGAAGAAATCGCCCTCGTACACATCGCCGTTTTTGTAGACGAGCTTGCCGGCTCCGCTCGGCTTGTCGTTATCGAAAGGTCCGATATATTTGTCGCCGTTGTCGTAGTACAGCGTTCCTTTTTCCCGTCCGCCGACCGAGAAGGTACCGTCGAATAGCAGTGAGCCTGTGGAAGAGTACTGCTTGCCGGAGCCGGTGCGAACCCCGTTTTTCAGATTCCCGTCAAATTCCAGCTGACCGTTCTCATAGTAGCTCTTGCTGCGACCGTCTCCGGGAAGCCCATTCGTCATCATGCCATCGAACAGCAGCTTGCCGCCCAGGTTGTACAGCTTGCCCCGTCCTTCGGGATACCCGTTCACCATCTGCCCGGTATACCTGTCCCCGTTCGGATAGGTATAATCTCCTCTTTCGGACTTGTTGGCATCCGTATCGCCACGTTTAGTCCCGTAGTCGCCGCCGCCTGGGGTTCCGCCGGAATTTCCGGGCCCCGTCGAATTCGCCGGACTTATGATATGTACCGACATGGTGTTGCCGTCCCATGTTACTTCCTTACCGCTCGCTTCGCTGACGAACCGCAGCGGTACGAACGTATTGCCCTCGATCAGCCGGGGCGCAAGCTCAAGCTCGTTCAGCCGGTCGTTGATGTAAGCGTCCGTATCCTCGATGACCAGCTTAATGGAAAGATCGTTCTTCGTGCCCGTCACAGTTCGCGTAGCCTCGTCCCAGCCGATCTTGAGCCCTATGTTTTCAAAAATCGGCCGGAATTGAACCAGCGTTGTTCCATTTTCCAGAATGGGCTGAACTTCGAATTGGATGGGCTTGCCGTCCAAATACACGCGCACCTGCGGATCGGCTGCGCCTGCGAAGCCCGGTGCCGCAAGCGCCGTCCACAGCAAACAGGCTGGCAGCATGGCGTACCATTTGTTCATACCGAATTTCCCTCCTATGCATCCTAGTCTTTTTCATTTTACAATATTGTACAGGATGTGTCGAAAAAAATTCGCAGCTGCTGGAGGTAAAGAAAAATAAATCGTGCTAGAAAACGCTGACAAACTGTAGTAGAATAAATCCAAGTATTACCTGATTCTTGAGGAAAAAGGCATACCTGTCTGAAAAGCAGGGACGCAAAGCCATGGGTCTGCCCTTCCCGAACGGGAAGAACGATCGCCAGGTTGCCTATTGTTGTGACATTCAGCCACTTCAACGCCAACCCTTTGAAGCCGCGCGCGACGCTGCGGTTTTTTTAATGCGCTCGGGACCGGCACAGATAAACAGGAGGGGGTCCGTTTTATGAGCAAGTGTCCGTTTCACACCATGGCCCGTTGGTTTGGGAAAAGCGGCGGTGCTGCGCCGGAGGGACATGTTTCGTTAATCCAGCAGGATAAGCTGAACGCGGTTGAGGTCACCTGTCAGGTGAACGATGCGGAGCTGGAAGCTCAGCTCAAGATGATCGCCTTGTCGGAGGAGGATTTGCGGATACTGGCTATTTTTAAGCCGATGATCGAGGAGCGGATCGACGAGATTGTCGATTCGTTTTACAAAGCCGTGCTGCAAGTGGACAAGCTGGACCGGATTATACGGGACAATACGACCGTCGAACGGCTGACCCGGACGATGAAGATGCATTTGACCGAGCTGCTTGAAGGCAAAATGGACCGGGCGTTTATAGAAAAGCGAACGAAAATCGCCCTGATTCACGAGCGGATCGGATTGGAGCCAAAGTGGTATTTAAGCGCTTTCCAAAATCTGCAGAACGGATTTATCGACGCTGTCGTCAGTCAAGTTCAGCACAAAGACGACGTGATGGCAATGAACCGGGTATTGACCAAACTGTTCAATTTCGAGCAGCAGCTCGTGCTGGAAGCGTACGAAAAAGAAAATTTGCGCCAGCGGGAGCTGCAGCATGAAAAATACCGCAACGATCTGCGCATGTTAAGCGAGGAGCTCGCTGCGCTGACACAAGAAAATAACGCGGCGGTCGATACGTTAATCGAGACGAGCAGTGACGTAAAAGGAGCCTTTGCTTCGATGGCGGAGCAGTCGAGATCGAGCCAGATGATGGCTGCCACAGGGCAGGAGCAGATTCAGGCGCTGGAAGCGAAAATCGTCGTCATTCACGAGCGCGCCGATCATATGCAGCAGTCCACCGTGCAATTGAACGAGCTGACGTCGCAGATCAAGGATATCGTCACGATCGTACAAGACATTGCGGCGCAGACCAATTTGCTTTCTCTGAATGCGGCCATTGAGGCGGCCCGGGCTGGCGAACACGGAAGAGGATTCTCGATTGTCGCCGACGAGGTGCGCAAATTGTCCGACGATACGAAGAAGACGCTGACGCGCATTGCGGATATCGTTACCGAATCGGATAAGAGCAACGAACGGGTCGTACGATCCATTCACGAGGTGCGTCAAGTCGTGGAAGCGAGCCGTACGGAAGCGCTGGAAGCGCGGAGGGTGTTCAGCGAAATCGTACACTCGATGCAGATGAACATTGATCGCACGGAAGAGGTCGGCAGCGAGATGGATCGGCTGGTACATACGATCGGAGACATAGGCAGTGCGGTAAGCCGGGTGGCATCAACCGCGGAGACGCTGCGGGACAAAGCGTAAATAAAAAAAGGCTGGTGTATAACGAGCGAAGAAGGCGATAATGTGTGTAGACAAAAAGAAAGGGATGAGCTGACGAATGAACATAACTATTATTGGAAGCCGGATGGCGCACAGCAAAGAGAACGGCTACGTGGGTCATGTCGAGTTTCAATATGAAGGACATGAAGCGCCGTATGAAATTACGCTGCACAGCAAAAATGCGAAGGATTGGAGCTACAGCCTGATTTTCTCCAAAGAATCGGGATCGGAAGAAGACATTTTTGCGGTAGAAGAAAGGCTGGATGAAGACGACGATTTCTATGACTTGCTTGTGAACGCGGCGCTGCAAAGCTTGCCCCGTCAAGAAGGATAGCCGTTGGAAATTTGTTCAATAATTCGCCCTTTTATTCTACGCAAATCCTATTGACGAAATGTTTACAAATGGGTATGATGGGACTGTAATCGAATACAAATTGGCGTGTTACCGATAGAAGGGCATGAGCCAAAAAAAGACTAAGATCAAAGTCTTTTTTTGGCTCTTTTTTGTTTGCCGTCGCTCGGGACGTAAGGAAAGGTGGTGGGTTAGGCTATGCAAGCGAATCGTCTGCTTCGAATCGAGCGGGTCATCAGCAATAATGTGCTTATGGTGTTGGATTCGGATTCCGGGAAGGAGTACGTGCTGCTGGGCAAGGGCATCGGATTTTCCTCCAAAGGAAGCGGGACGATCGAGGCCAAAGACCCCCGTATTGAAAAACGATTTCGACTGGACGATCGCGATCAGATGAGCGAGTATCATACGCTGCTGGAAGGAATCGACCCCGAGGTGATCCGAATCTCCGAGCGGATCATCGACAGCATTAACGGGCAATTTTCCGAGCCGCTGAACAACAAGGTGTACTTTGCGCTGCCAAGTCATATTCAGTTCGCGGTATACCGGCTCAGGAACGGAATGGACATCATCAATCCGTTCCTGCAGGAAACGCTGCTGTGGTTTCCCAAGGAGTACGAAATCGCGCGAAGCGCGGCGGCGATGATCAGCGAGGCGTTCGACATCGAAGTTCCGGAGGACGAAATCGGTTTTTTGACCTTTCACGTTCACTCGGCGGTATCCAGCGTTCCGGTCGGAGAGCTGGTGAAGTTTTCGAACCTGGTCAACGAAGCGGTCGCGCTGGTTGAAAGCGAGCTGGGTGCCCCCATTCCGCGGGACAGCATGGATTATGTGCGGCTCATCACGCATTTGCGGCATGCGATCGAACGGATTGCCCACAGCAAAGTCGTTCGCAATCCGTTTATGAACGAATTCAAAACCGAATACCCCGAGGAATACCGGTTGGCCTCCAAGCTTGGCTCTTTGATCGGGCAGCGGCTGGAGACGGACGTTCCCGAAGATGAGATCGGTTATATGGTCATGCATTTGTACCGGCTGTTTCAAACGTATTTGGGAGAGCGGTCAACATCATAAGGGAGGAAGAACAGATGTTCTCAAAATGGCTAACAAACAAGACGAAGACGAATCGGCTGGAAATCGCATCTCCAATAACGGGCAAGGCGGTAGAACTCGAACAAGTTCCCGACGAAGCGTTCGCAGGCAAGCATATGGGCGAAGGGGTTGCCATCGAGCCAACGGAAGGCAAGCTGATCGCTCCGTTCGACGGCACGGTCGCGCATCGGATCGATACGAATCACGCGTTGATTTTGGAGCACGAGTCGGGCGTCCAGCTCTTGGTTCATATTGGGATCAATACGGTAGCGCTGCGCGGCGAAGGGTTTACGTCCCACGTATCAACGGGCGACAAGGTGACGGTCGGTCAAACGCTGATCGAATTCGATATCGAGCGCATCAAGGAAGCGGGCTATCCGCTGATTACCCCGGTCATCATCGCCAACGGCGAAGAAAGCGTATCGGCTGTGGAATACCGGTTGGGGCCGGTCCGTGCGGGAGACGCGGGACTGCTGAGCGCGGTTTTAAAAAAATAACATAATACTTTTCGAAAGGGTTGAGTGATTATGCTCGCTTCTTTGCAGAAAGTTGGTAAAGCCCTGATGCTTCCCGTCGCCGTCCTTCCGGCGGCCGCCATCCTGATGCGGTTCGGGAAAATTGATTATGTCAAAGACTTTAAAATGGGGGAAAGCGTCGGCGGGTTTCTGAACCAGTACATCGCGCCGTTTCTGGACGCCGGCGGCTCCACCATATTCGATAACCTGCCGCTGATTTTCGCGATCGGCGTTGCGATCGGTTTCGTCGGAGACGCGGTTGCGTCGTTGGCTGCTGTAATCGCTTACTTGGTGTTGACCAATGTATTGACCAAAATTCCCGCGGCTTTTCCGGCGCTTGTCGATAAAGACGTAAAGCTGAATATGGGGGTGCTCGGCGGCATTCTCGCAGGGGCGCTAGCCTCTTACTTTTACAAAAAATACCATAATATCAAACTGCCCGATTGGTTAGGCTTTTTCAGCGGCAAGCGGTTCGTGCCGATCGTTACCTCGCTTGCGATGGTGCTGGTCGGGATCGTTTTTGGGATTATCTGGGGTCCGATTCAGCATGCGCTGGACGAACTCGGCCGCTTCATCGTAGGCTTGGGCGGCTTCGGGGCCGCAGGGTTCCAGATCGGCAACCGGCTGCTCCTGCCATTCGGCCTGCATCACGTGCTGAACGCGATCGCCTGGTTCCAGATCGGCGACTTTACGGACGCGGCCGGCCAAGTGATTCACGGGGACTTGTCCCGCTTCTTCAAAGGTGACAAGTCGGCCGGGATGTTCATGACGGGATTCTTCCCGATGATGATGTTCGCGCTCCCGGCGGCCGCGCTCGCGATGGTGCATACGGCGAAGCCGGAAAAGCGCAAAGTCGTGGGGTCCATGTTGTTCGGAACGGGATTCGCGGCGTTCCTGACCGGAATTACGGAGCCGTTGGAATTTGCCTTCATGTTTCTCGCTCCCGCATTGTATGCCGTACACGCTGTACTGTCCGGGGCAGCCGGTTATATCACATATGTACTTGGCGTGAAGCACGGCTTCGGATTCTCCGCGGGCTTCATCGACTATGTGCTTAACTATCCGCTGGCAACGAAGCCGCTCTTGATCATCCCGATCGGTCTTGCGTTTGCGGTCGTGTACTACTTCATGTTCCGCATCCTGATCGTGAAGCTGAATCTGAAGACGCCTGGCCGGGAGGACGATGAAGTCGTCGAGGCTGCCGATGGAGAAACGGCTCCGGCTGCAAAAACGGTTCCTGCGGGCAAAATGCCGGCCGATCAAAAGGCGGGCCAAGTGTTGGCTTCCATCGGCGGCGCCGACAACATCGTCGGACTGGACGCCTGCATTACCCGGCTGCGGCTGGTCGTGAAGGACGAAGCGGCGGTTGACGACAAAGCGTTGAAGGGTCTGGGCGCCTCCGGCGTGATGCGGCTCGGTCAAGGCGCGGTGCAGGTTATTTTCGGACCGCAATCCGAGCAGTTGAAAGACGAAATGAAGAAGCTCATGTAGATTTGCCTGCGGGCAACCATTTAGATAGATAAATATAAACTAAACGATACGGAACAAGGAGTGCAGAGCGATGCAAAACGACTATATTGTTCAAAACCTGTTAGGACTTCACGTCCGTCCCGCCAAAAAAATTGTGGAGGCGGCCGGGCGCTACAAGGAATGCGACATCTTCTTAGAAAAAGCAGGTAAACGCGTCAGCGCGAAAAGCTTGGTAAACGTGCTCACCATCGGCGCCAAGCACGGTGACACGGTCACACTCATTACCGAGGGAGAGCAGGAAGAAGTGGCGCAGGAGGAGATCGGCCGCATTCTGGCCGAATATTCCGAAGCGCCGCCTTGGAAGGAGGGGTAACTGTGCGGCTTCAGGGAGTTGCCGCGGCGCCGGGGATTGCGATCGGTGTCGCGAAAGTGATGCGGGAGGAGCAGCGGCCGGAACGGCTTCCGATCCGGGCGGAAGAGACGGATGCCGAGCTGGTGCGGTTGGCCGAGGCGATCCGCCGGGCGGACGAGGAGCTGCAGGAGATCGGCCGGGACTTGACGGACCGGGGCCGGGAGCAGGAAGCGGAAATTTTCGACGGCCACCGGCTGTTCCTTCAGGATGAAGAGTTGATCGGCAAGGCTCAGACGATCATCCGCGAGGAGCTTATCCGGGCGGAAGCGGCGCTGGACGAAGCGATGCGGGAGACTGTCTCGCTGCTGGAAAGTCTGGACGACGAGTATTTGCGGGAGAGAGCTGCGGATATCCGCGATGTGACGCGCCGTGTGATTCGCAAGCTGCGCCATGCCGATGAGCCCTTGGACACGTGCCTGACGGATGAGCCCTTTATTCTGATCGCGGATGAGCTGACGCCTTCGCAGACGGCCCAGCTTGATCCGAAAGCGACGGCGGGCTTCGTCACCGCTTCCGGCGGCAAGACGTCGCACTCTGCCATATTGGCCCGCTCGCTCGGCATTCCGGCGATCGTCGGCTTGGGCGAGAGCCTGTTCCAGGTGCAGGACGGCCAGCGGCTCGTCATCGACGGCCGCGAAGGCGTCATGCTCGTTGCTCCGGCAGAGGAACAGCTCTCTGCTTACCGCCAAAAAGCAAGCGAGCAGCAGGCGTTGGCCGAGCGTTACCGTGCGTTTGTAGACTGCCCGTCCGTGACACTGGACGGCGCAAGCATCGAGCTCGTCGCCAACATCGGCTCGCCGGCCGATGCGGAAGCGGCCGCGCGCGGCGGGGCTGAAGGCGTAGGGCTGTTCCGCACGGAGTTTCTGTACATGGGCCGCGATTCGCTGCCGACGGAGGATGAGCAGTACGAAGCGTATGCGGCGGCGGCCCGGGCTTTCGGACCGGAGGCGCCGATCGTGATCCGCACGATGGATATCGGCGGGGACAAGGAGCTGCCGCTGCTGGAGCTGCCGAAGGAAGAGAACCCGTTCCTTGGCTACCGGGCGATCCGCATTTGCCTGGACCGGCCGGAGCTGTTCAAGACGCAGCTTCGCGCCATCTTGCGGGCCAGCGCGGAGGCCAATATCAAGATCATGTTCCCGATGATCGCTTCGCTCCGCGAATGGAGACGGGCCAAGGCTGTTCTGAAGGAGGCCAAGGCGGAGCTGCGGGCCGAAGGCCGGGCGTTCCGGGACGATCTGGAGACCGGCATCATGATCGAAGTCCCGGGAGCGGCGCTGATGGCGGACCGGTTGGCCAAAGAGGTCGATTTCTTCAGCATCGGGACGAACGATCTCGTGCAGTATACGATGGCGGCCGACCGGATGAATCCGAAGCTAGCCCAATTAAACGATCCGCTTCAGCCAGCGGTGCTGCGTTTGATCGATCAGGTCATCCGCGCGGCGGCGCGGGAAGGCAAATGGGTCGGCATGTGTGGGGAGATGGCGGGTCAGCCGCATGCGGTGCCGATTTTGCTCGGCATGGGGCTGCACGAGTTCAGCATGAGCGGCGTCCACGTGGCGCGTACGCGGGCGCTCATCGCGAAGCTTGACCGGAGCGGGATGGGCAGGCTGGCGGAAGCGGTGCTTGATCTGAGCGATCCGGACGAGGTCCGAAGCGAGGTCGAGACGCAGCTTCCTTGGCTGCGCGAGTTTTTGTAGCATGTAAGGGGAAAAGCACGGTACAGAGGCGTATGCGCCCCTTGCCGTGCTTTTTTGTTGGAACGAACGGTAAGCTTGACGGTGCCTTTTGCGAACATTACAATAGGTAGTGTGAGGTGTTTTCATGAAAATTCATTCATTCAAGACGAACGAAAGCGGATTAAACCGCTTCTTCGGACCTCTGGAAGCGAGAATCATGCATATCCTGTGGAATGGTCCGGAGATGGCGATCAAAGACGTTCAGGCAAGGCTGGCCAAGGAGCAGGCAATCAATTTCAATACGGTGATGACGGTCATGAACCGGCTGGTGGACAAGGGTGTGCTGCGCAAAAGAGCGGAAGGGCGCGTCTCCTTATTCCAGCCTACCCAATCGCTGGAGCAGTTTCTCGAAACCCAATCCAAAGAGCTGACGAACGATTTGCTTGAAGAATTCGGACCGCTTGTCGTGAACCATATGCTGGACGCCCTGGAAGAAGCGGACCCGGCGCTTCTTGAGCAGTTGGAGCAAAAAATTCAAGCTCTGAAAAAGGAAAGATAGCCTATGTGGGAAAAACGTTCCAGAATCCTGTTCCTTACGGGCCTTGGGTTTTCGGGCCTGATCATGTCCCAGATAGTCGCGTATGCGCTGCATTTGCTGTTGGGCTTGGAAATCAAGCATAACCTTATCCAATTTTGCGCCAGTACGGCGAGCATTTACGGTTTGGACGGCGTGGAGTATGCCTTCGACATCGTCGTGTTCTACACTCTGCTGCTGACCGTCGGACTCATCGTCCAGCAGCAATGGGCGTCGTGGTGCACGTACCGGCGCTTGCAAAGCAAACGGGACGAACGGATGACGGCAGAATTGAACGGGCAGTACGGCGGCGGCGGCGAACCGATTCTGGTCGTCGCCTGCGACGAGCCGCGAGCGTTTACGATGAACCTGTTGAACCCAAAGGTCATTTTATCGACGGGCTTGATCCGGCTGCTGGATGCGAGGGAACTGGAGGCGGTGATCCATCATGAAATGTATCACTGGAAGCACGGCGATCCGCTCAAAACGTTCGTGCTGTCCCTCTGCTCGTCGGTCATGGGATACGTCCCGCTGCTACGGTGGGTGCACCAAAAATACCGGACCGTTCGCGAGGTGCTCGCGGATCATTATGCCATCGAACAACTGGGTTCGTCCATAGAGATCGGCAGCGCCTTGCTGAAGCTCCTGAAGTACAGAAAGTCGGAAACGATGGTATTTTCCTACGTCTCGTTCGCAGACAATTCGATCAACTGCCGTATTCAGTTAATTTTGGACCCGCAATCCGAGATTCCGTTCAAATTGCCGCTGAAGCTGATCTTGATTTCATTCCATACGGTGCTTTTGCTTGGCGCGATGTTTTTCTTCGCTACCCTCTGATCGTGTAGGAAAGGACCGCGGCGCGGTCGGATTATTTTTCCGGACGGCGCATTTTTTTGCCGTCTGACACTACAATAAGTAGTGTGATGATTAGGAGGTGATGCGAATCGGATGAAGCAAGGCGGATGAAAGGAAGCGGTCCTCGAATCAGCCTGATAAAATGGGATTTTATTCAAGGAGGAAGGTGTGAAATGACAATGTTTTCTGAATGGGGAGCTTTGATTGTACGTATCGTATTGGGAGTGACTTTTCTTTTGCACGGGCTGCAAAAATTTCAATCGGGGATTGAAAAAGCCGCAGGCTTCTTTCAAAGCATCGGCTTGCCCGGTTTTCTGGCTTATGCGGTCGGCGGCATCGAACTGATCGGCGGCATTTGCATGATTCTCGGTCTGGGCGTGCGCGTATTTGGCGCATTGTTTTCGATCATTATGCTTGGCGCGATCCTGACCGTCAAGCTGTCGCAGGGATTTATCGGCGGGTATGAGTTCGATCTTGCGCTGTTCGCCATGTCCCTGCACCTGTTGATTAGCGGAAACCGTGTGCTGGCGGTGGATAGCTTGTTCCGTAAGCGAACCACAGAAGGGGCGAGCGCCTAGAGCGCTTGGAGCTGTTTCGAGATTGTGCGCTGTCGATCCGGATTGGAGTATGGTATAGTTGGAACGTAGGAGGCATAGTAGCAGCACCTATACAAGAAGTCGCACTACATCACTATAGGAGACCTACTCAATCATGGAAAAGAAAACCGTACATTTCGGCAGCGTACTGGCCGGCATAATGGTGGATCAGGTCGCTTCGTTCGTCTCTTCGCTCTTGATCGGCACGATCTACATCACGTCCAATCAAATCGGTCCGAGCGAGATTTCCAAGGTGTATGCGAGTACGCCGCTTTTGATGATTTACCTGCTTGTCGGCTTGTTCTGCACGGGGCTCGGCGGGTATGTATCGGCTTCGGTGGCGAAGCGGGACGCTTATTTTCATGCTTCGATTATCGGCGTTGTGGGAGCCGCGATCGGCTTCTATTATTCATTCGGCCACTCCGAGGTTCCCTCATGGTATCATCTTATTGGCTTCTTAGCCATCATTCCCGCCGCCTTGCTGGGAGGTCGCGCCGCTTTCGTGAAAAGACGGCGGGCCAACCCGGATAAGCGGCCCGGCAGCGGACCGAAGCCGGATTGACCGGCGGTTCGCATGACGGCTGCTTTGATCCCTGCGCTTATCGCCAAGCGAAAGCCCGTCCGAATGACGAATCGGACGGGCTTTTGCCGTGCACGCTAGCTTTGTGCCGAGATGGTCTGACGCCCGGGCGAGGCTGCGGACGGATGCAGCATTTTGCCGCTTTTCCAACGGCGGAGAACGAGAAAGCCGCGTAAATATTCGTCGGCGATCATCGACACATAAATTCCGGCCAAGCCCCAGCCGAGCCGAATGCCGAGGTAGTAAGAAATCGGCGTTGCGAGCAGCCAGAGCGAGATCACTCCGGTAATCATAATGAACCGGGTATCGCCGATTCCCGTTAAGGCGTTGCCCATGGCCATATTGATCATTTTCCCCGGCTGCAGCAGCAGGTTCAAGCCGAGCAGCGCAACCCCGAGCGCCACAATCTCCTCATCAACGGTGAACAGAGACAGTGCCTTGCTGCCGAATACGTACAGCAGCAGCGCATTGGTCATGACGACCGCAAGTCCCGTCCACATTCCCCGATAAGCGGCACGGTACGCCTCCTGTGTCCGTCCGGCCCCGAAAAGATGGGCGATCTGAATTTGCAGAGCCATGGCGATGGAAAACCCGAGCGTGAAGCAAAACGACTCCATCGTATTCATATAAGTCCGTGCCGCCAGTTCCTTGGCCCCGAGCATCGCAATGAACGAAAACAGAATCAGCTGCGAGAATACCCACGAAGCTGAGGATACACCCATAGGCCAGCCGATCTGCATCGTTTCGCGGAACAAAGGGCGGTCGAATCGCAGAAAGTCTTTCCAGCCGACCCGGCGCTCGAACGAATGCACGAACAGGAAGGCGAGCACAATCGTGGCCAGCAGACGGCTGACAAGGGTCGAGACCGCTACGCCGGCCAGCCCCCATTGCGGAAAGCCGAAGGCACCGTAAATAAACGCGTAGTTCAGCACAACGTGAATGACGTTCATCCCGATCGCGATATACATCGGACCGCGCGTGTTCCCCGTATTGCGAATCGCCGTGCTGAAAGCGGCCATGGCGGCGGTCAGCGTCATGCCTCCGCCGATGATGGAGATGTACGTATCGGCCATCGGCAGCAGAGCAGCCGGGACCTGCAGCAGCGCGGCGATATCGCGGGCAAAAAGATAGAGCACAAGGCTGAGCAGGGCCCCGATCACGACCGATATATTGATCGACATGATGGCTACCGTCCGAGCGTCTTCCGGCTTGCGGGCCCCGAGCTTCTGCGCGATCAGCACGCCGGCCCCGTTGGCGACCGTCATGAACAAGATCGTGACGGCGGAAAACAATTGCGTGGAAATGCCTACTACGGCTACGGCGCCGTCCGATATGCGGCTGACCATAAGTGTATCCGCTGTACCCAGCAAAAACTGCAGAAACATTTCAATAAAAATGGGCCACGCGAGCACCCATAGCGTAAACTTTTTGTCGTCATTCATGTTCCGTATCCTCCTGATGCCATATTCCCATATCACATTATAGAGCGTATACTTGAAAGCATGTATCAGTATCCGAACTGAAATTATCAATTTGCAAACCTGACTTCGTATGCTAAGAGGGTGAAAGCGATGCCAATTCTCGAATTTACATCCCCGCCGCTGCCTCACTATTTGGCCAGCGGTTTCTGCATCATTGCGCCCGGGCGCAAGCATCCGAATCGGCGCAATATCGGCGTGTTCGATCTGCTCGTCGTACAGGAAGGCTGCATTTATATTATGGAAGGCGGCGATTACTACGAAGTTACGGCTGGCCACGCGATCATTCTCCGCCCTGACCGGCACCATTATTCGCCGCAGGGGTGCACGACGGATACGGCGCATTATTGGCTGCATTTCAACACGACGGGCGCGTGGAGAGAGACGGAGGAGGGAGTACCGGTGCTGCCGTCCGTCCCGATAGAGGAAAAAAGTTTCACGATGCAAACCTTCGCCATTCAGCTCCCCCAGTTTGCCAAGCTGCTGAAGCCGACGTCCGTCTACCGGACGATGCAGCAGCTCGGCGAGCTGGAGAAGGAGTCGCACCGCAACTGGGCGCGCTGGAAGCATCAACTGCTGTTTCAGCAGGTGCTGGAGCAGCTTAACGCTTCGCTGCAAGCGGAAATGCCGCCTCCCGGAGCCGAAGTGGCGGATCAGGCGGCGTCCTACCTGCGCCAGCATTTCAAACAATCGGTGTCTGCGCAGAGCTTGGGGGAGGCGCTCAATTTTCACCCCGTGTATATTGCGCGCTGCATGCAGCGGGAATTCGGCTGCTCGCCCTTCGAGTATTTGCTGCGCTATCGGCTGGAGCAAGCCAAGCTGCTGCTGCTGCAAACCGACTTCCCAGTCGCCCGGGTGGCCGAAGAGGTCGGATTCAACCAAGCAGCCTATTTTACGTCCTGCTTCGTCAAAATGGAAGGCTTGACCCCGCGCGCTTATCGCAAGCGCTTTTCCCATGCCTGACCGGACACGGTCCAAGTCATTTGACTGGATACGAGTTAACAGTGGAGATGCCGCTTCAAATAATGCCCTGTGACCGAATGCGGATGCTCGATAAGCTCTTCAGGAACGCCTTCGAAGATGACTGTCCCGCCCTCTTGTCCGGCTCCTGGACCCAAGTCGACGATCCAATCGGCTTGACTGATCACGTCGAGATTATGCTCGATCACGATCACCGTGCTGCCGTTGTCTACGAGCCGGTTCAGCAGGCCGATCAGGCGGTCGACATCGGAGAGATGCAATCCGGTGGTCGGTTCGTCGAATACGTAGATTTGACCGCTGCGCTCCAGTTCGGCCGCGAGCTTCAGGCGCTGTCTTTCCCCGCCGGAGAGCGTGTTCAGCGGCTGCCCGAGCGTAATGTAGTCCAGCCCGACATCGCCTAGCCGCTCCAAAATCGTCCGAATGGCTTCCTCCCGAAAGAAGGTCCGCGCGTCCGCTACACTCATCTCCAAAACCTCGTCGATCGATTTGCCCCGCAGCGTATAGCCCAGAACCTCATTGGTAAACCGGCGTCCCTGACAGCTCTCACATCGGCTGACGATCGGGTCCATAAAAGCAAGATCCGTATACGTGACGCCAAGGCCTTTGCATTCCGAACATGCGCCGTTGGAATTGAAGCTGAACAACGTGGGGCTCACCCGATTTGCCTTGGCGAACAACTCGCGGATTGGGTCCAGCATCCCGGTGTAGGTCGCAGGATTGGAGCGCTTCGAGCCTTGGATGGCTCCTTGATCGATGTAGACGGCTTCCGGATAATGCCGGGGCAGCACCTTGTTGATCAGCGTGCTTTTTCCTGAGCCCGCTACGCCGGTGACGACCGTCATCACGCCCTGCGGGATACGGACGCTCACGTCTTTGAGGTTGTGTAGGGAGGCCGGACCGATCACGAGCGAACCGCCCGGTTGTCTCGGCGGCGTCTTGAGCCGGGGCCGGCGGCCGAGATACGTTCCGGTCAGGGTGCCGGAAGCCGGCAGACCTGCCAGACCGCCTTCGTAGACGATACTGCCGCCCTTGGAGCCAGCTTCCGGTCCCATATCGATCACATGGTCGGCTATGGCGATGACATCCGGATCGTGCTCGACGACAAGGACCGTATTCCCTTTGTCCCGGAGTCGCTTGATCAGGGAGTTCAGCCGGTGAACGTCGTGGGGATGAAGTCCGATGCTCGGCTCGTCAAAAATGTACGTGATATCCGTCAGACTGCTGCCGAGATGCCGCACCATCTTAACCCGCTGCGATTCGCCGCCGGACAGTGTGGCCGTTTCCCGGTTTAGGCTGAGATAGCCTAATCCGACGGAAATCAGATGCTCCAGCCGTTCGACGATGGCGTCGACCATGGTTGCGGCGACGCCATCGTCAATGGCGCGTATGACGGGGGCGAGTTCACTGATCTGCATGGTCGTGCAGTCCGCGATGCTTTTGCCGTTGATCTTACAGCCGAGCACCTCCTGATTCAGTCTGGCCCCCTTGCACAGAGGACAAGCGCCCCGGGTGACGATCCGGTCAAACTTTTCCTTGTAGCGCGTTTTGGCCTCCTCGGATTCTTTGGTCAGAAAGCTCCGTTCAAACCGGGGAATCAGGCCTTCATATTTGGAGGACGGCGGCCAGCCGGGACCGGGATGCTTCAGCTTCATATCCGTTTTGTAAAGCAGCGTGTCCCATTCCTCGTCCGTATACTCGCCAAGCTTTTTGTCGTTGTCAAATAATCCGGAACAAACATACCGTTTCCAACGCCATTCGCCGGGACGAAACGTAGGAAAACGGATGGCCCCCTCGTTCAGCGATTTTTGCCGGTCGATCAGCAGGTCGAGATCAATTGCCGCCACCGTTCCCAATCCTTCGCATTTGGGGCACATCCCGTGCGGATCGTTGAACGAAAAGGTGTTGGAATAACCGACAAACGGCTTGCCGATCCGGGAGTACAGCAAGCGCAGCAAGGAGTAAATATCGGTGACAGTTCCGACGGTGGACCGGACGTTGCCGCCGAGCCGCTTCTGATCGACCACGATCGCGACAGACAAATTGTCCAGCGAGTCCACATCCGGCTGCCCGTAATGAGGAAGACGATGCCGGACGAAGCTGGTAAACGTTTCGTTGAGCTGGCGCTGCGATTCCGCCGCAATCGTGTCGAATACGAGTGAAGACTTGCCGGAGCCGGATACGCCCGTAAACACGGTGATCCGCTTCTTTGGAATGCTGACCGTCACGTTTTTTAGATTATTTTCTCTCGCGCCTGTAACGCGGATCATATCGTGCCGGTTGTCGGGGGCGCCACTTTGAATGATCATAGGCCGGATCTCCTCCTTCTTCAAGAATGATGATCTGAGATCGTTTATTTCCATATAGAAACCATACTTAAACGGATCGCGATTGCTTGTTGTCGAGTGCGGCCGTTACCTTTTGGCACAGCTCCGCAAAAATACTTTGCTCGCCGGGTGTAAGAACGGAGGCGGCGATTTCGGCAGCCTCGCGCCGGCTTTGGGCCGCACGCTCCAGAAAAATTCGGCCGCTATCCGTGAGCGACGTCGTTTGTTCCCGCCGGTCTTCCTCGCGCGCCGTTTGTTCAATCAACTGCTTATCCTTTAAAACTCTGAGATTTTTCGAGGTGGCCGGACGCGACATCCCCAGCGTTTCGCCGATGAGCGAAGGCATCATGGGACCGCGGATGCGCAAAATTTCCAGAATGTCGTACTGCGCCCATGTGAGCTGCTCCGGGTTAACCCGCGTTCTCCTGGCGATCAGCACGCATTGGAGATGGGACAAAGCGTTCTCCAGCTCGCCGGGTTGATCTGGCTGCATGAAAGGAATCCCCCTATCGATATCGTGCATTCTGTTTGTCATCGTATCAAATTAGTTTCTTTTTAGCAATCAATTGTGGAAGGTAGAGTAGCCGCCGGAGGAGCTATACGGTTACCTTTGTCTGCGAAAAATATCCGTTGTTTTAAGTGGCTCCGGGTTGAATTAGTGCATCGTCACAGTTGCCTCGCGCTATTGACACACCACCGATTTCAAAGATATTATGGATACAACAACTCCATAATAGGCGACGAGAATAACTGCAGCGGTTAAGTATGCTTAGCACCCATGTTGTATTATTTTGCTTTATTAAAGACATGGCGGAAACTTTCATATTCAACAAAAAGGAGTTAAACATCGTGATTGTACTTGGAAATATTTTAATCACAGGAGGCCGGTGAGTATGGGAAATATTTGGAATGAGCGTTTTAATTCGGAAGAATATTACTATGGGGAAGAACCTAACGTATTTATTCAGCAACAAGCTTTTCGATTAGAACAATGTCAAAAAGTTATCGCGTTTGCAGAGGGTGAAGGAAGGAATGCTGTTTTTTTAGCAAAAAGAAATCATGAAGTGACAGCCATTGACTATGCGGAGAGCGGTTTGCAAAAAACGAAAAAACTGGCTCAGAAGCATGGCGTTGAAGTACATACCCAAAAAATCGACCTTTTGGAAGATGATGTGCCGAACGAGGAATATGATGCCGCCATCATGGTATTTGGGCATTTTCATAAAGACGATCAGACCATGATTCTCAATAAAATGAAAAATGCGATAAAGCCTAAAGGGATTATGATGCTTGAGGTATTCTCCGAGGAACAATTAAAGTATGGTACGGGTGGCCCCCCGGAGCTTGAAATGCTTTATGAACCAAAAGAAATGCTTGCTTGGTGCGAAGGTCATGAGGTGATCCATTTCTTCTATGGCGAACAAGAGCGTGTGGCAGGAAAGGAGCACACCGGATTATCCCATGTCATTCAACTTGTATTAAGAAAATAATGGGGAATCCGTGGCACTCAAGCAACTAGCAAGGCCCCAAGCGTCCTATTTTGCATTACTGCATCAGATCGAATCGGCAAGTGTGTCCCGAATTGGGACACATTTTTTTTGTGCGTTCATTACCTTTCATTTTCCACACTCCGAAGGTTTGCACAATCACCTACGAACAATTTTTGTTTGGTGACTGATTAAACTGCATGGGTCATGTAATATCAAAACGAATAGAAAAAGTTGTAATTTGTAAGATATTGTGGCAATATAATATCTATGAAGAGCAAATTGGTCAAAATGAGGTGGCATTCATACTTTTTCAAGAAACGAGGTCAATCCAAAAGTGAGCATGTTATTACTACGATAAGGCAAAATTTTTATAAATTATTTTTAATTGTATCACTCCTCATAATTATTTCTAGCAGCAGCCCCTTAGATCATGAAAAAAAACTCCAGATCATGAATTGGGAAGAAGATTTGCATGTTCTCTCCCATGAACTGACTTCCAGACATGCAGATGCATTTTTCAAAATCACTAAGGAACAATTCTATGTCAAAGTTGAGGAAGTCAGGGCGCAAATTCCCAATTTAACTGCATCTCAGGTAATAGTTAAATTAATGGAACTTGTGGCTTTGATTGGAGATTCTCATACAACAGTACAGCAAACATCGACTTCGATGCTCCCCTTTTCTTTGTTCAATTTTTCTAGTGGGATTTATGTTGTTAGCTCAACTCCTGAATTTCAGTTTTTAATTGGCCAAAGATTAATGGAAATTAATGGTTATCCTATCGCATCAGTTAAGGAAAGGTATCGTGATATCATTCCACATGAAAATGAATATTGGGTTTCATATCAGTTTCCTAAATATCTGAAGAATCTTAATCTTATGTACGGACTTGGCTTTAATCAAGGTAAGCACGAGAATCGTTTTATGTTCCAGAATAGTCAAGGAGGAGTACAAGAAATTCGAATTCGTTCTGGGACGGAAGTCGAAGATACTGTTTTTTTCAGTAAAATAGGCAAAGATGTTCCTTTGTTTTTGCGAAATCAAAGTGAAAACTATTGGTATGAGTATCTATCGAAAAATCATACTTTATATTTTAAGTACAATCGATGCTTGGAAATGAAGGAAAAGAGTATTGCCAATATTACGGATATGATCATGGATGATTCAAGGAAGCACGAAATCAGAAAGGTTGTTTTTGATCTTCGATTTAATGAAGGTGGGAGATCTGACTTGCTAGAGCCACTCATTGAAAAATTGCGCTTCAATCAAAACAGCCATTTCAAAGTGTACGTAATTATCAATAATGGTACATTTTCGGCTGGGGTGAGTACAGCCATCTCTCTAAAAAATAAACTGAATGAATTCTGGTAGGGAACCAACCGGTGGAAAGCCGGATTCTTTTGGTAACGTGGCTTCATTTGTTCTGCCACATACTAAACTCATGATTTCATACTCGACAAGAAAGTTTCATTTTATCGGAAATGAGAACAGGACCTCTTTGTATCCAGATATACCTCTAGCCTTGGACATAGAAGATCTACTTAATGGGACTGATAATGCAATGCAATATATTCTCTACTAACCGTACTACGTCCAACTTTTCTCGATTTCAAAGTCGGTTTGTACTTGTCATGGGTCGCTATTCTTGCCACAGGCTGTGCTGCCGTGGTTTCTTTTTTTACCACTTTATTGGCATTGGCTCTAAAGATTTCTAGTTTCCGAGCCGATATACAAGCTGAGTCCTATCCATTAGGACTTGTTAGGTGACTAATAGCTTGGAGGCTTGGAGAATTGAACAAAATCCGGTTGTTTCTTACACTCAATGAGCGGGGAGACAGAGAGTGATAGCCGGCAACGTCAAGCTATAGGGACTGTCATGTAAAGTGACAGTCCCTTTTTTTTATAAAAACTTCCTGTTGTGTTTCTTCCCATCGAAGGTGAACAGCACCGGCTTCGTTTCGATGACCGATTCCAGATGCACTGTCTTCCCCCACAGCCGGTGAATATACGGGAGGGTCCGCTCCACATACTTCAAATCGAGCTCGATGCCTTCGTACATATGCTTCAAGTACAACTCGCCGTTCTTCTCGAAATCCCCGTCCTCGACTACGATATAAGGGAAGCCGCCGTTTACCCGGGAATACACGAGCTGGTCGCGGATATGTTCCCAAGACTTGTCGGTAATTTTCCACTCCGGTCCTTTTTTCTCGAAAATATACAAATCGAGCTCGTCGCACAGCTTTTTGGTCATATAGTTGCGGATGAACGATAGATCGGAGTCGAATTCGCGCACCTCAAATATTTTTTGCCGGCCTTCGCCGCCTTTATAGCCGAAGCGTTCCCGATCCTCCTCGGACGGGTTATCCCAGCGCTTCTCGATATCCTCGAAAATTTTCAGTCCCAGATAATATGGATTGAGCGTATGGCGGGACGGGACGACAACGGAGGAGTTGAGTCTGGAGTATTCGATCGTCTCGGAGTCGGTCAGATCGAGTTCCCGCAAAATGCGCTGATGCCAGTAGGAGGCCCAGCCTTCGTTCATAATCTTCGTCTCCAGCTGTGGCCAGAAGTACAGCATTTCGTCCCGCAGCATTGTCATGACGTCGCGCTGCCAATCCTTCAGGTAGGGAGCGTGCTCTTCGATAAAAAGCATCAGATCCTTCTCCGGCTTGGGTGGAAACTTGGCCGGAGCTTCTTTGGGGTTGATGGTCTTGGCTTCAGGCTTCTCATCTAAATCCCATAAATCCTCGTAGCCGAACTTGCGCTTCGCAGGCTTTTGCTGATCGTCCGCCGCTTCTTGCCGGCCGCTGCCGCGTCCGCGGTACGGCTTCGTGATCAGCGGATCGACATGCTCTTGGATGGCGAGCATGGCATCGATAAACCGTTCTACCTCGTCCGTCCCGTATTCGATCTCGTATCGGCGGATGCGCTCGGCCGTGGCGGACATGCTCTCGACCATGTTGCGGTTCGTCTTGGAAAAGCGAACGTTGTTTTTGAAAAAGTCGCAGTGCGCCAGCACGTGCGCCACGATCAGCTTGTTCTGGATGAGCGAATTGCCATCGAGCAGGAAAGCGTAACACGGGTCGGAGTTGATGACAAGCTCGTAAATTTTGCTGAGTCCGAAATCGTACTGCATTTTCATCTTATGAAACGTCTTTCCGAAGCTCCAATGACTGAAGCGGGTCGGCATCCCGTAAGCGCCGAAGGTGTAGATAATATCGGAAGGGCATATCTCGTAGCGCATCGGGTAAAAGTCGAGACCGAAGCCGCTGGCGACCTCGGTAATTTCCGCGATGGCGTATTCCAGCTGCTTGATGTCATCCGCCTTCACTGGGCGATCCTCCCCTCCGCGCCCTTCGGGAAAAAGGTTTTGAGCGCCTTGTACACTTCGCCTTTCTCACGGATCACGTAGTGCACGAATTTCGGGTCGTGAATGTTCCGGTAAGCGGACATGAGCGTGCTGCTGCGGTTATATTGGTTCACTTCGCCATACCCGAACAGGTTCGCCCGCTTGACCAGCTCGCCGATCAGCCGTACGCATCGTTCGTTGTCTGATGTCAGGTTATCGCCATCGGAGAAATGAAACGGATATATATTGAAGCGGGACGGCGGATAGCGCCGATCAATCAAGTCGACCGCAAGCTGATAGGCCGAAGAGCAGATCGTGCCGCCGCTTTCGCCTTTGGTGAAAAATTCCTCTTCCGTCACTTCTTTGGCTTCGGTATGGTGGGCGATGAAAATGATTTCCACCTGTTCGTATTTCGTCCGCAGGAATCGCGTCATCCAGAAGAAGAAGCTGCGCGCGATATATTTTTCGAAGGACCCCATACTGCCGGACGTGTCCATCATGGCGAGAACCAGCGCGTTCGAGTGAGGGGTGACGACTTCGTCCCACGTCTTATAGCGCAGATCGTCCGGGCTGATATGATGAATACCGGGAACCCCGGAGGTGGCGTTCCGCTTCAAATTTTCGAGAATCGTCCGCTTCTTGTCGATGTTGGACATGATTCCTTTTTTGCGGATATCGTTGAAAACGATTTCTTTGGTCGTGACATTGTGCTTTTCTTTCTGCTGCAGGTTCGGCAGCTCCAACTCCTCGAAGAGCATGGACTGCAGCTCCTCCATTTGCACCTCGGTATCATAATAGTCGTCTCCGGGCTGATCGCCGGCGCCCTCGCCTTTGCCCGGACTGGAAGTGTGCTGCGGGTCTACCCCCAGCACGTCGCCGACCTGGCTATCCCCGTCGCCTTGCCCCACATGCTTGGTCTTGTTGTAATTATAGCGGAAACGGTACTCATCCAGACTGCGGATGGGCACTTTGACGATTTGCTTGCCGTCCGACATGATGATGCTTTCGTCCGTCACCAGATCGGGCAGATTTTGCTTTATCGCTTCCCGGACTTTCTGCTGATGGCGGGTCTGATCCTGATATCCTTTGCGGTGCAGGGACCAGTCCTCGCGGGATACGGTAAATAAAGGCTCTGTCATGCGGAACACCTCCTGATAGCTTTTAGATCAAAGCTGGCTTCGATAGCGCGGTCAAAAAGCGGCTGAGCCGGCGTCGAATGCTTGAACGGTGTTGGGGACCGGGTGGACGATAAGCGGTAAAGAAACACGTAACTAACATGACAAGTACTTGAAAAAAGTGCTTGTTACTAAATATATTCAAGTGCCGGAGGGATATGTAACGGGGTAGGAGCGGATTTTTTTGGCAACGGGATATTGACTGACGGGTCCAAAAGATTCAAAAAGCCTCTATTTTGCGAGAGCTGATTCTGGTTTATCGTTAAGGCTGAGAAGACTCCCTCTTCGATAAGGGGGAGATGAATCAGCATCTCTTGTATAAGAATGAGAACATATGTGCTATAATTGTCATGAAATCACCAAAGGAGATAAGACTCGCATGTTGCATCATAAAGCTTTTCGCTTTCGCATCTACCCTACAGAGGAGCAAACGACGCTGATCCATCAGATGTTTGGATGCGCTCGCTTTGTCTTTAACCACTTCCTTTCGAGGTGGAACGACACCTTCCAAGAAACAGGCAGAGGCTTGTCTTACCAGACCTGTGCAAACGGGCTGCCAGCGTTGAAAAAGGAATGGCCTTGGCTCAAGGACGTGGACAGCATTGCTTTGCAATCCGCCGTTCGCAGCCTGGCAGATGCGTTTGATCGCTTCTTTCGAAAGCAAAACGATCCGCCTCGTTTCAAGAGCAAACGCAATCCCGTCCAAAGCTACACCACGAAGTTTACGAACGGCAATATTGCCGTTGCCTGCGATCTGCTGAAACTTCC
>NZ_FMTT01000051.1 GCF_900100345.1 Paenibacillus tianmuensis | reverse complement strand
AAGGGAAGGCACATGCAGATAACTCTTTCTGCCAAAGATGCTCAGATGCCGAATCTTGCGCGGTTTGTTGCGGCCGTCACGCTTCACCTCTTGTTCAGAATGGCAGATGGGGCAAGGTTGTTTGGTGGCTACAGGCAATGCCTCCAGATGAACTTCTTGGGCATCCATCGAGACGATTTTTTGAAGTTTTAGCTCTGGTAATCCGAGCAGTTCGTTGATATACTGGAGTGGCATCTGTCATATCCTTTTGTTGTTTTGGTAGGACTTACAACAATACAGGATTTGCAGATGTTTTTCCATTTTAATCCTCATTCTACACTCATTTGAATTCGTCAACCGCTAATTTTGGTTTTGAGCCGAATTTGCCGCTTCATATAATTCGTAGCTGATGCCCGGCCACTCCAGTCGGGCTTTTTTTCGATTGCTCCTTCCACGTAAAAAAACTCCCCCGGATGATCCGAAAGAGTTTGTTACATCGATGATTCGATTGACAATTAACGATAGTTACACTTCGAAATACATTTTTTCAGCGGCGATGTCGGCATCATATTGAGCCCTGATCCGATCCAGTTCAAATTGATCGAAGGCATGATTCCAGTCGTACGTAAGCAGTTTGTCCAATTCGGCCTTATACGATGGGTATGTCGTGTAGTTAACCAGACTTAAGCGCGACTCCCCGGTTCCCATACCTTTGTAAAAGACCGTTGCCGTTGCAATATCAGCGCGGTGCTGTTTATAGTATGCGTCGAGTTCCCATTGATCGTGAGCATTGTTTAAATCAATGGTCAACTGCTTGTCCAACGCTGTTTTATACGTATCAAACGAGCTGTAATTATGAATATTGACCAGCGGATGGGCGGAAGCGGCGGACGTAACAGCAAGAAGAGACGCGACAACGACGGTAGATAGCAGCAATGATTTCAAACTTTTCACTAGGAATCCCTCCGTTAATTGTATATTTTTGCTACAATGTAATCATATAGTAGAGGGGAAGTCGTGACAATACATTTACCAAAGATTAACAATGTCAATGGGGTTAGCAAAAGCTTGCCCGGAGCATGGGACTGGAGGTATTCTATAAATATTGGATTTTTATGGAAGTCGATGCTATAGTAAAAATATTATCTTGTTGTTTGAGGTGGAACAAAATGATTAAGGATCTATTAGTAGATTTTCTTGATATTTTATCGTTAAGGCTGAGAAGACTCCCTCTTCGATAAGGGGGAGATGAATCAGCATCTCTTGTATATAAATGAGAACATATGTTCTATAATTGTCATGAAATCACCAAAGGAGATAAGTCTCGCATGTTGCATCATAAAGCTTTTCGCTTTCGCATCTACCCTACGGAGGAGCAAACGAGGCTGATCCATCAGATGTTTGGATGTGCTCGCTTTGTCTTTAACCACTTCCTTGCGAGATGGAACGAC
Organism: Paenibacillus tianmuensis; assembly: GCF_900100345.1. GTDB lineage: Bacteria > Bacillota > Bacilli > Paenibacillales > NBRC-103111 > Paenibacillus_G > Paenibacillus_G tianmuensis. The sequence continues at coordinate 38,648 of NZ_FMTT01000051.1, read as the reverse complement.
ACCTTCCAAGAAACAGGCAGAGGCTTGTCTTACCAGACCTGTGCAAACGGGCTACCAGCGTTGAAAAAAGTATGGCCTTGGCTCAAGGATGCGGACAGCATTGCTTTGCAATCCGCCGTTCGCAGTCTGGCAGATGCGTTTGATCGCTTCTTTCGAAAGCAAAACGATCCGCCTCGTTTCAAGAGCAAACGCAATCCCGTCCAAAGCTACACCACGAAGTTTACGAACGGCAATATTGCCGTTGCCTGCGATCTGCTGAAACTTCCGAAGCTCGGATGGGTGCGCTTTGCCAAGTCCCGTGAAATCGAAGGACGGATCTTGTCTGCTACGGTGCGTCGAAGCGGCGCAGGCAAGTACTTCGTTTCGATTTTGTGTGAAGTAGACATCCAGCCGCTTCCTCACGTGGATACCGCCATCGGCATAGACCTCGGCATCAAGTCGTTTGCCGTTTGCAGCAGCGGAGAAAACGTTGCGAGTCTGAGGCCCCTGTGCACCTACGAAAAGCAACTTGCGTTTTGGCAGCGACGTTTGTCTCGTCGACTAAAAGGTGGATCTAACTATCTAAAAGCGAAACAAAAAGTCGCTCGCATGCATGAGCGAATCGTTAACGCTCGGCAAGACTTTCTACATCAGCTCTCAACCAAGTGGATCCGTGAAAACCAAACGATCTGTCTGGAAGATTTGCAGGTTCGAAGTCTAATGAAAAATCACAAGTTAGCAAAGTCCATTGCTGAAGCAAGCTGGTCAACCCTTCGCACGATGCTGGAATATAAAGCAACGTGGTATGGTCGCACGATCAGCATGGTCGCGAAAAACTATCCAAGCAGTCAACTTTGTCATGTATGCCAATCGCGCAATTCCGAAGTGAAAAATCTAAACTTGCGAGCATGGACCTGTTCAGGATGCGGCACGCACCATGACCGCGACCACAATGCCAGCATGAACATCTTGCAAGAAGGACTGCGTTTGTTGGCGAAGACCAACTGAACTGCGGGAACCGCAGGGATCGCTTGCTCAAGAAGAGAAGGATGCTTCTCTGTTCGCAAGAATTCCCCACCTCAGCGCCATTAGCGCAGGTGGTGGGAGTGTTCAAGTGCTGTTATTTACCAAAGCCAAGCAAGCGGGATAGATATATCCACCGTTCTCCAAGTCGGTCTTCTTCAAGCGGCCGCCATGTGTATGTCTGTTTTTTTGATGGAAGTAACGATTCATACGAATAGGATGCAAGAACAACTCTTGCATTCAGAAAAATTAAGCATCGCAGGTCACTTAGCCTCTTCTATAGCGCATGAGCTTCGATCGCCTTTAACCGTTATTAAAGGTTTTATCCAATTAGCAATAAGGGATGCGGAAGGGAAAACGGAGCATTATTTGGAAACTACCATTGCTGAACTGAAACGAGTGGAGTTTGTTATCAACGATTATTTAAATTATGCGAAACCGCAGCTTGAAAAAGTTGAAGTTCTTTCGGTCGCAGATGTATTCCATCAAATGAAAGAATTGATTTATCCTTTATCCCAAATGAATAATGTAAGGGTAGAAATGAATTCGGAAGCCGATCTTTGGGTTAGAGCGGACAAGTCAAAACTAATACAGGCGCTGAATAACGTTGTAAAAAATTCCATAGAAGCGTCAAAGTCTCAGCAGGGGATTGTTTCCATTCATGCCTATCAAGCCGATCAGCTGGATATTTGTATAAAAATTTGTGGTAATGGGTGCGGGATGTCGGGGGAAGAACTGGACAAATTGGGAACTCCTTTTTATTCCACGCAAAACAACGGAACGGGACTTGGATTAATGGTAACCTTTAAAATTATCAAAGCATTCGATGGAAAAATAGACTTTAAAAGTGAGAAAGGCAAAGGAACCGAGGTAAGTATATTGATGCCGATGATTACGAATTGTTGAAATGGAAGCAGGATACGTTAATACTGGAAAACGAGACGAGAGATTCCGATAAATTAAAGGTGATTTAAAATGAAACTGCATTTCGTAAAAAAAGAAATCAATCTGCCGGCGAAAAAATATATTGTTTTCATCCCTAACTTCTCTACGGATAAAATGTTTGCTCTCGAACATAGGTGTGGAAGTTATATGTTATTCGGAGAACAGAAATCGCTGCAATATTTGGCATGCTTATTTCTTGCTGCAAGTATCCATCGGGACAAGATAATTTATGTGCCTGGCACAACCCGACTGCTCCCTAAAGATTTACACCATTTCTCCGTCTATAACAAAAATCTGGACATGGTATTCATGCACCATTCGATCCAATTCAAGACGAAGCTCTGGAAAGAGATGAAGCAAAGAATGTTTAGAACCAAAGGGGAGCTGAAAAGCTTCGAGTGCAATCCGCGTCAATTTTCAGATTTGGGATATGAGGATTGCAGCCCGTTTACCTACGCGGAGAATAAAGACAAAATTTTGATAAAAAAATACGCCGACACCTTGTTTTTTTATGGGAGCAAGAAAGTATTCGAGGTTGCTTCTGGAGGTTTAGAACCGCTGTCCAGAACCGGAGCCTCTTATTTTATACGGAACGGCGGGCATGATCACGATCATTTAGAGCTTTTTACAGCAAAACATCAAGGATTGTGTGTTGATTTCTACGATGAGGCGTTATGGCGTAAATCGCAGCACGATCGCCAAGAAGGAAGGAGACCAAATGAAACCAAATACTCAGAAGCTCAGCAGACGGGAACAAATGAGATTGCTGCTGAAAAAAGCGGGATGGTATAAAGGCAGACATGTGGATATTTCAGGCTTTGAGCACCGCTGTAAGGAGGAAGGCATCAAGTTATTCAGCAGTGCGAAAGCGTTTCTTCAAGAGTTTTCCGGTATAGACGACAGTGTCTTTTTCAAATATTATCTGGACGAACCGAATAGTGGTTTTGCCGATGCATGGCATGATTACACCTTTAACTTTATTCCGGACGCCCTTGCCGAAATTAGCTGCCCTGAGGATTATAGGGAAATTGTGAGCTTTGCGGACGAGGACTGCTTTTGTTTAGGCGAATCGGGGTATTATTACCCCGCTGTCGTGGCGATTGGGCGATCCGGCAAGCTGTATTTTAAGCATGATTACGAAGATGTGGTCCGTGTCTTTGATACGCTGCTCGACAGCATGGAGCACGAACTGAAGGGCCATAATCTCGTCATCTCGACACTGTACGAGAAAAATGAAGTTTTACTTCCCACCCCAAAGGGAAAGCAATTGTTTCCTGTCAAACGGCCGAACCCTTTTGTATAAGTTGTTAGGACATCAGGATATCCCGCTTCTTCTCCCTCTTCCACATCAGCATTATAAATATTACAGCGACAACAGCCATCACGCTGTATGAGGTCGGTACGACCCATTGCGGCATCCACAGGCTGATGATGTTAGTCAGCAAATAAGATAACCCGTACATCATCATTCCGAAAACGAACGGAATTTGAATGCCGATTAAGGAAACATAATTCGGCATGATGCTTGAGAAAGCCATCGCAAGCAGGGTGAAAACAAATCCCAAAAGATAGATCGCTATAACGGTCAGCGCAATGTATTGCAAAAACGTAGGATCGTACCAAGAGAATTCGCCAATCATCGCATGGACCGGCACTTCGAAAAACATGGAGGTATGATTTCGCGCGTAGAAGCCGAAATAGACGGTCAGCAGGGCGGTTATCACGACGAAGGCCGAGATCAGTCCCGCCGCCGCTTTCGTCTTGTACAGCTCCCGGCCCTTTTTCGCCGCATATTGCAATTCAAGCATTTTTCCTGCGCGGTCCTTGATAAAAACCGGAGATACAACCAGCACGATGCTTATCATAATCGCAATCGCAACCGGGATGATAAAGTCTTTGAAGTTCGCCATCACCACTTCCGAATACACCTGATAGTACCCGGCCTTTATGGACTGTTCCAAGTGCGCCTGTTGCTTCGCGTCCATGTGGTTTTTATAGGCATCGAGCACTGCTCCCTTACGATCGTGGAAACCAATGAGCCTTTTTCGCTCCTGAAGCTCCCAAAACGTATCTACTTTTTCCTCGATCATCACCTTGCTATGAAGCGCTCCCTGCTTCTCGTTATTCCTGTCTATGTTGAGGAAATCCTCGTAAGACCGAATGCCCGCCTCCGCAAATTCTTTTCTCGACTGCAAATAACGGTCTGCTTCCTGGACCTGTGCTCGGTACGTCTTTTTAAAGTCGGCCAATTCCGCTTCGTCCATGTCCGCTCCGTATTTCATAACCATGTCCACGCCAATGCGATATGAATCAAGGGTTGGCCTTCCGTTAGGAAAATAAGTGATATGAAACTTAATCACAAGAAAGAATAGTACGATATTCACAACGAAAAGCAGAAGGAGGATTTTCCAGCTCCATATTTTCTTGATTTCATTCCATAATATCCGCATCACGCTGCTCCTTAGTAAATGTCTTGTTTTTTAAACCGTTGTAACATAAAAATACACAAGGCGCCTGTTATTATCGTCCAACTGCCGATCGTGAACCATTCGTAGCTTTTAAACATCGTTAACCCGCCGTTGCCCATAAACCATAAATGCGGATTCATGAGCAGAACGGAAAGATTGTATGCCGCAATGAAAATCATGCTTGAAGACATGGGCATGATTCCGGGTGCAAGCAAAGCTGCTGCAAACAGCGTCGCAAAGAGAAAAAAAGCGAAATAGCTGTTTTTCACAACCGTCGAAATGAAAAAATACCATCGCCGATAGGAGCAGCATGCACACATATAGCAGCAGGATGCTGCCCGACAGATAAGCCGCGAACGACACATTCCACCACGAGACATACGGAAGTGTATCCACCCGGCCTTCCCAATTAAAGGCGCTGCTGATCGGGCTGTTCCACAAGTGCGAGTAGTCGAACACAGAGAAGTAAGCTCCCAAAGTAACGGCCGCAATAACCGTCACCATTCCGGCTGCCGTCAACAAGGAAGCGGCAAGCTTGTCGATCATCAGCGACCGTCCCCTTCGTGTGGAATAGGCGACCAGGAAGGTTTTGTTTTCGAACTCATAATTCGTTATGAAAGCAGTCGTTAACCCAATTAATAGCAGTGACTCAAAGATGATCATTCTAAAGACTGACGCAAACAGAAAGCTGTGCATCCTGTAAGGCTTCCCGGCAAAAAACCACGTTTTATGCTCACCGTTTTCCTTCAGCTCTTCGAACCGCTGCGACAATCTACCGTATTCCTCGGTTAATCTTTCGGCTGCGATGCCGCTGAGCTTGTACTTCCGGATTTCAAACTTCGCAATTTTATTCCAATCGATCCTGGCGTATTCGCTGTCAATGCTTTGTGCCATCTTCCGATACATTGTTTTAAGTTGTAATTGGCTCAGGGCAGGGCCATCACTGCCATGCGGCCGGGCAATATCGGTCTTCAGATCTTTTTCAAGCTGCAGCAAGGCTTCATCCGTAATGCGTGTATCATAGGTTTTCGCCAATTCGTTCGCTACCTTTAATTCATCGCGAGTGTTGGAGTTGCTGAAAATGAAAAAAAGATTGAACGCCGAGAACAATACCATAAGCGTAATAAGAATCGGCGCTGTGAAGGCTTTTTTGCATTCATGGATACAGATTCGCACCGCCGCATCCTCATCCTTCCGCTTCGACGTCGCGATATTCATACAGGAAGACGTCTTCCAGATGAGGCGTAACCGGCTGCCACGAGTCCTCCGCTTTACCGGGATGGACAAAGCGCATGTACATGATGCCTTTATCCTGTTTTTCGGACAGGACGACAACATGGCTGCGGAATGACTCCATTTGCTCGTAAGGGATGGATGCCTCGTATACCTGTCCGTCGAGAGAATGGCAGATGGTGTTAACCGTATCTTTATATAAAATGCGCTGGTTTTTGACCATGATGATTTCATTAGCGATCGATTCGATATCCGAAACGATATGCGTGGAAATAATGACGAGCCGGTTCCGGGCAAGCTCTGTGAGCAAATGCCGGAATCGGGCGCGTTCCTTCGGGTCCAAGCCGGCCGTGGGCTCGTCGAGAATAAGAATTTGCGGATCGTTCAAAAGTGCCTGGGCAATACCAACACGCTGAATCATGCCGCCAGAAAATTTCTTCATTTTTTTTCCAGATACCTCACTTAACGCGACTTTGTCCAATAGCTCCGTGATGATTCCGGCAGCCTCTTTTTTGCCGATGCCTTTCAACGCCGCTAAGTACGATAAATATTGCTTAGGCGAGTAGTTTTTGTAAAAGCCGAATTGCTGAGGCAAATAGCCAAGCCGCTCGCGGTAAGCTTCCCCCATATCGGAAATGTTTTTGCCGTCGCACAAAATTTCCCCTTGGCTTGGCGCGATCAAGGTGACAAGCATCTTGATCAATGTCGTTTTTCCGGCTCCGTTCGGAGCAAGCAGCCCATAGATCCCATTTGAAAACTCCAAATTAATGTCGGTTAAAGCAGCGTAATCCCCATAGTATTTGCTCACATTTTTGACGACGATCATGTTAATAGTTCCTTTCCGCAGGTTTATAATAGATCAGCTTATTCAGATGCTTAAGGTAACCATACAAGGTGCCCAGCAGGACGACGCCATATACATAAGTCGGCAGATGGAGGAGCATGTCGATGTACAGGCGGCTGCCTGTATACCGCAATGCCAGATTTCCCGCCATCCATCCCGCAACCAGCAGCGCGGCGACAACGGCGGAGCGCCGTTTGATCATGGCGTACAGGAAGAGGAGGGAGTAAGCGAATAGGGCTGTGACGGAAATCATGAACGCTCGGATAAATTGAATGTTTTCGTAGGTCATGACGATAAGGAAAATCATGACGGCATTAACCAGAATGGAGACGACGCTGAACGCCAGCATCCGAAAAGCGATCACTTGGTACACATTATATTTACAGGCCATCTCGACTTCGTAGGTAACGTTTCTGATTTTATTGGCATACGTGTACACCGATAGAACGAGAAATAAAATCGGTGAAGTTGTAAAGATCAAGGAGTACATCTCGTGCGCTTGCGACTGGCCTGGCTGGGGTCCCCAAAACACTAGGCTAATCAAGGCAATGGCCGCTAATAGAAGGAAGACCAGTTCCGAGCGGTCGGAGAATAACGGCCCGAGGCCAACTTGCCGGTACATGGCTTTCAGATGGGATAGGAACGATTCCTTGTGCTCCGCGGCGGCGGAAACGATCTGATTGATTTCGGATTCAATCGTCCGATCGTCCGGCATAGGGATGAAAAATTTCTGTTTATCCATGACGGTCCCCCTCCATTTGTTTTCTTATCCATTTCAATGCCGCATAATATCTCGTTTTCACCGTAGACAGCGGAATCTGTTCACTTTCTGCGATTTCTTGCAATGTATATTCGCCGAATAGCTTCAGCCGTACGATTTGCTGCGAAGCGGCATCCAATTGATTGACAAGCGAAGCGACTTGTTCGACATCTTCTTTATATTCAAGCGACACGGCCGGATCATGCCCGTCTTCAAGCTCGTAATCCTCAAGGGATTCGACGATTTGCATGTAGCGGTAACTTTTCGACCTGTAATAATCGACGAGCCGATGGGAGGCCAGCTTATAGACCCAAGTCCGGAATGACGCTTTGCCGCTGTCGTAGCTTTTAATCGACTTGAGAACGCTAATAAAAATTTCCTGTGCGAGATCAAGCGACAGCTCCCCATCGAGCGTCTGCTTATAAATAAAGGCGTACATTTCTTTGTAATATTTCGAAACGAGTCGATTCGCCGCCGGGTCCTTGACGTTTCTTTTTAGCTTTGTAATCCAGCGCTGCTCGCTGTCCATAGTTCACCTCGTAAGTTCATTGCGGCTTATAGGTATATTCGTAATAAGTCTGCAAATAGTTTGCAAGCGAAGAAAAAAAGAGGGGCTGCCGCCTCCTCTCGGAGTTGGCCCCCGTTGTATGTTGATTATTGAAGTCCCGAAACCCCGGGATGTGGTATAATTTTACTACTGTTCAAATCTGTAATAAAGGGGTCTGTAGGTGAAAATGGAGGCCAAGATTCTGAAGGGGGTTGAAATATGGGCATAAGCAAAAAGAATAGAAGAAAAATTATTCGTCAAGGCAAAGTGTTTTATTGGTACGTTAATCCAGATTATGATGATGCGGGGAAAATCAAAGTTCATATCTTATCTGAAGATAAGAAATTTATAGTTGCGTATGAGATTGGACAAGTAAGCAGGATGGGAAAAAGTCCGTATTTGGTTGTAATAGGTCAAGAGTTTAACGGATATAGTTTACAGCGCACCGGCTACATCAGAGCGTGGACACCCGCATGGGACGATTTTCCCGCCACACCATTGTTAGTAGGAAAAATAATCGATTGGTGCTATTCGGAGAAACAGGAGATTGTATTGGTCGACTGGAAGGGCGAGTTAATTTCGGGTGTTTGATGAGGAGGAAGATTGTTGATCAACATAGATTCTTTAGCGGAGAATGCTTCCAACGGATCGCCTCCGGCTCCAAGACCATGGATCCGGTTCTGGGCAAGAAGCTTCGATTTTTATACATTTAGCATCACTGTCGGTTTCCTATGGGCTCTTATTGATATTGAAAGTCTGGATAATGTAAACAATACGTTGCTATCGATCCTGTTAACCTTTAGTTGGTTGTTTGTAGAAGGGGCCTGCTTAGCCATCTTTGGGACGACGTTGGGGAAATGGATGTTGAAGATTACTATTTTGAAATCATCAAGGACAGAAATTATCAACGTCCCAAGCGTTTCAGCGCAGTAGACTGGTTTGGTGGAGAGGGACGGGGCTCGGTATAGGAATAGCCCAATTAATAGCGTGTATTCTTGGCCATTCTCGACTAGTAAGAGAAGGAATGACAACATGGGATCGGGATATGGGCAATACGATCGTCCACGGCAAAGTTAGCTGGTGGAGAGGCTTGTTTGTCGTAACCGCTATTGTATCGATGTTTGCTTTTAGCGTATATGGTTATTTCCTTTAAAATAATAGAACAGGAGAAGAGATAATATGACCAATGTGGAGATCCATGATGAGTTCTGGGGAAATATTATTAAAGACCGGGATATAGATTTTTATTCATGCTGGAAGCTTTTGAAGGGGAAAGAAATCGAAATTGCGTTCGCGTTAGATCCGGGTGAAGACGATCTGCACGAAATCATAGATCATGCAAAAGAAATTTTTTCTCGAATAGAAGAGAACGATATGATGTTTAGAGAGTATGCCGCCGGTGAAGTGCTAAGTAATTATCGTGAATACATAGTAAAAGGGGCAGCTATTACAAAAGAAGAGATAGTGAATCGAATGCAGATCGAGTGTTTGGTTGTCGATTCAGAAGGCTTTACCTTGAGCTATGAAGACGATGGCATTTGCGGCGATCATATCATTAATGTATTAGTAGATGAGCATGGGGAACCTTGCGGTGTAAATATAGCGGGATAAACCACGAATGACGAGAGATGATCCATAGTGAGCCCGAAAGATAGCCCCTTTTCTCAAGGAAAGGGGCTCAATCAATGGAAATACCCGATTACCTCGCTCAAAAGCATATACTCAAGAGCAACGACGGCAAGACACAATAATATATACATCCGCAATTTGAAGGTGCCCCATTGGTCCTGCCAGTACTTCCCCCTAAAAAATGAGATAAGGTTAGGCGTAAAAGAATATTTGATCGATTCGTCAAAATCTTCGGGATCGGAAAAAATCAGTTTATAAACGAAACGATATACCGGGAAATTAATAATCACCAAGGCAATAATGAATATGCCATTCCAGTCCATGCAATCCCTCCGTTCCTCGCTATATATAACGCGTATACAGAGGGGAGGGTTACGGTCTTATCCGAGAAATCGTGTCTGAACTTGCCTTAAGAGGGGTATTCAATATTATCGAGAAGGCGGGTTTCAATATGGATTTACCATCGTTGAGGCCATGGCAACCCGTCAAGCGGATCTGATGAAATCCGCGCATTAACGCAGGCAGCCCTTGGATCACCCGGGAGATTTGCACGCCATCATTTCAAAGTAACATTGTTTCATAAACGCCGTAAGTCAAATTTTAAACTGTAACCCGCACCAGATAGCGTTCAAACGTGACGGGTAAGCCCTCTTGTGCGGCGTTTATTTCGAATCTCCGCGTAACTTCGGTGAAGCATTTCTCCATCACCCATTCGTGAATGGAGGGTGTTTGACCGAAGCAGCACATTCGGATCACATCAACAGGCTCATGGAAGTATTCCATACTTCTCACCGTTTCAATCTCGGCATGTCCCAGGCCGCCTTGCTCAAGGCGCTGTTTGAGATTCTCAAGGAGGGGAGTCCCTGCCGAAATCGGCTCAAACAAGTTCGGGAACCATTCCGAAAGTTCCGCCGCTATGCCGTCCCCCGGATGTGATCCGAGTATCTTTCCTCCTTTTTTCACCACTCTTCTAACGTCCAGGTAAGAGGAGGTAGGCCCTCTGCGATTATACGCGGCATCAAATTCATCCGGCTCGAAGGGGAGTCTGTGTTTCGTATTTCCCGTAATGAAGGTCACATTGGATAGATTCGCTTCTTTCCCTGTTTTGATGAAGTCGCTCGTAATATCCAGACCAGTAATATGTTTAACGATGGGACTCCATTGGAGCGTAAATTCTCCGTGTCCGCATCCGATGTCCAATACTTTCCTGCCCCGAACTGCTTGCGATACTTCTTCTGCAAATATGGCTTCGGCGTTAGGCTCGGCAATTGTGGAGTGCCACGAAAACGAATATTGCCCTTTTATTCTCCCGAGCTGCGCATACCATTCGATAGAATGAGGACGCAGCCAGTCCGGGTGGATCCTTGGGTCTAATAAGCTTGCATTCATAAATCACCTCCGAATTTTGCCCGCGGCATCTTCCATCGAATCATACACTTCAATTTCATCTTCTTTGATATGAGAAAGATCGACGATTTGTTCAAGAGGAATGGCTCCCTAATGACAAGCCATTGATCATCCCTGCAGACTGCACCTTCTACGTTAACAATAAACATAGCGTCACATCCCTTCAAGATTCTATAGTGCTAATTTAGCATGATTTCCCTGAAAATGAAACGAGGTTACCGAAATATTATAATGTTCCCATAGGCTGAGATACGGGGGCATATTCCCTGATAAGCTTTAGGAGGAGGATTCCGACCATATGTCCTTTTTACAATGGTACGAGGCTTGGTTGGACGAAATCGTTTCGGAGGTGCCGCTGGAAGAGCGCCGTTTCTATTAGGTCATTTCTGCAATATCATCATGAGAACACGCCTAAGCATCTCAAACTTTTTTTAGAGATGCGTTAAACACAATGTGGCCCCTTGATTGACAAACTCTATTCCAACTATAATTGAATCAATCTTTCTATATGAGGTGAAATGGATGTCCTTCCGTATCGTTCGAGGTATTTAGTTTTCGGGCTGGAAAAAACGCGTACCAGCTATCAAGGGGGAAGTCTGTCCTTTTGATCCAGAAACGATACATCGAATGATACCGGTCATCTGTTCTGTGATTGTAATCCTCATTGGAAGGTGAAAAATAATGAATTCATTAGACTATACAGAATTTTATGATAAAGTTGGAAAAACCAACGGATGGGATTTCAGTAATGTGAAATGTATCTCGGAAGGAATAAAGTGGGACTTCTACAGCGAAGTAACAAAGATATGCAAGAAATCGGATTTGTTACTGGATATTGGCACAGGCGGTGGTGAAGCGATTTTATCAATAGCGGAAGCCGCATTGCTGTTAGTGGGGATTGATCAATCAACTGGAATGATCGAAACCGCAACTAACAATTTGGCCAGTTCAGGCAGAGCGAATGTTCGTTTTCTACAGATGGACGCTAAAAAACTACATTTTCCTGAGCGTTCCTTTAATGTAGTCTCTTGTAGACATTCGGTTTTCTATGCTAAAGAAATAGCGAAAGTGTTGATGAAGGAAGGTATATTCCTGACTCAGCAAGTAAGCGAAAATGACAAGTTAAATATTAAAGAAGCGTTCGGAAGAGGGCAATCGTTAGGGACCAATAGAGGTACATTAAAACATCAATACATTACCGAATTAAGCGAAGCGGGCTTTACATATATACAGTCATTTGAATTTAACGTCGTTGAATTTTATCAGACGGTTGAAGACTTGATGTTTCTTTTAAAACATACTCCAATCATTCCTAATTTCGGACAAAACGAATTTGATTATCCAATACTTCAACAATTCATCACGGAAAATCAAACTGAAAAAGGAATTAAAACCAACTCTGAACGTTTTATGATCATTGCCAGATTATAGGGATTGGAGTCCTGCGTTTATAAAAAAGTGTGTGAGCAATTGGAAGGAACATCTTCTAACCTTAGTTCGGAGTCTTCCGGATTAAGGTTATTTTTTTGGTTTTTGCGCGCCTGGCCAATCTAAAATTTAACGTGAAAAAGGAGACTCCTGTTCAGGGAGTTCTCCTTATCATGCACTCCATATATATGGCGATGCCGCATCTTAGACTTTGGAAAATAAAGACATAATACGGCTTGCGGCTTCTTTGTACCCGCCAGCGTTACGTAAGGAATCCCCAATCTGCCGAGCATGCTCTTTATAAGTAGCTTCGTTCAATATTTGCAACAAAGCAGACTTCAAAGCTGCGGGTGTAAGCTGACTTCTGTCTAAAATAATTCCGGCTCCTAACTCTTCCACCCGTTTCGCAACAATAGGTTGATCGGAGCTTAGTGGAATCATGACAAGCGGCACATGGTAATATAGAGCCTCACTTGTACTGTTCATGCCGGCATGTGTAATAAAAGCATCGGCTTGCTGAAGCACTTCCAACTGGGGAACATACGGCTCAATAATGAAATTATGAGGAATACGGTCACCAAGCGAGTCCAGATTCGTGTCTTTTCCGCAAGATAACACAAATTGAGCCGGAATATCTTGAAAGGCTTCAAAGCAAAGTTTGTAAAATTCAACATCCTTGGTCAAAATACTGCCCATGGAAATGTATACGACTTTGTCATATTGAGATCGAAGTTGTTCAAGCGGAAATGAAGGAGCGTCAAGTCGTGGTGTAATCGAAGGTCCGATAAATATATAGCTATCGTCAAGCTTATCAGCATCGGGTTGGAAATCACGGCTTGTAAATACAACCTTTAACTGACCATACTGGCGGGTAATATCTTCAATGGCAGGTACAGCTACGTTACATTCCCTAGCGATACTCTGGGCAGTCTTCGTTACTCTTTCATAAAGAGCTTCCACATCTAAATCAACTGCATCAAACACTTCTACAATATGGCTTAGAGGCTCAGCAAAAGCCAGATTTGTCACGGAGCAGATCGTCGGGATCCCCAGCTTTTCCCCTAAAATAGCCCCTCCCCAACCAAACAACGAATCAAAAATCAAGTAGTCAAAAGAATCGTTCTCTATTTGCCTTAAGATTTCCGGAATGCGGGGTTCAATAATGCCTCGCAGCATAAAATCAGTGAAGTGAAGCGGGTGTTTAAATTCTGTCGGATTAAAACCAAGCTCTCTAAATACTTGCTCATCCAGTTGATAGGCCCGGAATTGTGCGCCGGTCTGGGCAAGCCTCGCCCGATATTCTTCTGAGCACATATAGATGACTTCTTCTCCGTTGTCGACCAGCTCCTTCACCAATCCTAAGGTAGGATTAACGTGACCTTCTGCGGGAATCGTTACATACAGTACGCGTGCCATTTACTACACCTCCAATATAATACCAAAATGGAACAACCTACTATTTTAGTATAGACGAGGGCAAAGGCAGGATCAAGCGACGTGAAAATAGAACTGGATAGTGAAAAAGCTTAAAGCCAACAGAAGCGATCCAGCAGGAGCAGCGTATTCCCGAACGCCTTAGCGGCCGCGCAAACTTGGCCGATCATTTGCACGACAGGGGACGCTTGCTGCTCCTCAGGCTGTTTGCTCTAAGCCGGTCAATCATTCAAGTATTGGAATAATGTTTTCCCAATTTAACTGTTTAGCATAATCTAAAGCCGTTTTTCCGTTGTAGTTCTTAGCATTTTTATCTACTCCAAATTGCAATAAAACTTCAACTGATGTGCGATTACCTGCAATAGACTCCCTATGTAAAAGGGTATTTCCTAAATCATCTTTTGAAGTTAACTCGCCAGGGTTTTGCTGTAGAAATTCAATCAGCTTCTCTCTCATATTTTTGCTCATTGGATGTTCTTCCAGATTTTCAGGGCGCTCCTGTTGGTTAGTAACAACCCAAATGTCATTGTAGTCACCAAAATCTAGTCCCCAAGCTTCATCATGCTCTTTTCGTTCGTTGTCACTCATTTTAGAACGCATGGCTTGTATAGTAAATCCTCCAAAGGTTTTATCCCCTTGTGTAAAAAGCCAGTCACTAATTTGGCTTAAAGGAACTATGACGGCATCTTCAACTTTAATATTTGTCAATAAGTTCGGTTCATTGATCAATACGCCTTTTATGTTCTCACCATCAAAATCTATTTCATTCACCCACATATGTTCTAGCGTAGGCGTGTCATTATCATCCATAATATGTGAGAATTTAACTTTTACACAAGCTACATCTAGTGCAGGAATGATTCTTCTGTACTCCCATGATAACTCTCTCCAAAAATATTTGAAGGTTTCTTGTGCTTTTTTATATGCCTCTATCATTTTTGGGCTTTCCTCTGCGAAAAAAATGTCTGTCATTGTCTTACTTCCTCCATCCGCATTGAACTCGTCATCCTCATAGCCACTGAAGAACACCCAACCTAGCTCTGTAATGAAATAAGGATCATTGATCAACTAAATAATTTTCAGCATCTACATAGCCAAGTTCCAACAAAAGGTGATTCCCGTTAAAATGATACTGACCGACTGACGCATCGTCCAGCTTGTGATCCAATACATACTGCAACATTTCCGCCACAAAACGAGGTTGATTAAGATTGATCACAATGTTCTCCTCGCCTCTAGTCATAATTAAACCTTCATTTAGCGGACTACCTGCTGTAAACGTATCATGTGCCTTAAAGTTCAGTATAATTCTCAGTTTCCTATTTTCTGTGCATAGCGTTAAGGTCGAATGACATACAAAATCCCGATTTCCTTTGTGATTCCAAAAATAGGTCTGGTTGCGAACAACTATTTTTCTCATGGTTTTTCTCAAACTCCTCACCCCTCCAAAGTCTTCAAGATCTCTTCCATACTCACAGGGGCATACAAATTCGCATCCACTCCAACATCATAGCGTTTGATACCTTGTTCAAGCATTTCAAGGTTATACGAAATATTTGAGTGAATGTGCCCATGCAATTGAATGGAGCCATGCCTTTGTTTATGCCACTCAAGGATTGGATAATGGAATAAAATGAAATGATGATTGCCATGTTTTAGCTCAAAATAATCTTTGATCCAGACGAAGTGGCTTTGGTCAAACGGTTCATCATCAACGAAGTTATCGTGATTCCCTTTGATCAAATATTTCGTTCCATTTAGCTGTGTTAAATAATGATTAGCCACCATACCGCCTTTCATCGTCACATCGCCCAGAATATATACCTCATCTGTGTAGGATACTTTTTGATTCCATTTCTGGATTAATTTACGGTGCATCTCTTCCAAGTTGCGAAAAGGACGATGCGTATGCTTCATGATTTTTTCATGTTCAAAATGCAAGTCGGCTGTAAAATAGATCATCCCGTTCACCTCTCCATATGACAACTAGCACACAGCTTAGCGTTTGGTGTTCTCAATGGCTTGCTACAATATTGGCAAGGATCGCCTAATAAAGATATTCGATGGTGCATTATTACGTTATGATGAACGCCCGAAACCCCGGTCATTCTTTCGTATTCCTTTACGACAGGACTGAATCTCCATGTGCTGCACCTCACTTCTATACTAACATGGATAACCATCTTTTATCTAACCATTCAATGTTCTTGGCATTAGTTCCTATACATGGTTTCACTGGGGAAGCCTTTTGGTGTAATATGGAAGTGGAGTGTGTTCACTATAGGAGGAGAATAGCTGTTCTAGTCTATGGCTCCGATTGGAGAGGGGGGAGATATGATGAATAGGAATTGGTTTTCAATATTATCTGTGGTCGTGATAATCATTTTACTCACCCTGAATATAGGCTGTAATTCATCGAGCACCAGGAGCAATGTACAACCTGAAAAAAGCAAGACGATTACAGCAGAACTACAAAGGGGAGATTATCTTTCCATAACTAATACGGAATATGTAAACGGGGTTGATACCGATGCTGGAATGGTTATGCGAATCTATACATATGACATCAATAATAAGGTGTTAAGCAAAGTAGATGATTTACCTTATACATCCCAGTACCCGTTATCGGTCGTTTCATTAAAAGAGGACAAAATTTACTATTCCGCTGCCGGAGAAGGCAAGGGGGACTAATTGTTTGTCTATGATAACAAAACGAAAACTTCCCAGCGATTGACTAATGATTTATTCGCGATTAATAGAATTATACCACATACGGCCGAAAACAAATTGATTATGACGGCAGTGAAAAAGGGTGAGCGTCCGCTCAAAGTTGTTTTTTACGATAAGCAAAGTAAACAAATAAGTGCTGTGAATGATCGCGATATGGATACCACAGTCTGGGACATCTCATATGATCCGGAAACGAACAAAACATATGCAGCAAGTTATTCAGAAAATGAGCAAAGTAAAAACATTGAAAAAGCCAATAGAACACAAACAGAGCTAATCCCACCCAAGAATCAGATCGTGGAGATTGATAATAATAGCATGGAGCAACGTTCGGTGATCGAGTTAGAAAACGAACAAATCTTACGTTTAACGGCAAGAGGAGAGCAAATTCTCATTGCCACGGCAAGACATATAAACAAAGATCCAGTAGAATACAGTTTAATTAATATAAAAACGGGAGAGAGACAGAGAATTGACTTGCCTATAAAAGCAAGAAGTGGATTGTTCCTATCCAAAGACGGAAAAGGGGTTTATTTCTTAGGAGTAAGTGAAAAGGAGGATAACGGAAGAGGTATTTACTTCTATGATTTTAATACTCAGAGGATGGAACCAATATTCCTTCAAATAAACGGATTTATAAATAATTTTAGGTTAATTCCTAGTGATTCATGAGATGCCCGGAACAACCGATTTCGGATGCTCTTGTAAAAGTAGGCGTTTGGATGGATCGACTGGTAATGTGTCTTGGATTCTATTTTCTGTTTTTCTATCTTTTTCAGAGCTGATACGGATAGAATAAGTATATTTGAATGAAATATTAGTTTCATTAGTGAGGTGAGAAGATGCAAATTGCTAAACGAAGAATCGTTTTGTTTCTTCTTAAGTTAATCATACTCGGTCCATTTTGGTATTTTGCATTCTCATTGTTAAATAACGGAGATGGCGATTGGAACTTTGTACTGTATTCATTTGCAGCCCTTTTGATTGGGACTCTCTACGCTGATGTAGAGAAAGAAATAAGTTGGGGTTCAAAATGGAATATAATACTTTCGCATATCTTATTATTGAGCTTGTTTCTTGTACTTGGATTATTTTCTCGTCCCAACATTATGAACCATTTTCTCGCTGGATGTGTGATTTTGGTTGGAATTAATACCTATATGTTTGTTGGAGGAATAATCTTTAGAAAAGTATGTGATTGATAATGTGCACTATTATCCGGACAAAAGGAAGGAATTTGGAACTATGGAACAGTGGGAATATAAGACTCTTAAGTTCTTCACAAAAGGTTTCTTTAGTGGAGGTACATTGGATATAAAAGAATTTGAAAAGGATCTTAATGTAATGGGATCAAATGGATGGGAGCTTATATCTTGTTTTGATACAAACCAACATCAAGGATCTTCAAAGGAAGTCATTTGTGTTTTCAAAAGAAAGAAATAGATAATGAAATGTCAATTTCATGAGGGATGGATGATGTTAAATGTGGTTGTTCCAATGAAAAGGCCCCCCGTTTCGCAGGGAGGCAGTATCATTGTGTATAAACATTCATTTCTCAATAACTCTGGCCACCTGATGTCCGCAATTAGAGCAAATTCCTTGAAGGATAATTCCATGATTATCCAATTGTGCCGTGAAATCTTTGATGGTTGTTGCTCCTAAGCATCTTCCGCACCAGACATTGCTGATATATTTTTGACGAATATCCTCGGGTATTTTAAGCCACTTGCTCATCGCTGCATAGGAAATGACACCAGAAGCATTGGCAATATCGTCTTGATCCTTGTCATGATCTATCCATTTGAGATCAAAATACGAGCCGTTCAATGAATCATGAATTCCCCAGCAGTCACAACCGGGCGTATTGACAATAGCCTGCACGCGATCTTTATACTGCTCAAACAAGTCAGGCGTTTTCTCATTATTGAGAATTTGAACTACTTCTTCATAAGCATCGGTAAAACGATCTCCCATATCTTCAAAGATATCACCCTGCTCATGAATATACTCAACTGCCACTTCACAGAAGTAAACCAGCAATTCAAAAGGCAAAATCGTTCCCTTGCCAATCGTTTTTAGGTCTGAAAGGACCTGCTTGACTTTAGCCACCCTTAGCTTTGGGAAACCACGTGTTGGATAGAATTCCTTATAAATTTGTTCTTTGGATGCGTTTAAAATTTCGAGTAAGGCCGGTTCTCCTTGTAATTTCACAGAAATGTATGCCTGAGCATCTTTGTTAGCCTTCACTACTTCGTACAGCAATTGAATAAGCTCATCTTTCGAGCATTCTTTTAACTGGCGTTTGATTTGAGTAGGGGTCAACATAAAAATCACCTCCGCATGGACACGCACGAACGGGCCTTCAATTTACATTCCCACTCCCAAACAAATGGAAGCCATCCGACCGATTTAAAATAAAGAACACAATGAATCTGTCTGTCGATGTATCGTTGATTTTCATTTTCGAAATTACTAATCAGTAAGTGTCGACCTGCAATTAGGGAGCAAAGACCTCCGGATTATCGTTTCGCCAAGCGCCTATGCAGCCAATTAAGCAGGCCGTATAGCTTCTCATCACCCTATCGATTTCACTGTCCGCATATTCAATTGCGATATTTATGCCCGGCTTGCGCCATGCCAAAATTCGACCGGAAAATCCAGGCCACCAACATTCTTCATCCAGTTCAGGTTGACCATATGCCTTTATCGACTCATCCGGTGTTGAGCTCATCGTGATTCCCTTGGGAAGCATTCCGGGAAACGGAGCTTTAATTCTGTCATCCGACCCGGGCACAAGAAAATGTATGGCGCCAATGATCCATTCATCTTGATTTGTATATTGGAGTCCAGTCAGATCATTTATTTTTGGCGCGCGATAAACATCGATGCGTATCGATGTTTTCACAGACCAGATGATATCGTCATTGAAATAGCTGTTCGGGGGTGGCATTCGCTTGACGCCGAATGATTGCAGCAAAGCTTGAACATTCCTGGGACTGTACGGATGCCCAAGCATTTCAATAAGCTGTTCAGATGGTTCTTTCATGCTTAAATCCATTCCTTTCGCTTCTCTCAAGGCACACAACATGATGAAATAACCGTCCCCCCGTCTCGATGGCCGGGGCACAGCCGTTGGCTTGTGACGAGCAGAAGATCATCACGATAGCAATGCGTCCGTCACGTCCCGAATCAGTCGCATGGGTGAATGGAGGGGGTGCGGATCATAGTATCAATCATTACGAAGATTTTGCACCCCAACTGAAAGCGGTCGGTATTGAGTAGGTCAATGATATCTTTTGTCTGAACAGTACACTGGAAGAACATGGCCGACGCGATTGCACCACAAGGCAAAATTTGCTCGATAGTGGAATCGGATGAGCTTCTGAATGTGAAAACAATTTTCCCCAGATTTACAGAATAACAGTTTTATTGTTATTCATGACTAAGTTAACTGCATTCCCATTCATGCTCTTTGCGCAGCGTTATAAAAACACAACGGACTCAAAGCAATATTTATTGCGACATCCTTACCACGCACTTATTCCGTTATTGAAACCATTGCTCATTCTCTTCAATAAAAGACAAACACTCCGTAATATTGCCGGAAAATAAGTTCACCCACTGCCCTGTATGTCTCTGATAATCCGCTTCACACGTTTCTCCAAGTGTATCAAACAAAGTGATACGTGCCATAGGAAACTCCGCATATTTCCCATCAATTAAGGGTTTGATGAATTGTACGTCAGGCCTATCCCAGCCGAATTGTTCATGCAGACGGTACAAATAAATTCGCCCTGCTTTGATATCAACACGGTATACGATTTCACTGAGACGCGAAGACTCCGATATGAATTGGCTGACGACAGATTCAAGTCTACTTTTATCCAAGGCGCTCAGTTTGGCAGGTTTGGGGTTACTTAACCAACGCTTATTCATATTCACTCTTTACCTTCCGCAGCATTTCTTGTACTTTTGACCGCTGCCGCATGTACAGGGATCATTTCGACCGATTTTTTCGACTTGTACAGCAGGATTTCTCTTCGGTGCGCCGGAGGCCGCACTACGTTCTATCTTCGAGTTAGAATTGGCTGATACTTCAGGGAAATCTTGATGAAAACAACCCCAATCTTGCAATTCCTCGATTGCACTCGTAATCAACTGAAATTTATGTTTTTGTTGATTCTTTCGCAAGACATCTTCTTTTGTTTTCTGGAGAGTCTTCTCAATGCTATCCAATCGTATGATGCTGGTTTCAACAACCTGATCTTCATATAAGCGCTGAATATCTGTAAGAACCTCTTCAGGATAAAGATCATCACAGCAGCATACGATTTCTGCATTTATATAATAATTTGTCTCTGTGAGCTTGCCATTCATAAGCTGCTTGAAATAATCCATTACGAAATCTCTTGAGAGCTGACCGTTTAAAACCATAACAACTAAAGCAGTCAATGCTTCTCCGCGCGCGTACTGGTTCGCTTTTGTATTCTCGATTAACCCAAATAGCAAATCAATTTCTCCATTGTACACAGACGCAAGGATTCTACTAATATCTTCAGTTATAGCATCTTCAAATATATTTTCGCAAATCTCGCTGGGCTTGGATAAAACATCGATCATAATTGGAAATAATTCTTTTACCTGAAACTGTGCCAACAGGAAATAAGCATAAATAAAATCGATTCGAGTTGGACGATCCAACACTTTCTCATAATCGTCTTTCAGGTCATTCATAATTTGAAGCAAGTAAGGAATAGCCTCTTCCTTCTGCTCAATGATTTGCTGTAGTTCGTTGCGTGGAAATCTACCATTATTATACCGAATTGCTTGAAGTATCTGTTCCATAACAATTTAATCCCCCTTTTACTATTTGCATACTCAATCTTCACGATATATTCTCGATGCCGATACCATTGTTCCATACTGTATAGTATACTGCTAAAATTCAAATATGGAAATGAGCTTCTCAAACATCCCCTTCCTAAATCTCCAAAAGTGCGCTTAAATTTACATTAAATAGAAGTCGTATATGTCCGATATAAATGTAAGATAACGACTTGGTAGGTTAGCCAATAGCCTCAAAGGGAGATATGCAGTATGAGCACTTTATTGAGGGTAGAACGAGAACCCGGTCATCCACCGATTGAGCTTGGCAATGGGCAAATCACTGGCTATAGCTATATCAATTCAAGCCCGGCAGATTTTTTTGCCAAAGCATATAATGCGGAGTATTCGATTCAGATACGAGGTGAAATCCCGCTCCGACTACTACCTCCTGTAGAACAAGATGCGGACAACTCCAATACGCTGTATGCATGGGCGCTTACTGAATTCCTCGTCCATAAGGAGGAATTCACGTGAAAAGGAAAGGTTTCATCCTGATATGGATAGGTTGTTTTTTATTCTTTTGCTCTGTATATCCGATGTTCTTAATTATGCGAGAAAAAGTGATTATATATCACGTTTATAAAAACTATGCTATTGAGCAATTGATAAATGTACATAGTAGAATGGATTCAACTACGGTTCTAAACTCACCATTTATGCTAACAAATAATAAAATACAAGTAATTACAGAAGATACCGGGATCGTGGCGCCTAAAACAATTAACCCAAAAATTAAACATATCTTCAAAATGAAGATATTGATTAATGGTGAAGAAAAATTCCCTGAGTCAGAAGTAACGTTGACTCCAGAGAGGGAAGAAGACAGCCGCTTTTTGTCGTGGTTAAACGTAGTCAGAATAAGAGAGCAGGACAGCGGGATCGAAAAAACGGCTATTATTCAAAGACTTTCAAGCGACTGGATACCTGGCAAGAAGAATCCTTCCCACACAGAATCCCAAAAGTGGAGGATTATTTACTTCACGGGATATAACCAGATGGAGGAAGAGGTTTTTGGATATCCAGACCGCGGGAAACATCCTCTAGGCGTGAGACTAATTCAAGAATCGCAGATGTCGTCCACTTTGATCGGGTTTAAATCGGATGTTTTAACGTATCTTCCGTCGTATTATTATCCTGCGATATATCCGCAACTTACGTTCTGGGTAGGCGTTGTGTTGCTAATCTGGGGAACTGTTCGCTTTGCAAAGGGAAGAAGATAATCTGCATCTTCGTTTTTTAATAGTCTTCTTGGATAGAATTTTTCTTGAGTCTTGTTATTAGCACGGTGCCCTTATTCTCGTTATCGGAAACTTAAATGTTAATGATCATAACCTATCATGTGCACAATTGATTTGACTTCTTCAGCACTCAGAATGGATTGAAAAACGGATGGGATCGTGATACAATTTTTCATGAGATCGCCTCTTTCTTGAATCGGTTTGGTGGTACAAACGACTCTACAGAAAAGGCGATCTTTTTTCTACCATTTAGTGGATAATCAACAGTCCTGCTTTATCATAATCAAAATATGCAAAAAGTACTTCTTTGTCAGTACCAGTAAATGTTTGAATTATTTCTGTTGAGGAATTAAACCAACTAGGGCCAAAACCTAGTTCATATGCATCTTATACATGTATGCTCACTTGGCAAGAAGAATTGCATTATCAGATATTTTGAATCCATTTTTAATATAAAATTTTTCTGATGGGAATCCCTTGGAAGTTGTTAACACGATAATATTTATATCCTGCTTTTTAATGTCAGATTCGATAAGCTCTAGAAACTTGCTACCTGCTCCTTGTCCTTGGAATTTTTCACTTACACAAAATTGATCAATGAAATATTCCATTCCTTTTAGACATGGCCTTTTTGCGCCTAGGCTCAATCCAACAATTTCATCGTCTATTTTTAGAACGTAACCAACAAAATAATTGTTTTTCATGTAATTCTCAAAAAAATCTACAACTTGTTTTCTTGACTCATAGACATCATTCCAAGGTTCTTTTGAGAAAGTGTCAATGAATAAATCAACACATTCATCAAGCATGTCGTATTTCAACGAATATAGATCAACCTCTAGTCCCATATATATTTACCTCCTTCAAATTTTCCGTTTGAAATAAACACTTCCACTTCATTTAAACCTTACCTTTGTAATATGTCAATTCACCAAATTCATTATCTTTCCATGTTATGTTGCTTATTGAATCATCTTGTCTTGCAGTACATCGAAGGAGATATAGACGGTTTCATGCTTGATGGTTTAACTTGCCGGCTCTTATGCCTGAACCGCTTCAAGCAGTATAACGTTTAGGCTAAACGTCTATTCCGTCATTAGACGCGCTCAGCGGCTTGTTAGCAAACGATAATAAATGAAGTACCCAGTGGCTAGTGTCGATGAAAAGAGCCATATGGGTTTACGGTCATCTGACGCGCCTAAGGTTTTTATGAAATTCATGATACTCGGTTCTTGCGCAATAAAATGTAACTGCGTTTGAACAGTATTACATACATAGTGGAGAAAATTATTATAGTTGTAAACCCGAAATATTCATGAGCGCAAATTGTATGCCAACATGGCCAATTGCAGTTTCATGACGTTGGTTTCAAAATCGGTGCTGCTCATCTTGTTGCAGGCGAATCCGTTCTTGGCTTCCTTGATGAAATTTTCCATGTGACCGCGCTGAAAGTAGAAGCGAACGACATACTTCGGAGACACCGTCATGTTCGTGGCGATAAACGTGAACTGAAAGTGGAGTTCGCCCGCAGGACACTCCATCTTCACAACCACCCGGCGGGCATGACTCCATGAATCCGCTTGATATTGAAACTCTCGGTATTGGAGCTGCCACTCATGCAGCTTATCCGGATTCAGCATTTGGTCGGCCATCGCCTGCGCCGCTTTTTGCAGGCGGGCGTTGGCTTTGAGGCGAATAGCGTACTTATGGCCTTTGGTCTCGGCGAGCTCGAGCAGTTCCGGTACGGCAAAGCCGCTGTCCCCGCGCAGTACAATGAGGGCTTCCGGCGCCCACGTTTCGTAGTGCGTCAGAACAGGCCCCATGAAGCGAACCACTTGACGAGAGGTGTATACATTCCCTGCGCGGAGCTCGGCTTTCAAACAATCGCCGGTCAAGCCGTCAAAGCAAAACAGCGGGTGGAACCCCTTTTGCCGGTAGTGATGGTTATAGCTCGCTCCATGCTGATCGCCATGGATGGCAAAGCCGGAAGAATCCGGATCCATCACGAACTGATCCCGAGGTTCGATCGCGTACACACGACCTTGCAGCCTAAGAATAAACAAATATGATTCTTTGCTTAACAATTTGCATCTTCTCACCTCGCGCAATAAACGACCCAAGAACAATATCCGAAATATTCCAAAAGTTAAAAAATGATAAAAAAAGAACCTCCTCTTAAGGAGTTCAGAGGTTCTCCCTATAGATAAATTAGTATATTAAGTTCAATCCTCCCGATATATCCTTACCACGCACTTATTCCGTTATTGAAACTATTGCTCGTTCTCTTCAATAAAAGACAAACACTCCGTAATATTGCCTGAAAATATATTCACCCACTGCCCTGTATGTCTCTGATAATCCGCTTCACACGTTTCTCCAATTGTATCAAACAAAGTGATACGTGCCATAGGAAACTCCGCATATTTCCCATCAATTAAGGGTTTGATGAATTGTACGTCAGGCTTATCCCAGCCGAATTGTTCATGCAGCCGATACAAATAAATTCGCCCTGCTTTGATATCAACGCGGTATACAATTTCACTGAGATGCGAAGACCCCGATATGAATTGGCTGACGACAGATTCAAGCCTACTTTTATCCGATGCACTCAGTTTAGCAGGCTTGGGGTTGCTTAACCAACGCTTATTCATGACTTCTTTACCTTCCGCAGCATTTCTTATATTTTTGACCGCTTCCGCAAGTACAAGGATCGTTGCGTCCAATCTTAACACTTGTAACGGGAACTGCTTTTATCATGGGAGGCAGCGCTACTTTGGGGCGAACTGCGTTCTTTGCTTTCATTTGATCTAGATGTTTTCTAACTTCAGTCGCTTCTTGTTGTCTTCCCACTTTCATATATAAATCTTCAAGCCGTTCCAATGCATAAAAACGATCTTGTAGCCCTTCAATTTCAAGAGCCTTCTCTAATATCTGTATTGCCTTATCATTATCTTTATTGTGTTTCTTAGCGAAGAGGCTGTATTGATCAGACCAACCAATCCAACCCCATCCCGATGTCGGGGATTCTTCAAGATACTTTTGGAATAGACGTTCTCCTTCTTCTATTTCCCCCAAATCAAAGTACGATTCACATAAAGCCCATTTCATTCCTTCAAGGTTTGATTCACTTTTGTCTCTGTACTTGGTTATATACGCCTTGCAGAATTCGATTCGGGTTTGGGCAAAGCTTTTATCTTTCTTAGAGGCATTTCCCAATTCCATTTCAAAATCAGTTGTCCAATTATAAATACTCTGCATGCCATGAAATGCACCGTCTATATCTTCCATGCTGATGTTGTCGTCCGCCTTTAATACATCACGAATTCTGTTCCAAAGCTCCGTCCATACGCGTACTGCCTCTACAGAGTTTCTTTTCATTGAATGGGTATATCCTTCTTGCATGAGATCTTCCCATTCATTCTGAGTCTCAGATTTCAACACGAGTTTGCTCATTATCATTCCTCCCGATATATCCTTACCACGCACTCCACATGTATCGAGACGGTGATTGGGATATCCCCGATGCCGATACTCATTGTTCCATACTGTATAGTATACTGCTAAAATTCAAATATGGAAATGAGCTTGCAAGCCAAAACCGAGCAACAGATCGCAGAACGCTTCTCAAATATCCCCTTCCCAAATCTCCGAAAGTGTGTTGAAATTTACATTAAATAGAAGTCGTATATATCCGATATAAATAAGATAACGACTTGCTAGGTTAGCCAATAGCCTAAAGGGAGATATGCAATATGAGCATTTTATTGAGGGTAGAACGAGAATCCGGTGGTCAGCCGATTAAGCTTGGCAATGGGCAAATTACTGGCTACAACTATACCAACACAAGTCCGGCAGATTTTTTAGCCAAAGCATATAATGCAGAGCACTCGATTCAGATACGAGGTGAAATCCCGCTCCGACTGCTTCCTCCTGTGGAACAAGATACGGACAACTCCAATACGCTGTATGCATGGGCGCTTACTGAATATAGGCCGGGCAATGATTATTATCGAAGCGTGACCGTACGAATCGTGAGACACGAAAAGACGATTCGAGAGGTCAAATTTACACATGCATACGTTCATATATATCAAAAAGAGGTTAATGGCTTGAAAGGGGTATTAGAGTTTGAGCTTGTTGTAAGACAGAAGCGGGATCAATTGGATAGTATTCAGTTTGGTACGGCTGAATCTATGCAGCAAAAATTCAAAAAAGAAAAAAGAGACCACTTTACGATCTTATCCGGCGCATCAAAGATCGAGTTTGCTGAATCAACAAGATCAATAAGATATGCATATGCGGAAGAGGCTTTTGGGATTGAAGGCGGTAGCTCAAGCGACTCAAGTCAAACTTGGTGTAGGGCAATAATTGACGGGATAACTTATTCCGACGCTGCCCCCTGTGATAATTCCAGTCACTGTGTTAAAATTCCTAAAGACCTGCAAGAAATATTGAATGATCCCGAAAAAAGGATCAAATATGTGGATAAATTTTTCAAGAAATATCAGGGTAAACACTATCCAAATCCGAGTACAAATGAAATAAAAATAAACTTTGGTAAAGATATTGTTGGATTCATGGAGTGGGAACTAAATTCTACTAGAATAGCAAAATCAACTGAGTCCGCTTATTGGAAGTCGATAAATGCTCAAATGATTGCCGATATCTATTGGGCGCAACAAGCTTTTATTACAAAACCGGGTACGAAACAAGAGGAAATTTGGTCAGAGTATGAAATAAGATGGAAAAAGTTTATGAGTACTCCCAATCAAGCTCTATGGAACAGGAAGTGAACAAAATCGCAGATGTACCTTCATTTTTGGGAACCATTAATTATCTGATGGATTCAGAAGCTTTTGAGTATCCTAAGCATTATCCTGCCACATCCGACGATTCGGCAACGAAACCATTCTGGGATGTAGAGGAATGGGTACCAAAATATTTAAGAGACTTAGCTCCGAGGTGACAAATATGATTAGGGTGCTAGCAATGTTATTGCTGTTGTTAGGGTGTTCACCTGAAGGTGTCCCCTCCTCAGATACCGCGATTATTCGGCCTGATTGGAAAGGGTCACATTTTTCACAGGTAAAGTGGTCCCCAGACGGAAAGCAAATTTCGTACATAAAAGATAACGAACTTTGGGTTAAGAATTTGAGTTCTGGTAAAAATAGAGAGCTTCTTTCAGACATAACTAAAATCGCATGGATAGATTCAAAAAAAATTTTATACTTTATGTCGGATGACAAAGTGGTTCGAGGTATTTTAGGGATTTTTGATTTGGAAAAGGAACAAAATTCAATATTTTCAAAAAGCGTTCCATGGTCTAATACCTTAGCAGTTCATGATCAAATAGCCTATTTAGGTATGGATGAGCGCGGTGTTGGAACGCAACGATTAACTGAACCGAAAAGCTTAAACGAGTTGGAAATACCATTATCGACCGGAAGAAAATTTATGCTTTCCCCCCGAGGAGACCGCATTTTATTTTTGGAAAGTTCAACGAAAAAAAGCCGGGGGATATTAATGGATAACGTTATGTTATACGATATAGCGACCCGCAAAGTTGAACGAATCGAGCGTTTGCAATTTGAAGTAATATATAGCTATTGCTGGTCTTCAGATGGAAAATTCCTTGCTTTCGCCGCGCAATTGCCCGGTGATACACAAAATTTATTTATTTATAAAATTGGAAGCGACAAAGAGCCCGCTATGCTTCCATTACCTGATAATGCATCGTATATGGATTGGTCCCCAATCAGTAACCAGATTATTATGGCAACAGTCGGACAACCAAGCGGGAATGAGGTTCGAATTATAAATATTCCAAATGAATTGTTACAATAGTTGCAATGAGTTGATGGTTTTTAAGGGCAAGGGACTTGGAGAATGAACTATGACTAGAAAAAAGATTTTTCTAATCACGATGATGAGTTTGTTTTTTATTGGTGTATCCATATATCCATTGTTTTTAATCATTCAAGAAATGGTTTTGGATCGTTATTTGAATTCCAGATATAAAATAGAAGAAGTGATTGATGTATGGAATACGCGTCACCAAAATGCAGATCAGTATTCCTATGAACTTGCTTCGCCAATTCAATGGAAAGGTAATATTATAGAGGTTTTAACGAGGGACACTGGCGTTGTCGCCCCTAAAAGCAGACTTGATAACGACACTCTGCATGTTATGCAAGTCACGATTAAAGTTAACGGAAGAGAGCAGTCATTTCCAACCCAAGCTTGGCTGCCTCAAAATATTACAAAGGATAGCGATTACTTATCTTGGCTCAACTTGCTGAAAGTTAAAGACAACAAAAATAATATGGAGCAAATTGCTATTGTCCAAAGAATAGCAGATAATTGGCAAAGGGGAGATACCACATCTCAAAAATGGAGGATATTGTATGTAAATGAAGATCAGCAAGTGAATGAAGAACTGTTTAGTTATTTAGAAAGAGGAGATCATTTACTAGGGTTAAAATTGGTTCTTTCTTCTTCACAATCGTCTTCTTGGATAGGATATAAATCTGACATTGCTTACAGGCTTCCATCCATATTTTTCCCTTTACTTTACCCTACAGGCACCTTTTTGATCGGTCTTGTATTAGCATTGCTTCTGTATCTTCGTTTTCGGAAACTTAAATGTAATTGAGTTTAGATTAAACAATTCGTACTTCTAAAGCACACCGCCTTTCCTTTAAGCAGCACTTGTTAAAATGGATGGCAGAATCGCTCTTCATTCCTTGAAGTAGGTTTTATTAAAACAGCGCGGCGGATAAACAACTTGCCACCCTCTCCGAGTTAAGTTACACACACTCAAAGAACGGAGGGATTTTCCTATGAAACAATGGCCAAATTGGTTTCTCGATTCTCTCAAGTTAAGATTCGACGCTTCAGCGCTTACTGCCCAAAAATTCTGCCCCCGCTGTATGAATGAATGGGGATGAAACTTATTTCATGGAGGTTCGAATGTTCGATCCAAAGACAATGTTTGCATGGTCGTTTGCTTGGGCCGTTGGATCAATAATTATGGTTATAAAGGTAATGCAAACTGACTTTTATGAGGAAAGGAAGCACTATAAATATGTTCGATAAAATCATCAATAAGAAAGTTGTCGCGGCTTCAATATCTGAACTTAAAGATGAACTAATTTTAAAACTGGAAGATGGAACAGAAATCAATGTCCAAATTGTGATGCCAGAACTGGGACAGTTTGAGTTAGAAGTATATATCGAATAAACAGGATGAACTTTCATGGGAAGGGAATTCATTTAAAGTGAGTGTAGATCAGAATCTTCTGGGAAAGGTACTTGAAAAAGAAGGTAAAGTTGATGAAGCTACTACTTTATGAAGAAAATCTTGAGAAAGGTTTTGATGGTAGCTTCCCATATGATCGACTGAGTATTATCTACAGAAGACAGGGTAAATTTGCAGATGAGATTCGGATTCTCGAGAAAGCAATTAGTGTTTTTGAAAAAGTAAATAAGCAGCGACCAGACCGAGATCATTGCGGAACCTTTACAAGTTAACTTTGAATATAGGTGCTTAAATGAAGATATATATAAGAAAAAATTTTGACAACGAAATTGCAAGCCACAACTTTTATGCAGCCTATGACGGATTTAAACAAATGGGAATTGAAATCAACTATTTCAAAAATATAGAAGAATTATCTGATAGTAAAAAAGAAGATATAGTTGTTAGCTATGTTGACGATGTTAGAAAAGTACTTTTTAAACATAATATAATTACACCTGAAATTGATTATCCAGAAGAATTGAAGGGATACCTAGGTCGAAAGGTTTGGGATTCCAAACTAAGCATAATCGCAAACAACCCTGAGAATTGGAATGTATTTATAAAACCAGTAGAGGATAAAAAATTTACAGGGGTAGTAGTTAGAAGTACTAAGGATTTAATTGGCTGTGGTACATATGGCGAAGATCCAGAGATATTATGTTCGGAGGTTGTGAATTTTGTAGCAGAATGGAGATGTTTTGTTAGATACGGAAGGATTTTAGACATTCGAAGATATAGAGGCGATTGGAGAGCACAATACGATTATAAAGTTGTTGAAGATGTTGTCGCAGAATACAAAACTGCCCCTAAAGGATATGCAGTAGATTTTGGATTAACAGATAAAGGGCAAACACTATTAATAGAGGTGAATGACGGATATTCATTAGGATACTATGGATTATTTTCTCTGGATTATGCAAAGTTATTATCGGCTAGATGGGCTGAGTTGACCAATACAATAGATGAATGTGATTTCTAATGAAACACGGATTTCAAGGTAGTCTGATAAAAGGAAGCAGTAATGCTGATGGATAAATTTTATCAAGTGGAATACGAGTATAGTGAATCTGATGATTCGGATGATCAAGACGTAAGAACAGATAAAGAAACTGTTGAAGCATTCTCTGAAAGCGATGCTCGGCATCAAGTTATTGTAAGAGCAATTGAACCGACGATACGATAAAAGATTGGTTTTATTGAGACTATGGAGTACATAAATCACAAGGAGAGTAAAGTAATGATTTCAAAGGAAATTCCCCAATATAAAATTTCTTTAAAAGGAAGATTATCTTATAGTGACTATAAGGACTTTCAACTTCTACATTCACATTCAAAATATAATCTGGTATTTATGGCGGTGTTTTTGTTTGCTGTCTTTATGCTTACAGGATTAATCAGTTCTTCACTTGAAGAAACTTTGACGCCATTGTTTATTCTCTCTGGCATTGCTACTAGCCTATTAGTCACATCTTTAAGTAGAATTGTAACAAATTATAGATTGAAAAGTGTATTTGCTAGTGACAAGTTATTACAAAAAGAATATTTTTACTTGTTTGATGATTGTGGAATTAGCACTGAATCGGAAGTGGGCAATGGTAAAATTAAGTGGTGTGAAGTATACAAAGTGAAGCGCAATAAAAAACTCCATGTGATCTATGTAGCCAAAAACAAGGCACTTATAATTCCTAGGTCATTTTTCGAAAGCTTAGAGCAGGTGAAAGAGTTTGAATCCATATTGAGCGATAATTTATCTGTTAAACAGTACAAGTATAGATAAATAGGAGTATCGATAGAAATTTTATTTGAAAGTGGAGAGGTATAACATATGAGCGAAGATAATTTTGTAACATTTGAGCATTATATGGCTATGTATTCTGTAAACAATAATTTGCCACCATCTTTGGAACGTCTTGTTGAGCATTTTGAACTTTACAGGACAATGGAAAGCAATGAAATCGTTCATGAACTAATTAAACAAATAGTATTATTCAAGAACCATGAATTTACCTCCGAACTGGTAGAAATCTTGGAGATGTATGGGAATGGAATATCTCTTGAACAATTTCGAGTACTAATAGATCCGCTGATAAATGCAATAAGTAAATAAAATATCGTTTTTATAGGGAGCGACAAAAACTTTATGATATCAGAATATAGTTCTAATCATACACACATTACAGGGGACTTTGGAGAACACTTAATAATGTACTGGCTTTCCAAAAACGGCTACGAATGTGTTCTCGTGCGTCATGTTGGGATCGATATTATCGCAAGTAAGAATGGTGAACGAATCGGGATTTCAGTAAAAAGCAGAAGCAGAAAAGAAGGAACAAATAATTTTAAGTTTACTATGATCAAACCACTGGAACATGTCAGAAAAATTAAGGAAACATGTGCGAGCTTTGCTTGTAAAGAATACTTTGCATTTATTCTTGATCAGATGGGAATCATTTATGGATATTTAATACCTTTGTCTGTCATTGAAAAATACTACAGTGTGAGTGCAAAAAGTTCGCAAGATTGGAATATGCAAAAGCTCACTAATGATGCAAACACAATAAGCTTTCAATTGAATTGGGCTTGAAATTGGCATTTCATCTTAAAAGGAAGTTATCAATGATTTTAACTAACGAACAACTAAAACGGATTATCGAAGGAAAGCCTGTAGGAGATTATTATCCGTACAATATGAAAGAATATGACTCCAAACCTATTGATGATTATTTATCAAAAGTAATAGGTTCACTTAATCAAATTAATAGCCTTGAATTTGAATCCATTTTTGATCATTATGGTAGTGGATTTGCTTCGTATGTTGATGTTTTTTGCTGGAAGAAAGATGGGAGTTCTTCTAGTGACTTACGTGGCGTTCTCTGGAGAAATGGAATAAGAATATATTTATGTAGGCTTGCTCCAATCGCAGTTTTAGGAAAAGGGCAAATTACTAAACATGCAACAGGGGGAAGCAGAGACTTTTTAAACGTTGATATAATTGATAGTCTTCCAAATGGAGACTGGGCTAGAGAAGTAGCGAATATAAAAAAGTTACTTAACGAGTTTTCATTTCAACTACCAGATAAAGAATCTTTATTACAACCACTGGACTTTCAAACTACTATACCAACAATTTTTTCGGATACACCTTATAAAGTTTACGACGCACTTTTTTATTGGGAAGATTGAAATGAATACGCTCTTTTCGTACAAGTACCGTTCTCGGCAATGTTATCTTTGCAAAAATTGCGGTATGACATTTAACGACGCAACGGCGACGCCGATTGCGGGAACGCGATATCCTGACAAGTGGAAGAAATACTTCGAATACATGGTACAAGGCTTAACGCTGCCCAAAATCGCCAAGAAACTAGATATCCATATATCCACGGCGTTTTACTGGCGGCACAAAATCCTAAATGCCATCCGCAGCCTCGATGTCCGTAAACTTCAAGGCATCGTCGAATCCGACGAAACGTTCTTCTTGAGTCGCTAAAAGGCAAAAAGAAGGTTACTCACCGAAAGCCGAGAAAAAGCGGCGGAAGCTCAAAACTACGCGGCATTAGCCACGAGCAAATCTGCGTCGTCGTTGCTGTTGACCGCTCTAGCGGTGTTGTTTCCAAAGTAGCAGGCAGAGGTCGCGTTACAGCAAAAGAATTGGATGCTGTTCTTGGAAAAGTCATCGCACCGAAATCGCAACTCTGCACTGACTCCGCCCGAAACTACAAGTCCTTTGCGGCAAAGTCGAGCATCGAGCACCATGCCGTTAATCTGCGGAAAGGCATCTTAATACGCAAAGGCATCTACCACATCCAACACGTTAACGCATATCACGCCCGTCTAAAAACTTGGGTACGCAGGTTTAATGGCGTTGCGACGAAATACCTGGATAACTACCTATTTTGGTTTCGTTTCCTTGAGCTTCACAAAAAGCTTGATGAGACTGAAATCCAAAGGGTGATGTTGCTTGATTCCTGCAAGAAAGCGAATTGGAGCACTGTACAAAGTTTCAGAACAAATTAACTTAGTAAAGGCGGTTTTTATGGAGCATCCTATTGTAAGACAAGACGTAATGACTCTACTGGTACGGGCTTGTCCATCTTATCGTAATCGCCGGATGACTTACCTAGATGAAAATTATACAGAAGGCGATGAGCAACTTTTGTATCTTGATTTAGCCGATTTTGCTCGTCACCTAATCAGTCTATTCAAAGCAAATGAGATACAGGAGTTCCCCGAAATCTTTAGCAGAAGATTTGCATATTATTGGAGATGAGTATGTTAGGGAAGCAGCAACGATTGGTTTGTTAGAAGCAATTCAAAATCTCTCTTCTGATAGCGACCTCGATCCAGATGTTTTTAAACCATATCTTAAATCAGAATCTCTTAAATATTGGAATCTACTCAACGATTTTTGGGAGGGTAAATAAACAATTGAGTACACATTTACAACAATCTTCACGAAAAGAGCTTTTCCAAATCATTAGTAAAGATTACATTGAAATTGAATATAGTGAACCACTTAAACTATTAGCGTCCGCAACAGATAAGTTCAGACCTGTTATTGGCGGCATTAAAATACAAGTAGATTAATTCGGCACGAATAATCCTACTTGTTCAACGTAGCGTCATCGATTTGTCCTGAAGCTTAAGGTTGAAATGCTTTAAGATCCATTTTCAACTGCCCAATGTTCCGCGCGATTCGCATATGGTATAGATGATACGTTACGTCATTATTCGATGGGAATTTTCTAACCTGGCTAACACTGTGTCCAGTATGTCAATAATTGGTGTCATAAGAATATCTCCTTTCATTATGTCTTACTGTTTAAAATAATAGGGATATGTCGTTAATGCTTTTACTGAAATGCCAAGAGTATTTGTGTTGGAAAATCATGTTAATCGTGTATTCTATAAATTTTGTATTCAAAATGCTTATAATATGTACTTTCCATGTTCATCATATGAAATTTTACCTTGATAAAAAAAGTTGTTAATACTATGATAGACAAACACATTATATTGAGGAATAGGCTCTTTAATAGATTTCAAATCAACTGTATCACGAGGTTCATAATCTGCAAAATCTCTTTTTATGTAATCCCAAAAATCTTGACCATAACAGATTACATCAGTGCCATCATGAATAGAGTAGACAGGATTTCCGGCTTCCATCGGACTTAAAGAAAGAAAGCGGTGACTACAAATGGGCATAAACAGAGGATGTTTCTTTATGTTTTGCTTTGCTAATGCCAATGCCCATTCCTGTATATTTGGTTTATTCCCCCAAGCTGGAAGCCATCCATTTAATTTTTCAATTGTATATAAAACTCCTTCGATAGTCCAATCAAACATTTTTTGCTTTATAAAAAATACGTTCTCATCACTTACATCACGCCAGTTTGTAAAATCATCCGATAGAGGCAAACAAGCGGATAAAAATTCTCGATAATCAGAAGGGAACTTTATACCGAAACGCATCTCGGCAAGCCGTAATTCTTGTTTAGTCATACCCTTAGCAAGGGATATTTTAGCTTGTTTTAAGATTTTCAAACTGTCCTCAATTTGTTTATCATACATTTGTAATACCTCCAAAATATAAACTCGCTACATCAAACTTTATCCCTAGCATTGCTGTAGCTAACAATTGTTAGGTGGTTTTTAACATTAGAAAATCTTGATAATCAAATTGTCAATGATTTTTCACTTTGAAGATAGAAAGTGCTTATTATCTTCACACTTAATGTTACATTATCCTTATGAATCTCGTTGAAATCTACACCATTCATTTTACAAAGTAATTCTTCAACTTCATCAAGGGGTAAGTAACTGGTTCTTCCATTTCTCGGGAATTGCTTTCACTCCGCAGCACTACGTAAACGAAAGCAACCCGACCTGCCGCAAGTTTTCCCCTCCCACACCCAACCCCTTTCAACGGCTTAATTGGATTTTTATAACCTCTATCGTTTTCGAGTGGTAGAGCATTCTCTGTCGCAATGTACTTCGTGTTTGCACTGTACCGGTCTTTTTTTTCATAAATGACATATCCGAATTCGGCGAATATTTTATTTATCATCTCTCGCTTATTTTCCCAATTGCTATTGTTCGTCAGCCATCTCCTGAACTTCTCACCAATGCTATCAGGACCCTTTTGAATACTAACCGATAGGCATAGGTAATTGATTGAAAAAGGTTGATAGCATGAAAAAACCTCCCGATTGGAGGTGAATGAGTTATTTATTTTCATAACGTACTAAGCCGTAGTTCATAAAAATACTGCACAATTGGATGCTTTAACTTCATCTTCTCGGTCATGTTTAAAATTCGCTTTTTTCCAACTCGTCTGTCCACCAAAGCAAGAATATTCAATAAGATATCATTGCTCTCTATGCTTTCCTCTATAGAAATGGATAAAAACTTATTAGCTACAACGACAAAATTTGATTTACTTAATGATGACTGTGCT
The DNA here is from genome assembly GCF_900100345.1 of Paenibacillus tianmuensis. Classification (GTDB taxonomy): domain Bacteria; phylum Bacillota; class Bacilli; order Paenibacillales; family NBRC-103111; genus Paenibacillus_G; species Paenibacillus_G tianmuensis. The sequence continues at coordinate 2,336 of NZ_FMTT01000051.1, read as the reverse complement.
GACAAAAGCTCCTTTGCATATTCTGATATTTTTCTACTTCTTGCAATTACTTTTAGACGATCCTCCGGAACTATCCCCTTGGTATCTTTTCTGACCGCTTCAATTTCTTCATTGTTGATAGGAATTTGGATATCTGAATCATTCTTAATATCCAGCTCCGTCTGATACCATCTGATTAAGGTAGTTATATCACTCATATTGAATACGTTCTTTTTATCTACCGCAATATAACAAAGTCCTGCTTTATCGGGTAAATAACGGTAGCCGGTTGCACGGTATTCGACCCTTCCATATAACGCGGGACAGAGAAAACTCTCCAGATGTTGCTTCAATTTGCTCCAGGCCATGTAAGTCCTCCTATGTTCTATGTTCTATAAATACCTATTGAGGCAGTCGTTCTATTATCCATAATACAATAACCAACACATCGATCATACTAAATACAAGTAACCTTGCGTTTCTCAATTTTCTTCCACCGCTGTGGGGAGAGGTCAACATAATGCTTGCTATCAACGTAGTTACCATTCAACACTTTACCTATACTGGTGTCGTAAATAAATTCAACTTCTTTCATTTTAACTATTAACTCTTTAGGATAGTTCATAAAAGAAAAGCCTGCTTTCTCAGCAGACCTTGTTGAAACATTTACCTTTCAATGTCCCTCCCGATATATCCTTACCACGCACTCCACATGTCTTGAGATCGTGAAAGGGATATATCCTCGATGCCGATACCATTGTTCCATACTGTATAGTATACTGCTAAAATTCAAATATGGAAATGAGCTTCTCAAACATCCCCTTCCTAAATCTCCAAAAGTGTAATTAAATTTACATTAAATAGAAATCGTATATATCCGATATAAATGTAAGATAACGATTTGGTAGGTTAGCCATAGCCTAAAGAGAGATATGCAATGTGAGCATTTTATTGAGGGTAGAACGAGAATCCGGTGATCAGCCGATTAAGCTTGGCAATGGGCAAATTACTGGCTACAACTATACCAACACAAGTCCAGCAGACTTTTTAGCCAAAGCATATAATGCAGAGCACTCGATTCAGATACGGGGGGAGATTCCACTTCGACTGCTTCCCCCTATAGAACAAGATGCGGACAACTCCAATACGCTCTATGCATGGGCGCTTACTGAATTTAGGCCGGACAATGGTTATTATCGAACCGTGACCGTACGAATCGTGAGACACGAGAAGACAATTCGGGAAATCGTATTTACACATGCATACGTTCACGTGTATCAAGAACAGGTTAACGGCTTAAAAGGGGTATTAGAGTTTGAACTTGTTGTAAGACAGAAAAAAGATCAACTAGATAATATTCGGTTTGGTTTGGTTGAAGCACAACCAAACGTCGTTGAAAACAAAGGAAAACGTGTTACCGCTGCTGCTCATGCGCCAAAGATAGAAAACTGGGAGTCCAATAATCGAAGTAAGAGTAAGCTTTTTCTTTATCCTGTGGACAATTTATTGAAGTATGTTGAACCCTTGGATAAGACAGACGAAGAGGACAAAAAGTTGCCCCTACAAATCCAAGATGAAATCAATTGGTGTAAGCAATTGTGGGAGCAACAAGAGTTGCAAAATATAAAAAAAGAGATCCATACTGTTGCAAACTTCTTGAGAGAAATCGGTAAAAGTGGGGATGACTACGCCGTCCTACGATTAAAAACTTTCATTCCCTCAGAAACATTATACCTTTTAGACAATGTATTTGAAGGAACAGGTGATGGTAGAGATTTTGATGTTGATGCCACAAGCAATAGAACAGTCCAGTATAGTGTTATAAACTTCAGCAACAAACAGATGTATAATTTTAATTATACAGGTAAATCACACCAGACCCATCCGTATAAAAAGGAGAAGACTGTTAATAACGATGGGATGTATGTTTCATATTCGTTGGAAGAAGGGATATTCAAGTTAACTGCGTCTCTCTCTTCTGGTAATCCAATAGCCCCTATTGCGAAGATTGATTATAATATAATTTGAATATCAAGTTACCTCAGCAAAAACCTTCACATACGAACGTTTGTTTGATACACTAATTACAAATAAATGTTCGGGAGAGATTGGCATGGCTCAACAAGAATTGATGACGTTGAAGAGATTTCAAGAAAAGTTTCATTCGGATGACGCATGTCGCGAGCATCTGTTCCAGATCCGCTGGGCGAACGGCTTCTGCTGTCCCAAATGCGAACATACTGCATTCTACTTTCTGGAAACCCGCAAGCTGTATCAATGCACGCGCTGCAAGCACCAGGCGTCTGTTACTGCCGGGACGATTATGCATAAGTCTCACACTCCACTGCTGACCTGGT
>NZ_FMTT01000020.1 GCF_900100345.1 Paenibacillus tianmuensis | reverse complement strand
CCCCACCAACTAGCTAATGCGCCGCAGGCCCATCTGTAAGCCACAGGTTGCCCCGCGTTTCTTGATCTCCTCATGCGAGAAGACCACTTATCCGGTCTTAGCTACCGTTTCCGGTAGTTATCCCAGTCTTACAGGCAGGTTGCCTACGTGTTACTCACCCGTCCGCCGCTAGCTTTACCCGAAGGTAAAACCCGCTCGACTTGCATGTATTAGGCACGCCGCCAGCGTTCGTCCTGAGCCAGGATCAAACTCTCCATTAAAGAAAAGCTGATAAAGCTCAAAATTTACTACTGACGAGAATTTTCATTCTCTTTATGACACTCACTCAATGTTCAGTTTTCAAAGGGCAATGATGTTCGTCATTTTTCGACTTCGTTTTACAATCCGTCGAAAGCGACCTCTTTAATGTACCACATCTTCAACCTGTAATGCAAGTACTTTTTTTAAGTTTTTTTTCGAAACTCTTCAAAAGCTTGTCCTTGCACCAGTTTGCGATGCCCCAGCTCATGGCCGGAAGACTAATATACCATGGCTCAAATCGAAAATCAACCCCTCTACATAAAAAAGATACAAACCAGCGTTGGTTTGTATCCAAGGACAGAAATATCACTTTAAATTCCGGTGGCCGAAGCTGCCGACAGCTCCTGCTGGATTTCGTCGTGAATATGACCATTCGTAGCCAGAACATCGCGGACATGCAAGCTGTACGGCTTCCCCTCCATATCGGTAACCTTCCCGCCCGATTCGGAAATAAGAAGCGCTCCGGCAGCCATATCCCAAGAATTTAAGCCGATTTCCCAAAATCCGCTCAAGCGTCCTGCAGCTACATAAGCCATATGCAGAGCCGCAGATCCTGCCACGCGAAGATTCCTTACTTTAGGAGCCAGCGCTTGAACGCCTCGCAGGTTCACCGGCAGGGCGCCTGCCCGATCAGCAGGGAATCCGGTAGCAACCAAACTGTCGATAAGCTTCGTTTCGGAAGAAACTTGCATACGCTTTCCTTTGAGATAAGCGCCTTTTCCTTTCTCGGCGACATACAATTCGTTGTGAACGGGATTGTAGACAACGCCGACAATGACCTCGCCTTTATGAGCAAGCGCCATCGAGATGGAGAAAAAGGGAAAGCCGTGTACGAAATTCGTCGTGCCATCCAACGGATCGACGATCCACAAATATTCGGCGTCGCTCAGTTGCTCCAGCGCTCGCTTGGAAGCGTCTGGACCGGGAGCGACTCCTTCCTCGCCCAAAATAACATGATGAGGGAAATGCGTCAGTATCAAATTACGAATCATCGTTTCGGCACCCTTATCGACTTCCGTGACAAGATCGTGAGACGAATATTTGGTTTGCAGCTTGTTGAAGTCTCCAAGTTTGCTTTGAATCCATTCTCCCGCTTTGGAAGCGATATTAATTGCGACCGCGGTAAAGTTTTTGCTGCCGACTGCAAAGGAGGGGATGTTGGAATTGGTCATTACTAATCATTCCTTTTCTATACCAATAAATAAAAGTCTTTTTTAATCCTAGTGACATGACAACAGATCGAATAGTATCAGTATAGTTAATATACGTAAAATATGCTACGGAGTTTCGTCCAAACCGGCAGTCAATTGTGACAAAACCTTGATTTTCCCGAAACACCCAATTTATACAAGAAAACCACCCGCCGATATGACGGATGGCTGTGTTATAACTGGAGGATTAAACGCCGACAATGTGGTACCCGCCGTCGACATAAATCACTTCTCCTGTAATCCCGCGGGATAGATGGTAAGAAGAGAGCCGTATCTCCAACCTCGGCGGTTTCGGTCGTGCGGCGAAGGGGTGCTTTTTCCTCGACGGTTTTCAAGATGGAATTGAAATCTTTGATGCCTTTGGCTGCGAGAGTACGGATCGGGCCTGCCGATATGGCATTAACACGGATGTTATATTGGCCGAGATCGTTCGCCAAATAACGTACGCTGGCTTCGAGCGCCGCTTTGGCGATCCCCATGACGTTATAGTTTTTCATAGCCCGTTCGGCGCCCAAGTAAGTCATGGTCATAATGCTGCCGCCTTCGGTCATCAGCGGGTAAAGCTTCTGGGCCACGGCCACCAGGGAGTACGCGCTTATATCATGGGCTAATGCAAAGCCGCCTCTCGACGTATTGACGAACAGCCCTTCCAGCTCCTCCGTGCGCGCAAAAGCGATGCTGTGCACAATGCCGTGCAGCACGCCAAACTGTTCTTTCAGGGCTCCGGCCAGCTTCTCGATATCTTCATCCGAAGTGACGTTGCAAGGCAGGATGACGGAGTTCGGAATCGTATCGGCCAGCTTCCGCACCCGCTCCTCGACCCGCTCGCTTTCATATGTAAAAACAAGTCTTGCGCCGTGGCTCGCCAATGATTGCGCGATCGCCCAGGCAATGCTGCGGTCGTTAGCGACCCCCATGACCAATATGTTTTTGCCGGCAACCAAGTTCATATCCATCAGTTCCCCTCTCATCCATAAAATAGGGCTCGGACAACTTTCTCCCTTCTCAACGTACTTTATTTTAACAATGATTTCAAGTGTGCGGATTCGTCGAAAATTACAGCTCAAACGAGGCCTGGGACAATATCGTAATCCCTTCTTCCCGACCGATCACTTCCATAAGGTGAAACAGCGCTTCGTCTTTCCTTTTTGCCTCAAGCATGATATCGAGCCGCGGCGTTGTTGGGGCAATGGCACGCAAAAATGGCATGAGAATGCCGGTATCGATGAAATCGGCATGGCCGCGGGGATCTTTTTCGCTTTTGGGGCTGGAGACATGAATTTTGGGCGGCAATTCGTGCGGAGGAACTGGGGTATCCGCCTGCGCTTTCTGACTTTGCCATGTCCGTTGAATGCGCGGCCATAGCTCTTCCGCCGCCTCTGCACTCCGGTTCACTTGGTCGTGATGAATGTCAAGCACCATCGGAACGCCCACCTCCTCGCATACCTCCAAGGTTTCGAGGGCGGTAAACGTCTTGTCGTCGTTCTCCAGCGTCATCCGCTCCCGAATCCGTTCCTCTAAAGCATCGAAATTGCGAAGGAACCGTTCTCTTGCCGTTTTTTTGTTGCCGTACATGCCCCCAATATGAATGTTACACTTGGCCGACGCGTCCAGTCCCATCGCTTCCAGCATGCGAACATGACGATCCAGATCGGTGAAAGAGTGCCGAAGCACCTCCTCCCGCGGAGTGCTTAATACTGTAAAATGATCGGGATGAAAGCTGATTCGCATCTGATACTTCCGGGCGTAGCTGCCGACTTCCGCAAACGATTCCGCCAGCTCTTCCATCGGGTCCCAATCACTAAGCATCTCGTGGCCGACTAAGGGAATCAGCTTGGAAGAGCAGCGGTATAGCTCAATGTCATGCGCCCGGTTATGCTTTAGAAGCCGCAGCGTGTTGTGAAGATTCTCGGCGGCAATCCGCTCCAGCTTGCGCAGCGCCGCATCCCGGTCGTCAAGCTTGGCGAAGTTGGTATACGTCATCGTTTTGGAAGGCGAGGCATTCTGGACAATCATGGACATAGCCACATAACCAAGACGAACGATCATGCTACAATCACGCTCCCGATAGTTAACTACTCCATAGCTTGTCCCCGGAAAGAAAAAAAGCACCCTCTTCCATGGCTGGAAAAGGATGCTCCCTTGAAGGTTTAAGCACCGTTACACTATGCAGGGTTGGCCGAATCGGCAATCTACGCCCGCTCTCCGAAAAACATCTCGTGAGCCAATGATGTCTGGATGCGCGCTTCTTCCTCGTTCAGCTTGCGAACCAGCTGCATCTCGACTTGCGTCACTTCTTCGCCCTGAAAATTAATTTCGGCGATAGAGGCGAGTATTTTAACGATGGCAACGGCTTGGTTATCCGGCGTATAGGCGATAACTTTCTGTCCGGTAGGAAACACGCGGAAGCCGCTCTTCATCATTTTGCCGCGGCCGTACTCCAGCAGCTCGAACAGCTCTTGTTCGGATTTGAACTTGCATACAGAATTGAACTCGGTTTGAAATCCCATGAATTCGCTCCTTTCGGCCGTTTTTTAGCTTAAGCATATCGAACCCAGGAAGACAAAAGCAAGTTCCGGCGCTCAACCTGTGCCGAAGGTTAGTCCAAGGCATACTCCAAGCGCTGCTTCTCGGCGTGACGGTCCAGCGCAAGACGAATCAGATCGTCGATCAGCTCACTGTAAGGCTTCCCGCTCTCGCGCCACAGCAGCGGGTACATGCTGTAAGGAGTGAAGCCCGGCATGGTGTTTATTTCATTAATGAAGATTTTGTTGTCTTCTTTCCGTAGAAAGAAATCGACGCGGGACAAGCCCGAACCGTCGATAGCCGTGAAAGCCCGAATGGCGAGTTCCCTGATTTCTTCCGCCGTCTCTTGCGGAATTTCCGCCGGAATAATCATCGACGAGGTACCATCGACATATTTGGCCTTGTAATCGTAAAACTCGCTCGAAGATACGATCTCGCCGACGACGGAGGCTTGCGACTCGTCGTTGCCGAGCACCGCCACTTCCAGCTCGCGGGCATTCACGAACTCTTCGACAATGACCTTACGGTCGTAACGAAACGCTTGATTGACGGCGGCAAGCAGCTCTTCGCGGTTGCGCGCTTTGCTCACGCCGACGCTCGATCCGAGATTGGCCGGCTTGACGAAGCAGGGATACCCGATCGAGATTTCAATTTCCATCAGGAAATAGGCGTTGTCTTTTTCCCACTGGCTTCGCGTGAAGTGGCGGAAAATGCATTGAGGCAGGCCTTCCTGGGCGAATATTTTTTTCATGGTGATTTTGTCCATGCCTACGGACGAAGCTAGTACGCCTGCGCCTACGTAGGCAATGTTCGCCATTTCGAGCAGCCCTTGAATGGTGCCGTCTTCGCCGAACGTGCCGTGCAGCAAAGGAAATACAACATCCAGCGGTGCAGACGGCGAAGAAGCGCCCGATACCTTAATCGGCGCGTCGGCGGAAGCCGGTTGGGCGGCAAAAAACGGCTGAAGGGCAAACTCTCCCGAAGATTCGGACGAGCCATCGAACGCAAGCGCTTCGACCGATTCGGCCGGCGCCGTAAGCTGCGGGCCCGAATGCCAGTCCCCTTGCTTGGTTATGTAAAACGGCTGCACCTCATATTTGTTCAAGTCGAATGCTTTGATGACGGCCAGTGCCGTTTGGAGCGAGACTTCATGCTCCCCGGATTTGCCGCCGTAAATCAAGCCTACACGTATTTTGTCGCTCATAGAAACCTCCGGAAGAATGTTGATCCATGCCGTCTAAAATCATGAAAAAGCGGGCTCCGTGCATGGCCGACGGCAGAAAAGCGAAGCCTAAGCTACGGCACTGCTAAATTCGGAAAGATTAAAAAGAATCGGATAAATGCAGGAAACGGTAGCTCGTTCGCTTCGTCCAAGCCGGGGAATCCGCATAGCTCCAGTACCGATGCTTGCTGTTGATCGTCTGAGCATTGACAAGCGGCATGCCGCTTAGGTCCTTGGCGGTAACAATGGTCGTATGCTGATACCGGCCGTCGCCGTCCCAATCATAGCTTATGACATCGCCCAAATCGAGCTGCTGCGGATTCGCCACTTCCTGGGCCCGCAGCCCTCCGCGGCTCGTCAGTAAATAGAACTGCAGACTTTCGGCTACGGCCCAACTGAAGCTCCAGTGCTCCTGACCGCCGACCCGGCCTTTGTACCACCAGCCCGAATCCCTTTTACCAGTATAGTTCATAGGCGCTCCGCCTGCAAAGATGCATTGGGACACGTAATTGCTACAGTTGACCTCAAAAGCAAGATAGGTCGGATTGGTTCTATCCCACCACTGATCGGCGTAACGCACCGCTTCGAGCCGGTTGTAGGGGGTGCGGGCGGCGGCTTGCTGGAAATGCGAAATGATTTGCGTATTCAAATACGGTACGGAAGGAGCACGCATTAACCCGACGGCGGCAAACGAATCTTCCGCCTGCATGATCCCGCCCGCAACCGGAGGTTTTAAACGTAAAGCCTGTTCCGTTTGAAGATATTCGATATGTACAACGGACCAGCCGTCTGACGCCGGGGAAAGGGTGACCCGTTCCTGTTCGATCCGCTGCTCTTCGTGGAGGACCTGCCGAATCTCGCCGATGGTCGTCCGTCTGAGGGTGACATCGGCTACGATGCTGTCTCCGCGCTCCGCCACTTGATCGACGGTGAGCCGGGTTTCGCTTTTGGTTGGTACGAATTGCCGCTGACCGTCGGTGTCCGCCCGCCGGGCAAGCCTCTCGGTCTGCGCACTCAAATAGGCGGCGTCCTTCACAAAGGGCAGCATCGGTTCCACGGAATAATCGATGTCCATTTGATTGCGATGATGTACATAGTCGTAGAGGGTCGCTTTCCAAGACACGGCATCGTTCCCCTTTCATTCGGAAGCTTGTGCGGCTAAGATCGATTTATTTCTATAAGGACAGAAAACATTCATTCCCATGGTATGCGCGCTGCTGAATAAAAATGAGCGAAATCCACCTTTACGAAACGGCCTTTCAGCATGTATACTATAGCTATGGCTAATAATGAAATCAAGTTTCATACAATGAAACAAGATCCATGCAGCTGATTACTTGTTCTAAGGAGGAATAGCACCATGTCTAAAAAAGACCAATTCTCGGTCCGCAAGCAGCTGAACGTTGGCGGTCAATCGTACAACTACTACAGCCTGCAGGCGTTTGAAGCGCAAGGCAAAGGCCATGTGCAAAATCTGCCTTTCTCCATTAAAGTTCTGCTTGAAGCGGCGATCCGTCAATTCGACGGCAAGGCGATCACGGCAGAGCACGTGAAACAAATCGCTGGCTGGGCTTCCGAACGCGACGCCAACAAAGAAATTCCGTTCATTCCGGCACGGATCGTGCTGCAGGACTTCACCGGCGTACCGGTCGTCGTCGACCTGGCAGCCATGAGAGATACGATGAAACGGGCGGGCGGCGACCCGAAACGGATCAACCCGCTTGTTCCGGTCGACCTCGTTATCGACCACTCGGTTATGGTTGATGCCTTCGGTTCCCCGGACGCACTCGAATATAACGAACGCATCGAATTCGAGCGCAACGAGGAGCGCTATCGCTTCCTCCGCTGGGCGCAAACGGCGTTTGACAACTTCCGCGCCGTGCCGCCGGATACCGGTATCGTTCACCAAGTTAACCTTGAATATCTCGCATCCGTCGCAGCAACGAAAACCGTTGACGGCGAAACGGAAGTTTATCCGGATTCCCTCGTCGGTACGGACTCCCATACGACGATGATCAACGGTCTGGGTGTCGTTGGCTGGGGCGTCGGCGGTATCGAAGCCGAAGCAGGCATGCTGGGCCAACCGCTGTATTTCGTTACGCCGGAAGTTATCGGCTTCAAGCTGACCGGTACGCTGGCGGAAGGCGCTACGGCAACCGACCTCGCGCTCACCGTAACCCAAATGCTGCGTAAAAAAGGCGTTGTCGGCAAGTTCGTCGAATTCTACGGCCCAGGCCTGAGCAACATCAGCTTGGCAGACCGTGCGACGGTAGCGAACATGGCTCCGGAATACGGCGCAACGATCGGCTTCTTCCCGGTTGACTCCGAGTCCTTGAACTACATGAGAGGCACGGGCCGCAGCGAAGAGCAAATCGCGCTTGTCGAAGCTTACTATAAAGAGCAAGGCATGTTCCGCACCGATGCAACGCCGGATCCGGTGTTTAGCGATACGCTGGAGCTTGACCTCAGTTCGGTCGTTCCGAGTTTGGCCGGTCCGAAGCGTCCGCAAGACCGCGTTGAGCTGACGAACATGAAGGAATCGTTCAACAGCATCGTCCGCACCCCGATCGAAAAAGGCGGCTACGGCTTGTCCGACGAGAAAATCGCGGAAACGGTCGAAGTGAAGCATCCGAACAGCGAAACGAGCAATATGGGCACAGGGGCCGTCGTCATCGCAGCGATTACTTCCTGTACCAATACGTCTAACCCAAGCGTTATGCTGGGCGCCGGTCTCGTTGCGAAAAAAGCGGTAGCTCTCGGCCTCAAAAAACCGGGCTACGTCAAAAGCAGCTTGACGCCGGGCTCCTTGGTCGTTACCGACTACCTGAAAAAAGCCGGTCTGCTCGAACCGCTTGAAGCTCTCGGCTTCCACGTCGCCGGCTACGGCTGTGCAACGTGTATCGGTAACTCCGGTCCGTTGCCGGACGAAGTAAGCAAAGCGATCGCCGACAACGACATGACCGTAGCTGCCGTACTGTCCGGCAACCGGAACTTTGAAGGCCGCGTTCACGCCCAAGTGAAAGCTAACTACCTGGCTTCTCCGCCGCTTGTCGTCGCTTACGCTTTGGCCGGTACGGTCAACATCGATTTGGCGAACGATCCGATTGGCTACAACCAAAAGAACGAGCCGGTTTACCTGAAAGACATCTGGCCGACATCGCATGAGATTCAAGAAGCTATCAAAACCGCGATGAGCCCTGCGCTGTACCGTGAAAAATATGCCAACGTGTTCCGTTCCAACGAGCGCTTCAACGCGATCCAAGTACCGGAAGGCGAGCTGTACGAGTGGCCGACTTCTACGTATATCGCGAACCCGCCGTTCTTCGAGAACTTGGGCGCCGGACTGTCGGACATTGCGGATATCCGCGGAGCCAAGACGCTTGCGCTGCTCGGCGACTCCGTCACGACGGACCATATCTCGCCTGCGGGTAACATCAAGGTCGACAGCCCTGCCGGCAAATACTTGATCGAGCATGGCGTGAAGAAAGAAGACTTCAACTCCTACGGTTCCCGCCGCGGTAACCACGATGTTATGATGCGCGGTACGTTTGCGAACATCCGTATCCGCAACCAAGTGGCACCGGGCACCGAAGGCGGCGTAACGACTTACCTGCCGACCGGCGAAGTCATGTCCATCTACGATGCTTCGATGAAGTATCAAGAGCAAGGCACGAACCTCGTCGTTATTGCCGGCAAAGAATACGGCACAGGCAGCTCCCGCGACTGGGCGGCAAAAGGAACGTTCCTGCTCGGCGTGAAAGCCGTCATCGCGGAAAGCTTCGAGCGGATTCACCGTTCCAACCTCGTCGGCATGGGCGTGCTTCCGCTGCAATTCTCGGAAGGTCAAAGCTGGACATCGCTCGGCTTGACCGGCAGAGAAACGTTCGACATTACGGGTCTGAGCAATGACGTACAGCCGGGTCAAAAAGTATCCGTCAACGTCACGCGCGAAAACGGCTCGAACTTCAGCTTCGAAGCCATCGTCCGTCTGGACAGCTACGTGGATGTCGATTACTACCGCAACGGTGGTATTCTGCAAACTGTCCTACGTCAAATCATGGCGTAAGACGAAGCCTTTTATATACAAGAAAGCCCCAATCCTCCTCGTGAGGCCTTGGGGCTTCTTTTTTTGGGCTATATGAAGCAGCTCCGTCGATTACTTCAGCATTTTGCCCATCCTGCGGGCGGCCTCCATCAACGCAGGCGCATGCTCCTTCATCTTCTTGAGCGTCAGCCGGTTGGCCGGCCCCGATACCGCGAGAGCGGCGACCAGCCGCTGGGCGCGGCCGAAGATCGGCGCCGCCACCGCCGCGGCGCCGGGTTCGCGCTCCTCGACGCTGGTGGCGTAGCCCAGCGTCTTCACTTCCTCCAGTTGCTGCAAATAAGCAGCTGGAGACACCACCGTCGGCCAGGACGGATCGCGCAGCAGCAACTGCTGCTCGTCCGGATCGGCGAAGGCGACGAGGATCTTGCTCGACGCGCCGACGGACAGCGGCAGTCTCGCCCCGATCGGAGCGACCCGGCGGATCGCCTGGTTGCTCTGAACCGCCTGCACGCGGACGCGCTCCATCCCGTCGCGCACGTACAGGCTGACGGTCTCGCCGACTTGGTCGCGCAGTCGTTCCATCTCCGGCAGCACGATCAGCGCCGGATCGTCGCTGTGCGTCAAATTGGCGCTCAGCTCCCAGATGCGAAAGCCGAGGCGGTACCGCTCCGAGGCCGGGTCGCGGATGATAAAGCCTTTGCCTTCCAGCGAGGCTAACAGCCGGTGGACCGTACTTTTGTGCAACCCGACCTTTGTGGAAATTTCCGTTAAGTTCAAATCTTCCGCTTCCGTAAAGCAAAGCAATATATCCAGAGCCCGTTCGACGGCGCGAACGGTTAGTTTGCCATCTTCGACCATATTCCCACTCCCCGAAAATCTGTTTCACTGGTTGAAATCTATTATAGCCGATTTCTATGCGTTTTCCTATATGAAGGTCGTTCCTTCTTCAATAAAATATTGTTTTCCAGTAGTTGTAACAAGCGATGTTACAGGGAGATTACAGAAAGTTTACATTTTTCGCGCAATATTGACGCCCGGTCTTTCTCACTATACTATAAAAATATAAGGATCTTACAAGCCTCGAATTTTCGAATCTGACAGCAACTGTACAGCGCAAGTTTTTCTCTCCGATCGCATCGCTTGGATAAAAAGCTCGCGTTTTCAAATCGTTATCAGGGCCGTATCCGATGTCATCCGCAACAGGCAGTCATCTTAGTTTCAATGGGAGGGATCCGGCATGGAAACCAATTCTTATTCACCCGTACCTTTAACCACCACTACGGTTGAAAGCGCTATCAAACGTACTTCCTTCCTTAGAAGGTACCGGGGTCTGCTTCTCGCTCTGCTGTCCGTTCTGCTTCTGTTGTTCAGCTTAACGATGGCCTTCCACGCTTATGTAGCTTGGACGCTGGGCCGGCCGCATATCGATCCACTGCGTTCAAATCCCGCCGCCGCCTTTGGCGCCGCTTACGAGGACGTGCAATTTCCAAGTCTGAATGCCTCTTCGAATCTGTCCGGCTGGTATATCCCGTCGAGCGCTGGAACGGCAGCGGCCCGGCAAACGGTTGTGTTCTCGCACGGCTATGGCGGGAACCGCGAAGAAATCTGGGTACCCATCTACGATTTGGCGAAGGCAGTCCACGATATGGGCTACAACGTGCTGATGTTTGATTACGGCTTCGTCCAGCCTCAGTGGAACGTGACTGGCGGTTTGCGCGAATCGCAAGAGCTGCTGGGCGCCGTCCAGTACGCGAAGGACCGGGGAGCCGAAAAAGTGTTCGTCTGGGGCTTCTCGATGGGAGCCGGAACGGCTCTGCAGGCCGCGCTGCAAACGAAAGACATCGACGGCATGATTCTGGACAGCACGTTCATACTCGAACCGGACACTTTGTACCATAACATGAAGCAGGCAGCGAATTTGCCGAAGTTTTCTCAAAACCTTGTGTATATGTTTTTCCCGCTGATCAATGGAGTCAGCTTGAACCAAGTGCCTTATAACAAAGTGAAAGAGACGCAGTATTCGCTGCCGATTTTCTTCATCCACAGCAAGAAAGATTTGCTGGCCCCGTACGAAATGGCGGAAGGGATCTTCCAGAAGCAAAAAGCGGATTCCGGTTCCGCGCTGTGGTTGCTGGAAAACGACGGGCACGAGCTCATCTATCGCGCTCACAGCAAAAGCTATCTGGAGATGACGACCGGCTTCCTTCGTACGTTGTCCTCCGCTCCGGTACAACCGCTGAAGTATAATAAAGCCCGTTAGACAAATCAAACATAGCTGTACCCCTCCCCGAATACAATGTTCCTGTAGCGTCCGGCCGCGAAAGCCGGATGAAGCAGAACGACGGGGAGGTTTTTGCGTATGCTGTACATTTACGGTTCCCTGATGCCGCTCAGGGTATTGGAGGAAATTCGGTTCTGGAAAATGCAGGAGAGAGAACATACGGTCGTCATCCGCGAACTGGTACCCAAGCTCGAACCGGAATATGCCGCGCTGTTGCAGCAATGGGAAGGCGTCCTCGCGCAGACGGAAGCCGCCAGCCAGCAATGGATCGAAGCCGTGCTGCGGGCCAAGCCCCCGGTCAGTCCGTATATCGTCGACAAAGTTAATGAGTTGCTCTATGCGTCCATTGCCCAGTCGCAGGAATTTATCCGCCAGTTGTTTTTCATTCTGGAACGAAGCCTTCCGGTTCGGGCAAATCCGGTCGTCCAAACCGTGTTCTTGCACATCATACGCGAATCCGAATATTTCCTGGGCGTTCTGCATGCGGTCCAAGGCACGCCTGAAGGAGTTGAAGAGTTTCGCGCCGAGGATGCAGTGGATGCACCGGATGCAGTGACTGAGAACCGTGCTCCGGACGAGGAGCAAGCGCACATCCACTTATGGCGCAGCGAAAACGAACCGCTTCCCATCGATCTGAATCAGCTAACGGCGACGCAGGAAGGCACGTGGGCGGGAGAACGGCCTCAGTCAGCCTATTCAAAGCCCGTACCGATCGGAGGCCACAAGCTACCGCCTCTGCCCTATGCCTACAATGCGCTTGAGCCGTATATCGATGCCGAAACGATGCGGCTGCATCATGACAAGCACCATAAAAGCTATGTTGACGGGCTAAATAAAGCCGAGAATATGCTTGCACGCGCGAGGGAAACGGGCGACTTTTCTCTGGTTAAGCATTGGGAAAGGGAAGCGGCGTTCCACGGAGCCGGGCATTACCTCCATACGATTTTCTGGAATGTGATGAAGCCGGGCGGTGGCGGAAAAGCGACGGGACCGATCGCGGCGGAGATTAAAAAATCGTTCGGCTCTTACGAAGGGTTTCGCAAGCAATTCAGTGCAGCGGCGGATAAAGTGGAAGGCGGCGGCTGGGCCATTCTGGTCTGGAGCCCGCGCAGCCACCGGCTGGAAATTTTACAGGCGGAAAAGCATCAAAACTTGTCACAATGGGACGTCATCCCGCTCCTCGTGCTGGATGTATGGGAGCATGCGTATTACCTCAAATACAAGAACGAACGGCCCAAATATATTGAAGCTTGGTGGAATACGGTAAATTGGGACCATGTTAACGAACGGTTCGCGGCTGCCCGTCATTTGATGTGGCTGCCTTATTGAAGCTTAACGAATCCCCGGCTGACAGAAATCAGGCTCGCACGCGCAAGACCAGCGGATACGCCATGCATCCTTTAGTCCTGTGCCTGCTGTTTTGACGCAAGGTCCGATTGAGCATCGGCCGTGCTTCCGTGAGCCCCTCCGCCCAGGTTCAGTCCGATGACGCCAAGAATGATTAACACAATGGAGCCGGCTTTTAACAGCGACATGGACTCGTTAAAATACAAGTAACCGATCACCGCAATGACCGCCGTTCCGAGACCCGACCATATCGCATACGCCACGCTCACGTCAATTTGCTTCAACGAGAAATTGAGCGCCGTAAACGCCAGCAAGTAAAAGACGACCATGAGAATCGAAGGCGTCAGCCGCGTAAAGCCTTGCGAAAATTTCATCGAAATCGTTCCAGCGATTTCAAGGGCAATCGCAGCCCCCAAATATAACCAATACATATGCACGTCTCCCTTGTATCCATTGTTCGAAAGAAAAAGGACGCAGGCTCCCCCGCATCCTCTGTCCCTACTCTTTAATTAGCGATAAAAACTCCGAGCGCGAGGCCGCATCCGTACGAAACAGTCCGCGAACGGCGGAGGTGACGGTTTTGCTGCCCGGCTTCTTGACACCGCGCGCGCACATGCACAGATGCTCGCCCTCGACGACGACCATGCAGCCGTGCGGCTCAAGCACCGACTCGATGATGTCGGCAATTTCCGACGTAATCCGCTCCTGCACTTGGAGGCGGCGAGTGACCGCTTCGACCAAGCGGGCGAACTTGCTCAGCCCGGCAATTTTGCCGCTCGGAATGTATCCGATATGGATTTTGCCGAAGAACGGCGCCATATGATGCTCACACTGGCTGTAGTAGACAATATCCTTCACAATGACGAGTTCCTCATGCTTCTCGTCGAAGGCAACGCCTAAAATATCCTTCACGTCCGCGTCATAGCCCGCAAAAATTTCTTCATACATGCGGGTTACCCGCGCAGGTGTGTCAAGCAGACCTTCCCGGTCCGGATCTTCGCCGATCAGGCGCAAAATCTCTCGGACATGATACTCGACTTGTTCCCGGTTGTCGGCAACACGGCTGTTTCTGTACTCTTTGGCCGGCATTGGTTATCCTCCTCCTGAATTCGTCCGGAGTTTCCGTTCCAATATAGAAAGAAAAGCCCGCGATCAGGCTTTTCGGGCTTACGGACGAAACTTTTGATTCTTCATCATAGTTTGCATTTTCTGCATCTGCTGCTTGTTCAAGTTGTACCCCATTTGCTTGGCCATCTGCTGCAGCATTTCCGGACTGCTCTGCATTTTTTCAAGCTGCTTGCGCAAGTACTGCACACCGATAAAAAAACCGGCCGCGCCTCCGGCAATGAGGGCGATAACCGCGGTAATAACGTAACCCCACATAATCGTACCTTCACCTCAAACGATGGATGTCATTTCTTCATCATAGCATGTCAAAGCCTCGGTTACAAACACCATTTTCACGCTACATCAGGACGCTCTCGATAAACACGGTCGTCTGCTTGGCCAAATCAACTTCCTTGACCTCCATGTCGTCTCCGCCGCCCTTGACCACACGGATGACAGGTCGGCCCGGCAGCCCCCGGTGCTGGCCGACCACGACGCCGGTTTCCCGGGTGGACAGCTTGACCGACGTGCCTGTCGGATAAACCGACACCGTACGCAAAAACTGGATCACGATCTCCCGGTCGAGCTTCTCGCCTGCCAACACCATCATGCGTTCGCATGCATCGTGCGGCAGCATCCGCCGGCCTTCGGACAAATCGAACAGCAGGTTGTCATACGTATCCGCCACGGCAACGATGCGGGCGTACAGATGAATCTCCTCGCCCGGCAGCTGACGCGGTATGCCTTTTCCGTCCATCGTCTCGTGATGTTGAAAAGCGACGTGCGCAATCAGCAAGCTGAGCTCCCGCTTATGCTTCAATACTTCAAAGCCGCGCCACGTATGATGCTTTTTCGGATCGCCGCTGTCATCGTCCGTGACAAGCTCAAGCTTGCCGACATCGTGCAGCAGCGCGCCGATCGCCAGTTCCTTCAACTGCGTCGTCGGCAGCCCCATATTGATGCCAATCAAGGTCGACATCATACAAACGTTGATCGCATGCACGTACATTGCGTTGTCGTGCGTCCGGATATCCGACAGCTGCACCAGCACTTCTTTGTTTTTCATAATATCGTCCAGCAGCGTATCGATGCTTGCCCCGACATGCTTCATGTTGAAATCTTTCCCGGATCGGATCGAATCGATCGTCTCTCCCATCCGCTGCATCACGGCCCGTTTCGTCTCCTCCGATACAAGGTCGACCGGCTCGATATCGTCAAACTGAGGGTCTTTAATATAAATCATCGTCACGCCGATCCGCTTCAGCGTCGTGATCATGAATACGGTTAGCTGCACCCCTTCGGATAGCAGCACCGCCCCGTTCGCAGAAAAAATCGTCCGTCCCAAATATTGCCCGGACTCGACGTTCTCGATATGCACGTATCTCACGCTAGGGCCCCTTTCCCCGAAAAGCCTTCATGCTGAAGCAAAAACGTCTTTATATGCAGTCCGCCGCCGTATCCGACCATCGCGCCGCTTGCGCCAATCACGCGGTGACAGGGCACAATAATCGGGACCGGATTGCGGTTGTTCGCTCCTCCTACGGCGCGCACCGCTTTAGGCGAACCGATCCAGACGGCAACGTCTTTATACGACCAGACTTCACCGAACGGAATATCGGTCAACGCCTTCCATACTTGAATTTGAAACGGCGTGCCGCGCAAATCCAGAGGCAGATCGAACGTCCGTCTCGTACCGGCAAAATAAGCCTGCAGCTGCTCAGCCGCCTCAGTTAACGCTCCGGGGTCCCGTACCCAATCGTCCGTACCGTAACGCTGCCCGGACCAAGCGCGAAGCTTCGATTCGACATCGGCGAACGCGCCGAATTCGATCTGACACAAGCCGCCTTGCGGCTCTGCGTTCCAGCCGAGCGTCAATACGCCGATCGGTGAATCGATTTCATCATACCGAATCGCCATCCTGCTCATCCCCCTGTCGCTCTCCCGTAAATTGCGCGCGCGCTTTGCCGATCTCCCGGCGGGCGGCCTCGTCCCGCTCCGTCTCCCAAGCGGCGTCCAGCGCCTCGCGCGCAGCCACGCCTCCGATGCGGCCGAGCGCCCAGGCCGCCGTGCCGCGAATCTCGGGACGCTCGTCTTTCCGCAGCAGTTCCGCGAGCTGCGGCACGCTGCTTGCATCCCGGAAGTTGCCCAGCGCGAGAATCGCGTTGCGCTGGATAGGCTTGCGGCCGCGCCAAGCGGCGGCGCTGTGGCCGAACCGCTCTTTAAACTCGCGGTTCGACATCGACAACAGCGGCAGCAGCAGCGGCTTGACGACCTCGGGGTCCGGCTGCAGCTCCGGATGATGCCCGGCGTGAATGCCTTTATTTTTGGGGCAGACGATCTGGCACGTATCGCAGCCGTACAGCCGGTTGCCGATTTTGCGCTTCAGCTCGTCGTCCTCGATGAGCCCTTTTGTCTGCGTGAGGAACGAAACGCAGCGCTGCGCGTTAAGCTGTCCGGGGCCGACAAGCGCTCCGGTCGGGCAGGAATCGATGCAAAGCGTGCAATCGCCGCAGCTCTCGGTTACTGGCGTATCGGGCGGAAACGGCACGTTCGTGATCAGTTCGCCGAGGTAAACCCAAGAACCCCATTCCGGGGTAATGACGCAGCAGTTTTTGCCGACCCAACCGATCCCGGCCCGCTCGGCCACCGCCCGGTCGACAAGCGCTCCGGTATCGACCAGACTTGCCGTGCGCGCTCCCGGCACCCGTTCGCGAATCCAGGCCTCCAGCCTTGCCAGCCGGTTGCGCAGCACGTGATGGTAGTCCTGCCCCCAAGCGGAGCGGGACAAAATGCCCCGGTACGCGCCCGGCTCGGACCGCGGCGCGTTTCTCAGCTTCGACGGATACGCCACCGCAATCGAAATAATGGACCGGGGCTCTGTAAGCGTCAACGCCGGGTCCACACGCTTCTCGATATCCGGCTCCTCGAAGCCGGATTCGAACCCTTTCTCGCGGTGCCGGATCAAAATATCCTTCAATTCGACGAACGGGTCGGCGCTCGCAAAACCGATCTTGTCAATACCCAGCTTCGCCGCATCCGCTTGCAGCTGCTGCTTGAGCTGTCTCCAGTCCGCAGGCTGCAGCTTTGCCGTCGCCGCAAAACGTTCGCTCTGTTGCTCCGTTCCCGCCCTGCTGTCTTCTTTTTCCATTACAGGCTCCTCCACTTTTGCGGCGGCCATACGATCCATTCCGCCCGTCCGATTACCCGGGTTACGGGAATGGCTCCGAAAGTACGGCTATCGTAGCTGGCATACAGGTGTCGGTTGTCCCCCAGGACAAACAGATGGCCTTCGGCAACCGTATAAGGCTCGAAGCGCCCGTCCTCGATGCTGGAATCCGTGTACGCTTCCTGCGCCTCGCTGCCGTTGACGTAAAGCTTGCCGCCCCGGATATGCACCTCGTCTCCGGACAACGCTACCACCCGCTTCACCAAAAAAGGATGCATCGATTCGCTTCCCGGCGGCTCCTGGATGACCACGACGTCTCCGCGCTTGGGCGGCGTTCCGGCGTAACGGATCGTTTTATTGATAAACAGCCATTCGCCCTCTTCCAGCGTAGGCTGCATCGATTCCCCTTTGACTGTGGACAAATGAAACACGAATTGATGCATGAGCACGATCAAGGCCAACGCAAATGCGAACCACTTCATCCAGCCCAGCAGCTCCCGTAAAGGGTTGGAGCTAACCGGGCTTTCCGACGGGCTTTCGGTCCGTTCGCTTTCGTTGTTGCTCAGAGAAAAGCTCACATCCTAACCCTCCGCTCCGCGTTCTCTCCACTGCTCATAATAGGATAGGACCAGCTCATCCCGAAACGGCGCTTTGGCGCTTTTTACGCGCCCCAGCAAATGCTGCAGGCCCTGTTCGACCTTGCTCTCCACGACGGCGGAATAATGATAGGCGAGCTTATGCCGCTCGTATTCTTCCCGGTCGACGACATGCACATCGCCCGCCGGCATGCGAATCACGTCCAGATCGTAATCAATATAGGTAATGACACGTCCATTCACATACGGAGGGGAAGCGACGTTGCAGTAGTACCGGACGCCGGCTTCCTCGATCAGCGCGACCACGTTAAACCACTGCCCCGGGATAAAAAAAGACACTCCGGGTATGCGGCTGACCCATTCTTTGCCGTCGGCCTCGACGATTTTCGTCTGGCTGTTAATCAGCACCAGCATGGACTCCGCCCGATGAGATTCATGCAGCAGACGTTCCGGCACCAACCAATTCTCAATCCACATGCGATGCAAGTGCCCATCGTGTTTAAAGCTTTTGATGACATGCGGGATAAACGTCTCCATGTGGTCCAAACCCTTCTGCCTGCGGTTTTCAACTGACTATCGTGCTTCTTTCTCTTGCTACTAGCATAAACTTATGTTGCACCGCTTTCAAGAGCCGTAATCTTCGAATTAAACAAAAAAAGCATAGCCGGAAAGCCGAAGGGCTCCGGGTATGCCTGAGTAATTCGTTAAGCTTGATTCGTTCCGATGTCAGCCGTTCACAATGCTGAGCCGCTGCGGGAATCGGGAAAAGTCTGCCGCCTGATAGCCGGCTTTCTCGTATACGGGAATAACCACTTCGTTGTGCGCATCGATGGTAACCATAATGCGGCGCACTTTGCGTCCCACAAAGCGCTGGCGAAGGGACTCGATCAAGGTCTGGCCGATTCCTCTGCGCTGGTGATCCTGCCCCACGGCAATGCGATAGTAGTAGCCTTCCTGGTTATCGATCGTTCCGACGATGACCCCGACGATCGCGCCTTCGTTCTCGGCAACAAGGACGAGCTCGCTATCCCAGGACAGCTGTCTGGCGAAAGCCGACATTGTCTCCTCGTAACATTCATCTGAAAGCACATTCCTGAAAAGCTCCGTGACTGAAACGTAATCGGATAATTTAAACGTACGAACCAGATACGAACTTACAAGCATGTTAAACTCTCCCCGCCACTCATATGGTAGATAATAAAATACGACAAATAACGCAATATTCCTGCTAATTTTCAAAAAAACGATAAAAAATCTTCATATTTTTTTCATTTCCTCCTGAAAGCGCTTAATTTTAAGCGTTTACAAGAAATTCGAGGTATTTATTGTCTATTCTTTGCAACTCGTGCAATCTCCGGTCAACGGCGAAAAAGCCCCCCTCCGGTATGCCTTCGGGGGAGCTTCCTGCGAGCTGCTCGCGGGGCCGTTATTTCTCTATATGGTTCAAGAGCCGGTGCAGCACCGTCACGGCTTGGGCCCGCGTCGCATGTCGCTTCGGCCCGAAAGAGCCGTCCGGGTTGCCTTCCAGCAGTCCCAGCCCGGCGGCCCGTCCAACCGAGTCCTTGGCCCAGTCACCGACCGCATCACGGTCCGTGAATGCCGGTGCGTTCGTCGATAATTGGGACTCGGCGCCTCGAACATAACCGTACGCGTTCATCAGCATGATTGCCATTTGCTCGCGGGTAACTGGCGCTTCCGGAGCGAATGCCGTGTCACTGATCCCGCTCACAAGCTTGGCTGCCAGCGCTTGGGCCAACGCATCGTGATACCATGCATCCTGCGGCACGTCCTTGAACGGCAGCTCCTTGGCGCCGGACGGCAGCTTCAATGTCCGCGCGAGCAGCGCGGCGAATTGAGCCCGCGTCATGGTCGCCTCCGGTGCGAAGGCCGTCTCCGTCATGCCGTCCGCGATCTGCTTGGCCGCCATCCGTTCGATGGTCGCCTTTGCCCAGTGAGCTGCTATATCGTCAAACGTCCGGTTCCATTCCATGACGGCATAGGACGAGAAGTGGCTCAACCGGACCTGAATCGCCCCGTTCTCCGCCTTGCCGCCGATATACTCCCAGCGTCCGGCCGGAGCGTTGTAAACATAAATTCCCGTCTTGGCGGCATCGCCGATCTTGGCTAAGTCATACCGCAGCAGCACCGTCACGCTCTTGTCGAACGCTTCAATCTTCCGGTCGCCCGCCTGGAGTGTGAAATCGAATACAGGAGAGGCAAGTCCGGCATAGGACGGTTTGCCGGGAGCCTCCTGCGACATGTTGACGGTTAGCTTAACCGGGGTCGCTGCGCTCTCTACGGCAAAAGCGTCCGACGGAATGGTGAGCGACGCTTGGTCGGTACGAACGACGAAGGCCGATCCGGTTTCTGCTGCTTTAAGCCATACCTCGCCCGGCAGTTCCACGATAATTTGCTTCAAGGCGCTGCCGGACCGGGCACTGGCGTCGATCGTTACCAGAGCTCCTTTGGCAGCGGCAAGCTGTTCCAGCAGCTTCGCTTTGTCCGGCTTCACGCTCAGAACGGAGCCGGATTCGCTTTTGCCGTCGCTAGTAGCCGCAGGGGCACCGCCCCAGCCGCCGCCTCCTCCAGCGCAGCATCCCGAACTGCCTCCTCCGCCTCCTCCTCCAGCAGGAGCCGGCTGGATGGTATAAGAGTACTTGGCGGTCTCGCTCCAGACGCCGTTTTTCATCGCAGCAGCATAAAATGTCGTATTGGAGCTGATTGTTAAAGGCTCTGCGTGTTCATAGGAATTCTCTCCATCGTACGAAATATAGATTCGGGCTCCCGGTGTCGCCGAAGATAACGTTACGGTTTGGGGGCCGGTGTAAGTTCCCGAAGCAATCGAAGCTTTCGGTCGATCCGGAAGCTTGAAAAACCTCGCTGCGCCGGATTCGATGAATTCATTGCCGCTGCTGGAGGCATCGTTTGCCTGAATCGTAAAATCGTAAACGTCGCCAGTCACGGAAAGCTCGACCGGACCGCTCCACTCCCCGTTAACCAGAGAAACGGTTCTGTTCAGCTTATAGCGAGCCGAGTGATCCACCGTCACTGTAATTTCGGAGGACAGGCCCCGAAGCAGGGCCCCTTTATCATCCTCTGCCCTTACCGTAACGGTGGCTTGCCGACCGCCCGGCTCCGGCGCTGCCGTCATACGGAGACGCGGCATTGTAAAAGCCCGCTTGCCGTTCATCAACCCTCCGCCGTAATAATCTTGATACTTCGGAACATAATATGTCCCCAAATAATATCCCGATAACGGAAGTACATCTAGCTTTTGGCTGCTGTCATACAAAATATGATGCACGTCCTGCGAGCTCAAATTTTTATTTTGCGCTTTGAGTAAGGCGGCTAGTCCCGCAACCATCGGGGACGAATAAGAGGTCCCGGCACCGCTGGCATAGCCCCCGGACAGCGCCGTCGAGTAAACGCCGGTTCCCTGCGCAACCGTTGTTATTTTTCCAATGTTGGAAAAATCAGCGATCGTTAGCGTACTATTCGCCAAGCGGGTAACCGAGCCTACGGAAACGACACCCTCGTAGCGCGCCGGGTAGGCGGTCCTGGCAAACTTCCTGTAGGAGTTGTCCTCACGGGTCGGAAAATCGGCAGGATCGCCGAATAGCCAATGGTTGCTCTCGTTGCCGGCCGCTGCGACAATAACCACATTCCGGGCCAGGGCGTAATCGACAGCTTCTTTCAGCATTTGGCTGTTCTGCGGCATCCCCAGGCTGATGTTGATCACGTCAACCTTGTTGTCGGCCGCCCATCGGATGCCTTGGGCTACGGCGCTGCTCGGGATGTAGTCTTTATTGTTGGCGTCTTTTTTCCCTACCTTCACCGGAACGATCCTTGCGCCGCCGGCAGCTCCGGCTACGCCGATGCCGTTATTGGTTACAGCTGCGGCGATCCCGGCGACCATCGTACCGTGTCCCGCATCGTCGACAGGAGGCTGGCCTTCGTCAAGCGCATTATAGCCCGCTTCCAAGCTCCCGGCGAGATCCGGGTGATTCGGGTTCACTCCCGAATCGACGATCGCAATACGAATCGAAAACCTGTCCTGCACGCGCTCCCAAGCATAGGTCATCTCCGTTACACTAAGACCCCACTGGCTCCCGTTCACATAATAAGGGTCATTCGGTTGATAGATGGAGGAGGTCACGGTCAGCGAACCGCCTCCATAACCGCCGGATCGGCGTATTGCATCAAATATTCGGGTTCGGCTGCCGCCACGGCAGGGTCCCGTTTATAGCGTTCGACAGCGGAAAGCACGTTCTCTCCCGCCGCCAGCGGCATTTCGACGAACGAATCCGAGTCCGCGGCTGCAAGCAGTCCGGCAGAGCCCTCGCTCCCGGCTTGTCCCTTGTATTTCACCCATAATTTTCCATAAACCACGTTGACCGGCTGAGTTGCGGGGGACGACGGCATTGAAAATGGCGGAGACGAGGACCATGTATCCATGCTTCTCTCCGCTGCCTGTACTTTTCCCGAACTCCAAGCCAAAAAAGGCGACAGCATCATTGCCGTCGCTAACGTTACGTGAAGCCATCGCTTCTTCATCCGTATTTGCTCCCTCCAGCAGTCTCCCTGTTGACAACTCTACTAAAACTTACCACTCTAGTATATGACGCACCTAATGCTCTGACAATGTAAAGATTGCGAGTTTTTTGCCTGGCAAATCCGTATCCGGCTCGTCGGCATCTACCGGTTCGTCCGGGTCTTCGACAAACAGCGGCTCGAAGGGAAGCTCCGGCTCGTCAAGCTCATCCAGCTCGTCCAGCGGCATCTCTTCGGGAAGCTCCGGCGGACACGGCGGGATCGGGAGCTCCAGTTCAAGCAGCGGGGGCTAAGCTCGGGAGGCAGAACTGCCTCCTCTTTTCTTTTGCATAAAAGTCTGAACGGCGTGAAACGATAATCCGGTAATCTTTGGCTTTGCGCAGACGATGCAATATCATACGGCAATCGTTCGGATTGCATTGAAGGAGGAAAACGATGACACACGAAGCGACGACTAAGTCCGGTACGATGCGCCGGATTGACGAACTGAACGATGTGCAGATGACGAAATGGACGTCGGAGGAGCTTCATTACCATCAACGGGTCATGAGCGACCTGTCCCCTTGGCTGAACGCTCAAGGCACCGCCATGCTCGGGCAGGTCATCCATGAGATCGAACACCGCGGCAGTGAACGGTTCCGTGGAGAGGATGCCCCAGCCACGAACACTTAATATACATAAATGTTGATTTTATATGGAAAATAGGCGATAATAAATCTTGGAAATCTCATATCCTCAGGAGGTAGATAGAAGATGGCACACCAATTACCGGCACTTCCTTATGCGAACAATGCGCTTGAGCCTCACATTGACGAAATGACTATGATGATCCACCATGATCGTCACCACAACACGTACGTTACGAACCTGAACGCTGCGCTTGAAGGCCATGCCGATCTTCAATCCAAAAGCGTGGAAGACCTGATCGCCGATCTGAACGGCGTACCGGAGAGCATCCGTACCGCAGTCCGCAACAACGGCGGCGGCCATGCGAACCACTCCTTGTTCTGGGAAACGATCGCACCGAACGGCGGCGGTGCTCCGAGCGGCAAGCTGGCTGACGCGATCAACAGCGAACTGGGCGGCTTCGACAAGTTCAAAGAAGATTTCGCCAAAGCAGCTACGACCCGTTTCGGCTCCGGCTGGGCTTTCCTCGCTGTGACCAAAGACGGCAAATTGAAAGTGTACAGCCTGCCGAACCAAGACAGCCCGATCATGGAAGGCGAAACGCCGCTCCTCGGTCTGGACGTATGGGAGCACGCGTACTACTTGAAATATCAAAACAAACGCCCTGACTACATCGCGGCATTCTGGAACGTTGTCAACTGGAACGAAGTAGGCAAACGTTACGAAGCGGCTGTAAAATAATCGGGCTTGCCAGCAAAGGACTGCGGAGGTTCTCCTCCATGCAGTCCTTTTTCTATCCTCGACATGCATCGAACGAACCGATTTTCCTCTAAGAACGCCTGACAGGTATATCCAAGGCCCCTTTCCCCCAAAGCCGGAACGTAGTATGATAGAGAAATAGGCGAATTTTGGAGAAAACGGAAACCGTGACCGAAAAACGCAACATATTTGATCAGGAAAGAGTGAGACTCATGAGCAAACTGATCACTCTCCTGCATGATGTGCCGCTGTTTCAAGATATGTCGGTGGCCGAGTTGGAGACGATCGTTCCCCTGTTCGTGGAACGGAAATTCAAAAAAGGAAACATCTTGTTTTTCGAAGGAGACGTCGGTGAGGAGTTTTATTTGATTCATTCCGGTGTCGTCAAAATTTACCGCATCGACAATTCCAAGGAAATTATTCTTTCGTTGTTCCGGGAAGGGGACTTTTTCGGGGAGATGTCGTTGGTTCAAAAAGGGCTCAAGCGCTCTGCGACGGCGGAAACGCTGGAGGCCTGCTCGTTGTATACGCTGATGCGCTCGGATTTTCAGCAGTTTATGGAGCGAAGCCCCAAGCTGTGCCTGAAGCTGATGGAAGTTGCTATGGAGCGACTGCGCAAAGCGAACGAGAAAATATACGACCTAACGTTCCTCGACGTCCGGACGCGCACGATCAAAACGATCTGCCGGTTGGCGGAAGAATACGGCCAGCCGAAAGCGGGCGGCATGTTTATCGATATGAAGCTGACGCATCAGCAGCTGGCCAACATGGTCGGCACGGTGCGCGAATCGGTGACAAAGGTGCTTCAGGAGCTGCAGGAAGACGAGCATATCGCGATCGACAAAAAGCACATTCTGATCAAAGACATCCAAGCGATGAAGAAACAGATTTACTAGTCATCACCGCAAGAAACGCCACCCCAGGACGAAGGGCAGACCTTCGTTTCCAGGCTGGCGTTTTTCATTTTATCCGGGCTGTCTATGTCATTTTTTACATTGCCATTTTTCTTTCACATTTGGAAAAGAAAAGCGTGATTTACATCACTTACACATTCGGCTGCGTTTCCTATAATTCAGCTATAAGGACATCGTAAAGCAAAAAAATGTGAAAAGGGGTATGAACGTATGGCAAACCTGAAAACAAATGAACCGAAGCAGCGGAATAGCGGCCTTCTGCTAGTGGCAATTCTCTTCTTTGTGATCCTTTGTTCGCCGCTATTCTATTTCATGTATCACCTCATGATAGGTAACGAAGCGATGTTTATATACAATCCCTATAAATAACGAATCGGGTTGCGGCACAGCGCAACGATCGAGAGCAAAGGCGCCCGTAGAAGACATTCAGCCTTCCGGTGCGCCCGTTCAACCGCATGAGTCCAGTTCTTTCATATCAACTACAGTCGTTATTCCATTTCGGATGCAAGGTTGTTCCATACAGTTTGAAACAGTTGTTTGGCGGCGATGCGAACCTGAGATCAAAGACAGTCCGCCATCCTTCCCAAACCAGACCTGTATATTCCTGTCCGATAATCCAAACATCGGTTGCATCGGGAGGAATGTAATAGGTCTTCTTGTTGCCTAAAGTCATATTGCCGGTTTTGAATACCAGCGTTTCTCCGCCATAGGTATAATGGAGTTCGAAGCGCGCTTCGAAACCGCCATCATTGAAGAATGTAACATGACCCTCCGTAGGAGGAACCGGCATGGGAGGATAAGGAATCGTATCGTTAAGGTTGCATTCCCACGAATCTCCGGTGAAGTCGTACATACCGTTTAGCGGACATGCCCTTTTACGGACAATCATTTTCTTCTGTTCCGTGTCTATATCCGCTACAAGGTAGTCCTGGTAGGAAGCCGCGCCTGAACGGAAGAAAGGGATATTCGAACTCCCGATGGTGCCTATCTTGCCGCAATTCCGGTGAATATGCCCGGCGAAAACTGCGGATACGCCATATTTGTTTGTAATATCGTTGAACTCGGTCACAAACGGCTCGATAAAATTATCATGATAGTCGTGAAGACTGACGATGATCACGTCGCCTCTGTTGCGCGCGATAGCCAGATCGTTCTTTAGCCATGCGAAGGATGGCTTAATGAAGAAAAAATCCCTGCGGGCCGAGCCAGCATTCCACGAATCCCAATTGTCTGTATACGAGGGGAAATTTTGCAGCTGAACGAAGTGGACTTTGCCGATATTAAATGAATAGGCCAGGCTTCCCGTATAATCTACCCGCAACTCTGGGAATTTGTAATAAGATCGTTCTGCGAAATCGTATTTGAGCATTCCTGTGTGCAATCTTAACCACCCGTACATAAAATCGACCATACGCATCGCGCAATTGTTGTTGTAGCTGTCGTCTACGTTGTTCGCATAATCATGGTTTCCCAGCCCCGGGTAATAAGGCAGTTCAAGCTTTCCGAGCAGTTCTTTGTACTTCTCCATCTGCCAGTCATGACCGAAAGCTGTCAGGTCGCCGTTGATCAACACCCCATGTACAGGAAAAAGACTTCCGGTTTCTCGGCGCTGTTTCGCCAATTCGTTCATACTCTCGTATTGCTCGGATATTTGGCGCGCCGAATTCAATTTGATCTCGTCTTCCGTTTTCAAGCCCTCAGGCAGGACGCCATCATACCAAGGATACTGAGGGTCCGACGAAATAATGACGCTGAACATTCCCGGAGACACAGTCAATATGTAATCCCCCTTTCTCTATTTCCTACTCGTTTCATCGCAATTCACTCCCTTATGCTTTTACGGTTTTTAACATATGGTTTTAAACAAACTTTAGAACTGAAAAAAAGACATTAGACCAGAAAATACAAAAAAAGAGCCAGTCGTCATCTCCACGGAAGAAGATGTCGACAAAGCTCATTCTGGTATCTTATAACAATATTAATGCCGCTCGCCTCAGCCCCGGGTTTGGCCGAAATACGCATTCAGGATGCGCAAAAAGACGTTCGGAAACGCATACTGCTCCATCTCTTCACGATTTACCCAGCGGTAATTCGACGGCAGCGGCACAGGCAGCAGCAGCGCGGAGGATTCCTCCAGGCGGCCGGTGTACACATCCATCTCCCAGCGGATGTGGCTGAACGTATGCTCCGCCTGCATGAGCCAGCCGACCGGGCCGAGTCCGAGGCCGTCCACGGCGAGATGCGCCGCCAGCGCGGCATGGGCCGCGGCGGGGTCTCCGCCTTCGCCGCGCGCCTCCGCGGCTGCGGGCGCTGTGGGAACTGCCGCATGTGGCAGTTCCCACAGACGCGCCAGCAGCCCTTCGGCCGGCCGCTGGCGGATCAGTACCCGGCCGGCGTGCTCCGCCGCGCCCTCGATCACTACGGCGCAGCGCCGCTCCGGCCGCGGCGGCTTCGCCTTGGTCTTCACCGGCAGCGATTCCTCCATGCCGGCCGCCCGTCCCGCGCAATGCGCCATGACCGGACAGGTCAGGCAGCTCGGCGACTTGGGCGTACAGACGAGCGCGCCGAGCTCCATCAGCGCTTGGTTAAAATCGCCGGCCGTCCCTTCGGGAATCAGCTCCTGCGCGAGCTTCTCCATGATGACGCGGGTACTCCCCTTCATGATATCGTCTTCAATCAAAAAATAGCGCGACAGCACGCGCATCACGTTGCCGTCTACGGCAGGCTCGGGCTTGTTGTAAGCGATGCTTAGAATCGCCCCGGTCGTGTAAGGGCCGACGCCCTTAAGCGAGGACACCTCCTCCTTCGTGTCCGGCACGATGCCGCCGTAACGCTCCTTCACCTCGCGGACGGCGCTTTGCAGATTGCGGGCGCGCGAATAATAGCCGAGCCCCTCCCACGCCTTCAGCACTTCGTCCTCAGGCGCTTCGGCCAACGCGGCGACAGTCGGAAATTTATCCATAAACCGGTTAAAATAAGGAATGACGGTGTCGACCCGGGTCTGCTGCAGCATGATCTCGGATACCCAAATATGATACGGATTCCGGCTGTGCCGCCAAGGCAGATCGCGCTTGTGCCGCCGGTACCAGGATAACAGCTCGGTGGAGAAATACGGCTTTTGCTCTGAACTGGACATAGGATCTCCTTCTCTTTGCACACGTCTTCGGGATATAATAGAAATCTATACTCCGAATAAACGGCTGTACGACTTTTTTTGCAAGGACAGATACGACGATTACCAAGGTTGAAGCCAAGCTTTTAAAAATAGCTCATGACGGCGCTTATCTCAAGAAGGAAAGGACGGACGCCGATGCTGACTCCCGGAGAGCTGGCCTCGCGCCTGAACAAGCTGGTCATCTCGATTCTGCTCGTCGGGCATCAGAAATGCGAGCCCGACTGGCGCCAGAAGCCGCGAACGATCAAGTACCACTCCGTATGGCTGATCATCAAGGGCAAGGGCACCTTTACGATAGGCGGCACGCATTATCCTGCCGAGCCCGGCAAGCTGTTCTGCTTTGCTCCCGGCATGATCGTCGAACGTACGACCGATCCCGAGCAGCCGCTCGAATACTATTTTCTACGTTTTCATTATACGGAAGTTTACGAGGAGAAGGAACAGTGGATTTCTCGCAGCGCCGACGAAGCGTGGTTCCCGCTGGAGGGGATGTACACGGTCACCAATACGCCGCAGCTCATTTATTTGATGGAACAGCTCCATATGCTATGGAAGCGCCGGGGACACATGACCGCGATGCGACGCAAAATCGTGCTGCAGGAGTTTTTCCTGACGCTGGTGGCCGATTTCCGCGCGCAGAAAATCGCCGGCGATACGACGGCGGCGATCGAGCTGACGCAGGACTACATGGTCGGGCATTACCGAGAGCCTCTCACGCTCGAAGGGCTGGCGCAAATGGCCGGGCTCAGCGTGAGCCACTACTCCCGACTGTTCAAAAAATACATCGGCTACAGCCCGATCGATTACCTTACGCATTTGCGCGTAGACCGGGCCAAGGAGCTGCTGGTGCTGTCGGATTACCGGTTGAAATCGATTGCCGGCAGCGTCGGCTACACAGACGAGTTTTATTTCAGCCGCATTTTCAAGAAGGTGACCGGCTTCTCCCCCCGTGAATATGCCAAAAAACACCGGTTCACGCCGGCAAAATAATACCCGCGGAACGCGCTGGACGCACGGTTCCTGCCAGATCTGCGCCGGGTTTGACTTTCGCCCCCCGGAAGGTGTACGCTACCTGTAAATGCCGTCGAAGTTTCGGAACATCGGCGGTTTTTGCAACGTTCGGCAAAGCGAGGCGATAGTGATGAAACAAGCGAATGCGGCCGGAGGCCCCATCCGCGTCGACGGGATAAGGACAGACAAGCTGTCTGCCGAAACGCAGGCTTGGAGGGCGGCTGCCCCTTATTCGGCTTATTTATACATTTGGGGAATGGCATGGATGGCGTCGGCCATCGTGACGTTTCTCGGGCAATGGCGGGATTGGGAGCTGCTGCAGCCTGTTCTGTTCTTGGTTGCGCTCCTCCTTACGGCGGCGGTCTTCCTCCGCGGGCGTCGTTCGTCCGCCGAACGCACGGCACAGAACGGGTTCCTGGGCGCGCTTCTCGTTGCGGCGGCAGCCGTCGCGGTCGTTTGGCTGCTCACACGCGGTCCAATAGGAATCGATCCGTTCTACTGGCCGGTGCTGAAGGGGCTCGCGCTTACAGCCGCCTATCTTGCCCTCTTCCCGCGGTTGGGCTGGGTGCTCGGGGCGTTCGGGGTGTGGATGCTTGCTCTGACGATGACGGTGGTATGGATGTACCTCGGCTATGCGCCTGTATTGATCGGAGGCTTTGGCGGCCTCAGTATGTTCACGCTAGGCGCGATAATTCGTATGCGAAACAAGGGGATGAATGCAGAATGAAACGCTGGAAGCAATGGGCGGCCGCTGCGGCGGTTTTGACGGTTTTGGCAACGGTAACGGCGTGCACGCCGAACAGCACGGAGCCGTTCGGCGGCGGCAAGAAGGAAAGCGGCCTCACGGCGGAACAGGCGATGGTCGGCTCTTCCGAGCAGGTGCAGTCGCTCTACAAGCAGAACTGTCTCTCCTGTCATGCAAGCAATCTGGAAGGCCGCATGGGACCGAAAACCAACCTGCAGCAGGTCGGCGAACGGATGACCAAAGAACAGATCGTGAAGCAGATCGAACAAGGCGGGGGCGGCATGCCGGGCTTTCAAGGCAAGCTGAAGCCTGAGGAAGCGACTGCGCTGGCCGAATGGCTGGCAAGCAAAAAATAAGCCACTTCCTGTCTATGGGTTGGCTGCGGTTCGCTCTGCCACGGCATAGGCCATCGCCAGCGTTTCGCTGTGCGTAATGCTTAGATGAATGCGAATCGCGTCTGCCGTTACGGACCGGAAGGCCGGCATCCAGGCGGCTAAGCGTTCCCAAGCCGCCTCCGACAACCGGCATACCGGCTTGCCCTTTCCGTCCGGCAGCACTTCCATGTCCTGAAATCCTACTTCTTTTCCGATCCCGCAGCCGAGCGCCTTTACGACCGCCTCCTTGGCAGCGAAGCGCCCGGCTGCGAACTCTGCCAGCCTCCCACCTCTTACAGCCGCCAGCTCCCGCTCTGCAGGCGTCAACACCCGCTCCAGGAAGCGCTTGCCGGTCGGCTGCCCCAGAATCTTCCGCATCCGCTCAATTTCCAATACATCGGTACCGATGCCGATAATCATAGCCGTTATTCCTCTCTTTGTCCTCTATACGCATATGCCCGCAGCAGTAAGTCGCATTCCGTGTGGCTTTATCGTATCCGATCGGAAGGACAAGTTCAAGATGAGCAACTTTTCAGTGCTTACTTTTGGCATATTCTCTAACGCTTTCAGTTCGCCGGGCAATAGGCCATTATTAACGCCATTTGCCGGAGGAGAAATATGTGTTCATCCCTCTTGACTTTACGCTCGCGAAGAAGTTAGAATATTGAAACATCAGGCGATGACCAAAGACACGATTCCCTGCAAGGGCTGCACAGAGAGAGGAGTCCCGGCTGTAAGCTCCTCCAGCGACCGGCATGGAATTACCCCTTTGCAGCCGTGACGCTGAACTTGCGGTCATGACCAAACGATCGCGAAATTAAGCGCGCCGTCTCATCCCCGTTACCGGATGGCCATGAGGTCCGGCGTGATCTCTTTCGTTCTGGCAGCAGCCATGACGCGGAGGGCAGCCGGTCGAATTAGGGTGGAACCACGAGCTGAACGTACTCGTCCCTTGGGCGAGATGCGTTTTTTTGCGTTCACATCCCATTCGACCGGAAACGGAGGACGAAAACCATGAAGATTCAAGTGAAGCTGCCGGACGGCTCGGTCCGAGAATACGAAAAAGGAGCAACCATCGAGCAGGTGGCCGATTCCATCAGTCCCAGCTTGAAGAAACAAGCCGCAGCAGGCAAAATCGACGGAAAGCTCGTCGATCTGAACCGGCCGATCGAAGCGGACGCTTCGGTTGAAATTGTGACGCTCGACAGCAAGGAAGGCTTGGAGGTGTACCGTCATAGCACGGCGCACCTGATGGCTCAAGCCATTAAGCGGCTATATGGACAAAAAGCGGTGAAGCTGGGAATCGGTCCTGTCATCGAAGACGGATTTTATTACGACATTGATATCGAAAAGCCCCTATCCGTAGACGACCTCTCCTCGATTGAACAAGAGATGGAGCGGATCGTCCGGGAAAATGTGCCGATTACCCGGCGCGTCGTCAGCCGGGACGAGGCCGTGCGAACGTTCGAAGCTTTGGAAGACCCGCTCAAACTGGAGCTTATCCGCGATTTGCCGGACGAAGCGGTCCTTTCCCTGTACGAGCAGGGCGAGTTTGTCGATCTGTGCCGCGGGCCTCACTTGCCGTCCACGGGCCGCATCAAAGCGTTCAAGCTGCTGAGCGTCGCCGGCGCCTATTGGCGAGGCGATTCCAATAACAAGATGCTGCAGCGCATCTACGGCACAGCGTTCCCAAAGAAGGCAGAGCTTGACGAGCATCTGCATCTGTTGGAGGAAGCCAAGAAGCGCGACCACCGCAAGCTTGGCAAAGAGCTCGGGCTGTTCATGTTCTCCGAGGAAGCGCCGGGGATGCCGTTCTTTTTGCCAAAAGGGATGACGATCCGCACGGTGCTTGAGAACTTCTCCCGCGAGCAGCAAGCGGCAAACGATTACGACGAGGTCCGCACGCCGTTCATGATGAACCAGCGGCTGTGGGAGGAATCGGGACATTGGGATCATTACCGGGAGAACATGTATTTTACCGAGGTGGACGAGACGAAGTTCGCGCTCAAGCCGATGAACTGCCCGGGCCACATGCTTATTTATAAAAACGAGCTGCACTCTTACCGGGAGCTGCCGATCCGGCTTTGCGAATTCGGCCAGGTGCACCGGCACGAATTTTCCGGCGCTCTGAACGGGATGATGCGGGTGCGCACCTTCTGCCAGGACGACGCGCATCTGTTTGTCCGCCCCGATCAGATTGAAGAAGAAATCAGCCGTGCCATCGATCTGATCGGCGAGATGTACAAGGTGTTCGGCTTCCAGTACAAGATTGAGCTGTCCACACGGCCTGAGGATTCGATGGGCTCCGCCGAGCTGTGGGAGCAGGCGGAAACGGCGCTGCGCAGCGTGCTGGAACGCCGGGGAATCGCCTACAGCCTCAACGAAGGGGACGGGGCCTTCTACGGGCCGAAAATCGATTTTCATATTTTGGACGCGCTCAAACGAAGCTGGCAGTGCGGGACGATTCAGCTCGATTTTCAAATGCCGGAAAAATTCGACCTATCCTACATCGGCGAAGACAATCAAAAACACCGTCCGGTCGTCATTCACCGCGCAATTTACGGCTCGATTGATCGCTTCATCGGGATTTTGACGGAGCACTACAACGGGTCGTTCCCCCTCTGGCTGTCTCCGGTGCAGGTCAAGCTTTTGCCCGTCTCGGACGTTTACAATTCGTACGCTATCGAAGTCAAAAAGGCACTGGCCGAAGCGGGCATCCGGGTAGAAGCCGACCTGCGCAGCGAAAAGCTCGGCTACAAAATTCGCGAAGCCCAGCTTGAAAAAGTGCCGTATATGCTGGTCCTCGGCGAGAACGAGCAAAGCTCCGGCACCGTTGCCCTCCGTAAACGGGGCGAAGGCGATTTGGGTGCGATGCAAGTGCAGGAGCTTGCAGAACGGCTGCGGCGGGCAATTCAAGCGAGGCAAGCTTAACTTCAGAACGTACCGTCTCCCGGGGGCGAAAAAAAGCATGCTACCCATGCAGGGCGAGCATGCTTTTTTCGTGATGGGTGCAGCAACGGCTAAATGCCGGGAATCGGTGTCCGCTTGTGCTCCGTCTTCAAATACTGCTTTTCCAGCTTCTCCTGGGCTTCGGGCGAAATCGTTTTGCCTTCCAAGTAATCGCTGTTGTCGTCGTAAGTGATGCCGAGCTCGTTCTCGTCCGTCTGCCCTTCCCAAAGGCCGGCGGTAGGCGCTTTATCCAGCACGCTGGACGGAACGCCCAGCTCGCGGGCAAGCTGCCGCACCTGGCGTTTGTTCAAACTGCTCATCGGAGTGATATCGACGGCGCCATCGCCATACTTGGTATAAAAGCCCGTAATCGCCTCCGACGCGTGATCCGTGCCGACCACGAGCAGATTCAGCTCGAACGCAAGCGCGTACTGCACGACCATCCGCGTTCTGGCTTTGACATTCCCTTTGCCGCCACGGCTCAAATGCTTGTGCACGCCGATCGATTTCAGCCCGTACTCGGCTTCAAGCGCAATCTCGTTGACCGTTTCCTCGATGTTCGTCTCGATGCGATATTTCAAATCGAACGCTTCCGCCGTCGCGTAGCTGTCGGAGATGTCCGCCTGCTCCCCGTACGGCTGAAATACGCCGACCGTTTTGTATTCCTTTCCTTTTTCGGCTGTCAGCTCATCCGTAGCCCGCTTGCACAACCCCGCCGCCACGGCGCTGTCGATCCCGCCGCTGATAGCGATCAGAAGCCCGTCGACACCTGCTTTGAGCACGTATTGTTTTAAAAAATCGACCCGCTTGCGAATCTCCTCATTGACATCGATCGCCGGCTTGACGCCAAGCTTCGCAATAATGTCCTGCTGCAGACTCATCGTTCTCCACACCTCTCCACGCGAGTAGTCGCGACTTGCGGAAAGCCGGCCGGCTGCTTCGGTGTAAACTTCTGGCCGTCCGGTCTTTCCGCTTGTCAATTTTGGTTACATTATAGCACGATCCGGTCGAAGGAGGAAAAATTATGCGAACCTTCTCCTCTTGTTGCTGTTTCCTAAAATGAAAAAACTCCCGTCCGACGCTTCAAGCGCCGACAGGAGTTGTTATGCGAGTTCAGGCTCTTATTTGCAGTGCGTTTCGAAGGCTCCGATCAAATCGTTGCCGATCATCTCGGCGGAACGGTCTTCTACTTGATGGCGTGGGATGAAATGCACCAATTGGCCGTCTTTCATCAGCGCGATCGATGGCGAGGACGGCGGATACGGCGCAAAATATTCGCGGGCCTTGGCCGTTGCTTCCTTATCTTGACCCGCAAACACCGTGTAAAGGTGGTCCGGCTTCACTTCGTGCTGCAGCGCTTTGGCCACGCCCGGACGGCATTGGCCGGCAGCACAGCCGCACACGGAATTGACCACGATCAGAGCGGTCCCTTTCATATTGTCGAGGGCCTCGGATACTTCCTCTGGCGTGCGAAGCTCGGTAACCCCGATACGCGTCAGCTCTTCTCTCATCGGCTGCACCATATCTCTCATGTATGCTTCAAATGACATGGACATATTAAGCTTTCACTCCTTTGAACGAACATAAAGGTATATAAAGTTTTCTATGTCCATTATACAACGGTACGGGGCAAAAGCAAGGCATTCCTGCTTTGGTATGCTTAGGTATAGTTTGAACTCGCAATCGGAGCATACTTCCCGCCGTTATTTTTTGTCGGCATCCTTCTCGTCAGGCTCGCCGCTCGGATACGATTTGTAGGCCACATCTTTGTCCGAGTGCATAAACGGGTAGCCCTGCGGCACGATCCCCTGCTCGAAGAACTCGCGGTTTTCCGTCGTTTGAAAGCCTACATCTTTGTACGGATGCACCCACTGGTCTCCGGACATCACGGCCGGATCGGTTTCATTGTTCCATTGTTCAAGCGGGGATTGCTCCGATTGATAGATATGGTCTCCGATCAGCACGCCGTATTCGTTCACGAACGCTTCGCGCGGACCCCGGTTTTGATGAAATTCCTGACGAAAATTAATTTCAAAAGGATCAAGCTCCGGATCGTTCTTGGCGTTATACGAAATGCCGGTATCGACCTGCTCATACGATGCGTTTTTATCCCGATTTTCCTTATCGCTCATGAACTGTTCCTCTCTTCAGCCTGGCTCAGGTTGACGGACGGTTCGGGCCGTTTAGTTTTTTATCCCGTATTTCGGCTGCATCACTATTGGCTCCGGCCTGATTCGCGTTTGCCTGCCGCTTTTGTTCCTTGGAATCTCCAGATCCCGATTGCTGTTGTGCCATCGTTCAGATTCATCTCCCTTCATAATGATGTTAGTATGCGAAGGCTTTGCCAAAATAATCAGCCGGGCGGATGCAAAAATCGAAAAACAAAAGAGGACTTCGATAATGTCTCGAACTGGTATCCTTGCTTTTTCAACCAATCGATCGCATCCGGGAGCGCCTCCACCGTGGTCGTCTTAAAATCGGCATCATGCATCAGCACGATGATTTGATTTTTCCCGCGGCTATTCGACTGTACGGATGCCAATATATCCTGTTTAGGCAGTGTAACTGCGGCGGCATCTGTCGAACTTACGTTCCAATCGAAGTATTGATATCCAATATTAGTCATTTCCCGGGCAATTTTCGCCATGATGTGACGTCCGCCTGCTTTGCGGCTCAAATGATTGTCAGAACCTCCCGGAAAACGAAAAATATCCGGTCTGACTCCTGCGGTTCGAGCCAATAAATCGTTTAATTTTTCCGTATCCGTTCGATATGCCCCGACGGAGGAATAGATGTAGCCATAATCGTGCGAATATGTATGATTTCCCAGACTGTGTCCTTCATTCACGATGAGCTTATAGTACGACTGAAGCTCCGGAGAAGATTTTCCTGTAACGAAAAAAGTTGCCTTAATGCCTTTTTCCCTTAAAATGCGTAAGATAGGTTTGGTTTGGCGGGAGGGTCCGTCGTCGAAAGAGAGGAAAGCCTTTTTCTTCCTGCTCATCCGTTCGGGAGATGGCGGGACCGTCCCGACGGTAGCATAGGGCTTTGCCGCATACTCGGCAATCATCTGGAAGCCGGATAGCACCTGCTCCTCCTCACGGTAGGAGGCCTCACCGGCAATATGCCTTTGCCCGGCGCTTGGATGGAGTTCTGCCTTCTCAGGACTGCAACCGGCCAAAACGCACAAACTAAACCATATCAAACAACAAAGGTTAGAAGAAGCCTTTCGATTTTTTAGGCTCGTCAACATCATCCCTCCGGCCATCACAGGTTTACCGCTTTCTAAGCTAGTATGACTCAACCGGCTCGGGAGGAATGTGTGTTATTATGTGGAACAATTGGAGGGATTGACTTACACATAGAAGGTTTACAACGGAGCGCGGACCGCGAGCACTAAGCAGACGGAGGCTTGATCTAAACTCACGGCTTCCGCACAAAATCCATGGGCCTGAAACCAAGCGATCAACCGCTGCGATTCGGCATAATGCTCTTCGCCGGGAGCCGTTCCGCTTGCCGCATACAGGTCATCCGGGGCATCCATCCAATCCACGATGGCGATGCGCCCCTTCTCTTTCAATACCCGGGCCATCTCCGCCAACGCGAGCGGCTGCTGCGCTTCCGTCAAATGATGGAACGCAAAGCTGGTCACGACGAAATCGAATTGTCCGTCAAATGATGGAACGGACAGCAAATTGCCCATTCTCGTTTCCAGAGACGGCAATTGCATGCGGCAGCGGCGCAGCATTTCAGCCGATTGGTCAATCCCGACCATGCGCACGCCGCTTTCAAGCAAGCGGGAGGCAAAACCGCCGGTGCCTGTTCCAATGTCGAGTCCCCATTCCCCGGGCTGTGGAGCAACCCGCTCTGCGGCCTGAGCCAAGATGCGCGAGTAAGCGGGCTCGGCCGGCACATGCGGCGCCAGGCCGGCACTGCCGCTAAGCTCCCATTGCTCCGACAGCGCATCAAAGTTCCAAAGATCGGCCCATGAATCGCGAATCGCTTTGCTTGCCTTAGCCCGTTCCGCCAGCGCATGCCAACGATGCCGAAGCGATTCGGGCTCGTCTTCCGTTCGCTCGATCATGCCGTCCAGCAGGGCAAGCGTCTCCCGAAGCTCCAGCCACTGCCCATAAAGAGCCGAGCGCTGCAGTTCCAAATAGCGCCGGACCTCGTCCGTTTCGGCCCGGTCTGTCCGCTCCAGCACGGTCCGAATATCGTCTACGGCAATACCGGCCTCCCGCAGCGCAAGAATCGTCTGCAGCCGCCAAGCGTCTTCCTCCGTAAACCGGCGGTAGCCGTTGTCCGGATGCTTGGCGGGCGACAGGAGGCCCTTTTCCTCATAAAATCGGATCGCCCGGGTCGAGACGTTCAGCCGCCGGGCCAGCTCTTGAATTTTCATCCTGTTATACGATCCTTTCTCATGCGTCAGCCCGGTTTCGTCTCGGCATCCGCTACGACGAGCACATCCATATGCCGGGAGCGGCGCAGCAGCTTCTTCACGACCGAGCCCTGTATCATTTCCTTCAAGGAAGACTTGCTGGATTGGCCTATAATGAGCTGTGTCGCCTGACAAGCATCCGCCTTGGCAGCCAACACTTCCGGCAGACGCAGCCGATTTTCCGCCCGGTGCACTTGAAAGACGCCGCCAAGCCGCTCCGTCAGCTTGCGGAGCTGCTCCGATCTGGCGTCCAGCTCGCTGCTCTGCGCCCCGCTGCCGAGCTGGACGTAGGCAACATGCCATACGGCTTTCAGC
Organism: Paenibacillus tianmuensis; assembly: GCF_900100345.1. Taxonomy (GTDB): domain Bacteria; phylum Bacillota; class Bacilli; order Paenibacillales; family NBRC-103111; genus Paenibacillus_G; species Paenibacillus_G tianmuensis. Next base: position 55,904 of record NZ_FMTT01000020.1, on the reverse strand, counting down.
CGATGAGCGATGCGAAAACCGCGCCGGATCAATCGCTCGGCGTCCGGAGTAACGTCCACGCACACAAAGATCGATTCCTGCCGGCGCCACGGACCGCGAAGCGAGCTTTTGCGCTCGTACGATTCCAACCGTTCGTCCACGTCATCGGCGATTTCACGGAGAGCCAGCTCCCGCAGCCCAATCAAATTCATCGTACGAAAAAAATGACCGAGCGCTTGATCCACTTTGTCGAGCGCGTAAATACGCCCCTCTCTCATGCGCTGCCGAAGCGTCTGCGGCGCGACGTCGATCAGTTGAACTTCGTCGGCCAAGCGTAAAATATGGTCCGGTACCGTCTCCCGGACACGAACTCCGGTGAGCTTCTCCACCGCGTCGTTCAAGCTTTCCAGATGCTGCACGTTCACCGTCGAGATGACCGAAATGCCTGCTGACAACAGCTCCAGCACGTCTTCGTAGCGCTTCTTGTTTTTGCTGCCCGGCACATTCGTATGCGCCAGCTCGTCGACCAGCACGACTTCGGGCTTGCGCCGGATAATCTCGTCCGTATCCATTTCCTCCAGCTTCGTGCCGCGGTAATCGATCACCTGCCGCGGGATCATTTGAAGCTCGCCGATTTGCGCCTGCGTCTCCTTACGGCCATGCGTTTCCAGCAGCCCGATCTGCACGCCGATCCCCTTTTTCAGCAGATCGTTGCCTTCCTGCAGCATCGTATACGTCTTGCCGACACCTGGAGCCGCGCCGATATACACCTTGAACCGGCCTTTACGTAGCTGCTCGATCTCCCGTTCGACCTCATCCGTGCTGAGCCGCCGGTACAGATCGGACGCTTTCTTCCGCTTGGTCTGTTTGGTCGGCAAAATACGCTCGCCCTCATGCGCCGCTCGATCCGCCACGATAAAAATATCGATGTTACACGTCCGCTTGAGCATGTCGTGCACGATCGACCCTTGCCACAGCTCCTGCCATAACGTCTGCTTGGAGTGCCCGAGGACGATACGCGTTACACGATGCGCCAGCGCATAGTTCACCAGCACGTCGGGCAAAGAACGCCGCGAGTTAAATGGCAGCTGTTCGAACACTCCGTCAACCTTCTCCGCCAGCTTGACCATCGACCGCTTAAACGCCGCCTCTTCCTTAGACAACTCCTTTTTTGGATGGACAAAAGCAACCACAAGCAGGTCGCCGTTCAGCCGCTTGGCGATTTGTTGGCCCCGCCGCACATAAATCGAACCGTTCCAGTGATATTGAGCGGATACGAGAATGCGTTCAGCCGCGCCTGACGGTCCGATCAGCCCGAGCTCTTCGCGGTGCTTCTCCAGCGAATCGTTGACGCCTACCGCCACGAGCCGCAGCGCGAGCTCCCGGAGCACTGCGAGATTGCCCCGCTTGAATATGCCCGCGCCTTTCTGCGCTTTCACACTGCCTTCCTCGACGCGGCTCAAAATCATCTCCGGCGTCGCATCGATCAGCACGACTTCATCCGCCAGGTCCAGCGTATCGGACGATACCGTTTCACGCACCTCGATGCCGGTCAGCTTCTGAGCCAGCTCCGTTGCGCCCTCCAGTTCGTACACGTTGACCGTCGTAATGACACTGATGCCCTTGCTGAGTAAATACCGGATATCCTCAAGCCGTGTCGGAAAAAGAGCCCCTTCGCGATTACGGTGCGCCAAGCCGTCCACCAGCACAACCTCGGGATTGTGCTCGATGAGCGCTTCCAGATTCAAGTCCTTCTTTTCTATACCGTCTTTCTGCCAATGGATGCTGGACACCCGCTCCAAATCGCCGATCTGCCGGACCGTTTCCGGCCGCTGCATCGTGGAAACAGCGCAGATGACGACGTCGATCCCCTGTTCCTTCAGCAGCTGTCCTTCCCGGAGCATGTGATACGTCTTTCCCGACCCGCTCACCGCCCCGATATACACTTTCAGCCGCCCTTGATGAAGCTTGGAGATGGACTTCAAAATTTCCTCCGGCGTTTTTCGCTTGAACGTTTCCGTCCCCATCCTGACATCGCCTCTCTTCTCCCGGCGTCAGACGAACAGTTTGACCGCTCCCAGCACCAGTCCGATCAAAAAACCGCATAGCGCGCCGTTGACCCGAATCCACTGCAAGTCGCTTCCGATTTTATCTTCCATTAATGCAATCAGTGTCTCATTGTCGAACTGGTCCACATTCTCCCGGATCAAAGCGCCGATTTTAGAATGGTTCGCCTCCACCCAGCGGCCAAGCTGCTCATGAACCCACTGCTCCAGCTTCTCCATGCCCTGCTCGTCTTCCCGAATCCGATGCAGCAGCTCCTTCAGAAAAGGAATCGCATAGCGCTCGGCAAAATCCGGCTCTCGCACCGTTTCCACAAGCCGCTCCTTCAACTGCTCTACCCATCGCTCCGTCCGGGCAGTGAGATCCAAGTTGTCCAGCAGCCGGATCTTCCAAGCGTTTAACGTATCCTCCGTCTCCGGATCGGCCAGCCAACGCTCCAGCCGGACACGCAGCTCTGCCAGCAGCGCCCGCCGGTTTTTGTTCCCCTGCCGCTTCATCTCGCGGATGGCGTTCCACACAAACTGCTGGATCATCGCCCCAAGCTTTTCTTCGTTATAAAAACCAAGAAACGCGTTAACCGCAAGCTGCATAAATCCGTTCGTCTGAAGCCCATGCATCGCCTGGACAGCCATCGCGCCAAGTCGGTGCTGCGTTTCTCTCGTCAGTACAAGCTGCTCAGCCAAATCCAACAGAAAATCGAGCGCTTTCTCGTCCCCCTGATGCTGGTACACTTGATCCAGCGCTTTGCGGAGAGCCGGTGCGGCCTCCAACGCGTCAATGCGCTGCCGGATTTCCTTCTCCAGCAGCGCGGGTATACGATCCCATGGGATATAGTCCAGCAGCCGCTCGCACAATACGGCGATACTCTGCTGCGTCTTGTCGGATTCCAAAACCCGTTCGGCCGCTTCTAGTCCGCGCGAAACGATCTTCAGCCCGGCGAGTTTGCTGCGGATGCTTTCTTTGCTGATCAGTTCCTGCTCGACGGTTGTAATGAGCGCTTCCGTTACGCGCCGCCGGTTATTCGGCAGCAGCGCGGTATGCGGGATCGGAATGCCCAGCGGATGGCGGAACAAGGCGGTCACGGCAAACCAATCGGCCAGTCCCCCTACAAGTCCCGCTTCGAATCCGCTTTGCAGCAGGCGAACCCACGTATGATCCGCCCACGGTATCGTCGCCGCGAATCCCGCGGCCATGACGCCGAGCGACACGGCGGCGGTATGTTTGGCTTTTCCGGACAAAACACAACAGCTCCTTTTACACTACTTTTTCGTCATCATTTCGGTAAGCGCCAGGTTCAGCTTCAGCACGTTCACGCGAGGTTCGCCGAATACACCGAGATCCCGCCCTTCCGTCTGGCGCTCCACCAGCTGTCCGAGGTCCGCTTCGGCAATTCCCGTCAGCTTGCTGATCCGCGGCACTTGCGCTTGGGCTGCCTTCGGGGAAATATGCGGATCAAGACCCGAGCCGGAGTTGGTCAGCAGGTCGATCGGAACTTCGCTGACCGGCACGCCCGGATTGGCCGTCTTCCAGGACTCAATCGATTGCTGCGTCCGCTTCAGCAGCTCGGGGTTCGACGGCGCATAGTTAGTCGAGCCCGAGGCATCGGCTTTATATTCAATACTCGATACGCGTCCCTGGAAATATTTTGGATCGCTGAATTTCTGCCCGATCAGCTCGGAGCCGACTACAACGCCGCTGCGGTCTTGAATCAGGCTGCCCTTCGCCTGAGCCGGAAAAATCACCTGCGCGATTCCGGTCGAGACGAGCGGATAAATAAGACCGCAAACGACGATAAACACGATCGAAGCGCGTACGGCAATACTGAGCGAGAAGCGGGCCGTCTCAGCCCCTTCATGATTGGTGCGGCTTACCATAAGGAATCATTCCCTTTCTATATATCATATCTCCAACTTGTTTTCTCTACAAATCTTGTTTCGTGAAAAAATGGACGCAAGTCTTCGCCCGTCAAATCCACAGGTGAACCGCCAGATCGATCAGCTTGATGCCGACGAACGGCACCAATACCCCGCCCAGCCCGTACAGGAATAGATTGCGTCGCAGCAGCTGCGTCGAGCTCATCGGCTTGTAGGTTACGCCTTTCATCGCCAGCGGAATCAGCAGCGGGATGATAATCGCGTTGAAAATCAGCGCCGAAAGAATCGCCGACATCGGCGAACCAAGCTTCATGATGTTCAGAGCTTCCATCTCCGGAATCGCCAGCGTGAACATCGCCGGGATGATCGCAAAATATTTCGCTACGTCATTGGCGATACTGAACGTTGTCAGCGCGCCGCGGGTCATCAGAAGCTGCTTGCCGATGGCTACGACTTCGATAATTTTGGACGGGTCGGAATCGAGATCGACCATGTTGGCTGCCTCCTTCGCCGCCACCGTCCCGCTGTTCATCGCGAGACCCACGTCGGCCTGCGCCAGCGCCGGCGCGTCGTTCGTGCCGTCGCCGGTCATCGCCACCAGCTTGCCTTCGGCCTGCTCGCGCCGGATCACGGCGATTTTGTCCTCCGGCTTGCTCTCCGCGATAAAATCGTCCACCCCGGCCTCCCGGGCAATCGTTGCGGCTGTCAGCGGATTGTCGCCCGTACACATGATCGTCTTGATGCCCATCTTGCGCAGCTGCTCGAATCGCTCCCGCATGCCGGGCTTGACGGTATCCTTCAAATAAATCAAGCCGAATATTTCGCGGTCTACGGCCACCGCCAGCGGCGTGCCGCCTTCCGAGGCAATCGCATTGCCCTTGACTTCCAAATCGGCCGGGATGACGCCGCCCTGCGCCTGCACCCACTTCTTTACCGCATCCACGGCGCCTTTGCGCACTTGGCGGCCGTCCGTCAGGTCGATGCCGCTCATCCGGGTCTCGGCTTTGAATTCGATAAATTCGCCGCCCTCGGCGAGGGCTTGGTCGAACAAAAAGTTCTGCTTTTTCATCAGCTCCAGCACGGAGCGGCCTTCCGGCGTCTCATCTTTGACCGAGCTGATCGCAGACCACTTCGCCACCGTATCGGAATCCGCCGAGCCGACCGGTACGAACTCGCTCGCCATCCGGTTCCCGAACGTAATCGTGCCCGTTTTGTCGAGAATCATCGTGTTGATGTCGCCGGACGCTTCGACGGCTTTCCCCGACATCGCCAATACGTTGAACTGGGTCACCCGGTCCATCCCGGCGATTCCGATCGCCGACAGCAAACCGCCGATCGTCGTCGGAATCAAGCAAACCAGCAGCGCGATCAGCATCGGAATTTGCAGCTCGATCCCCAGGTAGCGGGCAATCGGAGCGAGCGTGACGACGACGATCATAAAAATGAGCGTCAAGCTGGTGAGCAGCGTGTTCAGCGCAATTTCGTTCGGCGTCTTCTGCCGCTTCGCGCCTTCGACCAAAGAAATCATCCGGTCGATGAACGATTCGCCGGGATCGCTCGTAATGCGTACCCGGATCTTGTCGCTCACCACCCGGGTCCCCCCGGTCACCGAGCTGAAGTCGCCTCCGGCTTCTTTAATGACCGGAGCCGATTCCCCGGTGATCGCCGATTCGTCCACGGACGCCAGCCCTTCGATCACTTCGCCGTCGCCGGGAATCATTTCGCCTTGGGATACGATGACGATATCGCCCTTCCGCAGCTCGGTGGAGGGAACCTGCTTCACGCCGGCTCCCGTCACTTTATTCGCGGTGATTTCCTTCTTCGATTTCTTCAGCGAGTCGGCCTGCGCCTTCCCGCGCCCTTCGGCGAGCGCCTCCGCGAAATTCGCGAACAGCACCGTGAACAGCAGGATAACAAATACGGTGAAGTTGAAGCCAACGCTCTCCTCCGTTCCGAAATACCCCGGCAGCAGCGTCATTAGCAGTACGACGAGCGTGCCTACCTCGACCACAAACATCACCGGATTTTTCATCATCGTGACCGGATTCAGCTTCACGAAGCTTTCTTTTATCGCATTCCGGACGATCGGTCCGGACATCATGCTTTTTCGATTCGAACTCATGGGTAACTCCCCTCTTCCTTCGCGATCTTCACGTTTAACGCAGCGTCAAATGCTCGGCCACGGGCCCAAGCACGATGGCCGGCAGGAACGTCAGCGCCCCGATAATGAGCACCGTTCCGACGAGAATACCGACGAACAAACCGTTGTCCGTACGGAACGTGCCGACAGTCTCTGGCACCCATTGCTTGCGGTTGAGCGAACCGGCCACGGCCAGCAGCGCAATCATCGAGATATAGCGTCCGAACAGCATCACAAGGCCGGTCGTGATGTTCCAGAACGGCGTATTGTCGCCCAGACCCTCGAAGCCGGAGCCATTATTGGCCGCCGACGACGTATATTCGTACAGCACCTGCGAGATGCCGTGGAACGACGGATTCGTGATCGCCGCTTTGCCCAGCTCGGTCGCAAGCGCAATCGCCGTCGGCACCAAAATAATAAACGGATGCGCCAGAATCGCAATGGCGATCAATTTCATCTCGCGGGCCTCGATCTTCCGCCCCAGAAATTCCGGGGTTCGTCCGACCATCAGACCTGCAAGGAACACGCCCAGAATGGCGTACATCAGCATATTGACGAGTCCGACGCCTTTGCCGCCGAACACGCTGTTCAGCATCATCAGCGCGAGCGGCGTAATGCCTCCTAGCGGCGTCAGCGTATCATGCATGTTGTTGACCGAACCGGTCGTCGCCGCCGTCGTAATGGTCGTAAACAAGGCCGACATCGGGATGCCGAAGCGCACCTCTTTGCCTTCCATGCTGCCTTGGGAAGCGTCCATGCCCAGCTTGTTCAACGCCGGGTTACCGTTTAACTCGGACGTGTAGACGAGCGACAGGAACAGCACGAACAAAATGAGCATCGCGGAGAAAATAACCCACCCCTGCTTCCGGTTTTTCGCGAACAACCCGTACGTGTACGGCAGCGCCGCTGACAAGCACCACATGGACAGCATCTCGATCACGTTCGTCAGCGGATTCGGGTTCTCGAACGGGTGCGACGAATTGACGCCGAAGAAGCCTCCTCCGTTCGTCCCCAAGTGCTTGATCGATTCCAATGACGCGACCGGTCCGATCGCAACCTGCTGCTCCGCCCCTTCAAGCGTCTGCACGGTTATCGTCGGCTGCAGCGTCTGCGGCACGTGCAAAGCTACCAGCGCCAGCGTGACCACGAAAGCAAACGGCAGAAACACGCGGGTGTGCGCCTTGACGAAATCCTCGTAGAAGTTGCCCAGCGTCTTGCCCTTGGTCGTGACGCCGCGGATAAAGGCAATCGCCACGCACAGCCCCGTCGCCGCGGAAGTAAACATCATCATGGTGATCACAGCCATTTGCGACAAATAAGAAAGTCCCGACTCCCCGCTGTAATGCTGCAGGTTCGTATTCGTCATGAAGCTGATGATCGTATTGAACGACAAGGTCTGCTCCATATTGTCGATGCCGTTCGGATTGAGCGGCAGCAGCTTTTGCAGTCTTAACAGCAAATATCCGAAGGCCACCAGCACAAGATTGGTGACGATAAAGCTAAGTCCGTACGTTTTCCATGTCATCCCCTTGCGTTCGCGCAGCCCGATCAGCTTGAAGATCGGCCGCTCCGCCCATCCGAACAAGCGGTCCGTACGATTGTCCTCGCCGGAAAAGACATGATATAAATAAGTGCCGAGCGGCTTCACGAGCAGCACCAGAATCCCTATGACAACGGCCATTTGCAAAATACCCACGGGGTCCAAACCTCCTTTAGTAAACAAGCCGAATCCGGATCGTTAAAACTTCTCCGGATGAATCAAGGCATACGCCAAATAGATGAATACGAATAAAATCATTCCCCCGATGACGATCATCGTCCGTCCCCTCCCGATTCCTCGGTTACCCGGCTGCACCAGGTCAGAAAGCCCCAGAACAATACGTAGGTTCCCGCCAACAGCAATGCCATGTACAAGTCCGCCACTTTCCAACGCCTCCTTCCGAGCGATTGCGCCCGTTTACTCCAAATGACCGTCGATCAAAAATCCGACATCGTCGCCGTTCGTATAAATGACATGATGCGCGCCAAGCCCCTTATACACGAGCCGGGGGCTCGGATTGCTCGTAATCAGATAAATCGGCCCGTTCGTCCACGTCCGGCAAATCTGAATGTACCGGCACGACAAGTTCAGGCTTTTCTCGAATAAATACACTCGGCTGACCGCAAACTGGGGCACGGTCCAGGACTCGCAGCCTGACGTGTCGATCGTCACCACGTTCCCGACGCCAAGCCCGGCCAGCCTCTTATGCTCTGTCTTGCTGTTGACAATGGCCGCAAGGCGAAGCTGCCGTCTTTGCAGCTCGCGGATAAAGTTTTCTCCCGCCTTATTCGGCGCGGACACCAAAATATAGCCAGATGATACTATGGTCATTTTTATACGTTCTCCTCCTGTTCACTCCAGGAGAAAAGGCAACAAAAAAGAAGCCTGGGGCAAGAGGTGACTCTTCCCGCGGCTTCCAGGCACGGTGAAACAAACCGTGTCTTATGAGCTCACGACAATCGTTGCCTCTCTCTGTACGCTTACGAGGTTAGCTGACGGATTCGGGCGTGAGAGTCGCCCTACCCCAGCGCTTGCAAAGCAAGCGCGAAGAGATTCACCCCTGGGACCGATCCGCGCGTCTAACGCGCCGTCCTGTCCCGTTGGTTCCCCCGCTTCCCGGCGAGCCGGGAATTCAGCGATATACTGCATGGAATGGCTGCATTTTTATATTTTCTCGAATAGAACTGGCGTTCCGTTTTTCCAAAAAAGACAATAAAAAACCACAGAGGCAGGAGCCCTGTGGTCGCTATACGATCACAAGCTTCATCATCCTCTCTCCATTCGAACAAAGGCCGCGGCCGGCCTCTAAACGGCTGTTCGATCCAACGCTGACGAGGTTAGCTGACGGATTCGGGCGGTGAGAGTCGCCCTACCTCAGTGCATGTTTCACATGCACGATGAGGATTCACCCCGGGGACGCATGGCTTTCGGCTCTCACACCGGCAGCGCAGGCTTCCCTTGTGGTTCCCCCGCTTTCCGCACGATGGCGGAAATTAAGCGATAAGAATTTGGAAACTGTAAATTTATGAATTGAATATTACGCTTGTCGAAAGCAACTGTAAAGAACGGCGGGAATGGTTATGGAGCGAAAAAAGGGAAGATCAGGCACATAAGAGCGCTTTCTCAGATATCGTTCTTTTCCAATCTCTACAAATCTCACTATTTCTTAGTTTTTCAAAAATCGTGAGCTTTTTTGGGCACTCATTCCCGGCTAAAGCCAGATCCCGCTCTCAATCCGCGTCAAGCCATGGCCTGAGGCATACATATAAGCAAATGCCTCGTAGGTTACCGCTCCCGCAAACACTTGAACGGACTTCAGCTCGAAGCAGTACGGCGGGTTCATCCGGTTAAAGTTCGACGCTATACACGAACAGATTCAATTCCGTAACCTCTTTTCTCTGGAATGCCGTTTGAGCTTAACTATAGGGGAAAACTGTTAGAAATATGTTAGGAGCGGAAATTAACCCGGCAATCAGCAACTGCGCGGCAAGCAAAAAAGGCTCCGTCAGCGGATCTGTCCCTGACCGAGCCTTTTTGGCCGTTTAAAAACACCGGTTACCCTTCTTTACCCCAAAGCAAAACCAATTTCTGTACATGATGCTGCGCATACCAAAACAATGAAAGCCCTGCCTCTCTTCCATCCTTGCGGCTCCGAAGACCGCGCCAGTGTGAATCAGTGTTACAACAATTCCTAATCATGGGAGTTCCTTGAATGATCGATTAAACATGTGCGGAAATAACGCTGCTTTCTCGAGGAAAATCTTCCGTGTAGGGGTTGTATGAGGATTTACGTATATTCTTGCGAATATCGAATAAATTTACCATAGCCCGTCCCCGATGTCAACCCGGAAATCCGTTAGAATTTAAAAATCAATCGAATTTTCGTCATTTTCGCACGAAATCGAACAAATTCGCGGCAAATGGGGGGATTTCCGCTAATACCTCTCGATTCGGAGTCCGCACACCCCGTGCATACCCCGGAGTGGCCCGCTCGCCGTTTGAGCGCCAGTATACATTCCGAGTATAATGGGTTATAAGCTATCGTTAGTTTTTGTCTATTATTTGAACATTTAAGGGAGGTGTACCTATTCACCTCACGCAGGGGATAGGGAATGATTGAGTAGTGACCCGTTACCTTTATTGTTTAACGCGGTTCTCATTATCGTCTTGGTGCTGCTGAACGGCTTTTTTGTCGCCGCGGAGTTCGCCATGGTCAAAGTAAGAAACAGCCGCATTGATTCGCTCGCCCAAAGCGGCAATGTGAGCGCGCGGTTCGCGCAAAAAATTTCGGGCAACCTGAACGCTTATTTATCCGCCTGCCAGCTCGGCATCACGCTTGCGTCGCTGGGACTCGGCTGGGTCGGAGAACCGGCTATCGCCGCTTTTCTCGAACCAATCCTTAAAGATTGGCTCGGATTAAGCCCCGTCGTTATTCATACAATCTCCTTCTTAGTAGCTTTCTCGCTCATTACCGCGCTGCATATTACGCTCGGGGAGCAGTTTCCGAAGACATACGCGATCCGCAAGTCGGAGAACGTGACGCTTTGGTCCGCGCTGCCGGTGATCATGTTCTACAAGCTGATGTACCCTTTCATCTGGATACTGAACGGCGCATCGAACTGGATGCTGAAACGCGCAGGCATCGAACCGGCCACAGAGCACGAATCGGCCCATACGGAAGAGGAAATCCGTCTTTTAGTGAAAGAAAGCCATAAAAGCGGCTTCATCGACAATACGGAGCTTACGCTTTTTGACAATATATTCGAATTTACTGAAACGAACGCGCGCGAAATTATGATCCCGCGGACGGAAATGGCCTGCTTGTATGCCAATCTGCCGTTCGAGGATAACATGGAAATCGCGCATCGCGAAATGCGTACCCGTTATCCGGTATGCGACCCGGATAAAGACAACATTATCGGCTTCGTTCATATCAAGGATCTGATGAAGTCGAACGGCGCGCTGATCGAGCTTCGCTCGATCGTGCGTCCGATCGCCAAAGTGCCGGATTCGATGCCGATCAGCAGGCTGCTCAAGCTGATGCAAAAGAAAAAAGTGCAGATTGCCCTACTTATCGACGAATATGGCGGAACTTCAGGCATGGTAACGCTGGAGGACATTCTCGAGGAAATCGTCGGCGAAATCCAAGACGAGTTCGACCCGGATGAGCGGGCGCGTGTGGAGAAGAAAGACGAATTCAACTACTCCATCGACGGTCTGATGTTAATCGACGAAGTGAACGATCAGTTCGGTCTGGAAATCGAGTCCGAGAACTACGACACGATTGGCGGATGGATGTACTCGCAGGTGGAGCTTCCGCCCAAGCATGGACAGAGCGTCACCTACCAGAACGAATTCGAGTTCGTTATCGAGGAAACGGACGACCTGCGAATCGCAAGACTCGCCGTCCGCAAGCTGCAATCGGATTCACAAACGCAATCGGCATAATACATGGATCATTTGAACACAAAGTGAGGCCCTTCGAGGACCTCACTTTTTATGTTGAAGACTGGACGGTAAGATTGACGCTTTCGCGTCTTGCGTAAGTACGATGAAGCATCTCGCCCGGCATTTGCAGAAACAATTCCACGTACTGCTTATCGAACTGCGTGCCGCTGTGCCGGCGCAGTTCTTCCTTTGCTTCCTCCAGCGACATCCCTGATTGGTAGGGCCGGTCGGATAGCATGCTGTCGAAGGAATCGATGATGGTACAGATCCGGGCGAACGCCGGAATGTCCACCCCATCTAAGCCGTACGGATAGCCTGTTCCGTTCCATCGCTCATGGTGAAATTCGACGATGTCGATGATCGCCCGCTCTTCCGGCGCATGAATTTTCAATATATCCGCACCCAGCACCGGATGCTGCTTCATCATCCTCCATTCTCTTTCCGTAAGCGACGTGTCTTTTTTTAAAATCGAGTCGGGCATGTAGATTTTCCCGATGTCATGCAAGCAGCATCCGATCACCAATTGCCGGGTCTGCGCAAGATTCAGGCGCATCATCAGCGCCATGCTCTTCGCGAGCTTCCCTACCCGCAGACTATGCTCATAGGTATCGACGTCCTTTTCCATTAACCGAACCAACTCTTGAGTGACTAAACGATCCCGCACGCGTTACCCCTCCTCAGCCCATGTGTCGCGCCCTGCCGAAATCCTTCAAGCCCCTCCTTTCCGTAGTCAGGCGTGATACAATAGAGTTCGTACAATTTGTGTTGTTCGAAAAAGAAAGGAGACCTTATGCAAACCCTACTCGCTCAAATCCATCTTCCCGAACAATGGAAACCAACCGAAAAATACACGGATGAACAAATCGTCAACATGTTTCTGACGACTTGCTCCCGATCCCCGTATACGATGAGAAATTACCGCAACGCGATCGCCAAATTCCGCCGCTTTATCGGCGATAAATCGTTACAGGACGTAACCTGGCGGGAAATCGAGGTCTATAAAATCGGCCTGTTGGAGGGGCTGTTAAGCCGCGCAAACAAGCCTCAAGCTCCTGCGACGGTAGCCATACATATCGCGCCTCTGCGCTCGCTTTACAAGTGGGGCAGCGACCCGAACATCGGCATGTTTAAGCATAACCCGACCTCTTGCATCCGCATTCCCAAAATCCAAGTGAACAGTAAAAATCATTATTTGACGAAGGCCGAAGTGCTTCGTTTGTTCGGGCAGTTAAAGCAGCAAGGGCTGCGCGATTACGTCATCGGAGTCACGTTGGTATTGCTCGGCATCCGGGTATCGGAGCTGGTTTCGATTCAATGGAACCATTTTCACACCGACCCCGAAGGCGCTTCTATGTGGCTCACGATTCGCGGCAAAGGCGATAAAGAACGCGAAGTCAAGGTGCCGCATATGCTGTGGACGCTGCTTCAAGCTTATGAAGCAACAAGGCCGGGGCCGCCCGGGCCGGAGGACAAGCTGTTCCCTTTATCCGTCCGCCTTGTCGAGAAAATTATCAAGAAAGCCCGCGAGCAATGCGGCTTGGAGAAAAAGGCGACTCCTCACTGGCTCCGCCATACGAACGCGACTCTCGCCCTCCTGCGCGGCGCTTCCTTACAGCAGGTTCAGGAATCGCTCGGACATACGCACATCAACACCACGCAGCGCTATCTCCATACAGTCCAGCAAATTAAAAAAGCGGCCCCCGACTATGTCGAAGACTGCTTCAAAGATAGTTTATAGGCATTTCATCCTATGTTTTTCCATTATTCTCTTGTTTCATTGGTTAATATTGACTATAATACAAAAAAGAAATATTTGTAGAAATAGTATGAATTACATAAAAAAATGTCGAACAACACAAATTGTACGAATCCCATTGTAACGTAATGTCTATGAAAAAGCACCCCATTTCCCACCGTCCGTCGTTGCCCGCGAACGGCCGCAGCAGCAAGCGGCCCGCTTTCTTCTTTCATGTGGTAGCCATCTTCCGCAGCCATTTTGGGATCGTTTCGTTTTGGGCTATAATACTAGCAAAGACGCTTCATGAGCAGGAACAGAATGGAGAATGGATATGAAGTACGATGTCATCGTCATCGGCGGCGGGCCTTCTGGCTTGATGGCCTGTATTGCAGCCAGCAGGCAGGGCGCCCGCGTCGTGCTGGTCGATAAAGGAGACAAGCTCGGGCGCAAGCTCGGCATTTCCGGCGGAGGCCGGTGCAACGTTACGAACGCGAAGGAAATCGACGAGATTATTAAGCATATTCCGGGCAACGGACGGTTTTTGCACAGTGCGCTCGCCCATTTCGGCAATCGTGAAATTATCACTTTTTTTGAAAATCTCGGCATCCGGCTGAAGGAAGAAGACAACGGGCGGATGTTTCCCGTGACGGACAAAGCCAAGACCGTCGTCGACGCGCTTGTTGGCCAAGTCCGCAAGCAAGGTGTGGACATTCGGGTGAACCGCGCGGTGGAGCGGGTGCTTTATCAAGACAGACGCACTGCAGGCATTCGCCTCCGGACGGGCGAGACGATCGCCGGAGCGTGCGTCGTCATCGCCAGCGGAGGCAAATCGGTGCCGCATACCGGCTCGACCGGCGACGGCTACGCTTGGGCCGAGGACGCGGGACATACGATCACGCCGCTGTTTCCAACAGAAGTTCCGCTGACCTCCGGCGAGCCCTTTATCAAGAGCCGCGAGCTTCAGGGCTTGTCACTGCGGGACGTGGAGCTTACGGTTTGGAACATCAAGGGGAAGAAAATCATTTCCCATCAAGGGGACATGCTGTTTACCCATTTCGGCTTATCCGGCCCGATCGCGCTCCGGTGCAGTCAATTCGTCGTGAAAGAGCGGCAAAAAACGGCGGAGAAGCAGGTGCTGACCACCATTGATTTATACCCGGACAAAAGCGTGCAGGAGATCTATGACGAGATGATGGCTATGGCTAAAAGCGAGCCGAAAAAAGCGGTCAAAAACGTGCTGAAAGGGTACGTCTCCGAACGCCTCGTCCCGCTTTTGCTCCGACAAGCCGGACTGGACGAGCAAACAACATACGATAATATTCCGAAACAGCCATGGATGGAATTAAGCAAGCGGATCAAGGCGTTTCCCGTACAGGTGAACGGGACGCTGTCGATCGAGGAGGCTTTTGTCACCGGTGGCGGGGTGAATTTGAAGGAGCTCGATCCGCGGACGATGGGGTCGAAGCTTGTGGAGGGGTTGTTCTTTTGCGGCGAGATTCTCGACATCCACGGGTATACCGGAGGCTATAACATCACGGCAGCCTTTGCCACAGGCTATACAACAGGGACGTTCGCCGCACAGGCCGCACAAGGCACGCTTGAAGCGTAAAAGCCCCAGCCTCTTTCCCAAAGCACAAAAAAGAGGGTGGCCCGCAGGCCATCCTCTCTCGGTTTATGATGAGCAACTTAGCGGCGAATTACAGTTCGGTCAACGCTTGAACCACCAAGTAAGGCACCATCCCAATAGCAATAAGACCGAACAAAAACCCTTTTGCGATGGACTTTAAAGCATGTTTCATGATGCTTTCCTCCCTACACTCTTTTTATCTGTGTCTAATCTGTGAATTACTTTCATTGTAATTTTCAGTTGTTACAAATTTATGACGTTAACCTGAAACGAACATAAATATGCAAAAAACGGGGGTCCCTTTATTTAAAAGGAACTCCCGTTTCTATTCGACATAAGGCTCGATATGAACGTGCACGTTGCCAATCTGATGCTCCTCCTGCATCCGCTTCTCGATCTCGTCGCTGATTTCGTGACTTTCGCCAACAGACAGCTCGGCGCTGACCTCCACGACGACATCCAGCAGCACGCTGCTGCCATGCACCCGGGCCCGGATGTCCTTGATCCGCTCTACGCCGGGCGTCTGGTGTACTGTCTGCCGGAACACCTTCAGCTTCGTATCGTCGAACCCGTCGGTGAGCGCATGGGCGGCATCGATGAATACGTCCCAGGCCGTCTTGCAAATGACCAAACCGACGGCGAGCGCCGCGGCCGCATCCAGGATCGGATAGCCAAAGCGCGACCCGATAATGCCTATGGCCGCCCCGATGCTGACGAGCGCATCCGACCGGTTATCGTAGGCCGCCGCTTTCAACGACTGGCTGTTTAACCGTTTCGCCAAACGGCTGTTATACCTATATACTCCCCACATGACGGCCGCACACCCGAGGGCAATCCATGCGGCAAGCAAATCCGGGGCCTGACGGTCTGTCACGAAAAAGCTCTTGCACGCCTGCAGCACGACTTGAATCCCGGCGGCAGCCATAATGAACGACGCGACGAGCGAAGCAATCGTCTCGGCCCGCCTGTGCCCGTAAGGGTGATCCCGATCCGGCGGCTTGCATGAGATGCGCAGTCCGATCAGCACGGCGAGCGATACGATAATATCGGTCGAGTTATTGATTCCGTCGGCGGTGAGCGCCTCGGAGCCAGTCGTATACCCCGTGCCGATCTTAAAAGCGGCAAGCAGGATGTACGCGATAATGCTAACCCACGCGCCCTTTTCGCCTTCTTTTAACGAATCATGCATTTCCACGGCGGTTCCCCTCCGTTAACTCTTGCCAAAATAAACTTGATTTAAGTCAGGCTCATCATATCAGACGAAAACCGAGTGGGTCTAGAGAAACAGTGTTTTACCCGCCAATAAAAATAGGCCCTGTGCAACTTTGTTTTACCGGTCAAAGGATGTGAGGAACAGCCAACAAAAAAGGATCGGGCCAAAAAAAGAAACAGCGGCCCGCGTCTCGCCGGGTAACCGCTGTCCAGACGGCGTCAGACCGCCGCTTGCCGCTTAGAAACGCAGGCCGGCATCAAAGCCGTTATAGTCGTCGCCCGAAGGATCGAACGGCACGTTCTCGTCATTGTATGCGCCGCTGGATCGGTTGACATAATCCGAAGCGGACACGGCCGGCTCGCTTTCGGTCCAATCCTCGTTCACGAAATGCGCCGGAATCGGGATCAGGCTGTCTTGATCGTAGGCCATCGCGAAAGCCGCGGTCTCGCTCAGCGAGCCTTCCGCTTCGATTAAGCGTCCCCCATAAGCTTGGACGATTTCGAGCGCAGACGTCAGATCGTGCCGGTCTACAATGACATGCAGAGTAGGGTGTTTCAGATTCGTATGCGGACTCACGCGGTACCCGAGCTCCTCCAGCATATCCTGGGCCAAAGCGGCTGCATTCTGGGAATCGAATTGAAACAAAATCGGTGTGCTGCTCATAAGGTTCCTCCGCTTGTCGGTAATAGGTTCACGTTTGGCTCTAGTTTGCCCCGATGAAGGATGCTTATTCCAAGCGCGGCACATACTCCCTCGCCTGCAGGCATAGGATGATAGCGAAACCGCTGCCTGATCCGGCTTCGCCAAATCCTGATCCGAAAGAGGTGTACGCCATGTACTACGTACCACCCGAAAGCCCCGAGCCGGAGGACGTTCGTTTGAACCAATGGATTGGCGCCGCGGCGTATTTGTTATTTTTCGTGCCGCTGCTTGCCGCTCCGAAGTCGAAGTTTGCCATGTACCACGCCAATCAGGGGCTGGTGCTGCTCTTGACCTCGATCGCCGCCAATCTGGTGCTCGGGCTGCTGCCGCTCATCGGGCTGCTGCTCGTGCCGCTGGCCAATCTTGGCCTGCTCGTCCTATTTATCATGGGCATTCTGAACGCCGTGAACGGGTGGATGAAGCCGCTGCCGCTCATCGGCGGTCTGAGCTTGATCAGGACGCCCTAGCGCGCAGGCACGCCAAAAAGACGTTCCGTATCCTTCTCTTGGAGTAAGGAAAACGGGACGTCTTTACTTTTGTCAAAATCGGCGTCATTCTTAGCGCACGACCTCTTGCAGCGGCCGCCGTTCGACGCTCAGTAGCTCTCCCTCGCGGAAAAAGCAGCGGTACTCCGCACAAGGCTCTCCGGCCAACATCGCCGGAAGAAAATGCCGGACATGCTGCACCACACCGTAATTTTCCGGGTCGATCACCCATTCGACCGGCTTCCACGCCAGGATGCCCTCGGCCGTCTCCATCGGCAAATCCGGCAGCGCATCACCCGGAGCCTCTCCAATAAAAGCGTACATCCCCCCGACATCCCGGCCGTCCACCTCCCACGTCACGGTCCCCCCGAAGCGCACCGCCTCCTCTTCGAGCCGGAGCCCGGTCTCCTCTTCGATTTCCCGTATAACGCTCGCCAGCGGCGTTTCTCCCGGCTCCAGCTTACCGCCGACCCCGTTCCACAGCCCGAGCAGCGGCGCTTTCCCACGGTTCAGCATGAGCAAGCGATCGCCGCTGCGAATAAAAGCGATATTGTATTTCAGCATGTCTCACCCTCCCGCCCCGCAAAATTCGCAAGTCTGTCTCCATTATACTGCAAGTTTCCACAAAACCCCGGAAAGTCCTGCAACTTTTGCTTATTTTCGGCGAAGATGAGATTGCCACGGTACGGGGAATTTGTTATCATTGACAAGTGGCGAGCCATATGTAATATTTATATATAAAAACATACGCTTTATCGCTTAAAAGCTTAAAAGCCACGAAGCGGCCGCCTATTTTGGAGAGGAGTCAATCATTATGGTCAGGGAAAACCACAATATTTTGGACTGCACCATCCGCGACGGCGGTTTGGTCAACAATTGGGATTTTAGCGTCGAGTTTGTCAAAGACATGTATTACGGTCTGAGCGAAGCCGGCGTCGAATATATGGAGATCGGTTATAAAAACTCGGCCAAGTTGCTGAAAGGTGCTGAAGCAGGTCCTTGGCGCTTTTTGAACGAGGATTTCCTGAAGGAAGTCCTCCCGCAAAAGACCGACACCAAGCTGTCTGCGCTGGTCGACATCGGACGCGTTGACGAAAAGGACATTCTCCCCCGAGAAAACAGTCTGCTTGACCTCATTCGCGTAGCGACCTACATCAAAGATGTGGATAAAGCGATCGATCTGGTGCAGAAATTCAACGATTACGGCTATGAAACGGCGATCAACATTATGGCGCTCTCCCACGTGATGGAGAACGATCTGAACGAAGCGTTCGAAGAAATTGCCAAGAGTCCGGTCGATGTTGTGTACATCGTCGATTCGTACGGCAGCATGGACTACCGGGATGTCGAATATCTCGTCTCCAAATTCCAGCGTCTTCTGCCGAATAAGAAGCTCGGCCTGCATATGCACAACAACATGCAGCTCGCCTTCTCCAATACGATCACGGGCGCAACCAAAGGCGTCGAGTTCCTTGACACGTCCGTATACGGCATGGGACGAGCTGCCGGCAACTGCCCGACGGAGCTGATCGTCAGCCATTTGAAAAATCCGAAGTACGACGTTCGTCCGGTGCTCGGCATTATTGAGAAGCATATGATCAAAATGCGCGAGAAGTGGGAGTGGGGCTACATTATTCCTTACATGATCGCTGGCGTATTGAACGATCATCCGCGTTCGGCCATGGCGGTTCGCGCCAGCGACAGCAAGGACAAGTTCGTAGAGTTCTACGACAAAATGACATCCCCCGAAGCGATGCCGGCCGGTGAGTAATCCGGTTACCGCTTACGGTTCGCGCACAAAACCCGGTTTCCCTTGGAGGAAGCCGGGTTTCTTGTCTGTTCGCGCGCCATTCTGGTAAGCTTAACCTAGTACGGAAAGGGGAAATAACGCTGCTATGAAAACTTTTGAAGCCCGGGTCAAGGCCGTGATGGCCGCCCGTGATCCGCATACGTTTGTCACCGCGCGGGAAAGCTCCGTCACCGTAGATCTTGCCGGCATTACCGGCGACCGGCATTACGGGCTGACACGGCCCGCCGACAGCCGGCAGCGATTTTATCCGCGCGGCACCGAGATTGCCAACCGGAGACAGATCAGCATCGTCTCCGTCGAGGAATGCGCTCAAATCGCCGAGCGGCTAGGGCTGCCCGAAGTGCTCCCGGAGTGGCTCGGCGCCAATCTGCTGTTGGAGGGATATCCTTCCCTCACGCTGCTGCCGCAGGGCGCACGCCTGCTGTTTCCTGCCGGAACAGGCTTGATCGGCGAAGGCGAGAACCTGCCCTGCACAGGGCCGGGCGAAATGATCGCCGAAGCGACAGGCCATCCTGCGGCGGCTACCCGCTTCACGGCTGCCGCGAAGAAACGGCGCGGCATCGTCTGCTCCGTCGAGTGCATAGGCACCATCGCAGAAGGCGATATCGCGCGAATTATGATCGAGTAACCGGGGCAAGACCCGGCCGATTCCACATTCTACAAGCGAAGCGAGGTGCGGGTGGTGCTTCCGACCGTTACGTTCAAAACCCCCAAGCAGTTGCTCAATGCGGCCACCGGTTACTTGACGGGCTATACGCATACGCTCAATCCTTATTCCGGCTGTGCCTTCGCTTGCACTTACTGCTACGTGCGCGAAATGCCGGTGGCGAAGTTTCGCCCGGAGCCTTGGGGAAGCTGGATCGACGTCAAATCGTCGGCCGCGGAACTGCTTGCCAAAGAACTCATCCGGGCGAAACGCAAGGGCCCGGTTTCCATTTTTATGTCTTCCAGTACGGACCCGTACCAACCGGTCGAATACCGGACCAGGCTAACCCGTTCGCTGCTCGAAACGATGGCCGGAGGGGATGCGCCCGACTTTGTGCTGCTGCAAACGCGCAGCCCGCTCGTTACCCGGGATATTGATCTGCTCCAGCGGCTCGGAACGCGCGTGCGCGTCAGTCTCACGATCGAGACAGACCTGGAGCCGATCCGCAAGGCGTTCTCGCCCGCCGCGCCGCCGATCCCCGCCCGGCTTCGGGCGCTGCGCGAGCTCGTCGAAGCGGGCATACCCGCGCAAGTGGCTGTCTCCCCCGTGCTGCCAAGCAGCGGCGGCTTTGCGCAAGCGCTGCGGGATACCGGTGTGACGCGGCTCGTCGTCGACGACTTCTTTATGGGCGACGGCAGCCTCGGACGGCGCACGGAGCGCCTCGGCATCCGCCGCATTTACGAGTCGCTCGGCCTGGAAGCTTGGTATGACCGTGGCGCTTACCAGCAAGTACTGGAGCAGTTGAAGCCGCATTTTTCGGAAGAGCGGATTTTGGTGAGCCAGGCGGGCTTTTTGCCGTAAACAGAAAGAAGCGAGTTCCATATAGCGGAACTCGCTTCTTTCGTTATAATCATCAATCTTATTGTGCTGCCGTTTGCGCCTGCCCGTTTCTTACCGGAAATCCGGCGGAATCCGGCGGGCGGTGCCGGTCAAGATCGCCGCTTCGATAATCGCGTGGCGAACTTTTTTCACGACTTGTTCGTTAAAAATACTTGGGATAATGTACTGCTCGTTCAGTTCGGCATCCGTGACGACGGACGCGATGGCGCGTGCCGTGGCAAGCTTCATCGGCTCGTTAATGGAACGGGCGCGGCAATCGAGCGCCCCGCGGAAAATGCCAGGAAATACCAGGACATTGTTGATCTGATTCGGATAGTCGCTCCGGCCGGTGGCAAATACGCGCACATGCGGCAGCGCTTCTTCCGGAGCGATCTCCGGCGTCGGGTTCGCCATCGCGAAGACGATGCTATCCGGCGCCATAGCTTGGACATCTTGTCCGTTCAAGAGGCCGCCGCGGGATACGCCGATGAAGACATCCGCGCCGCGGATCACGTCTTTCAGCGTGCCAGGCTCGGCTTCCACCTGCGGTTGGTCGGCCAGCCACTGCCACATCGCATGCTCGTAGGTGCCGCCACGGACAATCGCGCCCTCGCGGTCGACCGGCACCAGCTTCGTAACCCCTGCAGCCAGCAGCATTTTGCAGATGGATACGCCGGCGGCGCCGATGCCGTTCACGACGACGCGCACATTCTCAATCCGCTTGCCGACGACTTTAAGCGCGTTGAGCAATCCCGCGATGACGACGACGGCCGTGCCGTGCTGATCGTCATGGAATACCGGGATG
Source organism: Paenibacillus tianmuensis (assembly GCF_900100345.1). GTDB lineage: Bacteria > Bacillota > Bacilli > Paenibacillales > NBRC-103111 > Paenibacillus_G > Paenibacillus_G tianmuensis. Next base: position 34,454 of record NZ_FMTT01000020.1, on the reverse strand, counting down.
TCGAGCTCTTCGTTAAGCCGTCTTTCGATCTCGAAGCAGCGCGGCGAGCTGATGTCTTCCAGGTTAATGCCGCCGAAGATTGGGCTGATCGTCTTGATCGTGCGGATAATTTCTTCCGTATCCTTCGTATCGAGGCAGATTGGGAAAGCGTCGACGCCTGCGAGCTGCTTGAACAGCATCGCTTTCCCTTCCATCACCGGCGCGGCCGCATGCGGCCCGATATCGCCCAGACCGAGCACGGCGGTCCCGTCGGTAATAACGGCTACGGTATTCCGTTTGATCGTTAGCGAGTACGCCTTTCTCGGATTTTCGTGAATCGCCGTACATACCCGCGCAACCCCAGGCGTGTAAACCCGGGATAAGTCATCGCGGTTTTTAATCGGAAGGTTCGGCTGAACGGACACTTTGCCGCCCAAATGCACAAGGAACGTGCGGTCGGAGACGTTGATCAGCTTGATGCCCTCGTGCTGCTTCAGTGCTTCCACCACTTGCGATTCCGCGGATTCCGCCACATCCACGGTGATGTCCCGGATTGACGAATCCTTACCCGGACGAATCACGTCGATCGATGTGATGTCTCCTCCGGATTTGCTGATTGCGGCGGCTACATCCCCGAACGTGACCTTTTCGTGGTCCAATTCCACACGCAATATAATACTCGTCTGTGCCATACTGTTATCCTTCCTTTTATATAAAGTGATGTATTGAACCTAGCAATGTGACCTACAATACTCACATGTTATCACGACATTTATTTTTCACGCAACTCAAAAACTCTATGATCCCCTATTAAATTCTTTTTTCACCCACTCTTCCCCGCTTTCGCGATGGCTTGCTCGATCATATCCTTATTCATCGGGCCGGGATGCTTCACCCGGATCGTTCCTTGCGCGTCGATGACGAACGTGGCCGGATAAGCGTTCACGCGGTAAGCCTTGCCGACTTCGCCTTGACGGTCCAGCACGATCGGGAACGTAAGCCCCCACTCCTTAACCCATGCACGTACGACCGGCTCGCTGACCTCCGTCGATGTAGCGTTGACGCCGAGAATCGTTACGCCATTGTTCTCCTGCTCCGTATGTACCTGCTGCATATGCGGCATTTCCGCCTGACACGGCGGACACCACGTCGCCCAGAAATTGAGCACGACCGTCCGCCCCCGGTAGTCGGACAACTTGACCGTTTGGCCGTCAAGCAATGGCAGTTCAAAGTCCGGCGCCTGTTGTCCGATTTTGAGACCGACGTTTGCCCCCGCTTCAACCGTGCCTGTCGAAGGCTTATTCCACACATTGACGGCCAGCGACGCGATCAGCGCATACCCGACGACAAAGACGACCGTCCGCTGGAGGAGCGGCTGCCACTCCCTCTTCGCTTTGGATACGAGCCAGAAGGCCGTCAGGCCCGCCGCGAGCAACGCTTTGAGTCCCCAAGTGATACGGCTCTCCTCTTCGGTAAAAAAAATCAGCGCTGCGTAGACGGCATACCCCCCTATAACCGAGACAAGCACCGAATCCGTATAAACGGCTGCATTCAATTTTGCCTTGTTGGCGCTCCACCATACATATATGCCGGACAGCAGCGTCGCCAGCCAGACGCCTTTGTCGCCGCCGCTGAAATAAAGCAGCGACATCGGACTGGACAGCACGCTCCCTGGATCGAAGACAAGGATACTCAGCTTCCAGCTGATTACCCATAGAAGAAGCGCGTTCGAAACGATCGCGCCGAACGTTCCTCCGATGGAAGAACCTTTTAACCGCAGCCTCGAAATGATATAACCCGCCGCAACTGCTGCGATGACGACCAGCATGCTTTTTTGCAGGATGAAAGGCCCCCATGTCCACGTTTCCATTGTTTGCTCACCGCTCTTTCGTCAAATGTCCTGCTTTCATTGTGGGGCGGCGAGCGGACGTTGTCAAATGGTGTCCCAGCTTGTGGAAATCGGACGATTTTCCGTCCGTGGATTCCCAGGCTTGTACATAAAACAACTAGAACTGCAGGAGGGATTTCCACTTGAAAAAGCAACTTACCGCACTTTTACTCGCCACTACCGTCACGATCAGTGTCGGAGCTTTGACAGCCGAACAAGCCCTTGCCGCGTCGAATGCCACCATTGTCAGCGGCGTGAATTTCCGCAAGGCGCCAAATACGGATTCAGCCACCTACGGCCTTCTAAAAACAGGTGAAAAAGTAGACATTCTCGATAAGGTCAACAATTATTGGTATAAAGTTCGCGACGATCAAGGCCGAGTCGGCTATATATCCACAAGCAGCAAATACGTACGCACCGACGGTTCCGGCGGAAGCTCGTCCAACGGAGGCGGCACGTCCAATAGCGGCAGCACATCCAAGCCGAGCACAGGCAATAGCAGTGAGCTCGTCAACAAGGTCATCGCCGCAGGCAAAAAATATATGGGCACTCCCTACGAGTTCGCTTCCGACCGTTCGAACACCCGTACGTTCGATTGCTCCGACTTCACCCGCCAAGCCTTCAAGGAAGGCGCAGGGATGACGCTGCCCAGCGACTCGCGCGGACAAGCCGCTTACGTTAAGTCTCTCGGCGGTACGACAACCAACTGGCGCAATCTGAAGCCGGGCGATCTGATGTTCTTCATGGATTATAAAGGAACGAAAGCGTCGGCCTACCCGTCGAACAAATCGAATCAACGCATTTCGCATGTGGGCATTTATCTCGGAGACGGTCAAATACTACATACGTATTCGAAAACGTCGGGCGGCGTACGCATCGATTCGATTGCAGGAAAGCATTGGGAACACCGCTTCGTCTTCGGCGGAAGCGCGTTGAAATAAACCTTTTTCAAAAGCTCCGGCTGCTCTCTTCACGAGGGCAGCCGGAGCTTTTTTGTACCGACAGAAACGGAGACGAAGCTTGCGACAGCTCCCAAAAAAGCCGCCTCCGCCGCAGACTTTCTGCGCCAAAGACGGCCTTTCTCTACATTTACTTCTTCGCTCTCCACGCGTCGAGCTGCTTCTGCGCCTCGTCCATCACCTTGTTGATTCCTGCGGCTTTCAGCTTGTCGATCGCTTTGGGCAGCACCTCCGACGGCTCGACGGAGCCGGTCTCAAACGCTTTCTTGAACTCTTCCGACACGCTCTTGACAGCAGCAAGCTCGTTCTCCACCTTCGAGGAGTCGAACTGAAAGCCGAGCAGCGGCGCGTTCTTGGCCGATTTGTTGAACTTGTCATACTGCTCCCACTTGTCTGCCGGGTCCTTGGGGAACCGGTTCAGCAGGAACATATTGCCGAGCGTAAACGACGGCATGGAGTAACCGGAATCCGGGATCGGCTCAATAACGCCCTCGGAAACCTTTTTATAGTGCGTGCCTTCGAGGCCGTAGCTCGCCAGATTCCGCAAATACGCGTCGCTGTTCAGCAGGTTCAAAAATTCCATCGCTTTCTCGGGATGCTTGGAATTCGCAGAGATCGCCATCATGGAGCCGGTCACCGACCAGTTGAACACGATCGGCTCATGGATCGGCTTGGACACGATCTCGTATTTGAAGCCTTCCGACCATAAATTGTCCGCGAACGGGACCGTATGCGATTTGTCGACGAGCCATTTGCCGGTTTTTTCGTGATCGTTGCCCGTTTTGGTCGCAACGTCGGGCGGCAAATAGCCTGCTTTGTAGTATTTGCGCATCGTTTCGCTCATTTGCCGATACTCAGGCGTCTCGAATACGTTGACGATCTTGTAGTCCTTCGTATCGAGCCGTACCCCGAACGGGATGCCCTGCACGACGAAATCGAACGGAACGAACGGGTCGACGTTGCTTGGAATCGGGTATACGCCTGGTTCGTTTTCCTTCATCGTCTTAAGCAGCGGCTCCAGACTTTCCAGCGAACTGACGTTCGAGAGGTCCAACTTGTATTTGTCGACGTACTTTTTGTTGAACCGCCACACCGCCTGCGCGGGCAACTCCTTGTTGGCCGGCACCCCATAGTTGTGCCCGTTCACTTTGGAACCCTCGAGGAACGAAGGGTGCACGGCCTTCTTGATGCCCTGCCCGTATTTGTCCAGCAGGCCGTCCATCTCGTAAAACGCCCCTTTGCGCGCGTTCTGCACGTAGTCGAAGGCCCACGAGCTCGTAAACGCGATGTCGTAAGGCTCGCCGGATACGGAGATGACCTGCATCTTCTGGGAATAGTCGCCCCAATCGATCATCTTCATTTTCACGGTGGCATTGATTTTCTCTTTCGTATATTTGCTGACGGCCTCCATCACTTTGTCGATATCCTTTTGCGGGCCGCCGACCGTGTACCAGATCAGCTCTACGGGCTGGCCGTCCGCTTTACCGGCGCCCGCTCCTTCCTGGGCCGGGCTTCCTGCACCGCCGGAGCAGCCGGCGGCCAGCGCGGACAGCATCAGCACCGAGGCGAGTCCGGCGGCGATTCGTTTCCGTTTGAACATGCAGCATTCCTCCTTGTACGATATTATTCTTTGACCGCTCCAATCGTCAGGCCCTGCACGAAATACCGTTGAAAGAACGGATAAGCGAGCACGATCGGACCGGTGGCCAGGACGACCATGGCCATTCTTGACGACTCCTGCGGCAGCGACTTGGCGATTTCGAAGCGCTGGGTGGCGTCGCTGAGACTGGAGTTTTGCACGATAAACTGAATGTTGCTCTCGATCTTCATCAGCAGCGACTGCAGCGGAAGCAGATTCGGGTTGTCGATGTACAGCAGCGCGTTGAACCAATCGTTCCAATAGCCGAGCGTGCTGAACAGTCCGATCGTCGCCAGTCCCGGCAGCGAGACGGGCAGCACCAGATGCGTGAACACCTTCCATTCGCCCGCCCCGTCGATCCGGCCGGACTCGATGATCGCATCCGGCACCATCTGCTTGAAAAACGTGCGCATGATCAAGATCGAAAAAGCGCTGACGCATGTGGGCAAAATTAGCGCCCACACCGTATCCTTCAAATGCAGTACCTGCGTCGTCACGATGTACGAAGGCACCAGCCCGCCGTTAAACAACATCGTGAAAAAGGCGAAAAACGCGAAGGCGTTCCGGTACGCGAAATTGTTTCTGGACAGCGCATAAGCGTACAGCGCGACGGTCAGCACGCTGAGCAGCGTTCCGACGACGGTGATGAAGAGCGTCACCCCATAGGACCGGAACAACTGACCTCCGGTTCGAAAAAGGTATCGGTACGCCTCAAAGCTCCATATCTCCGGAAACACCTGATAGCCGTTGTTCGCTAGCGCTTGCTCGTCCGTCAGCGAGATGATGACGACGAAGATGAACGGAAATACGCAGGCAATGGCAAACCCGCCGGCGATCGCGTGGCATACGCCGTTCCAGAACGGCGACAGCTTCGTAAAGTCCCGGCTCTTCTTCCGCATGGCAGCGGTGGGCGCATTCGGACTTGGCAAGCAGGCTCCCCCTTTCCTTTTCGTCGAGTGGTTAAAATAAAGCGTTCTCTTTGTTGATCCGCTTCACGACGGCGTTGGTCACCAGCACCAGAACGAGTCCAACCACCGATTGATACAACCCGGCCGCCGTGCTCATGCCGATATTGCCCGTCACCTTCAGTCCCCGGTAGACGTACGTATCGATGACGTTGGTCACATCGAACAGCGCGCCCGTATTGCGCGGCACCTGATAGAACAAGCCGAAGTCCGCGCGGAAAATGCCGCCGATCGCCAGTACGGTCAGGATGATGATCATCGGCCGGATAAAGGGTAGGGTAATGTTCCAAATCTGCTGCCATTTGCCCGCGCCGTCGATCATCGCGGCTTCGTAATACGACTTGTCGATGCCGATGATGGCCGCCAGGTAGACGACGCTGGAATAACCGACACCCTTCCACAGATTTACAAGCACAAGAATGTAAGGCCAATAGGCCGGCTCCGCGTACCAGGAGACGCGCTCCATGCCGAGCGCCGTCAGCGCCTGATTCAGCACCCCGCGATCCACGCTCAGGAAGCTGAACAAGAAATAGCTGACGATGACCCAGGATAAAAAGTAAGGCAGGAACATGCCGGTTTGGTATATTTTCGCCCACCGGCGGCTGACGATTTCATGCAAAATAATGGCCATCGTCACCGATAAAACCAAACCTAGCACGATAAACGCAAAATTGTACAGCAGCGTATTGCGCACGATGATGTAAGCATCTTCAGATTGAAATAAAAATTCGAAGTTTTTGAAGCCGGTCCACTTGCTCCGCCATATGCTCGCCAGGAAGCCGTCCCGGTCGAAGCGGTATTCCTTGAAGGCAATGATCGCCCCTGGCATCGGCAAATAGCTGAACAACAGGAAATAGACGGCTCCCGGCAGCACCATGAGCAAAAAAGTTTTGTTGCGGTTTAGCTTCTTGAGTGTACGTCCAATGGTCCCCACAAGCTTTTCACCCCCGTTCTTTTGCGTCCGCAAGCTCCAATTCAGAAAACGCATACATCGCTTTCTTTTCTAACTTTACCCAATGTGGAGCGCGACAGAAAGTTAAGAAACTATAGAACGGGTGGAGAAACTAAAGAAACGTTTTCATTATTCTCCCAGCTTGCTGAAATTGCGGTATTCCGTCGGCGAGAAGCCGTAATATTTGCGGAACTGCTTGTAAAAATAGCTCGTATCCGTATACCCGACCTTAAGGGAGATGTCGCTCGTTTTCAGATTCGATTCGACGAGTAGCGCCTTCGCTTGGGCAAGCCGGTACTTGTTCACGTAATCGGAGAACGTCTCTCCCGTTTCCTTATGGAAAAGCTGGCCCAAATAAACCGGGTTCATGTGGAAGGCCTGGCTTAACGTCTTCAAAGACAGCTCATCCCCATAGCGGCGCTCGACCTCGCGCAGTACCTGCCGAATGACGGGGGTGTACTCCCGCTCCGCCGCACCGGACGCGAAAAGCACGCGGTCGACGAAGCGCTCGACCAGCTTCTCCAGCTCCTGCATCGTCTGCGGCTTGACGACCTGCGAGAACAAGTGCTTGTAATCGCCGATGGCGCCTTCGTGCTCCTGCCGCATCAGATTCGCATGATGAACGGCTGCCGCAAGCACGGCCATCGCCGTGTTCTGGACATCGGACGGCGCGAGCCCTTCCGTCTCCCGGAGACGCGCGAACGCTTCCCCAACCCAAGCGAGCGCCTCATCCTTCTTCCCGGCCGACAGCAGCTTGCAGAAATGGGCCAGCTCCGCCTGTGCGGGCGCCACAGGTTCCGCTGCTGCGGTTAGAGCGGGCGCTTCGTAGGAAAGCGGTCCGTCGTGCGGCGCGAGCACATAGTAATCCTGCATTCGCTTGGCGGTGCGGTAGCTGCGATGGGCGGACGCCTCGCCCTTGGACGCTTCACCGACCGTCACCAGCAGCGGCAGGCCCCACCGCTCGCGGATTGCGGCTTGCAGCTCCGCCATGAAGCCGATGAAAGCGGACCTATCGATGTCGCCGGTCAGTCCCGCGATGAGAACGAGATCGCCTTCGAGATCGGCGAACACGGCCTGCTCCGGGCCGTAAGATTGCGCCGTCCGCTGGCAGTACGTCCTTACGGCGGCAATCGTCTCCGCCCGGGACGACACTTCGGCGGTCCCCGCTTGCTCTTGATCGAACAACAGCTTGACGACGCCCACAACATACCCCGGCAGGCCTAGTCGGATACCTAGCAGTTCCTCGCGGTTTCTCAGCTCCTCCGGCTCGATGGCCGCCGTAACCCAGCGGTACAAGAGATTGTCGCGGATAATTTCCAGATGGCGCTTAATGCTCTCTTCCTTATAGACGGACTGCTCGAATTTGGCAACGGTACCGGTTAGCGTCCGGATCAATTCTTCCGTATTGACCGGCTTCAGCAAATAATTTTCGATGCCGAGCGTGACGCCTTCCTTCACATAGTCGAAATCGTTGTACCCGCTTAAAATAATGAATTTCACGTCGGGCTGCAGCTCTCTTACGCTGCGAATCAGCTCCAGGCCGTTCATATGGGGCATCTGGATATCGGTAATCAAAATATCGATCGGTTCGCCGATCAAAGCTTCGAGCGCTTCCGCCCCATCCGCGGCCTTGCCGACAATCTGCAGCCCGTGCCGCTCCCAGTCGATCAAATAAGCGAGTCCCTCCATGATGAACGGCTCGTCGTCAACCAGAAATACGCGATACATTCTCGTTCCCCCTTACGCTTCCCGGAATCGTGATGGTCACCGTCGCTCCTTCGCTAGGACGGCTGTCGATCCGCAAGCCGTATGCTTCCCCGAAGCTGTGCTTCAGCCGCTCGTTCACGTTCGTCAGGCCAATAGACACGCCGGACGGTGGCGGCGGATGTTCCAAGTCCCGCTGAAGCTGCGCCAGCCGCTCCGGCGCAATGCCCGAGCCGTTGTCCGCCACGGCGATGCGGACATCAGAGCCTTCGGCCCAGCCGCGGATGACGATCCGTCGCTCCCGGCCGTCCGGTGAGGCGCCTTGGAAGGCATGGCGGATGCAGTTCTCGACGATCGGCTGGAGCGTCAACTTCAGAATCGCGCAGCGGCCGACGGCCTCGTCTATGCCAATCTCATAATCGAACCGGTTCGGATAGCGGGCCCGCAGCAGGTTCAAATACAACCGGCACAGTTGGACCTCGTCCTGAATGGTTACCATCGTCTCTTGCTTGATCAGATTTCGGAACAGCGCGCCCAAGCTGTAGATCATATCCCCAACATCCCGGTTGCCGTCCATCACCGCTTTGAGCCGGATCGCCTCCAGTGTGTTGTACAAAAAATGCGGCTGAATCTGCGCCTGCAAGGCCAGCAGTTCCGCCTGACGCTGCTTGATCTCGGACAAGTATACCCGCTGGATGTGCTCCTGCAGCGTTTCGCACATTTTGTTGAAGCTGGTGGCGATGTGGAACAGCTCGTCTTCCTTCTGCACGGTTACGCGAACCGAGAGATCCCCGTCCTGCAGCTTACGCATGGCGCGAATGACCGTTTGCGTACGGCGCGAGAATTTGGTCATCAGCAAATACGACAGCAGCACGGCGGCGACTACGCATAAGCCTGTGCCTGCGATAACCGTTCGTTTCATCCCCTGGAGCCCTTCATTTACCTTCGCTACCGGCACGATGCTAGCGAGCACGACGCCGCCTTGATTCAACGTCTTCAGCTGCACATAGGCCGGCTCGTCCAGCGCGACCGGATCCGATTGGTCCCGCAGGGCGTGCATGTATGGGTAGCTCTGCCCTGTATAACGCCGGGAGGAGTCGTACAGCACAGTGCCGTCCGCCGTCAGCAGAAGCAGCTCCCCCTTAAAATCGCTCCGGTCGTTCCGCACGATCCGGTCCATGCCGGTCCATTTCCAATCGACAAGCAGGGTGCCGTGATTCTGCAAGGTGATCGGATCGTTAATGTCGCTAGCCATCGTAAACATGCGGTTGCGTTCCCCTTCCGTTCCCGGTTCGAACGACGGCGGCGGTGCAAACGACTTGGTTTGGCGGATACGGCGGATCGGATCGGCATATTTCGGGTTTTCCGGCCCCGGATAGACGAAGCCCTGCTCCTCCAGCCCGCGGTATGCGTACAGGAAGCCCTTGACGCTGCTGTACAGCCAGATCGTTTGAATTTCCCGGTCAAAGGTCAGAGACTGGAAATACGAATCCATATTTTTGTCGACAAAGGCCGCGTTGTCCGCAAAACGGTCCAGCCGGTAACGGAGATAATCGGAAAAATCATTGTTGAGAAAAAACAGCACGTCCCGAAGCAACCGCTCGTCTTTGTACAATTGGAACACCATCTGCTGACCGGCCTCATACCTGCGCTCCACCTCGTGCGTCGCCCGCTCCAGCGCCTGCTTCGCCGCTTCCAGCTCCTTGCGCGTCGATTGCTCGGCGGCGTTGCGGTAAATCAGAACGGCGAGCGCCGTCAAGGAGACGACGATAATGAGCGAATATAGCAGCAAAATTTTGTTGAACAGTTTTTTCTCGATATGATTTTTGTAAAACGTTCGGACCCCCAAAACCATGACTGCTCCTCCCTCCGCATCCGATTTTTCCCGTTAGGTATATGTATTCGCGGCGTGTTCGCAAAAAGACCGCCTGTCTCCTTATCCGCAGATAAGAGAGACGAGCGGCCTCCGTGCTATTTTGCCAATCCGTTCACTTCGAACTCGTAAATACGAGCGGCCGTATCGCCGCCTTGCGTCGCCTTATCGATCGTCAATTTCACGTATCTCGCCTTCGTCAGCGCGATCGGATGCTTGCTCTGCGCGGCCGTATTGCCTTGAACCTGAACCGCGTCGTTCCAAGTGCTGCCGTCGTTGCTGACTTGAATGTGGAAATCGCGGGTGTTGAACGCGGCCGCCTCACCGCCCGCTTCCGCATGTTTCACGACAAATTCGCTGATCGTGTAGCTCGCGCCCAGATCAACCGACAACCAGTGCGGCCCGCTGCCGAGCGCGCACCACTTACTGTTGCCCGTCACCTTGCCGTCGAAGGCGTAGGCTGCCGCCTCGTTCGGTCCGCAGGCGCCGTCCGCCGTCGCCGGCTTGTTCAGGGCGAGATTTTTCACCCCGCCGGCAGCGTCCCTGGTCACCGTAATGAACGCTTCTTTGGTTACGGTGCTGTCGCCTACCGAGTTCTTCGCCGTCAGCGTTACGCTGTACGTTCCTTCGGCGGCATAGGTGACGACCGGCTGCTTCTCGGTGCTAGTGGACGGCGTTCCGCCCGGGAACGACCATACCCGCTGCTCCGTCACCTCCGACGATTGGTCGATGAACGTCACCGGCTGTCCCGGCGCGACGAGCGTCTTATCCGCCGCGAACGCCGCTACCGGCTTCGGATACGCCGGCCAGGTCACCACGGTCTGCGCCGCTTTGCCGCGCCGTCCGTCCGCGCTGAGAGCGACGACTTCCAGCTTCGTCTGCGCTTCCGGCCCGATTCGGTGCATCATCGGCACGTAGTACACCCGGTTCGGGGTAACGCCGAGCAGCGCTTTGCTGCCGTCCGGCTTCACCCGGTACACCTCGAAATAGCGGACCGGACGCTCCGTCGCCGTCCATTCCAACCGGGCATCGCCGTAGATGCCGTCCTTGAACTCCGCTTCCTTCACATTCAGGCCGCGAACCTCGGGTACCGGGTTCGGATCGTCTTTCGCAGTATAGACGGAGAACTGCCCGATGTTGACCGAGAAGTCCGGAATCGTCTGCTTCGCGTCCGCATACAGAGAAATGGCGGCGATCCGCTTGCCGCGGTACGGATTCAGATTGAACGTCTGCGTATCCCACGTTCCGGGATGCAGGCCGCCCGCGTCGAGGAATACGAACTTCTCGGGCTGATCGGCGAACGACAGTCCCACCTTCAAATCCGCGTGCTTCGTCTGCGTCTTGAACGTAAGCGACAGCTTCGTGTTCTGCTCTACGAGCAAATCCGTCTTGTACAGCTTAAGATGCGTAGCGTTCTGCGGGCTGAGCGTTCCCGCCAGCTTCAAGGAGCTGCCGCCGTAATAAGCGGTCGTGAAGTCGAAGCTCGGCTTCAGCGCTTCCCCCTTGCTTTCCGCAATCCAGCGCCAGGTCGGCAGGACATCCTGCAAGCTCCGGTTGTTCCACGGCGTCGTCCGTACGACTTCCCCGCTCACAGCAAACAGTTGCCCGTTGCCCGTATTGAAATTCGTCGTAAACGGCAGGTCGTTCACCGGCGACTGTTCTACAACATAGTGTGCGATGCCCTTCCAATCCGCTGTGCCGGACGTGTTGGCCGGGTTGCCAGTCGGGCCGACCCAGAATTTGTTTTCCTTTGCATAAAATTGCTCTTGATTTTCCGACGAGTTGAACGCCCAGTCCGGGCGGTAAATGCCAAGCGACGTAACTGCTTTCTTGCCCTCGGGAAAGATCGCATTCCAGCTAATTTTCGTATCGTAGCCCTTCGCTTCGACATCGATGCCCGTGAACAGCTCGTACGGGCTGCGGCCCAGACTCTTGGCCTTACTCGCGGACGGCTCCAGCGAGCGCCACCAGAAATTCAGGAACATGCTGTCGGAGCGGCGTTCGCTGCCCTGCTGCAGGAACATTTGGTTGCGATCCGTCAGCGCGTTCTGCCAATCGATCGATCCGCTGGATGTCATCGAATCGTACCACATGATCTGCATTCCTGCCGGCTTCTTCGCCTGCAGGTAAGCGAGGAACTTCTGCATCGCCGCGGCGTCTTCCGTCGTGCCGCCTTCCGTCTCCTGGTTGATAAACCAGCCGTCGAAGCCGTAATAGTTCGCCACTTCTAGCAGCTTATCCGCCACCGGGAACGAACCGTCCGGATTTTGCCGGATCGTCTGCTTGACCCATTCGAACTTGCCCCCGTATACGCTCGGCGGGAAAAAGACGGTGCCCAGCACCGGAACGCCGTTCTTATGGGCCGCATCCGTCACGTCCGCGCTCGGCGGTACGATGATGCCTTCGCCCGACGATCCGCCCCAATAGACGAGCTTGTCGACGTAAGCCCAGTAGCCGAACGTATTCGCGTCGAACTTCTCCGACCCTTGCGACGGCACGCCGCTGGTTTGCCGGTTCATCGCCGAAAGCGCTGCCACTTTAGGCTCGACCGTAGCGTGCTTGTTAACCTGATATCCTGTGAATCGCTCCTGCAAAGCAATCGTGCTGCGGTTGAACTCCGCATCCTTGTCTCCTTGCGGCGTCCAACGGAGCAGATCCTCCGGGAACCAGTAGGATGAGTGCGGCTGTGCCGCTTGAGCACCCGCGGCAAACACCAGGCATGAGAACATGAACAGTAAAAGACCGGTCCATCGTTTTTTCATCGTGTTCCTCCCGTTTGGTATAAATTTCGGATTGTCCGGCATTCGATTCCGGGCATCCCCCTCCGCCCTTCAGAGGATTCGGAAACGCTTCAGGTTTCATTTTCCAGAAAGCGCCCCTTCCATCCCATTGTATGGAAAAACATAGCGCTTTCAAAAGTGGAATTATTAAAGATCCAGTGGACGAAATGAAGAAACTTGATCGATGAAGCGCTTTTGGAGATATAATATTAGGTAAAAGTCCGGCGAACGGACAGCGGAGCGAGCGGAATCGTTCCGGCCCGGATCTGACTCCCCCTCGGCAGAAAGGATCGAACATCTATGAAGCTTGTCAGACTTATTGCCTTTATTCCGATACTCTCCGTCCTGCTCCTATCCGTCATGTCTCCCCCAGCCGCCGCAGTCGATATCGTTCCTTCGGAGCCGCGCAAGGTGATGCGCGTCGCCGGAGACAACAATTTTCCGCCGTTCGAATTTGTCGCCAACGGCACGTTTCAAGGATTTAACGTCGATATGTTGAATGCGCTCTCGCTCGAAACCGGCATTTCGTTCGAATTTTATCCGATGCCCTGGAGCGAAGCGATCAAAGCGCTGGAAAGCGGCAAGGTGGATGCCGTCCAAGGGATGAAGTACAGCCGGGAGCGGGCCCAGAACTTCCGCTTCTCCGAGCCTTATTTTACAAGCTCGCAGGGTATCTTCGTCCGAAAGGACTCGTATTCCGTCCATTCGCTGACCGACCTGCAGAACCGCAAAATCGCCGTTCAGGAAGGCGACATCAGCAGCGAAGCGATGCAGCGCATTCCGAACGCCACTGTGCTCGCGGCGGAAAATCAGGAGGAAGCGATCCGGCTTCTGCTCGGCGGTCAAGTGGATGCTTTTATCGGCAACCAGATTACCGGCCAATACGTGCTGCAAAAAAACCGCCAGCAGGACCAGGTGAAGCTGGTCGGCGATCCGATCGCCCCGACGGACTACGGTCTTGTCGTGCTCAAGAAGAACGAAGCGCTGCTCGGCGAAATCAATCACGGGCTGCGCGAGCTGAAATCGAACGGCACCTATTCCAAAATCGAACGAAAATGGTTCGGCGAATATATTTATCCGTCCGCTCCGCGGCTGAAAGAGCTGCTGTCCTACGTCGTGGCGGGACTCGTAATTACGGCAGCCGTCCTGCTACTGATACTATGGTGGAACTTCACGCTCAAGCGGGAATTGAAAAAGCGGCTGGACGCCTACAAGAAGACGCTGGATGAGCTGGCCCGGCGGGACCGGCTGCAATCGCTCGGCCAATTGGTCGCGGGCATCGCCCATGAAATCCGCAATCCGATCACTTCGATTTTGTCGTATTCTCAGGCGCTGCCCTTCAAGTATGACAACAAGGAGTACCGCGAATTTTTCACGATGCACGTCACCGAGGAAGTGATGCGGCTGAACCGGATCGTGACGGAGCTGCTGGACTTCGCCCGCGAGAAGCCGCCCGAGAAAACGCTGTTTAAGCTGGAGGAGCCCTTGCGGGCCGTCGCTTTGTTTTTTCATAATCTCTTCGAGGAACGACGCATTGTCGTGCAGCTTGATGTGCCGGATTCCGCGTACGTGTGGGCGGATGCCCAGCAAATCAAGCAGGTGCTGATCAACCTGATCCGCAATGCCATCGACGCAATGCCGGGCGGCGGAACGCTCCGCATCGCCGCGCAGGAGCGGCAGCCGCTCGTCATTCTAGAGATCGAGGATACCGGGGAAGGGATCGATGCGGACGATTTGCCGAAAATTTTCGAGCCGTTCTTCACCAAAAAAGCGGGCGGCGTCGGGCTCGGGCTGTCGATCTGCTACCAGTTGGTGCGAGATAATCGCGGGGAAATCGAAGTGACGAGCGAAAAAGGAGCCGGAACCCGAATCGTATTAAAACTACCGAGCCAATTGGAGGAAGACGAGCATGCCTAAACCGAACCTGCTTATACTGGACGATGAAATTTCGATCTGCAAATCGCTTTCGTTTATTTTGGAAGACGATTACGAGGTTTATGCGTCCACCGACCCCGACGAGGCCATCGCCCTATTCTCCCACGTCGCCTTCTCGATCGCCCTGCTCGACCTGCGGCTCGGGATGCGCGACGGCATCGACGTGCTGAAGCAGATCCGCAGCGTCTCCCCCCGGACGGTCGTCATCATCATGACGGCGTACGGCAGTATCCCTTCGGCGGTGGAAGCAATGCGGCAAGGCGCGTTCTATTACGCTTCCAAGCCGATCGATATTCACGAACTGAAAGTACTGCTCGAAAAAGCGATGGAGCAGTTTCAGTTGCAATCGCGGGTCGAATGGCTGAACGAAGAGATTCAAAAAGCCTACGACGTACACGGCTTGATCGGGCACAGCGCGCAGATGCAGAACGTCTTCTCGCTGATCGACAAGGTCAAGAACATCGATTCCAGCGTCCTGATCATGGGCGAAAGCGGTACGGGCAAGGAACTGGTGGCGCGCGCGATTCATTTTGCTGGAGAACGGCAGAAGCAGGTCCTCTCGACGATCAACTGCGCTGCCATCCCCGCCAATCTGATCGAGTCGGAGCTGTTCGGCTATGAGAAGGGAGCCTTTACCGGCGCTGTGTCCCGGAAAACGGGCATTTTCGAAACGGCCAACGGCGGCACACTGTTTCTGGACGAGATTGGCGAGCTCGACATCGGGCTCCAGAGCAAGCTGCTCCGCGTGCTACAAGAGAAAGCCATCATGCGGATCGGCGGGCAGAAGGAAATCGCGATCGACGTCCGGATTATTGCGGCTACGAACCGGGATTTGAAGAAGGAAATTCAGCAGGGCAAATTCCGAGAGGACTTGTACTACCGGCTGAACGTCATTCCGATCCTGCTTCCGCCGCTGCGAGACCGTCTGGAGGACATCCCTTCGCTGATTCAGCACTTCATCAACAAAATCAACGAGCGTATGTCCAAGCAGATCAAAGGCATCGAGCCTGACGCGCTTCAACTGCTACTGGACTATCCGTTTCCTGGCAACGTGCGGGAGCTGCAGAACATCATCGAACGCTCGATTGCGCTGGCGGACGGCGACCGGGTGTCGGTTAGCGACCTGCCCGGAGACCTGCAGGCGAAGCCGACACAGCCTGCCGACAGCAAGCTTGTGCCCGTTTACGTCGGAGAAACGATGGAAGCAATCGAGCGCAAGGTCATTCTGTCCACGCTCCAAGCGATGGACGGCAACCGGCGCAGGACGGCGGAGACGCTCGGCATCGGAGAGCGCACGCTGCGCGACAAGCTGGCCCGTTACCGGGCCGAATAAGGACCGGGCGGCAAAAACCGCCCGGCAGATTTCGCCGCCCCGGCAAATTTCGCCGCTTTTTCTCCCCACTCCACCGCTGTTCCACCTGCTTACCGCTGTTCCACCTGTCCGCCGCTTTTCCGCCCTATTCGCTACCTCCCCCCTGCCGTTTGCGCGCCGAAACCTATTGGCACGATATTTGCTTATAGGAAAAGCGTAACGACAAAACCTACAAGCAGGGGGAATTATACAATGATGTTCAAACCAAAAATGCAGGCTTTTCTGGCAGTATTCTGTATGTTGATGCTCATGGTCTCGGCGTGCGGCAGCAAGCCTGACGCTTCGGCAGGACAGCAAGCTCCGGCAGCGGCTGCGAGCAGCGACGAAATCTTATCTAAAATCGCCAAAACGAAAACGCTTACGGTCGGCACGGACGCCACTTTCAAGCCGTTCGAGTACAAATCTGGCGATCAATTCGAAGGCTTCGACATCGACCTGATCCGTGCGGTGGCCAAAGAGCTAGGCGTCGACAAAGTCGAATTCGTGGACACCGAATTCAAAGGACTCATTCCGGGGCTGCAGGCGAAGAAGTTCGATCTCATCGTCTCGGCGATGTACATTACCGACGAGCGCAAGAAGACGATCGAATTCTCCGATTCGTATTTTCCGGGCGGCCTTTCGATCATGGTGAAGAAAGACAACGAAACGATAAAAGGCCTCGACGATCTGACCGAAAAAAAAGCGGCGGTGCAAATCGGCACGAAATCGGTCAAATTCGTGGAAGAAAGCCGCAAGAACATCGAGCTGGTCAAAGTGGAGAAAAACACGGAAATGTTCCTGGAGCTGGAAACCGGCAAGGTCGATGCGGTCATCACCGGATTCCCGGCCGCCAAAGCTTACGCCAAAGAAAAAGGCACAGTCAAAGTCCTGCCCCAAACGCTCACGGAAGAGTACTACGGCTACGGCATCCGCAAGGATAACCTGGAATTCGTGAAGGCTGTCAACGATGCGGTCAAGAAGGTCAAAGACAGCGGAAAGCACAATGAAATTGTTAAAAAATGGTTCGAATAGCCGAGCCGGCAGCTTAGCTCGCGATTAGGAGGGAAACTATGCAGCATTTCGACTTCAGCGTCCTTGGCGAGTGGCAGAATATCCGGCTGCTGCTGCAATCGTTATGGTATACGGTCATTTACACGCTGGGCGGGTTTGCGCTCAGCCTGATTATCGGGACGTTCATTTCGTTCGGACAAATGTCCAAATTCAAGCCGTGGAAATATATATCGCTCGCTTATCTTTCTTGGTTTCGGGGCACCCCGCTGCTGGTGCAGTTGTTCCTGCTCTATTACGGGCTGCCGATCGTGTTCGGTATCGATACGGTTCCATGGATATCCGGCGTCATCGCCCTGGGCATGTACAGCGGGGCGTACGCTTCCCAGGTCATCCGCGGAGCCATTCAATCGATCGACAAAGGGCAGATGGAGGCCGGGCGTTCCCTCGGCTTCTCCTATGCGCAGACGATGCGCAAGATCGTGATCCCGCAGGCGGTGATCCGTATGCTGGCGCCGATGACCAACGAGTTCATCTCGCTCACGAAAAACTCTTCCCTGCTGTCGACGATTACCGTCGTCGAGCTGTTCCGGCAGGCGAACCTGCTGATTGCCGACACGTACAAAACGATCGAGTTTTTGCTCGCGATTGCGATTCTGTACTATGTGGTCAACAACCTGATCGGGTTTATCGGCCTGCTGCTGGAAAGACGTCTCGGGACGGGGGATGATATGCGATGATACGAATAAACGGGATTCACAAATCGTTCGGAAGCAACCATGTGCTGCGCGGCGTCGATCTTCAGGTGCAGCAAGGGGAGGTCGTCGTCATTCTCGGGCCGTCGGGCTCGGGCAAAAGCACGCTGCTGCGCTGCATCAACTATTTGGAAACGTACGACAAAGGCAGCGTCGTCATCGAAGGAAAACCGATCGGCCGCATTCCCATGCAAGGACAGGGCGGTCAGTCCGTGGAAATGCCGCAGAAGGACCTGAATGCCGTCCGCCAGGATGTCGGCATGGTGTTCCAATCGTTCAACCTGTTCCCGCACAAGTCGGTGCTGCACAACATTACGATGGCTCCGGCCTCGCTGCGGGGGATGAACAAGGAAGACGCCGAACAATTAGCGCGGGAGCTGCTGCGCAAGGTCGGCCTGCAGGACAAGGCGGAAGCCCGTCCGTCCAGCCTGTCCGGCGGACAAAAGCAGCGGGTCGCCATCGCCCGCGCGCTGGCGATGAAGCCGAAGGTGATGCTGTTCGACGAGCCGACTTCCGCGCTCGACCCGGAGACGGTCGGCGAGGTGCTGCAGGTGATGCGCACCTTGGCGAAGGAAGGCATGACCATGGTCATCGTCACGCACGAGATGGGCTTCGCCCGGGACGTCGCGGACCGCGTCGTCGTGATGGACGGCGGCGTCATTATCGAGGAAGGCAAGCCGTCCGAAATTTTCACGAAGCCGACGCACCCGCGCACTCAAATGTTCCTGAGCCAAGTGCTCGAAAGCAAGTAAGTGGCCTCGTAAAATCGCACGAAGGAGAAAAAGAACCGTCATGCACAAATTCACTCATTTGCAGCGGCCCGGCGTTATGTTTACTCCGGGCGCAGGCGACCCGTATGTGACTCGGCTCTGCGACTGGATTACGGAATGGGACGGGCAGCGCCCGCTCGACGCCGCAATCGTCGGGGCTCCTCTGTCGAAAAGCTCGATCAGCTTCTCGGGCGCCCACCTGCATCCCGCTACGTTAAGACAGCTGTTCAGCGCCTTTACGACGTATAACTTCGAAGCGGATTTGGATCTGAGCAGCTTGCAAGTCGGCGACCTCGGAGATGTCGGCATGCACGTCACCGACATCCCGCAGTGCCACCGCAATATCGAACAGGCGTTTCAAGAAATTTCGCAGCAGCTCCCTTCCACGATCCCGTGTCTGGTGGGCGGCGACCATTCGATTACATTCCCGGCGCTATCAGGCATTCAGAGCGTGCGCAAAGAACGCATCGGGCTCATCCAGTTCGACGCCCACCTCGATGTCCGGGATACGGCCTACGGCGGCAGATCGAACGGAACGCCTATCCGCAGTCTGGTGGAGAACAGCGTCATCCGGGGCGAGGATATCGTGAATATCGGGCTGCGCAGCTTCGCCAATTCCAAAGCGTACCGCGACTTCGCCGAGCAGCAGGGCATTACGCTTTATACGGCAAGGCAGGTCCGGGAGGAAGGCATCAAGCCGATTTTGGAACGGACGATTCACGAGCTTGCCGCCAAGACGGATTCCGTCTACGTCACATTCGATATCGACGTACTGGACCAAGCCGATGTCCCCGGTGTGCCGGCGATCGGGCCGGGTGGTCTCTCGCCGGTGGACCTGTTCACGAGCGCTGAGCTGCTCGGGGAGTGGAATCGCGTCATCGGCATGGACATGGTCTGTGTGGACCCGAGCCGGGATACGCGCGATCGAACGTCGCGCATAAGCCTGCACGTCCTGCTGTACTTCTTGAGCGGACTCGCCAGACGACGGCTCGCGTTTAATGAAAGTGGTAAATTGAGGTAATAGAGGTGTGCAAGGGGGGTGGGGTATCCACTTCCGTATGTATCTCTATTTTTGTCAAAACCGCTTTCTCAACACTCTGAGACCTGTTGCCGTGACAGCAGGTCTCTTTGTCATAAGCTTGATTTGCCATGCATATAGTTGTCGTGCGCCTGCTTGACCCAATCGAACAAATAGGCGCTGCCTCCGTGATCCGGGTGAAGCTTTTTCATTAATGTCCGGTAGCGCTGTTTCAGCTCCTTGGGCGAGGCATCGTCCGCAGCGCCGATCACCGTCGAAAAGGGCACCGGTCCCCTGCTTGGCCCAGCCGTTCTCGCAGAATCCCTTGCAGAGTCCGACGAGCTGTCCCCGTAATGCCGGTTATACGACTTTTTCTCGTCCGATGCTTGCCGATGCAGCTCCTGAAATTCGGCTTCCAGCCTGTCGAGATACGGCTCCAGCTCCTCCTCCGCTCCAGACCATTCCCCTTCCCAGAATTCGTGCTCGAACCGTTCGTATAGCTCGTCGAACCGGTCCATCAGATCGTTCAGCATGATCATCGAAGCTCTGATCTTCTCCGTGAGACGGAAAATACGGATCACCTGATGCACTGCCCACTCGGGCATGTTCCCGGCAAAGGCGTGCAGCGCCCTGCTCATATATTTGTCGGGCAAGCGGGCATCCTCCCAAAACTCCAGCAAGGCCTGCTGCCGCTCATGGCTGAGCTTCTTTCCGATCTGTACAGCCATCGGAAGGCTGACGGCGCCTTTGCTTAGCTGGGTCTTCCAGCTTTCCGTCAAATTCGTCAGCGCCGCCACAACCGGGATCAACCGCTCATCCGTCACCGTAATCATCTCTGGGTCGGGGTAGCCCTTTATCGTATCGTCCATTCGCTGCACTCCTTTTCCGCTTCCAAGTCTAGGCCTGAACCGAGTTGATCATATACTGGCACTTCCGCCCGCCTTCGGCCATGCATTCCGTGCGCACAACGGGGACGGCAAGCAAAGCTTGAAACAGCGACAGCTCGCACTGGCAAGCCTGCCGGTAGCGGACGGCCACCTGATAGATCGGGCAGTTCGCTTCCTCGAAGACGAACGTTCCGTCCCCTCTCTTTTCTACCTTAACCATATACCCTTCCTGCTCCTGCAGCCGGGCCAGCCGCTCCACCCGCTTTTCCAAATCCAGGCCTTGAAACGAATCCCCATGCTTCTGCAGCCATTTCTCTTTCCGCCGATCGAACAAGCGGCTGACTTGGCTCCCCCCGAATTTATCCTTCACTTCGTCGATCAAATCGTTGACTAAGGCATCGTAGCCGTTCGCAAACAAAGCGCCCGCCTTTTCAGTAAGACTGTATAAATAAGTCGGTCTCCCCGCGCTTTGGCGTTGAATATTCGTCTGCACATATTGATCCTTTTGCAGTTCGTGAATATGGCGCCGAACGGCGACCCCCGATATGCCTAGCTGCTCCGCCGCTTCCTGAACGCTGATTTTGCCCCGCTTTTTTAACAAGATCAGAAGCGCTCTGCGGGTCGAGCGATCCTCTTGATGCAAGCTTCGAATGTTCACGGTTCGTTTACACCTGCCAGTCTTTCATCATTTTGATCTCCGGACGATTCCATTATTCCCCATTATATACCGAATGGAATAGTTTTGTACACGGAAAACTTTTTTGCTTTTAGGAAACTTTTATTAATACATTGTCCCCCAAATTGTTCCTCTTTCGAATTAAAAACAACTCATGACGGTGAAGGTCATTTTTATCGGGCGCTTGGAAAACTACTTCGAGAGATGGTAAAATATGTAGAACCTATCATTCTATCAGCCATAAGGGGATTGGATCATGAACCGAAGAAGATTGCAAATGGGTATGTGGAATGCATTCAGCGAAGAGAAAATGGAACGTTTCGGTTCCGATGCAATTAGCGGCATTGAAATTTGCCAGTATCGCGATAACGAAAGCTTACGGTATACAACGAAAGTCTGTAAAGAGAAGGGTCTTTCCTTTGGCATTCATACGCCGGTTTTCAGCGGACAGCCATACAGGCTCCCGCGGATTACATCCACAGACCGCGAGGAGCGGGAAGGAGCGGGAAGAAGCGTTGCGCTGTGTAGAACGGGAAGTCCGTACAGCAGCGGAATATGGCGCCGATTATATTTTGTTTCATTATCCTTTCGTGCCGATATTTCCGTTGGAAACGAAACACGTTTACTCGAATATGCCAAAGCCGGGCGAACGTTATGAAGCCGATCAGATCGATGCCGCGCTGTTTAGAGACATCTCCCTTCGATTGTTTAATGCGCTTTGTGAGCTTCAACACCGTTATGGGCAACATATCGTATTAGAGCATGATTTTTGGGGAGAGCATGAGAAACTGCTTACGATGATGTTCCGGGAGCACCCGGAGATTGGGCTAGTCGTGGATACGTCCCGGTTGGATGTTTCCGCGAGAGCGTTTCATACTGTCGAACCGATGCGTTGGCTTGAAGATATAGCGCCTTATGTTTATTTGGTCCATTACAGCAATGTCCGGTACGAGGAAGACCGGTTCATTCATCATCTTCCCGTTCTGCCGGAGCATGACGAGGATGATCGCTTTGGGGACGCCTATACCTATCTCGCCTACCTAGCGCAGCGGAACGAACGGTTTCACGTAACCTTCGAACATCACGCCAGTCTTATCGACCGCGATCTTCTGCTTGAGCTTTATGCCCGAACGGAACGGCTGTTCAAAAGCTCTCTAGAAGAGTCCGCCCCGGCCTAAGCGGATAAATACACAAACGGGTTTTACTCCCCCTTGACCTTCACGTAACGGAAAGGTGTACGCTATCGGTGCAACGACATCTGATGAAGGAGAGGTACTTATGCCGAATCATGATCACATTTATGCCGAGCAAGCCGGGCGCTACCACCGCTTAGTCAGCAAGCAAGCCGAACTGGCGCATATCGTGCAATCCATCAAGCCGTTCGCAGGACTCGACATCGTCGATATGGGCGCGGGAAGCGGCAGGTTTTCGTCCGTCTTGATCGGACAAGCGCGGTCGCTGACGGCAACCGATGCATCCGCCGCGATGCTGGACGTCTTGAAGGAACGCATTGCCGAAGCGGACCGTCCCCGCCTGCGTACAGTCGTCGCGGATCACCGCGAGCTGCCGTTGCCGGACACCAGTGCGGACTTGATCGTATCCGGTTGGAGTCTGTGCTACTTGGCGAACAGCAACGATCCGATATGGTCGTCCAACTTGGAGCGCATCCTGCAGGAAATAAACCGGGTGCTTCGTCCCGGCGGAACCGTCATCATCTTCGAAACGATGGGCACAGGCTTCGAAACGCCGAATCCGCCCGATTTTCTCTTGAGCTATTATGCGGCTTTGGAGCGGCAGTATGGCTTTACCCACCGATGGATCCGCTCGGATTATACATTCGAGAGCCAGAGTGAAGCGGAAGAGCTTACCCGCTTTTTCTTCGGCGATGAACTGGCCTCCCAAGTCGCCGCAAAAGGCTGGACGACCGTTCCCGAATGTGCCGGCATCTGGTTCAAGCATCACTAAATATTCCCGGCAATGCAAAGAGGCTGTTCTCCCCGAGCGGTATCCCTCTCGGACAGACAGCCTCTGTTTAGTTTAGAACGGCCTACAGCCCCAAAATCGCATCAATCATCGACTTCATCTCCCCGCCCGGGTACAGCAGGTAGAGCAAAATGTACACGGCCACACCGGTCGGCGCGGTCAGCAGCCACATCACTGCCGTCCAGCGGCCGATTTTGCGGTGCTTCGCAAACCTCTTATTGAACGCGTGCAGCAGTGTCACGATGCCAAAAACGCCTGCGAGCGTTGCGAGCCCAATATGGAAAAACAAAAACAAATGATAAGCCAGCTTCAAGTTCTCCGGTCCGCCGAAAGACGTATTACCGACAAAGATCGTCCGGCTGGCATAAATCAGAAAGAACGCCAGCGCAAATCCAGAGCCCCAAAGCATCAGCTTTTGGTGCGTTTCCCGGTTCCCCTTCACAATGTGGTACCAGCCGAACGCGACAAAGACGGCGCTTATCACAATAAAAGACGTACTAATCGTTGGCAAAATCGCTATTTTCACGTGTATCCCACCCGTTCACTTCGCAATAAACATTCCACCTTGCCCATTAGGCCCGATTGGCGCTCCCTGCCGGAAAATAAGACTCGTCGGGGAGCTCGTCGTCCTGCTTGCGCTCCCTCCGATACCAACGGAAGAAGGTAAAGCCCAAAGCCATACCGTACACAATCTCCTGCACGATCTTCATGATGACGCCGCCAAGCTGCTGATCGTCGAGCATCGGCAGTAGCAAGAGCTGCTCCGGAACGGCCGCATACATCGCATACATCGGATCTCTGGCGAAAATAATCAACGCACAGGCCGGCGTCAGCAAAATCCCGTTTACGAAGATGTACGCCATCCGTTTCATCTCGGACATGGTGTTGTATTCCGGCAGCGGGCAAAACACTGGGAACCACATTTGGAAAGCGGCCAGCAGGAAGAAGATTTTATAAACGAACAACGCTGTGGCGTTGGCCATCAAAGCATCCATGATCATCGGAATGTGATACATCGAGAAAATGAAGTTAAATAGAAACAGCGACAGCAGCGGATTCGTCAAAAAACGCAAGACCCGTTTGGCTGCCTCTCCTTTTAACGCGGGGCGCAGCAACCACCCGGGCAACCCGAGCAGTAAACATGGCGGCATGACCAGATACAGAATCGACTGCTGGAACATATGAACGCTGAAAAAGTAGTGATGGCCGTAATAGGAAAGCGGGCTGCCTTCCGCCGCGTACCATAAAGCCAGTCCGAACCAGAACCACAGCTTTTGTTTCAATGCTACCGGCTCGCTATTCGCAAAGTCTTTACGCCAGCGGCCTACCGCAAGCGTATATAATACACCGACAACAATCAACAGCAGCAAAAAACCGGGGCTCCATAATGCAGCAAATGTAGGGCCGGTTTCGTGCCCTCCATGGGACATCGTAGGGTCCAAGACGATTATGCTCCTTCCCAACCCGGTCTTTGCGCCGGGAATTGTATCGAAACGGTGAAAATGTCTACCGTTACGCAAAAGAGAGGGGCTTACGTAACGCAGCCGCCTCTCCTCTATCTTACCACCAAACCCAATATACGGCCATGATGACCGCCGTTAATGCGATAAACGCGCCGAATGCCAATCCGATGATCGGGAAGAAATGCCCCCGGTCTTTCATGTGCATCCAATAGGCCAATTGGAATATAATCTGAACAATCGCCAAGCCGACGATAAAGAACAAAATAAACGAACGGTCCAACCCGCCGTACAGCACGACGGCAAATGCCAGCATCGTGAGTACGATGGAGATAATGTACGACAAGTAGTGATTCCTCGGACCTTCCAAACGATGACGATCATCGGCAGACGATGAATGGTGTTGGTTGCTCATTTATGGACCCACCTTCCCCATCAGGTATACGACCGTAAAGATGAATACCCAAATGACGTCGATAAAGTGCCAGTATAAGCCGGCGACGTAATATTTGGGCGCCGTGACTACAGTCAAGCCTTTCTTGAAGCCGTTGATAATCAAAAGCGAGATCCACAGAACACCAAAAGCAACGTGAGCGCCGTGAAAGCCTACCAATGTATAGAAGGAGGTAGCGAACGCGCTTTTCGTGAACGTATGACCTTCATTGACGTAGTGTACGAACTCGTAAATTTCAAGGCCCAGGAAGGCAAGACCGAGCAATACGGTAACGGCCATCCAAGCTTGAAGCTTTTGGAACTGGTTGCGGTGCAGCGCCATCGTGGCGAACACACTGGTCAAAGAACTGGTAAGCAAGATGAACGTCGATATACCGACCAAGTCGAGCGAGAACAAATGCTGAGCCGTCGGGCCGTCCGGCACCTGATTGCGCAGTGCGATGTAGGAGGCGAAGAGCGAACCGAACAGTACGCACTCGCCGCCAAGGAACAGCCAGAAGCCTAGAACTTTATTTTTGCCTTCTAATGTTGCCGTTTCTGCGTGAGGTGGCAAAGCGCCGCCCACTTCATGATGTGCTGCACTCATGCCTTCGCCCCCTTATCGTTTAATTCCTCCGGTTCGATATGGAAACCGTGATCATCATACACCGAACGGAAGAACATGCAGATTAACGTCATACCGATACCGAGGATGCTGACAATATACGTGTGATACATAAATCCGTACCCTGCGACGAACAAGCCGACAGACATCAGGAACGGTAGAATCGAAGGCGACGGCATGTGAATCGAACCAATCGGTTCGGCCGGCGTCATTTCTTTGTTGCCTGCCATTTTTTCTTTCCAGAATGCGTCATATCCGCGAACAAGCGGAGTTTGCTTGAAGTTGTACTCCGGCGGCGGCGAAGGAATCGTCCACTCCAGCGTACGAGCATCCCACGGATCGGCCGGGGCATCCATCGGTCTTCTTAAGGAGGCAAAGATGTTGATCAAGAAGATAATCGTACCAATCCCCATCAGGAACGCGCCGATGGTACTGATAAAGTTCCCTTGCTCGAGTCCAGCGTCCGCCTGATACGTAAACACGCGGCGCGGCATCCCCATCAAGCCCAAGAAGTGCTGCGGGAAGAACGTCATATGGAACCCGATAAAGAAAGTCCAGAAATGAATTTTACCAAGCGTCTCGTTCAGCATGCGGCCGAACATTTTCGGCCACCAGTAGTACGAAGCCGCGAACAAGCCAAGTACGAGACCCCCTACGATAACGTAGTGGAAGTGAGCTACGACAAAGTACGTGTCATGGTACTGGAAGTCGGCTGCCGGTACGGCAAGCATAACCCCGGTAACTCCACCCATAACGAACGTCGGGATAAAAGCCGTTGCGAAAATGTTCGCCGTTGTGAAACGGATTTGTCCGCCCCACAGGGTGAACAGCCAGTTAAAGATTTTGACCCCGGTCGGAACCGCGATCGCCATCGTGGCGACCCCGAAGATCGCATCTCCGACGGGACCGATCCCTGTCGTAAACATATGGTGAGCCCAAACCATGAAGCCCAAGAACCCGATCAGCGCTGTAGCGAATACCATCGAGCTGTAACCGAATAACCGCTTTCTGGAGAACGTCGCAACGACGTCAGAGACGATACCAAAAGCCGGCAGGATCAAGATGTAAACTTCGGGGTGCCCGAAAATCCAGAAAAGGTGTTCCCACAGTACCGGATTACCACCCTTGGCTATATCAAAGAATGCGCCGCCAAAAATCCGATCGAACATCATTTCGACAAGCCCTACCGTAATGGCCGGGAAAGCGAAAAGAATCAGCAAAGAAGTAATGAATGCAGTCCAGGTAAACATCGGCATTCTCATGTAAGTCATGCCTGGCGCACGCATGTTGATGATCGTGACGAGAAAGTTAATCCCCCCGATCAGCGTACCAAGACCTGCGATCTGCAAGCCGAGAACGTAGAAGTCTACGCCCTTGAACGCGCCGCTTGGATCAATGATGCCTGCAAGCGGCGGATAAGCCGTCCAACCCGCTGCCGGCGCGCCGCCGAGAAACCACGACGTGTTCAGCAGCACGCCGCCGAAGAAGAATAACCAGAAGCCCAGCGCGTTCACGAACGGGAACGCTACGTCGCGAGCTCCGATCTGAAGCGGTACGATCGCATTCATGAAAGCGAAGATGACCGGCATCGCCGCAAGGAAGATCATCGTCGTACCGTGCATGGTTGTCAATTGGTTAAACGTATCTCCGAAAAAGATTTTCTGATCGGGGTAAAGCAGCTGAACCCGGATCAAGATGGCCTCAATGCCGCCCAGCAAGAAGAAGATGCCGCCCGCAATCAAATATAAAATTCCGATCTTTTTATGGTCCACCGTGGTAAGCCAATCCATCAGCCCGGTGTACCGTTTTGCCGTGTGTCCGTGAGCCACCGTATAAACCTCCTTTTTCCGCGATGCTCGTTACTTTAACTTCAACGAATACAAGTATTTGATTACTTCACTGATTTCGTCATCCTTCAATCCGACAGTAGGCATCTTATTGCCCGGTTTCACCGATTGAGGATCGGAGATCCACTCCTTCAAACTTTGTTCGTTGTGCGGCAAAATACCAGCAACGAGCTCACGGGAAGCAAAGCCGTTCAAGTTGGGACCTGCACCGAGTCCCTGCGTGTTAACCGCGTGACAGGACAAACAGTTGTCTTTGAAGATCTGCTCGCCTTTCTTCGCATCGGCCGGAATGGCCGTAGGCGTTTTCATTTTGGCGACCCATTGATCGAAATCGGCTTGTTCCATCGATTTCACTTTAAAGTCCATCAAGGAGTGAGAGGCGCCGCAAAGCTCCGCGCACTTCCCTTTGAAGACGTCCACTTCGTCTGCTTGTAAGTAGTACACGTTGGTCATGCCCGGGTTCGTGTCCATCTTACCGCCAAGCGACGGAACCCAGAAGGAGTGCTTCACATCGGAAGCGGTTAATTCAAAGGCGATCTTTTTGTTTGTTGGAATGACTAAGTCTTGAGCTGTTGCGATCCCCAACTCCGGATATTCGAATTGCCACCAGAAGGCGTGAGCCGTCACTTTAACGTGCAGCGCTTCTTTGTTGTCTCTGTGGTCTTCCAAAAGCTTAAAGGTGTACTGTACGGTAGGAACGGCCAAAATGAGGAGCAAAATGATCGGAATAACCGTCCAAATAATCTCCAGTGTATGGCTGCCTTCCACCTGTTTCGGAATGATGTCTTTATCGCCTTTTTTCTTTCTGAAGCGGACCAAGACATACAAATAAAGGACAAAAACGACCACGACAACCAGAAGCATGATCCCGAAGCTTAGCTTCATCAGGAAGAGCTGATCTCTGGCCACCGGACCCCTTGGCTTTAAGGCGGAAATCGTCTGGTCTCCACACCCCGTTAACAGCAACATCATCAACCCAAAAAGAGGGGTGAATCGCCACAGATTTTGCCATCGAATCATCTTAATCAATCCCACCTTATAAAGCAAATATTTTTCGATCAAAATAGGTCATAACTTGTCAATGAACCTAATCACCATATTAACTATAAATTCGGACCTGTTTTTTGTCAATGAATCTGAAGAAGTTCACAAATTGTTCGGAACTCTCGAATTTGCTGGGGTTAAGCGTTTTCGCCTCTACTTGGTTATTTCCATATAGCGGTTTTTTTATGCATCATTTGGACCTCGCTTTCCTGCGCATAAATCGTCCCCGATAATCAATCCTAAGAAGGAGATTTTCAAAGGAGGGCAATTATGATGCGTTATTTCCGATGGATCGGACCGGCGGCCGTCTTGAGCCTCGCCATGACGATGACCGGCTGCTTTTCATGGTACGACTACAACAGCGCAAACAATTACGGCAGCAAGCGGGATATGCCGAGGCAGGACACGTCGCGCGCTTATCAAACTCAGCAGCAGTATGCCCCCGTTTCCCACAAAGTAACCAAACTGGAAATGAATCAGCATTTGTCCGATCAGGTGACTGCTATGGACGGAGTCAGCAGCGCGATCGTTATGATGGGCGATAATACCGCCTACGTCGCCATCACGATCGACAGTACCGCCAGCGGGACGCGGGGAGGCGACGTCGCCGGGAGGGAAACCAACAGCTACGGATTGGTCAAAGGGCTGTACAGCACGTACGGAGATCAAAGCGACTATGCCCCGCCCGACCAGTTGATCAGCGGCAGCAGCGGCGCGGAGACGGAAATGCACCACGAGCATTTGTCGCATTTGTTCAAACAGAAGATCGCAGAAAAAATTCGCCTGAATCAGCCGACGGTACATGACGTCTATATTTCGGCGAACCGCATCGTCGTCAACGCGTTCAACCGGATGGCGCAGGACAGCTGGAGCGGAAGAAGTCTGGAACCGTACCACCCCCAATTCGCGGAAATGATGGAACGGACGTTCGGAACGGACGTTACGGTTCCGAATCAAGCGGAAGGGAACGGCCGGGAGTATTGAGGCTTAACTCCCGCGGAAAGCATGCTGCACCCGGCCTTTTTAGCCCCGTGCAGTTTCTTTTTGCCGCCGGTTCCTGTAGAATTGCATTTATAATTGAAGGTTCTCTTAGAAGAATAATTCGAATTACAGGGAGATAATATAATGAAGAAAAATAATTTTGCCCTGCTCGGGATCGGGAGCGACTTGGCCGAGGCCATGCAAAAACATGGATACGACGAGCCGACGCCGATCCAACGCGAGGCGATCCCGGTTGCTCTTGCCGGGCACGACATCATCGCTCAAGCGCAGACAGGAACGGGCAAAACGTTGGCTTTTGCGCTGCCGATCCTGGAAAACGTCAATCCTGATAACCCTAACGTGCAGGCGCTGATCGTTACCCCGACCCGTGAGCTTGCCATTCAAATTACGGAAGAAATCAAGCGCTGGGCTCCGCTCAAAGGCTTGCGCGTGCTATCGGCCTACGGAGGTCAAGATGTCGAGCGTCAGATCCGCAAGCTGGAAGGAAATATACATATCATTGTAGCGACGCCCGGACGGCTCCTCGATCATCTACGCCGGGAAACGGTGCAGCTTCATAAGCTGTCCGTTCTCGTTCTGGACGAAGCGGATCAAATGCTGCACATGGGCTTTTTGCCGGAGGTCGTGGAAATTATTTCGGTAACTCCGAGCCGCAGGCAGACGCTGCTGTTCTCGGCTACGATGCCTCCGCGCATCCGTCAGCTGGCCAAAGAGTACATGCGGCAGCCGGTTGAGATCGAAGTGAAATCGAAACGCGTGACGCTGGACGAAATCGAGCAGGTCGTGATTCAGACCACCGACCGCGGAAAGCTGGAAGCACTCTGTAAATTGATCGACGAAGAAAATCCGTATTTGGCGATGATCTTTTGCCGTACGAAGCTTAGAGCGAGCAAGCTGATGAACGAGCTGGCGGAACGCGGGTATTCGTGCGACGAACTGCACGGAGACTTGACACAGGCGAAGCGCGAGCAGGTCATGAAGCGATTTCGCGAGGCCAAAATCCAGCTGCTTGTAGCAACCGATATTGCGGCGCGTGGGCTCGACGTCGAAGGCATCACGCACGTGTTCAACTACGACATTCCGCATGATGCCGAAAGCTACATTCACCGCATCGGGCGGACGGGACGCGCGGGCCAGACGGGAAAAGCGATTACGTTCGCCACGACGCGGGATGCCATGTACTTGGAGCAGATCGAGCGGGGCATTAAGGCGACGATCGCGAAGCAGCCAGGCAAAGCTGCGGCAGAGCGTGGCGATGCGGACGCGGGAGCTGGCGCGGCGCGCGGGCGACGTGGCGGCGCGGACGCGAACGCGGGTGCTGCTCGAGGGCGACGTGGCGGCGCGGACGCGAACGCGGGTGCTGCTCGAGGGCGACGTGGCGGCGCGGATGCGAGCGCGGGTGCTGCGCGCGGGCGGCGGAGCGGCGCGGACGCGAGCGCGGGTGCTGCGCGCGGGCGACGTGGCGGCGCGGATGCGAGCGCGGGTGCTGCGCGCGGGCGGCGGAGCGGCGCGGACGCGGGAGCTGGCGCTGCTCGAGGGCGACGTGGCGACGCGGACGCGGGAGCTGGCGCAGCGGGCAGGCGACGTGGCGGCGCGGACGCGGGAGCTGGCGCAGCGCGCGGACGACGTGGCGGCGCGGATGCGAGCGCGAGTGCTGCGCGCGGGCGGCGGAGCGGCGCGGACGCGGGAGCTGGCGCAGCGCGCGGACGACGTGGCGGCGCGGATGCGAGCGCGAGTGCTGCGCGCGGGCGGCGGAGCGGCGCGGACGCGGGAGCTGGCGCAGCGCGCGGGCGACGTGGCGGCGCGGACGCAGCGGCGGGCGCTGCTCGCGGACGGCGTGACGGCGCGGGAGCTGGCGCTGCTCGCGGGCGCCGGGGCGGCACGGACGCGAATGCGGGCGCTGCTCGCGGGCGGCGTGACGGCGCGGACGCGAACGCGGGTGCTGCTCGCGGGCGACGTGGCAGCGGAGACGGCAGGCAGCGGAATCGCTGAAACGCTTTCAAAAGCATCTTTACCTCCTCTGAGAAACCATGTAAAATAAAGGCTAGGCACTCGGTAAGGAACTGCGCTTCCCAAATGAAGGAGGGTTTCTATGTACGAACTGAAAGAAAAGGAACTCATTTTTGTATTCACGGGTCCGAATGGAGCCGGTCGCCGAACCGTCGCTCAGATGTCCGGCAGTACGCTCGGCATCAAACAGGTAATTTCGTACACGACCCGCCCTCCCCGCTCTTCGGAGGTAGACGGGCAAGACTACCATTTCGTCACTCGGAAGCAATTTGAGGAAGCCGAAGCAAACCGGAAGTTCATCGAAGTGATCGAATTGGATGGGAACCGGTACGGGGTCAAAGAATCCGACGTCGCCGACATGGTCCAAAAGCACGGGGCTGTCTACTTGATCTTAAACCGTCAAGGCGCGGAGACCCTGAAGTCCCTGTACAGCGATCGAGTTGTGCGAATCTTCATCTACGCCGATCGGGAAACGGTCAAGCGCCGCGAGGTGGAGCGCGGGGATTCGCCCGAGCTCATCGACCGCTATATGTCGCATTACGAGGAAGAAATGGCGTATAAAGACTCCTGTGAGCACACGTTCGAAAATTTGGATCTGGCTCATACCGTCTTTGATCTCACCAAAGCGTTGGACGACAACTACCTTCACCGCAATTTGCTTGATCTGGATTAAGATTTACACCCAAGCTAATGCAGACAAGAGACCGGCCTGCTCTTTCGAGAGCGTCGGTCCTTTTTATTCAACCCGGAGGAGAGAAGCCGAACGATGAGCAGACCAGAAGCTACAGAATATGGAGCGCACTATCAAGAGTATATTGCACAGGTTCCTGATGGGGATATTCAGGAACTGCTCCGCATCCAACTGAAAGCAACGACCGAGCTGCTCCACCCGCTGACCGAGGAACAAGCCCTCTTTCGTTATGCCGAAGGCAAATGGAGTCTGAAAGAAGTACTCGGCCACGTCACGGATACCGAGCGGGTCTTAAGCTACCGCTTGCTGTGCATCGCGCGTGGCGATCAGACCCCGTCCCCTTCCATGGACGAGCATCTCTATGTCTCTGGTGCAAAATTCGATGACTTGCCACTTACTTCTCTATTGGCAGAATTTGCAGCAGTCCGGCAGGCGACACTGACCCTGCTTGTGGGCTTGCGTCCGGAAGCCTGGCTGCGCCAAGGAACGGCGGCGGATTGTAATACATCCGTGCGAGCCTTGGCCTATATTATCGCGGGGCACGAGCTTCACCACGTTCGAGTCATCCAAGAATGTTATCTCGCGGTACAGCCATAAATCCAGATCCACACGAACCAAAATCCGAACAATCAGGCAGACAGGAGGTATGACCATGCCTATTCTCTCAATCGAACCAACGCCTAGCCCGAATACCATGAAAATCAATTTGGATACTTCCTTGCCAAAAGACGTTCGCGAAACGTTCAACCGCGAGCAAGCTGGCCAACTGGCAGATCCTCAGCTTCGGCAGCTGCTCGCCATTGATGGCGTCAAAAGCTTGTACCGCGCGGCGGATTTTATCGCCCTGGACCGGATAGCCAAGGGCGATTGGCAGCACATTCTCGCCGAAGTTCGGGACATCATTGGCGTCGCGCCGTCCAGCGCAGCGCAAAACCAGACAGAAGCAGCCGCACAAAAGCCCGCTTCCCCGGACAACCCGGCGAAAACAACCGATGCGACATTCGGCGAAGTCAAGGTGCTTCTGCAGCATTTTCGCGGCATTCCGCTGCAGGTTCGGGTAACGAATGGCGCGGAAGAACGGCGGGCCGCCCTGCCCCAACGGTTTAGCGACGCCGCCGTCCGCGGGGCGGCAGCCGCGCCGAACCTGATCAAAGAGCGTTCCTTGGACGATTGGGATACGCGCTACGGCGAGCTTCAGGACGTCTTGGACGAAGTGGTTCAGGAGCTGGACGCCGCCTACAGCGACGATCAGCTCGAACGGCTGATTGCCCAAGCCGAGCAGGGCCCGGCTCAAGGCGATGTGAAGGAGCTGGCGGCTTCCGGCCGTACGACGCTGAGCTATGAAGAAACTGAGCGAAAGCTGCAGGACCCCGATTGGAAGCAGCGATATGCGGCACTGGAGCAGATCAAGCCCTCCGAGGAAACACTGCCGCTGCTGCTCAAAGGTCTGGAGGACGAACGTTCGACGGTCCGGCGCTTGGCCACCGTCTATTTGGGGGATTTGAAAGAACCGCATGTGCTTCCCTACCTGTACCGTGCTTTGCGCGACTCTTCCTCCTCCGTCCGCCGGACCGCGGGGGACACGCTGTCGGATATCGGGGACCCCGCAGCACAGGATGCGATGGTCGGAGCTTTGCAGGATTCCAACAAGCTGGTGCGCTGGCGGGCAGCCCGCTTCCTTTATGAAGTAGGCGACGAAGGAGCGATCCAAGCCCTGCAAGCGGCTCAGGACGACCCGGAGTTTGAAGTGCGAATGCAGGTGCGCATGGCGCTGGAGCGCATCGAGGGCGGCCAGGCGGCCGTCGGATCGGTCTGGCAGCAGATGGCCCGACGCAATGAAAATGCATGAACGACAAAAGGCCAAGCCAACGGATAACCACCAGAGGCTTGGCCTTTTTGCCATCTACTTAATCGCATCCATTGCTTTTAAGCCTCCAACACGGCTACAGCCGTGGGACTCTTTGCTATATAAGTTGAACTAAAGACCTTAGAAATCTATGGTAAGGAAATTCATACCTACTTGTCGAATAAGTAATGAAACATGAACAGACAGGCAGGGAATGAAGATGGAAAACGCACAAAAATTAGAAGAAGTTAAGCAAGCGATGAAAAAAGCAAAAGATCGCCGCATGTACGAGCGTTATCAGGCGCTATATTTATATTTGCAAGGTACCCGGGCGGAAGCGATTGCGCCTATTTTAAACCGAAGCGTTCAAACGGT
>NZ_FMTT01000057.1 GCF_900100345.1 Paenibacillus tianmuensis | reverse complement strand
ACTTAGCAGTCTGCACAAAACAGAAATGGCCTGCGTGCGTTAACTAGCTAAGAATCCCACGGCTTTAGCCGTGTTGGAGGCTCAAATAATGACCATAAACTGGACCTGTTACAATTGAATATGTTACGTATTTGTAATATATTAACTAAAGATTAACTATATAGGAGGAGTATTATGGAGGATTCAGTCGTAAAGAGCAATTTATTATTAAATTCAAGAAAAAACACTCTTGATAATAAAGGGGTTTTAGAACAAAATAAAAAGTTTTGGGATAATACTGCTGACAAATGGATCGGTGTAACTGCACTCCCAGAACTCGGATGCTTGATACCATCAGAAGAAGATTTACATTTGTTTGGTGATGTGTCTGGTAAAATAGTTCTTGAAATTGGTTGTGGAAGTGGGCACTCTCTTAAATATCATGGTGACCATAATGCATCAGAACTTTGGGGACTTGATATGTCAACACAGCAAATTGAAAATACAACCCGTTATTTAAAAGATTGTGGATATGAAGCACATTTATTCAATAGTCCCATGGAAGTGAATCCAGGTTTACCGATGGGTTATTTTGATATTGTTTATTCCATATATGCAATCGGCTGGACTACCGATTTACAAAAAACATTTAATTTAATCGCATCCTATTTAAAAAAAGGTGGTACTTTTATATTTAGCTGGGATCACCCTGTTATGAGATGTATGGAAATTGAAGAAGATAATCTTGTAGTTAAAAGCTCTTATTACGATGAAAATCTTTTTACGTTTGAAAAATACGGCTTTGATGTTTCACTCAGCAAAAGGAAAATTTCAACGTATATTAACGCTTTATCTAAAGCTGGATTTTTTATTGAGGAAATGATTGAAGAAACTGATAAACAAACCCTTGAAAGTGAGAGTAAAGTTGAACAGAAATATCATTCTGCTTTCAATGCGAAAATGTTTCCCCTGTCCTTCGTTTTTAAAGCAAGAAAACTTTAACTGTTATTGTTGTACCACAAACCATCAATTGAAGGAGATGCATTACAAGATGAGTTATGACGTTCATATCGGCAAGTTAATCAGTGGGAAAAGGGGATTGGAGGGTAAGGGAACTTATCTGCTCTGCACACCGGATAAGAAAATTCAAGAGATCACGACATTTGGTCCTCAGGACGGGATCTTCGTTAGCCGAAAAGACATGGAGAACGCACTTTACGATTTCTGCAAATCTGCTCTGTCTAAATATATAGAAGAAGGAAGAAACAAGGATGTGTACACCTTCTCCATTTATACGGATAGTTATTGCGGTAGATACGTGATATATATCAATAATTTGGACTCATTAAACCAAACTGCAGATAAATATTACGCGCGTTACCAAAAAGAATATTCTGAAAAAGGTAAGGAGAGCTATAATCAAACTCGGGAGCAGATATTAAGTTCACTTCAGTTTAGTGAAGGTGATTACCCCTTTATGTTTGAAGAGATGCCGGAACTCCTTGAAAGCTATCTTCATATTTTCTCCTGCATTAGTCAGGAAGAACCCAAGCGTTTAGAAATTGAGAACAACTACATATTTGAGAAGACGATCGTGGATTCGGAGCTCTTCTTGATCGCTATCGATGTGATTCATCGTATGAAAGAGGACTTCAAACAATTGGATCGGACCGATGACTTCGTTGCCTACGTATCTGCTGCAGATGGCGTTGGCGGAGACTACCTGACCCTCAGCCAGCTAATTCGGAAATGTGTGACCGAAGAACAATTGCATAAGGCCATGCCAGACGTGAGGGAGGGGGATCTGGCGTTTCAGTCTACTGTCAAAGCTATAAGACAACAAGCCTTTGACCAACAGGTGCACCATTGGGTGTCTGTGATCGAAGGAGGGGATGGTAACGGTAGTAGCATGGAAAGCTTCTTGCGAACCGACTATGAGGCCTATGAACAACTTGTGGAGCTCGGGAGCCCGATCATTCCATATATAGAAAAGTATTTGAACGACGATCTTGAGGATGAATGCAGAGATATCCTAGAGATGGTTTTAGAAGATCTGCAAGGTAAGTAACATGAGAAAAAAGGAAGAAATGATCAAGGAACTGGCAGATTCAAACGGATACTTCCTCCACTAACTTCATTGACAGGAGACTAAAAATGACGGACCGTGTATTGTTCAGGAAAGATTTTATTGTTATCACCGGCGGGCCCGGCGCAGGTAAAACTACCTTGCTGAATGAACTACAGAGAAGTGGCTATCCATACGTTTCGGAAGTCGCCAGAGAAATCATTCAAGCGGAGATGTCTTCCGACGGGGATGCCTTGCCTTGGAAAAATGCAATCAAATATCGCGACCTCATGCTGGATAAATCTATCGAAAGCTACCATGCAGCATTATCAAATCAGCCGGGGCACACGTTATTTTTTGACAGAGGCATCCCCGATACGTTGGCCTACTCTTCTTTAATCCATGCCCCCATTTCAGAGAGGCTTGAATCCACAGTTCAGAAGTACAGATACAACAAGCAAGTGTTTATTTTGCCGCCTTGGAAAGAAATTTACCAAACGGACAGTGAAAGAGTACAGGATTTTGAAGAGGCGCTGGCTACGTATCACATCTTATTTGAAACCTATAAGCAACTGGATTACGAACTGATTGTCGTACCCAAGCTACCGATCGACCAGAGAACAGCGTTTATTCTCGGTCATGTTGAGCAAATTCCAACCGACTGAGCGCCTTCTGCGCAACCGTGATACCGGCGTCAGCCGGATGAATCTCTGGATGTGCGTCTCGAAGCCGATCGATGGCACATACCCAGCAGCCCAAAGTAACGACAAAAAAGCCGGAAAATGTTTTTATAAGTCCCGCTTCAATCAGCAGCAGCACCGATGCCACAACCAACAGAACAGCGACGGCAAGTGTCCCGGCCTTGCTATAGAACGTTCATTTTGCGACCCCGCAAGCTTGGGTAATTTCTTCGCTCGTGACGTTGATCCGTATAATGTTAGGGGAAATGTATGGTCTGAAGAAGGCCGAAAATAGTTGTCTGATGTTAAAACCCGGGAAAGCATGGGGTTGGAAAAAGGTGGACAAAGGTTTATAATTTAACTGTGCTGTTTTGTCGTCGACCACCAATGCTGCAAAAAAGCCGGGGGATCGACGACAAGGATAGCTGGGCGGCAAAAGGGTTACGGTGTTTGTTTTGTTCGATACGTAATTTTGGAATATGTAGAAATGGCTTAGTGGCGGGAAGTTTACGGGTTTTGAACGTACCTATGAGGAATTGAAACCTTTGATGAGTTTTCTTGTTTCTGCTTCTTCTTTCTGGTTTTGAACGTACCTATGAGGAATTGAAACATATTTCGTCTCGCGGACAGGCGGAAGCGCCAGTAGTTTTGAACGTACCTATGAGGAATTGAAACTAAAATTTTCGAATCTAGTGGATTTGGACCCCTAAGTTTTGAACGTACCTATGAGGAATTGAAACGGGCATACAGGCTGCTTAAAGAACTCGCGCCTTAGTTGCGTTTTGAACGTACCTATGAGGAATTGAAACCTGTACTTGGAATCTCATAAGGTGGTGACTCCATGGAAGTTTTGAACGTACCTATGAGGAATTGAAACGAATTAGAGATAATGATTTCTGGAAAGTACACTACATTGTTTTGAACGTACCTATGAGGAATTGAAACAAGGACTTTCGGCTGAATACGTCGAATTGTCCCATAGTTTTGAACGTACCTATGAGGAATTGAAACCTACCAGTCCCATGCCTTCCCATGTGGTGGAATATGGTTTTGAACGTACCTATGAGGAATTGAAACTCGCTCATCCATTCGTACTTTGTTTGTTTGATCCGCGTTTTGAACGTACCTATGAGGAATTGAAACCTTGATCCCTATCAGCTCCCTTTGCAAACCTTGCGTGTTTTGAACGTACCTATGAGGAATTGAAACCCGCATAAACGAAGAAGAGCTTCTTTATGCTCGTCAAGGTTTTGAACGTACCTATGAGGAATTGAAACTTTGTTTACGCCTCTATGTTTGTGGCTTTGTTTTGCATTTTGAACGTACCTATGAGGAATTGAAACGATATTCATCAGGCCTAGAAGGATTCCAGATTTTCCGTTTTGAACGTATCTATGAGGAATTTAACTTCACTCCGAAAGAAGTCTCCCACTTCTAAATCTTGCGAAGCTTGATGAAAGTGGGAGATGAATTTCGGTAGGCGAAGCCTAAAGTCTTTTTTATTGCCACATTTTCTATGATGAGATATAATCAGTGTTAGATAAAATAAAGGCTGTTGCATCAGTGACATTGGACAACAATAATCATTCGGTGTTCTCTCTGTATTATCATCTTGTTTTGGTTGTGAAATATCGTAGAAAAGTGATGGATGATACCCTATCTGACTATGTGAAAGAAATGTTTGTTCGATGAGGTGAAAACTATAATATATCCTTAGTTGAATGGAATCATGATTTGGACCATGTGCCTATTTTGTTCAAAGCACACCCGAACACCGAATTGTCCAAATTCATCAATGCTTATAAAAGTTCAAGCTCCGAAAATCAGGGGATGAAGTGAGGTGACTGGACATAGCGAACAAGGCCTATAAGTTCCGTTTGTACCCAACGCCTCAACAAGAACAACTGCTTGCAAAAACCTTCGGTTGCGTTCGTTTTGTTTACAACAAAATGTTGGCTGAACGAAAGGAAACCTACGAGCAATTTAAGGATGATCAAGCTGTGTTGAAGAAACGAAAGTTGCCTACACCTGCAAAATACAAGAGTGAGCATCCTTGGCTAAAGGAAGTAGATAGCCTTGCGTTAGCAAACGCTCAGCTCCATCTGCAAAAGGCATACCAAAACTTCTTTTCCAGACGTGCTGAATTTCCGAAGTTCAAAAGTCGCAAAGTAAAGCAGTCCTATACAACGAATGTGGTCAACGGAAACATCATGCTCTTGGATGGCTATATCAGATTACCGAAATTGAAACTTGTAAAAATGAAGCAACATCGAGAAATTCCGTCACATCACATCATCAAGTCTTGTACGGTTTCTCGAACAAAAACAGGAAAATACTATATTTCTATTCTGACCGAATACGAACATCAACCTGTACCAAAAGAAGTACAAGCTGTTGTTGGCTTGGATTTTTCCATGAATGGCTTATTTGTTGAAAGTGAAGAGGGGAAGACAGCCAATTCCCCTCATTTCTATCGACAAGCCTTGGAAAAATTAGCGAAGGAACAGCGTATTCTATCACGCAGAAAGAAAGGTTCTAACCGTTGGCATAAGCAACGATTGAACATTGCAAAACTGCATGAAAAAATAGCAAATCAAAGAAAAGACTTTCTACATAAGGAGTCGCACAGATTAGCGAAACGGTATGATTGCGTGATTATCGAAGACCTCAACATGAAGGTAATGTCACAAGCCCTTCATTTCGGCAAAAGCGTTGCCGATAATGCATGGGGTATGTTCACGACATTTCTCCAATACAAGTTAGAGGAGCAAGGGAAAAGGCTTATCAAAATAAATAAGTGGTTTCCCTCATCCAAAACTTGTTCATGTTGCGGTCAAGTGAAGGAGTCTTTGTCTCTTTCTGAGCGTACATTCCACTGCGACTGTGGTTTTGTTGCAGATCGAGACTGGAATGCTTCGATCAATATCAAGCGTGAAGGATTGCGATTGTTAGCATAATCATATATATATAGAGCATGGAACAGGCTCGATAGCTAAGTAAATTTCGTACCATTAGGTACGATTACCTTAGAAGCCCCCACCTCTAAGCAAAGCGTAGGTGGCGGGTAGTTCACACCTATCCGTTCATTCAATTCCGAATCATTCCGCGCTTCGGAAACAAAGCTTCCCACCTCACTACTAACAGACGAACACAAAAACCCGCTAACAGAAAATCTGCGTGAGGACTTAACTTACCTCACAAAACGCACCTGGAAATTCACTTGAAAAATCATTCAAATTGGCATCATGGAGGTCCCGCGAAATCCATCATGCGCAAAAGAGGTGCACATGGTTCCAACGCATTTGGAAGAGGATTTCGGCGAATAGACCATGCGGAGATCCTAAGATGCAACCAGTACGTATTGCCGCCAATTGGCGGCTTTTTTTACCGCTACGGGTCCTGAGTCCTGGCATATGCGGAAGCGAAACCGGGACATACGTATTAGGTCGGGTAGAATAGTTCGTTGGATGTTCGTATTTCTATAAAAAAAGGGGAACAAAAAGAAACTACATGATATAATAACACTGTTAATACCATAATTTGCCGCACCCGAAGGGTGACAACGTTTTGCTGACAGGAGGCGAAGGGGTGCAAATCTATTTCAGAGTCAAAGCGGCCGGCAAAAGGCGTCCGGTGCTGGAGCTGATTGAGGCGTCGCTGCCTGACGATGTACAGTGTCTGAAGGATGCGATTCGGGCGATTGTAACGGATCAAGTGCAGCGTTTTAACGAGCGCAGCATCGAGCAATCTATTTTTCCTTACTTAAGTCCCGGGCAAGTGGAGGAGCAGGCCGAAGCCGGCAAGGTAGGCTTCCAGGCGGCTTATGACGACCGGAAGGCAAATGCTGCGGCTGCGGTCGAGACGGCTTTGCAGGCATTTGAGGACGGCATTTACAAAGTGCTGATCAATGATACAGTCGTGGAGGAGCTGCATGCGCCGCTGACGATTGCGCCCGGATCGGTTTTTACCTTTATACGACTGACCATGTTGTCGGGAATGATGCGCTAACTAGGAGAGGAGTTTAACATGACAGAACGTATTCATCTTGAGTATAATCATGAGCTGCTGGATGCCTTGTCTGAGCAATTGCAGACGAAGAAGGATCATGAGCATTATCCGTTAGCCTCCAGCCTGCTGGACTATTTGACGGCCACATACCAGAACGAGGCAGAGCGCAAGCAGCTGTTTATTGCCGAACTGAACCGCGCCTATCCTTGTCCGATGAGTGAAATGACCGATGCTGAGCAGTTGTGGGCGGGACCGCTGTCATCGGCGCCGACGCTGCTGTTTGGAGAGGAGAACGGGGCAGAGCTGCTGGATTTGCTGCGGCGCCGCATTTTGCGTGCCTATTCAACCTACTATTATCGCAAAGGCTATCGTTCCCGCAATCTGGCTT
Organism: Paenibacillus tianmuensis; assembly: GCF_900100345.1. GTDB lineage: Bacteria > Bacillota > Bacilli > Paenibacillales > NBRC-103111 > Paenibacillus_G > Paenibacillus_G tianmuensis. The sequence continues at coordinate 26,317 of NZ_FMTT01000057.1, read as the reverse complement.
ATTATATGGAAGCCATACTGTTGACAGTTAAATATTACTATAATGCTCTTGCTTATGAGTGCACCTTGCAGGATTATTTGACGAGGCATGACATTATTCTGTCGGAAGACTCTATTATGGGCGACCGCATCGCCCGCGAGCTCGACATGGGCAACGAAACCGTCTTTGAGGCGCTTAGAGACATCATGTTTGGCGAAAATCAGACGGCGCTGCTGACCAGGCCGATGATTCGCGGCATTGTGCAGAGCCATAACGTAGAAGCCTACGAAATGCTGGGGCGTCTCCTGATTGCGGCCAGGCTGCAGGAGGGCCTGCGCCAGCACATTATGGAAAGTCTGGACGAAGGAACTGTTGAGGCCGCCGTCTACTTGATTCGCATCGTGCTGGAGCATAATTTGGAGCGCTTCAGCGCGGTGATCCGGGCGCTCGATACGTGGACAGGGCTTGCCTTTACCGATCAGAAGCCGGCGGTCATCCGCAAATGTCTGGAGCTTGCCCTGCGCGCTCTGACGGAAGAGAGCTACCGGGAAGAAGCGGAACATAGCGAAGATACGCTGGTCTACTATTTCTCGCTGTGGGCGACGGCGACTTATGATATTGGCGAAGCCACCATGCGCATCCAACGTGTGCTCAAGGACGGTGCCAGATATAAGAAGCTGTCTTCGCTATACTTCCTGGCCCAGCTGAACCAGCAGGATATGCAGCATCGGATTGCAAGCGGACATCTGCCCGCAGCAGTCGATGACCCGGAGCAGATGGCTTGGCTGATGAACAGCATCTATGCCGACTATCGCGTCTCCTACCATTATGGGGACGGGGCTGTCGATTTGAGCAATTCTCCGATCAGCGAGGACCTTGTAGAGCGGCGCGAACAGTTCAATGCTTTATTGCAGTCGCTGAGGCAGCTCAAAGGGACGAAAACCTTTAAGGAGAGCGTATTCCCTTGGGCGGTGGCAACGCTAGATGCCGATGAGCTATTGCGGCGTATGATGACTTTGGCGGCCTATGACCGTGATGCCGCAATGATTGAGCAGTTAATAGATTGCAGCGACCGGATGAACTCAAGCCTGCGGTACAGTTTGCTGGTTAATTTTATCGGAGCCGCCGCCTCTGGTAAACAGCGCGAGTATTTGCTGCAAGCGTTGAATGATAAAAGCACAAACAACCGCAAGGCGGCAATTAAGCTGCTCGGACAATCGGAGCTTGCCGCTGCCGAACTGGACAAAATTGTTGAGTTAATGAAGCTGAAGACAGGCACCCTGCGTCAAGCCTGCATTTCGCTGCTCATGCAGCAGACCGATGAGGAGCTGCTGCGCGCGGCGGATAAGCTCTTGTCTGCCTCAAATGAACAGCAGCGGCTGGCCGGGCTTGCGATTGTCGAATCTTTGCAGCAGGATAAGCAGCGGCAAGCGCTTTATCCGCAAGTGCGGGCCCATGTTCAAGCGCTGCATGAGAAGGGGCGGGCTACAGCACAGGAGCAAGTGCTGATCGATAAGCTGCTACATGCTGCAGATGCGAGCGATGGCGCCGGGAATGGCTTCGGCTTATATGATGTGAATGAGAACGTGGCGATACCGCCCAAATTCGATCATCCGGAGCTGGCCGACGCATCGGATCGGCAGCAAGCCGAGCGGGAAGCGGAATATGTGAAGCAGTATGCGGCGTGGCGGCCGGAGGATGTTGCGGCGATATATCTGCATTTTGAAGCGCTCATGGAGGAGCATTACAATTATGAGTATGAAGGGCAACATTACAGCAATTATTCCGAAAAGGTGCTGCTCGGCAATCAGACGTACAGGCTGGCCAAGGTAAAAAAAGCCGATGGCGAAGAGACCGCCGAAGATTCGCTGGATAGCTACCCGCTGCCGGAGGTATGGCGGCAGGCTGCGCGGGATTTGCAGCTGACGCCGATGCGCATGCTGGTCTTCATGTTCGGAGGGGAGGACCACACGATCGGCGATGCCGCGGAAAAGCAATGGTTCACAGAGCTCTATGCGGATGTGCAGGATAAGCAAAAAGCGCAGCAGTTGGACAAGGCGCTGGAAACGCTCAAGCATGAGAGAAAAACCAATCAATTGATTCGCCTGCTGTTTCATGAAGCCGACTCGACTGAAAGCTTTACGGCTTGTATGTCTATCTACCGTTCATTGCGGGCACGGCTGACGGTTGAGCAGTGTGTCATGCCGCAAGCGGAGCTGGATGAAGGAACCAACATGTATTGGCATCGGGATAGAGACCGTTTTCCAGCTCTGGGATCGGACCTGCTGGAGCAGTGGCTGACATGCGCAGAGCCGTGTGCGCAAAGCGACGAGCAATTTGCGGAATATTTCTTCACCGCTTATGCCAGCTACAAGCTGTTAAAGGGCGCCGACGACGTTACTTTATCCGTTGATTCTTATATGCGTGCGCATCATCTGGGCCTGATCAGCGACAGCGTCCTTTTGCGTGAAATGATGGTAGGGAACCTAGCCAAAGATTTCATCCGCAAATTAACGCATCCGAATTGGAACAAGCCACTGCTGGAAAGCTATCCGGGCGTGAGGCCGCTATTGGAGCAGGCGGTGTGCCGTATTGTCGAAATCGAATCGCGCCGCGGCGATTTGCCGACAGAAGTATCGGAGCTATCGTTAGCGATTCACCGATTCGAAGGCATGCGCTTCTTTGTCGCTATTTTGACGGGACTGGGGAAGGAAACGTTCCGGCGCGGTTACGTCTACAGTAGCGACCTGACGAAGAAGGCCGTACTCAGCTCGCTGCTGAAATGCTGTTATCCCGCCAAAGGCGAAGACGCGGCACAACTCGCCGCATTGCTGGAAAAGACGGATCTGACCGAGCAGCGCTTGCTGGAAGCGGCCATGTATGCGCCGCAATGGGTTGATATCGTGCAGCAGCACCTGGGCTGGTCGGGACTAAAGAGTGCGGCATGGTATTTCCACGCTCATATTAACGAAACCTTCTCCGCGCAGAAGGAGACGGAAGTGGCGATCTTCTCGCCGATCAGTCCGCAAAGCTTCAATGACGGCGCCTTCGACGGAGATTGGTTCAGGAGCGCTTATGAAACGCTCGGCGTAGAGCGCTTTGACCTGCTGTATAGCTGCGCCAAATATATTACCGATGGCGGCAATTCGCACCGCCGTGCGCAGTTGTTCGCCGATGCCACTTTAGGGAAACTGGATAAGCAGGAGCTGGTGGAGGGCATCCGCTCTGCCCGAAATAAGGACAAACTGCTCAGCTATGCTTTGCTACCCATTGCGGCCGGAGACAAGCGGGAAGTGCTGGGGCGGTATGAGTTGATCCAGCAGTTCCTGAAAGAAAGCAAGCAATTCGGCGCTCAGCGTCGCGAAAGCGAAGGAAAGGCTAGCGCCATAGCCCTCGAAAATTTGGCACGCAATGCAGGCTACGGCGATGTCAATCGGATGAGCTGGGATCTTGAAGCTGAAAAAATCGGAGAAATCGCGGCTTATTTTTCCCCGCAAGATATGAATGGCACGAAGCTTTGGCTGGCAATTGATGATGAAGGTCAAGTGGAGCTGAAGGTGGAGAAGGGCGGTAAAGCCCAGAAGAGCATACCGACTGCCTTGCGCAAGAATGAGCTGGTCTTGGCCATGAAAGGGGCGCAAAAGGAGCTCAAGGATCAGTATACCCGTGCGAAGTTCAGCTTCGAGCAGGCGATGGAAAATGGAACGCGCTTCACCGCGCAAGAGCTTGGGGCGATCATTCGCAATCCGGTCATTGCGCCGCTTGTGCGCCATCTCGTTTGGATCGATGCGGCAGGGGCGGAGACGGGGAAAGGCGGTATTGGTTATTTGCAGGAGCCGGACCAAGGGGCGAACGCATTCATGCTGCGCCAGCCGGACGGCGGCCTGCTGACACTGCAATCGGATACCGGGCTGCTGCTTGCCCATCCGGTTCATCTCTATGCGTCCGGGCGCTGGAGCGAATTTCAACGGGACTTGTTTGTGCGGGAGATCAAGCAGCCGTTCAAGCAGGTATTTCGCGAATATTACCGTCTGAATGCCGATGAGACTGCTGCGGTTACGGTATCCCGCCGTTACGCTGGCCATCAGGTACAGCCTCAGCGGACGGTAGCCTTATTGCGCGGGCGCACGTGGACCGTCGATTACGAGGAAGGGCTGCAAAAGGTGTACTACAAGGAAAACCTGATTGCCCGCATGTATGCGATGGCCGACTGGTTTACGCCGGCCGATATTGAGCCGCCAACCTTGGAGACGGTGCAGTTCTTCAATCGCGAGACAATGGAACCGATCAAGCTGGCGGAAGTGCCGCCGGTTATTTTCTCGGAAGTGATGCGCGACATCGACCTCGTCGTCAGCGTAGCACACGCCGGCGGCGTCGATCCGGAGGCCAGCCATTCGACTGTGGAAATGCGCATCGCGATTGCCCAAGAGCTGCTCATGCTGCTGAAGGTCGACAATGTGCGGCTGGAAGGCTCTCATGCGCATGTTGCAGGCAAGCTTGGCGAATACAGCGTCCATATGGGTTCAGGCATCGTGCATAAAAAAGGGACAGGAGCGCTTACCATTCTGCCTGTTCATTCGCAAAGCCGCGGCCGCCTGTTCCTGCCGTTCGCCGACAGCGATCCGCGCACAGCGGAAATTATGTCCAAGCTGCTGCTGCTGGCAGAAGACAGCAAAATTAAAGATCCAAGCATCCTGGCGATGCTATAGCATGTAGAAGAGCGCCCGACAAACATCGGGTGCTCTTTGTGCATACGAGAGCGTAGCGGTCGGAGAGCCCGCTCGGTCGTGGCGAAGAGGTTAAGGTAAGGTAGAAGGTCGAAAATATTTATCTGAGGTTAAAACCCGGGGAACCGTGGGGTTGGAAAAAAGCGGACAAAGGTTTATAATTTAACTGTGCTGTTTTGTCGTCGACCCCCAATGCTGCAAAAAAGCCGGGGGATCGACGACAAGGATAGCTAGGCGGCAAAAGGGATCACGGCGTTTGTTTTGTTTGATACGTAATTTTGGAATATGTAGAAATGGCTTAGCGGCGGGAATTTTACGGGTTTTGAACGTACCTATGAGGAATTGAAACTGTAATCAACTACATGATCAAAGAATTTGTCGAAAGCGTTTTGAACGTACCTATGAGGAATTGAAACCTCATTTGCAGAACGATGGGGAAGAGATTCCTTCACAGGTTTTGAACGTACCTATGAGGAATTGAAACTGGCATCGGTGAAGTTCAGGAAATATCGAGGTCCGGCGTTTTGAACGTACCTATGAGGAATTGAAACATGATACGTGGTGTGAAGATTGCAGCACCTGCGATGCCGTTTTGAACGTACCTATGAGGAATTGAAACTATGTTGCTATAGTGATATAGCCCCCGTTTGGCCCTAAAGTTTTGAACGTACCTATGAGGAATTGAAACTAAGCTGCGTTAATCGCATTACGTTTTTCCCCAAATGGTTTTGAACGTACCTATGAGGAATTGAAACGGTGTTACATCCCGCCATGCCGCAAACTTGTTTTTTTGGTTTTGAACGTACCTATGAGGAATTGAAACAAGTCAAGCATCAAGGGGCGGTCGCGGGTATTTCATTGTTTTGAACGTACCTATGAGGAATTGAAACCATAATCAATGTGATCCGTCGGCTCCGATCGGTTTCAGTTTTGAACGTACCTATGAGGAATTGAAACTATCATAAGAGGCGTAATATTCCTCTCGGCTGTACGGGTTTTGAACGTACCTATGAGGAATTGAAACTCACGTACTCATTGGATGGGTGTATGAGGATTTCGAGTTTTGAACGTACCTATGAGGAATTGAAACAAGTCCATTTTGAATTTGTCGAACAGCGTAGACGTCTGGTTTTGAACGTACCTATTAGGAATTGAAACCTCGAACTGCAAAAACCATGGCTCGGAACATGAAGTTTGTTTTGAACGTACCTATGAGGAATTGAAACTTCAAATTAAGACTTCAAAAGAACCCTGCATCAGTAAGTTTTGAACGTACCTATGAGGAATTGAAACTAAAGTTGGTTCAACTTGGCCTGTTTTTCATTTAGCGTTTTGAACGTACCTATGAGGAATTGAAACTCGGATGAGGTCCATGGACGCCTATATCGGGATTGTCACGTTTTGAACGTACCTATGAGGAATTGAAACTCCGCTGTTTTATTCGGCCAGCTTTTCCTTGAACGATTGAGAGAAAGAGACGACGCGACCCGTCACTTTAAAGGAATGAACCTGGGCTCAAGTGAGGTCATTCCGCTCAATAGTACACCGTGGCACGGAATGCAAGCGGAACAGTGCAAGCAAAGAAAGCCTCTCGAGATCGTCTCGAGAGGCTTTGTGGCGATTAGAACGTAATCGAATGTCTGCGGTCTTGTATGCGTTCGCCGGAACGTGTTCGTTCGACATAGTGAAGCTTGTTGTCAGTCATCAATAAAATCGTAGAACTTCTCGTTCCGTAATGATCGCTCCGAATGTAGATCGGAGAGAGGAGACGTTCCCACTGCAGTGACACGCCGGTGGCAGGCAGCGCATCGTCAGGTGCCGGCTCCGCGTCCTCAAGCAGTTCAAACAACGCATCGACCCGGTCCTCCCGAAAATCCTTGAGTTGCGCTTCCAACTCTTTCTTCCCTTTCGTTACCTTCGGCCAATGGGTGTCCAGCAGATGGTTGCTTACGCCGTAAACACCGGGCTGGAGCTTTTGAATCTCGTGACCTATGTTCGAATAATAATACAGCTCGTTGGGATCGCCAACCAACAAGTTATAGCCCGGGTATTCTGTCCGTTCGCGGGCGGCGTGTTCCGCATAAGCCTGGGGCGATTCGTTCCCGACTAAATAGGTAGAGACCAACTGTCCACGGGAGTGCTTACCCTCGGTTTGCTCCGTAGGATCGCGATAATTCGTCAAAGCGGCGAATCGGCCGCTGTTCGTCACGCCCATCCACGTCCCGTTCCGGAGCAAATCCCGTCCAGCCAGCACATGAGGGTGATCCGTCCAATAATGAATCGGCGCCGTCGGACGTGCGTAAAATTCATCGCGGTTCGCGGCCATGACGAGTTGATAAACGGGATGCAGCCGGTAAGCGAACAAGATTAAACACAAGCCAATCACGGCCTTTCCGCATCGTTTTCGTATGCATTATAACATCATCGAAGCTCAAGAGAAAATATCCCCAAATGAAAGGCCCAAACCGCTATCCGACGGATTAGTAGAGGTTGTCCTTGTATTCCTTCTTCAGATCCTCCTCCAGCATATCCTGAAACCCGGGCTTCGACAGGGCTGCGCTCGCGAGTTTCGCTTCTAAGCTCTTGTTCTTGTTCATCCTCATATGCTCGACGAATAGCTTTGTGGGCTGGATACCGTGAGTAGGCTCTGGCACTGGCCAGAGCTTGGCACGCAAGAGAGCGGGACTCCGGCTCAACTCGAGATTGTTGCTTTCGATGGCTACGGCAAGCGCCGGTGTCTTGCCCTGAACGACGAAGCGTGCACGTATTGTCTCGTCAGTCGTAATCCTAGCGGTTCCCGAGACGCGGGCAACATACGTCGATCCTGGGATTAAAAACAATGCCGAGACATGCGGCTGCGCGATGATGTTATGGAGGCTGTCAGTGCGGTGATTCCCCGGCCGATCGGCGAACCAAACGCAGCCTTTCTCAACACGCGCCATTTTGTCGGCTGGATCGCCCTTCGGGCTCAGGTCGGTGCGGCCGTTTGCGTCGGTTGTCGTCAGTGCCATAAAGAGGCTGGCGCTAACGAAGCTAACGGCGTCCTGCGGCGAGCTTTCGTCGGGTGTGGCCGTCCAGAAATCGGAGCGGATCAGCGCCTTTGCGCAATGACCAAAGCACTCCTCAACGCGAATGCGAATCTCACCGTCGATTACATCTACGACCCGACCATTGACGCGCAACGTTTCCCCGGTGCCAGGAATCAGGAACAGCGAACCAAAACCCGTGCCGGGTTGAGCTAGTGCAGGCTCGTCGAGCATCGTAGTCGGCACACGAAGCTCGTGCGTGTCGGCAGTTACAAAGCCGGATTCGCCACCGCCTAAGGTGACTCCGATCTTTTCGCCATCGCCGAACCCGGCGAATAAAAGTGGCGATGCGGCAATCCAACGTATCGCGCCTTCGTCAAGATGGTCGATTTCCTTTAACGTCATCAGAAGCGGAATTTCGCCCACGACCGCCTCAAGTGCTTCTACCGTGTCGATCACGGTTTTTGGATTGAATAATTCCATTACCAGCACTCCTTGATAATTAGGTTTCCAAACAATGCTTATCCATACAATCGACTCCGATAAAATGGAAATCTGCAACATTGAGACTAATTTCGTCGCTTAATATTGTTTACAAGTAAATAATAAATGGATAAGGTGCGTTCTGTCAATTTTTTCATTTCGTGTAATAACCAACCTCGTTGGAGACGGGGAGTAGGGGGCGCTTGTAGTAAAAAGTAGCTACATGGGACGGGATGCGAGTGCGGACGTCCCCGCATTGGACACGATGAATGGACTGACGTACCGCTATTGATTGTCACTATTGACTGTGTTATTTTTGTTTACAAGTTAATAATTTTAGGATGGTTTTGATGGACCGATGCCGGAGCGCAAGAATCATTTTGCGAGGGGGAGAACAATGAGGAAACGCTGATCATCAGGAAACGGCGGAGCATAATACTTCGAAGGAAAGGGATGCGCAATGGATTCTTCCGAGGGACTTAAGCGATTGATTTACGGCCAGTTTCTCCATTTCTCTCATTTGATCGAGCAGACGGTCGAAACCGAGTTGGATGAGTTCGCCGATCAGGCGCGGTTGCTGGGACTTGCCGCGTTTCCGAACAATTTGACCAGCATTCACGTCATCGAGTGCATCGGCAACCACGAGCCGATTAACAATACGTCCATTGCCGAAAAGATGAATTTGTCGAAAGCGGGTATTACGAAAATCAGCACCAAGCTGCATGCGGAAGAATACATCAAGCGAAGCCGACTGAACGACAACAAAAAAGAAGTGTACTTTAGTCTTACGTCCAAAGGCAGACACGTTTTCGAAGCGCACGAAGCGATGCACGCAAAGATCAATCGCCGATTTTTAAGCATTTTGGACTCGTTTTCGGAAACAGAGTTGCAGGCGGTGCTGAAGTTTTCCCAGAAGATGATCGATCATCTAAACCAAGGGCTGAAGGGAGATCAGGGTGCACAGCAGGACTCCGATTCTTCTAGCTGACAAGTATCAAAAAAAGCTTCGAAGTATTCGGAATTTAAGGTAGAAGGCCGAAAATATTTATCTGATGTTAAAACACGGGGAACCGTGGGGTTGGAAAAAGGCTGACAAAGGCTTATAATTTAACTGTGCTGTTTTGTCGTCGACCCTCAATGCTGCAAAAAAGCCGGGGGATCGACGACAAGGATAGCTGGGCGGCAAAAGGGATTACGGTGTTTGTTTTGTTCGATACGTAATTTGGGAATATGTAGAAATGGCTTAGTGGCGGGAATTTTACGGGTTTTGAACGTACCTATGAGGAATTGAAACAGTCTCTGTTTCAGGGGAAGACGAAGTACATTACATTTGTTTTGAACGTACCTATGAGGAATTGAAACTCGGCACGCGCACATGAGGGCATTAAAAATATCGTCGAGTTTTGAACGTACCTATGAGGAATTGAAACATGCTAGGGGTGAGATGATTCGCTCCATCGCCCTTCTGTGTTTTGAACGTACCTATGAGGAATTGAAACGCCTTACGTACCTGCTGCTCGTCATCTTCCCTATGCACGTTTTGAACGTAACTATGAGGAATTGAAACAGCAGAAGAAGGACGATATTCCGATGGTATCGTATGCGTTTTGAACGTACCTATGAGGAATTGAAACTTCCGATGGGACTGTGGAAGCGGCTCCTGTGATCCGGAGTTTTGAACGTACCTATGAGGAATTGAAACCGAACAGCAAAACAATGCCTGTTTGGACAAGCATGAACGTTTTGAACGTACCTATGAGGAATTGAAACTTTGGTATTAAGGGGAAAAGCGGAAAGCGTAGTGTTACGTTTTGAACGTACCTATGAGGAATTGAAACCCGGTTTGATGAGCAGTTTTCCTTCTGCGTTGTTGCGTTTGAACGTCCATATGAGGAATTGATACTAGGCATAGAGGTTACCGTCATGCCCATGGACCTTCGCTTTGAACATACCTATGAGGAATTGAAACACGCAGCTTCTGCTGTGGGATTGAATGTTGCGAAACCTGTCAGGAATACCCCTTTCCCGATATGATCTTGGTACAATAGCTAAGGTCGCGGGGATAGCGCTTGTTTCCGCCGGATTCCCGAAGATCAGACTGGCATCGGTACGCTGACGAATGTATATGGCCGGATGATTCGCTGCCCAAGACTGAGGTGGATGGATATTATGGATGATCCAAAAGAATACCGCATTAAAGACTCTTCTTCCCAAAAATCGGGCTAATCTTTGCTAATGCGGGCTTCGATACAGTGGAGGGGTGGGCAGAGGCTCCATGTCAGGGCGGCGGGGCGCTAGAGCGGCTCTCTTTCTTTGCCGCTCTGTACTCGGCTGACATCTTTATAACTGGGCGACGTGGCAGCCCATCGTTCCACAAGGAATAGATTTCACGCCGTCCGGAAAAGATACTTTGTAGCGCAAAAAAATGAGGGAGTGGCTACTTTAGTCTCCCTAAGAACGTTTCTGTCCTTTCGATGAAATTTCGATTAAAAAATCACCGAAAAGCAGGCTTATGGGCTGTCCATTATCATCTTTCAACTCGATCCAGTCATCTCTATCCTCGGACTCACAGTCATTCATAATTCGATATGAAAAAAATCCTCTCTCCGTATCAGGAAGTCGGATAAATTCGCACCTTTGTGCATCTGGGAACTGCAGCTCCTGTAACTTTTGAAGCCATGAAATAGCATGTTCAATCTCAACTTTTTTATCGACTTTATCTCGTTCTCCTGCCTTTATCAAAGCAAGTAGGGTTTCACGTTCTTTTTTCAAATATTCAATAGCGTATTCCATAATTGTTTTATTAGTCCCTTCCTAGCGATCTGCGCCACTCTTAATGACTTCAACCCCCTTTTCTCGCGCCATTTTAGCACATTTACGTTTGGCCCGCCACTCAACGAACGGGCAGGGCACAACTATGCTCAATCGCCCAACACTGCCAGATCAAGCTGGCTCATACGTTCAGGATCGGAGATCAGGTCGACTTCGGTAATTTTTCCATGATTCATTGTAAATTTGAGTACATAGAGCAATTTGCCTTGTGGAGCCACGATGATTCCTACTTGTCCGTTCACGAGGGCTAGTTGTGCTGCTTTATGTGCACGTCCCGAAACTTGTTTCGCTAGTGCGACCGCTCCTCGCGATACTCTTGCAGATCCGATTTGACGATCGTCGCGAAGTATAACGTCCGGATCAAGCGCAGCTACAAGACTATCGAAATCGCCGGAGTGAGCCGCCGCGAGAAAAGCTTGTGCCACGTCGCATTGGTGATCAAAGTCGGCTTCCGGCATGGCTTTCGCCCCGCGAATTCGGCGGCGTGCCCGGCTCGCAAGTTGTCTTGTTGCGCTCTCCGACTTTCCTACAATAGGAGCAATCTCAGTGAAAGGCATGGAGAAGACATCGTGTAGCACGAACGTAATGCGTTCCGCAGGATTCAAATTACCGAGCACGACTAGCAGGGCAATACCAACGGAATCAGCCAATATGGCTTCTTGCTCGGGGTCGATGATATTCTCTTGGCTCGTAACAGTATGGGGCAAGTGAGTTTCTATCGATTCTTCACGCCTGGATTTTCGCGATCGTAACATATCCAGACATATACGCGAAACAACGGTGGTCAACCATCCTCCCATGTTCTCGATGGCTCTTCCATCCGCGCGACTAAGACGCAACCAAGCCTCCTGTACTGCGTCCTCCGCTTCACTCAATGATCCCAGCAATCGATAAGCCACGGCTTGAAGGTGATTACGGTGTGCTCCGAACGTATTTGCCAACTCAACTTGTTCGTTCATAAAATTCAACCTCCCCGCACAAAATAAAAGTCCCTATAATTATTGACGAATGAAACCGGAACAATGCGACAAAACGCCGATTATTTTTTTTCTCGAAACATGTTGTCACACTTCCCGAGGGTCGATCCGTCAATATAGTAAAGAGCCAATAAACGGTTCTAATCAAAATTAAAGGAGTGCTACACATGAAATCGAGAATGGAAAGTCCTGCTATGATCGTACCCGATGCGTCCCAAGCTTTACAAGACCTGGCCAAAGCCCTGTTTGCATCCGCAGAGAAAACAGGTATTCCGAAGCGTATGCTCTTCCTTGCGTATTTTCGGATAAGCCAAATTAATGGGGACAGCGCATGCGTCGAACTTCATTCGCGCAATGCCTTGGCGGCAGGCGAATCTATAGAGCGTATACTGGCGGTGTCGGCATGGCGTGATGCGAAATGCTTCAATGACGCCGAGCGTGCTGCCCTTGCGCTTAGTGAATCGGTTACCCGAATCAATGACCGGGAAGATCCCGTGCCGGACGAGATCTTTAATGAGGCGGCCCGTCACTACGATGTGGCTGCACTGGCTACCCTTATCGCTGGGTTCTCTACAGCGAACCTCTGGAATCGATTTAACGTTTCTACAAGACAGATCGCTGCATTTTCTGCGGACAAATAATTACAACGAATCTTAAAACTAAGTGAAAGTGGGTATTTCTATTATGGCAACCGTATTATATATTACAGCAAATCCACATGACGATGAAAAATCTTACAGTATGTTAGTAGGTAAAGAGTTCATACATGCGTATCGATCTGCAAATCCGAATGATGAAGTGATCCATCTGGATCTGTATGAAACGGATATACCGCAACTTGATAAAGATGTTTTTAGCGGTTGGGGAAAGCTGAAGGAAGGAATTGCATTTGAAAATTTGACCGATTCGGAGAAAATGAAAGTAGGCCGTATCGGTCAGTTGGTTGACCAATTTGTTGCGGCAGACAAATACGTATTTGCTACTCCAATTTGGAACTATTCGTATCCACCCGTTGTGAAGTCTTACATCGACTCCATTTGCATAGCAGGTAAGACCTTCAAATATTTGCCGGATATCGGCCGGGTTGGCCTGCTGAGTGATAAAAAAGCTGTGCATATTCAAGCAAGCGGAAGCTTCTTATCGTCAGGCTCGGATGATGCAGAATTAGAAATGGCTCACCGGCACCTGAAGGTCATTATGGATTTTGTTGGAGTTCCCAGCTTTGAGGGGATATTTGTTGAAGGTATGGCTGCGAAACCCGAGCAAGAACCTGCGATAAAAGAAAAGGCAATTCAACAAGCGCGTGAGGTTGCCTCAAGATTCTAACGCTAAAAGGGTACGATAGCAGTGGCGCTCTATTGACCGGGATTCCTCATATACGAGGGGTCCCGGTTTTATGTTTCCTTCTGCCAACCCTAATTTGACCTCCCGGAGCTAACGCGCTAAACTAGGCTTTATACCCGGAGTACCGTAAAAGTGTCCAAGCGATACGGACTCTGACTATTTTGGCATGAGGTGAGCATGGGATGAAAGAACGGATTGCCAAAGCTACTATCGCGCTGTTTCATGAAAAAGGGATCAAGTTCACGATGAGCGACTTGGCCAGATATTTGGGCGTAAGCAAAAGTATCTTGCATGGAATTTCGAAAGAAAACTAAGGCAAAACTATAGCGTTTTCATTCGTGAAAGCTGAGCAGCAGAACGACAACCTCGCGGGTTGGGCGATGCGGTTCGGCTTTTTTAGATTTCCGCGCACGTCTCGCCGACAGGAATTCGGAGCTTTACAGGCTTGCAGAAAAAACTCGAAGCGTTGGAAAACACGAACTCCTTCGCTGCGCTTCAATTGCAGATTCATAACAACGAAATTAACTTGCAAGATATTGAGCGCAGCATTGCCCATTACGACGTGAAGGCCCCGGCCAAAGGCGTCCTTGTCGAAATTTGAACGGACTACAAGTGGACGAGGCGCTGGTGATTACCGGACAGCATCAGTTAAAGCATAACGATAAAGTCAAAGCCGTCGAGTAATCCATACGTTGTATAGCCGGGCTGTTGAAGGGGGATGACATGGCTTGATTGCCAAAGCGCTGAAATACAAAAAATAACGCGCTGCGGCCGATTCTGCTTACGTCCGCTGCGGCGATCGGGGGAATGCTGCCTATGGCCCTTATGGGAGGCAGCATGTGGCGATCGATGGCTGTATGTATCATATCTGGCCTTATCTTCTCCACGCTGCTGACGGCTTTTTTTTGATAGTTCACTCCGCTTTATTAGTGAAAAATTCTCCGTTCCGCAAACTGTCGACAAACTGCTGCAGCCATTCGTAATATTTTTGGGCGTGCCGCAGTTTGTGCAAATCTTGAAGTGCAAGCTTCCGCTCTTCGTCGGCAGTATGTTCCTGCAGAATAAGCTCCGTCAGGTTGGGCTGTGCATCGTCGATCGCTTTCATCATGACATCGATTTCTCGCTGCAATTTATGGGAGAAAAACTTTTGGAACACTATGAAAAAGTCGGTCTCGGCGGCGTACAACTCTTTGCGTTCCAGCTTTTCGTCAAGCTTCTTGACCATTTGCGATTCGACTAGCGAGCGAACCGCATAGCTCATGTTGCTTTTGCTCATATTCATCTGCCGCTTCATTTCGTCGAGCGTCATCGGCCGGTTCTCAAAAAACATAATGCCGTACAGCTGGCCCGAAGAGTGAGTGGCACCGTATAAATCCATCGTTTCCGCTATCGCTTCGATCAAATTTTTTCTAATGCGCAGCCGTTCTTCCGATTGCGCGAGTTCCTCGTTCCCGGACACAGTTTCGTTCACTTCCCTTATCTATGTTGTTCTTTGTTCAATATTTTTTGTACGAATAGTCCCATTATAGCAAATAAATCCACTTGGCAGTACTAATGTTAGTAAAATGTTTATTTACATAATCTTAATGTTCAGTTAACAGTCGTTTGACACAAAAAGAAAAAAGTAAGTGTACAATAATTTTTGTACAAAACGATTATTTTACATAAAAGAGGGGGTATAAATGATAAGATTAAAAAAATATTGAATTTTAATGTAAAGATTTAAATGATGGCAAAGCAGAGTGGTTGCATCCATTTTAATCCGGCTATCAGCGAAGGAGACTGTACATGATCAATATTGGAAATGGAAATCGATGGCGACCGCGCTGGTCGTAACAGGCTTGCTTGCGGGATGCGGAACAGCGAAGCAGGAAGGAGCTGCTGCAAGCGGCAGTCCGAAAGGAGCCGAGCCTGCGGTGTCCGGCAAGCCGGCCGAAATTAACGTATATACGGCGATGGAGGAGGAGCAAATCAAGACTTATCTTTCCACGTTCAAAAGCCAATATCCTAACATAAAAGTAAACATCGTTCGCGATTCGACGGGAACGATGACGGCGAAGCTGATTGCCGAGAAGGATAACCCTCAGGCGGATGTGATCTGGGGATTGGCGGCTACGAGCCTGCTTGTCATGGACGATCAAAAGATGCTGGAGCCTTACGCTCCAAAAGGCGTAGACCGCGTCTGCCGGAATTTAAAGATAAAGCGAACCCTCCGAAATGGGTCGGCATTGACATTTGGGAGACGGCGATCATCGTTAATAAGGCTGAGATGGAGAAGCGCAAGCTCGCTATCCCGCAATCCTACGAAGATTTGGTGAAGCCGGAGTACAAAGGGTTGATCGTGATGCCGCATCCGGCTTCCTCTGGAACAGGTTACTTGACCGTCAACGCGCTGAACCAGCTGTACGGCAAAGACAAAGCAAGGGCTTACATGGACAAGCTGCACGACAATATGATGATGTACACGCACTCCGGTTCCAAGCCAGCGAAGATGGCGGCTTCCGGCGAAGCTCCGATCGGTATTTCGTATGGATACAGTGGCATTTTGGAGAAAAAGAAAGGCGCTCCGGTCGAAGTCGTTTTCCCGAAAGAAGGGTCCGGCTGGCATATGGAAGCGAATGCATTGGTAAAGAAAAAAGAAATGAAGCCGGAAGCGAAGCTGTTCCTCGATTGGACCATCGGCGACGAAGTCATGAAGGAATATAACAAAAACTACGCTATCTTAAGCATCAAGCAGGAAGGAAGCAAAATTCCTGAAGGCTATAGCAAAGATCCGGTATCCCAACTGATGAAGCTCGATTTGTACCAAGCGGCCAGAGACCGTGAAGCGGTGCTTGCGGATTGGGAGAAAAAATACGGGTCCAAAGCGGAGCCGAAAAAATAAATCGATTCATCGGACGGTTGCCGGCAAGGGAAGCAGCCTTCCCCTTTCGGGGTATCGGGTAAAGATATCACCATGATGCCGGCGGGAAAACGAAATTTCGGCATGATGTTTCAATCGTACGCATTGTTCCCGAATTTGACGGTCGGCGAGAACATTACTTACGGGCTGCAAGGCCGCATATCGAAAGGTCAAATCAACGAGCGGGTGGAAGAACTGCTCGGATTGGTGGAGCTCGGAGAGCAGCGCCACAAAGTTCCGGCTCAGCTCTCGGGAGGGCAGCAGCAGCGGGTCGCGTTGGCAAGAGCGCTGGCGATCGCCCCGGATTGCTTGCTGCTCGACGAGCCGCTGTCGGCGCTGGACGCCAAAGTTCGCGTCCGCCTGCGGCGCGAAATATGCCGGCTGCATCGGCAGTTCGGCATGACGACGATTATGGTAACGCATGATCAGGAAGAAGCGTTGACGATGGCCGACCGCATTGTCGTCATGAACAAGTCGCGCGTCATTCAGGTGGGCACGCCGAAGGAAGTATATGAGCGGCCCGACACGCCGTTCGTCGCGGAGTTCGTCGGCGCGATCAGCTTCATCGAGGCCGGGCGGGAGAGCGGCGCAGGCGGGGCGAAGCAGGCGATTCGGCCGGAGCATGTCCAACTGGTGCGCGAAGGCCACGAGAACGGTAGGACCGGCGTCGTGCAGGACATCGAATACTGTGGAACGCATTATCGTCTGGTGGCGGAGCTGCTTGGCAAAAGCGATAAGCCGCTTCAGCAGTTTGTTACGATAGACGTGCCGGTTCCGCAAATGGAGACGTTCAACGTATTACCGAACCGTAAGGTCAGCTTCGTCTTCCCATCCGAACATGTAATCCGGTTCGGAGCATCGGCAGACGACGTGGCGGCGCAAGGAGTATAGGCTATGGATATCTGGTTAAAACGAATGCGCCGCACCGGCAACGGCTGGAGTCAAAAAGGTATCATTCTCGTCATGACGTTGGCTCTCATGGTCGCGATTGTGCTGTCGCTTGGGGAACTGGTCATAAAGGCCGTCACCGATGCGTCAGGGCAGTTTATCGGGCTTGCCAACTTCGCCAAATATTTCTCGACGCCCGCTCTCGTTACTTCGTTATGGAATTCCATCAAAATATCGACGGCGACGACGATCATCGCCGTCGCGCTCGGCTTTGCTTATGCTTACGCGGTGGAGCGCAGCGGGATTAAGAGCAAATGGCTGTTTCGGTCCATGGCGCTGGCGAGCGCCGACTACCGGCTGTATGAAGCGGCGGAGACGCTCGGCGCCTCCAAATGGCGGACGTTCTGGACCGTTACGGTGCCCGGAACGAAGTTTGCGCTGATTAGCGCGATGTTCGTTTGCTTCGTGCTCACCTTTACGGATTTCGGGGCGCCGAAGGTAGTAGGCGGCCAATACAATGTGCTTGCGACCGACCTGTACAAACAAGTCATTGGCCAGCAAAACATGCAGATGGGCGCGGCCGTCGGCGTACTGCTGCTCCTACCAGCGGTCCTCTCGTTCGTCATGGACCGCATATCGCAGCGCAAGCAAAGCGGTTGGCTGACCGCCAAATCGACGCCTTACCGTATCGAGCGGAACAAGCTGCGCGACGCGCTGCTGTACACGCTATGCTCGCTCGTAGCGGTTATTATCCTCGGCATCGTTCTCGTTGCCGTTTACGGATCGCTTGTCAAAGTATGGCCTTATCATTTGGCGATTTCGTTCGCTCATTATGAAGGATTTTTCGACGAGGCGGGCCCGTTCACGAACAGCTTGCTCATCGCGCTGGGGACGGCCGCGATCGGCACGGCCGCAACGTTTCTGTTTGCGTATTTGATCGAGAAATCGCGCGGTTTTACAGCGCTGCGCCAGGGCGCGTACTTTTTGTCCATGCTGCCACTGGCATTGCCGGGATTGGTGCTCGGGTTAATTTACGTTTTCTTTTTCAACAATCCGAGCCAGCCTTTGCATGGGCTTTACGGTACGATCTGGATCGTCATCCTGTGCAACATCGTGCATTTTTACTCGGTTTCCTTCCTGACCATGACATCGTCCTTGAAAAAGCTCGACAGCGAGTTCGAGGCCGCATCGGAATCGATGAACGTACCGTGGTACCGGACGTTGCTGCGGGTTACCGTCCCGCTGTCGCTGCCGACGATATTGGAAATATTCGTCTACTATTTCATCAACAGCATGGTTACGGTGTCTGCGATCATCTTCTTGTATGCTCCTGACCTGAAGCCTGCGGCGGTCGCCATCGTCAACATGGAAGATTCGGGCGATATAGCTCCTGCGGCGGCGATGTCCACCTTGATCATCGTCACCAACTGGCTCATTCGATCGGCTGTCATGGGTGTGGCGGACAGCATACGCAAGAAGACGGATGCGCTGCTGGTCAGGAAGGACGGTTAAATTACACTAAAATGAGAGATTATTCTATGCCGTTCAAGCGGACTTTTTGAACTACCTATTAAGTACAGGAGAGATGGTATGCCGGTTTTGACAGTTAACGAACAGCGATATCCGATAAAAGCGATGCTATTCGACAAGGACGGTACGCTGCTTGATTTCATTAGTTTATGGGGCTATTGGAGCGAATCGATGTATCGGCATTTTGCGAGCAGGGTTTCAGGCGAGATTCCCCCGCTTAAGGAGCTGTGGGGAACGATTCACGACGCTTCGGGACATGTGAGCGACTACAGCCGCAGCGGCCCGTTGGCGATGGGATCGATCGGAGACTTGCTCGCCATACTGGCATGGCAAGGGTATCGTCTCGGGCTGCCGTGGGGCGAAGCCATGCACCTTGCGCGCGAGAGCAAGCAAGCGGCCGACGCGGAGCTTGAGCAAGTTCGCTCCGCGTATCCGATTGACGGCATGGTTTCGTTCGTCAGGCAGTGCTACGAACAGGGATTGCCTATGGCTGTCGTAACGGCCGACGAGACGACGGAAGCGACGAAGCATCTGGAGTGGATGGGCATTCGGCCGTTTTTCCGACTCATTATCGGCAACGATCAGGTCGGGCGCGGCAAGCCTTATCCCGATATGGTCGTGAAAGCATGCAAAGAGCTCGGTTTGTCACCTACGGATGTCGCGGTTATCGGCGACACGAACGGCGATATGCAGATGGGCAATGCCGCCGGAGCCGCCGTTACGATCGGCTTGTTGGGCATGGATGCGACCCAAGCCAAAGAGCATGTATTGCCGGATGCGAAGGAAATCGTTTCCTCGTATTCGCAGCTTCAACTGGAGGAATCGATGAATGAAAGTTGAAAGCGGCTTGGGGTGGTTGTTTCTTTCCCTCGCCATCCTGTTTGAATTATCCGGCACGACATCGATGAAGCTTTCCGCCGGATTTACGAAACTGTGGCCGTCCGTCCTCATGTTTGTTTTTTACGGATGCAGCTTTACGTTGCTCAACTTCGCGCTGTTGCATATCGAGGTCGGCGTCGCTTACGCGATTTGGTCGGGCGTCGGAATCGTCTTTATTACGCTCGTCGGAGTTGTCGTGTTCAAGGAATCGTTCAATATGACGCAACTGCTATGGATGTCGTTGGTCGTCATCGGAGTCATCGGTTTGAAAGTGTCCAGCAAAGCGCATTAAAACGGTCTCACCAATTCTATTTGAATAGAGGTGCCTGGTTCTTATGTTGAAATCCGCTTATAAATCGTTGTCTATGGTGCTTTGTTTTACCATTGCTTTCATGGCCATCATTCAGGCTGTTCCGACCCAACCCGCCAGAGCGGCCGGCCAGACGGTTACGATGGATAAGCCCGCTTTTGTGCAAGGTCAGCCTATTACCTTATCGTTCACCGGAGCTTCGCTGAAAGACTGGATCGGCCTTTATCCGAAAGGAGCCGTTCCGCAAGGCAGCAATCCGTCTCTCACATGGGACCACACGAGCGCTGCGAGCCAGCCTGACGGAAAGCTGACTTTTACGAAAGCGTTGGTCCCGGGCGAATATGAGGCATTGTACATGCAGAACGACGGTTACAACATTTTTCAAAGAGTGCCGTTTTCCGTCATTAAGCTAAGCGCTCCCGGGAGCATAACGTTCGTCGACACGGATTCCGATCCGAACGAAGTGGCGGGCGATGTGAAAATTAAAAACCCTGCCGATACATCCAACATTCTTAACTACATGCTGTACTGGGGCAACGACGTCGGCAAGCTGTCCGGCCAGCCGGCTATCGCTACGGTGCCTTTGACCGTGAGCGGTGTAACGTATGCTACTTACGCAACGTACACGTTCCCTGCCAATACGCCGATTCCGAACGGTGCTACGAAGCTGCTCGCTTATTCCAATTCGATTGCAGGACTATCGACTGGCGTTGAAACCGCTATACCGGGCTTGTCCGTGAAGAAGCCGGCCGTCAGCTTCGAGGTTATTACCGACATGCATATTACGAGCAACAAAAGCCATGTCCATAACAAAAACATTGAAGATGCTCTGAAAGATATGATCGCCTTGAACCCGGACAGCGATGGCCTCATGATAACCGGAGATAACACGGAAGGCGGCGGCGAAGCGGAATATGCGGAGCTGGGACGTATTTTCAACCTGTTCAAAAACGATCTTCCGCCTACGTATTTCATCCAAGGAAACCATGACGTTCGCTGGGGCGACTGGACCAAATTTTCCGAATTATTCACGAAGTATACGAACATGAAATCCAATTATTACGATGTGTGGATCAAAGGGTATCATTTTATTTTTCTCGGTACGGAAAAAGGATTGAAGGATTACTCTTATTTGTCGGAAACGCAGTTGAAATGGCTTGACGCCAAGCTGTCCGAGAACGAATCCAAAGACAAGCCAGTATTTATTTTCCATCATCAGCCTTTGAAAAATACGGTGGCCGGGGCGAACGACGGTTATCTGAAAGCGAACTACTGGTATGGCGTAAGACAAGATACGGAATTGAAAAAGATTTTGACGAAGCACCCGCAGTCCATCATGTTCAGCGGCCATACGCATTGGGAATTGGGCGCAAAAGATACAATGTACAATGCGAAATACGCGACGATGTTCAACGCCGGCGCTACCTCTTACTTATGGACTGATGCCAATACGAGCAAAGACGGAAGCCAAGGCTACTTCGTAGAAGTGTACGACGATAAAGTGTTGGTCAAAGGAAGAGATTTCCGAAACGACGGCTGGATCGGAAACGCGCAATTTGAAGTAAAACTTCCGGCGCAAATTCCGGTTATCGACCCTGCCAACGATCCCGATCTGACGTTGAGCAACCCTACGATCAAGATGGTAAAGGGTACGTATGCTCCGGCCGATGCGGTGCAAGTCGCTTATACGAGCTCGGTCCGGGAAGACTGGATCGGCATTTTCCCGACCGGAACCGTGCTGAACAAAAGCGCGAAAGCGATCGCGAAGCAAAAAACGAACAGTGTGAAGCAGCCTGACGGAACGATGACTTTTGCAGGATTGAACCTTGCTCCGGGCAAATACGATGCAATTTATGTCGGGGAAGCCGAGTATCGTACGGATAACGATAATTTGGAGCTTGGCCGCGCAACGTTCGAGGTTGCGGAAAGATTGGAAGCTCCGCAGGCGATAGCATTTACCGATACGGATAAGAAAGCAGGCAAAATCGGTGGCGACGTCACGGTTACTCAAGCAACGTATGAAGCGAATATTGAGCAATACGTGCTGTATTGGGGCAACGACAGCGGTAAGCTGGCTGGTCAGGCCCCGATTGCAACGATCGCGAAGACGGGCGGGGCGGTCAGCTACACGATCCCTTCTGGCACGAAAATTCCTGCCAGCGCTACGAAGCTGCTCGCTTATTCGGCCGGCAAGGGTATAGAATCCGCCACTTATGCGGAAGTTGCCATTGCGGATACAATCGTTGAGCCAAAGCATCCATTCGTCGTAACGAACGCAGCTTTGGCGACGAACACCGCGATGGTCGATGCTACCGTAACGGTGAAGCCGAATGCCGGGCCAAACAAGGCTATCGTCGTATTCCAACTGATGAAAGGCAATACGCCGATCAGCATCGCGTCGTATGAAGCGCAAGTGTCCGCCGAAGGCAGCACTTTTAACGCCAAATTCAATGTGAACCGCAACAAAGGAGGCTACCGGGTTCATGTATTGGTCGTTTCTGATTTCAGTGCCGACTTGACGAATGCCGGGACGTTGCTAGCCGAGCCGGTAACGCTGAAATAAGTGATTTTAGTACAAAAACAAACCTTATTCTACTAACCACACGAAGAAAGAGGAGATTTCCTTGGCCAGCAAGAAAAGCTTCGTTTCCTTCTTATTGATGACGATGCTGATGACGTCGTTTCCGACTGCGTGGGGCGCAGAAGCCATGCCTTTATTGAAGCTGGACGCTGTGGGGAAATATCCGGGGGATACGATCCGAGGGATACGATCCGAGTTATAGGGACGTCGCCGCTCAGCGACGTCATCGTGAAGATCGTTCGTCCGGACGGTACGGTGCTATACTTTAACGCCGTGAAAGTCAATCAGGGCGCGTACGAGGATACGATCACGCTATCGGCCGATGAGCTACCGGGCGACTATACGGTAATCGCCGGCCAAGGCGGACCGGAGACGTCGGCGAAGCAAACGTTCTCCGTTACTGAAGAAGCCGGACGGCAACAACGGAGGTAACCCGGGCAAGCCGAATCCCGGCGATAACGGCGGGTCCGGCGATTCGGACAGCGGCGACAGCGATAACGGCGGACGTCCGGGATCGTCTGGAAGCGGCCACGGAGGCGGTGGTTCGACGGACCCGTCAACACTGTATCGGCTGCCGCTAACGGCAAGCAAGTGAAGCTGGAGAAGTTCGGCGACGGTTTGATTACGAAAACGATGGCCGTTTCTTCCAAGATCGATCCAAAAAGGTCGACGGTCGTAGCTATCGATTCGTTAACGCACGAGCTGCGCTTCGTTCCATCCGTCTTCCAAAATGACGCGGATGGCAGTACGACGGTGCTGATCAAGCATCAGACGAATGAAATGTATATGGTCATTTCATACAATCGGACATTCCATGACGCTGTCGGGCATTGGGCTCAGCAATCGATCGAGCATTTGGCATCGAAACTGATCGTGAACGGGGTCGGCGCAGATGCTTTCTACCCTGACGGCAAAGTAACGCGCGCCGAGTTTGCAGCGCTGCTCGTCCGGGCTGCCGGGTTGAAAGGCGGCTCTCCATCGTCCGCATTTAAGGACGTTCAAGCAGGCGACTGGTTTGCCGGAGCCGTGCAGACGGCGAAGGAACGCGGCTGGGTGGATGGCATGGAAGATGGAACGTTCCACCCTCATGCGGAAGTGACGCGCGAGCAAATGGCGGTTATGGTCGAGCGGTTTATGGAGCATGTCGGCGCGAAGCATCAAGCGAAGCAAGCTGACTTGGGGGGCCGCTTCGCAGATGCGAAAGACGTTAGCGCTTGGGCGCAATCTGCGATGGAGCGGCTTGTTGCAAGCAAGCTGATGGAAGGTGTAGCGCTCGACAAGCTCGCTCCGAAGGAGACGACTACGCGGGCGCAAACGGCAATGATTCTCGAACGGTTTTTGCGGCACGCCAAGCTGATCAACGAATAAAGTACGGCGGAACTGTTGCTGTTGTTACGGCAGGACGGCAAAACAAGAGCAGTATGTTCTCATCGATCATGATTGATTCGTCCCCGAAGGCGTCAGGTCAACCGACAACTTAATTTAAAGGACAAGGGTCACATCACGCAATATGCGCGATAGTGACCCTTGTTTTAGCGCCTTCTCTTAAAATCAATCACTAAAGCCAAGGTAGCAAAAGGTCCTATAAAAAGAGAAATTAAAAACCAGTTCAACCCGCTAAGGTTTTTACTTTGAGCTAAACCCGTATTTACAAGCGCAAGCGAAATCCAGTAAAGATGATAATATTCTATCTAAAAGCACCTCCCAATTATTGTAAGGCTGGGATGCTTTCATTATACCAAATTTGTTTCCAAAAGTTTCCTCGGATGTTGCCCACTCTAGCTGATTATTACCCGGGGTTGTAATTTCTGTGTGCTCCATTGGCATCAACAACTTTTGTGACACTAAATCTTGATGACGGTATCCCGTATCACCCAAGCATTCCGACAAATTGGCGGTGGAAACCATCCATCTTGAAGTCTGATTGAAAAAGGGGAAATAATGGTTTAGTATACCATATAATGTATCGTGAAGGGAGATGCCGCTTAATCGAGGTGCAATCACGTGTAGAAGGAGGTGCGTTATGTCAAGAAGGGGAGTAGGGGCAGCTTTTTGTTTTCTAGCTACGTTTCTTTATATATTGCCTAATCTTTTAGCAGCCATCATTACTTCAGGCTCAGCTCAATTCGAAACGTACATTTTTCTTTTGAACCAAAATATTGTACAGGAATTTAATGAAATCACTATCATCGCTTTTGTTGTTGGGATAATATATTTATTATGGGCAGAAATCAGCGAATATAGGAAGAAAAAATAAGTTTTTTATAAAAAAACAACAATCAGGCGATATGTCACCTGATTGTTGTTCTTCTTAGTTGGAAGGCGGGGAATCCGAAATTATTTGTTCCAGTATACCGTCTTGGAATCCTCCTACTACATTTGTCATCCATAAATCAACAAAATCCGTTCCTCTCATTATATCTTTCCAATTAGTAGAGTAACTATTTTCCCAATGCTCCATAACCCCATAAGAGTTTGTCATCATTGGCGTAAATTCGAACCATGCATATTTGCCTTCCGGTGCTTTAACGACCATGTTGCGCGTATAGCTTGTTGCTTTTGACCAACTTCCGCCAAGTGCGATGTCAAGTGCTTCTTTGATCTTACCGGTTAAAGTAAGATTAAGACTATATTGATACTGTTCTTGCACCTGAAACTGCACTTCACCACCATTGTGCACTGCGGGAGTGACTCTTTTCCTAAGTTGACCACGAGGCGCTAAATAGGTAGATGATTGTTTGTAGACATCCCATTCGCAGGTTGATGACCAGCAAGACTTGAAAGCTTGCACGTTTTCGGATGAATTATAAATAGACTTGTTTGCAATGAAGTTGCGCTTAGCGCTTTCGCGCTTTTGCTCATTTAAAGATGCTTCATCACGAAGTTTTTGCACTTCGGCTTCTGGAATTTCGACTAACCCATTATCAGTAACCCGCCATGACTTTGCAACTTTTTTTTCCTCTTTTGCCAATTCGGGCTTTTCGGCGGCGTTGCCAACTGCGGCGCTAAATGTTAAGACCGCCACCAGTGCAAATTGAAGCAATACCTTTGCTGATCTTTTGATCAAAAGAATCTCCTCCTAATCTTTAATAAATTTTGAACAATGGTCGGCCGACTGGATTGTCCTCCTATAAATTACCATGAATTCCAATATATTTTATATAGGACGAAACTACCTTTTTATGAGTAATTAGTAGTACTAGATATAGTAGATCAAGCAAAAATTCATGTAAAATTGTGTCGATAATTGTAAATTATTATCTAAATATGTTGTTTTTATCTGATTTTCATCTATTTTTTGACGATAATCGTTTAATATCCTTCAAATTCTCTATGTTGCTATATGAACCTCACAGATGTAATATTATGGTATCCAAATAAGGGAGTGTTTGGGTTTTATGAAAAATATAGGGTTGGAAAAAGAAATGAAAGACCATTTTTTTTATGCAGCGGAACATCTTTTCAAGGAGGAGCAAAAAGTAGAAGCGGCACCCTTATACCGTTATATCATTGATCGGGAAACAGACCATAACGATCAAACTTTCCTCCTGTGCCACTTTCGGTTGTTTCAATGCCTCGTCGGAATTAGCTCTGATGGAAACAAGGAAGCATTAGGACGGTTTGAACCGTTCTATAGCCACTTGCCCGAAGATAATCAGCTTGATGCTCTGCTGCTTACGGCGAATGTAAGTTACTCACTAGGCGATTGGAACAGGGTGGAGCGTTATGGGGATGAACTACATACATTATCAAAAAATGTATATCACAACAGGCCTGTTGATTAACCACTAAATGGTAGAAAAAAGATCGCCTTTGCTGTAGAATCGTTTGTACCACCAAGCGATTCGAGAAAGAGGCG
>NZ_FMTT01000053.1 GCF_900100345.1 Paenibacillus tianmuensis | reverse complement strand
GTTCAGAACGTCGTGAGACAGTTCGGTCCCTATCTGTCGCGGGCGTAGGAAATTTGAGAGGAGCTGTCCTTAGTACGAGAGGACCGGGATGGACGTACCGCTGGTGTACCAGTTGTTCCGCCAGGAGCACGGCTGGATAGCTAAGTACGGAAGGGATAAGCGCTGAAAGCATCTAAGCGTGAAGCCCCCCTCAAGATGAGATTTCCCAGTATGTAAGACCCCTTGTAGACGACGAGGTTGATAGGTTCGGGGTGGAAGCGCGGAAACGTGTGCAGCTGACGAATACTAATCGGTCGAGGGCTTATCCTACAAGCTTTCCTTCGGAAAGCTACTTCGGAAGCAATGATCATTCGCTTTACGCTTTGTTTCGGTCCAGTTTTCAGGGTGCAAGTCGCCTTGAGAAAAGTAAAGATGTTTCGTGGCAGAAACATCGACATCCGTTTGGTGATGATGGCGGAAGGGAACCACGCGTACCCATCCCGAACACGACCGTTAAGCCTTCCAGCGCCGATGGTACTTGGACCGCAGGGTCCTGGGAGAGTAGGACGTCGCCAAGCGGAATGCCCACAAGCGTGGGTTTTTTCATGAATAAGACGGGCCCGGCTCGGTAGCTCAGTCGGTAGAGCAGAGGACTGAAAATCCTCGTGTCGGCGGTTCGATTCCGTCCCGAGCCACCATGCTTTATTAGCAACACGGAGGCTTAGCGAAGTGGCCAAACGCAGCAGACTGTAAATCTGTTCTCTGACGAGTTCGGTGGTTCGAATCCATCAGCCTCCACCAGTTTTAAGATTATGAGCCATTAGCTCAGTTGGTAGAGCACCTGACTTTTAATCAGGGTGTCGTAGGTTCGAGTCCTACATGGCTCACGTTATATGCGGTTGTGGTGGAATGGCAGACACGCTATCTTGAGGGGGTAGTGGGCGTACGCTCGTGGAGGTTCGAGTCCTCTCAACCGCACCAAAATTAAATATGCGGTCGTGGCGGAATTGGCAGACGCGCTAGATTCAGGTTCTAGTGGTGTAACAGCCGTGGAGGTTCGAGTCCTCTCGACCGCATCTTTACGCGGAAGTGGCTCAGGGGTAGAGCATCGCCTTGCCAAGGCGAGGGTCGCGGGTTCGAATCCCGTCTTCCGCTCCATTTCTTGAAAAAATTATGTGCCCTTAGCTCAGCCGGATAGAGCGTTTGACTACGAATCAAAAGGTCGGGAGTTCGAATCTCTCAGGGCACGTACTTTGCGCTTGACAAAGCATGCTTAAACAAAGAGCTGTTTTTGAAGAAAGTATTTCTACTTTCTTCAAAAACAGCTCTTTGTTGTCATAGTGTTTGGCAAAAGATTTTGCGGGACATAACTTATCGAATCTACAAAAACTAAATATACAATACCTATTTTATTTGGTAAAATATAGTCCATGATAGTTGCAAAAAATGTAAACAAGGAAGGGTTAAAGTGAGGATCATATTTATTTTGCCGTTTTAAGCAAACCGATTAACGCAAAATACGTTCTATTAAACGGATTGGGGTGCATTCATTTCATGAGTAAAATTCAGTTGTTTTGTCTGCCTTATGCCGGCGGATCGGCTACGATTTATTCCAAATGGAAAAGATTATTGAATGCGGATATTGAATTATATCCTGTGGAGTTGGCCGGAAGAGGCCGGAGATTTAACGAATCCCCTTATGCTAACGTAGAGCAAGCGGTCGAAGATATTTACCGTGAGATCAGCGGAAG
Organism: Paenibacillus tianmuensis; assembly: GCF_900100345.1. Taxonomy (GTDB): domain Bacteria; phylum Bacillota; class Bacilli; order Paenibacillales; family NBRC-103111; genus Paenibacillus_G; species Paenibacillus_G tianmuensis. The sequence continues at coordinate 36,906 of NZ_FMTT01000053.1, read as the reverse complement.
GCTCCATGCCCCGTTTGCCTTGTTTGGGCACAGTATGGGAAGCTTGCTGACGCATGAGCTCTGCTGCAAAATTAAGCAGCGAAAGGGCGTGGAACCGGTGCACATCTTTGCATCCGGGCGCCGGGCGCCGCAGTGTCCGAATGACAGGAAGGTGATGCACCTCCTTCCCGAAGCCGACTTTATGACTGAAGTTCACCAACTCGGAGGAACACCACGCGAACTGTTCGAAAACCGGGAATTGGCGGAGATCTTTATACCGCTTTTAAGATCGGACTATAAACTGGTTGAAACCTATGTTTATCATGAAAAAAATATGAAGTTCGATTGCGACCTTACCGTATTGAATGGAAAAGAAGACGACATGGTTCCTGAGCATCTGACCGCTTGGAGTGACCATACCAACGGTGCCTTCAAAATTGTCGAGTATGATGGTGGACATTTCTTCATTCACGATCAAACGGAGCCTATCGTTAAGCTGATTAACGAAACATTAAGCATGGTACCATTATCATCGGGCAGATAGCATAGACTAAACAAAGGCGGGATCGTCAACCATTCTGACGGTCCCTTTGATGCCTCACACGGAGCATGGCCCCCTCTCGTATTCCTGATCCCTAACGACGCGTCTGGAGTCGAAAGAAGGGCGGAGAGAAACAGAATTAAAATTCCCAATGCCTTCAGGTGTTTTTCTTATGAGAGAAAGCTATCAAAAGATAGGACTAGATATAATGAAACGAAATATGATAGAATGGGTAGGCATATTGTTTAGATTTTATGAATAAACCTAAGAGCACCAAGTAGTCGCATACAGGTTGCGGCTTTTTTTATGCCCTTCGAACCATTGAAAGCGCCATAAAAAATTTTTGATGAGGGTGACCTTAACATTTTCAGAAGGAGTAGCGATCTATGAATTCTACCCGAGTGGACAAATCTTCATCCCCGAATCAGTTGAAAAGAGGGCTGACCGCCCGGCACATGACGATGATTTCGCTCGGCGGTTCCATCGGTACCGGTCTGTTTCTGGCCAGCGGCGGAGCCATTCATTCGGCCGGTCCGGGCGGGGCGTTCCTTGCGTATTTGGTTATCGGAATCATGGTTTACTTTCTAGTGACGAGCTTAGGCGAAATGGCTACTTACATGCCGGTATCGGGGACGTTCAGCACGTATGCGACCCGCTTCGTGGACCCGTCGTTTGGGTTCGCGCTCGGCTGGAACTATTGGTACAACTGGGCGATTACGATAGCCGCCGAGCTGTCGGCAGCGACACTGATCATTAAATTTTGGCTTCCGGACAGTCCTTCTTTGCTCTGGAGCGCATTGTTTCTCGCCTTGATGGTAGGGCTCAATCTGCTTTCGGTAAAAAGCTACGGAGAATCGGAGTACTGGTTTGCGTTAATTAAGGTCGTCACGATCATTGTGTTCATCGGAATCGGCATTCTGATGATCATCGGCATCTGGTCCAGCGAAGCCGTCGGCTTGCGAAATCTTACGATTGGCGACGCGCCTTTCCACGGAGGGTTCTTGACTGCGCTGGGTGTATTTATGGCCGCAGGGTTCTCCTTTCAGGGAACGGAGCTGGTAGGGATAGCCGCGGGGGAGAGTGAAGATCCGCGACGCAACGTGCCTAAGGCGATCCGTTCCGTTTTCTGGCGCATTCTGCTGTTTTATTTGATTGCTATCGCTGTGATCGGTCTGCTTGTTCCGTATACGAACGAAAATTTGGCGAGCAATGACGTGGCGATGAGCCCATTCACGATGGTATTTGAAAAAGCCGGTCTCAGCATCGCCGCATCGGTGATGAATGCCGTTATTCTTACATCGGTACTGTCAGCAGGAAACTCCGGCATGTACGCGTCGACCCGGATGCTGTGGGTGCTGGCGAAAGAAGGGAAAGCACCGCGTTTTCTCGCCAAGCTGAGCAAGAGAGGCGTTCCGGTTTATGCGCTGCTGGCGACGAGCGTCTTGGGCATGTTCGCTTTCTTGTCCTCCTCGTTCGGGGACGGTGTCGTCTACATTTGGCTGTTGAATGCATCCGGCATGTCGGGCTTTATCGCTTGGCTCGGCATAGCGATAAGCCACTACCGTTTCCGCAAAGCCTATGTCGCTCAAGGCCGGGACATCAATGATTTGCCGTACAAAGCCAAATGGTTTCCGTTCGGGCCGATCCTGGCTGGGATACTGTGCGCTATCGTTATCGTCGGTCAGTGTATCGGCGGGATGAAGAACGGTACGGTCGATTGGGCCTACCTGTTTGCTTCTTATATTGGCATTCCGCTCTTTTTGGCGATATGGCTGACGTATAAGTGGAAGCATAAAACGAAAATGCTGAAGCTGGAAGAATGTGTGTTCGAGGATACGGTTGTGGAACGGTCGAAATAGGAAATAATGAAGCAGCTGCCTCGGAAAGGGGACGGCTGCTTTTTTGCACGTTAATTTGTCGTGAGTACCTTGGGTTCTCCGCTTACATAAGCGCCTTCTTCTGAAGCAGGGGATACCACAATTGTCTGATTGTCGAATTGCTTCTCGCTTTTCGCAATAACAACGGTGGCGACGCTATTGCCAATCAGATTCGTGATGGCGCGTGCTTCGGACATAAAACGGTCAACGCCGAGCAGAAGCGCCATGCCTTCGACCGGGATCACGTTGCCAGGGATTGCGGCAAGTGTGGCCGCCAAGGTGACGAAGCCGGAGCCGGTAACGCCTGCCGCGCCTTTGGAGGTCAGCATCAGCACGCCGAGCAGCGTTACAATTTGCAGCAACGTCAGCTCAATGCCATAGGCTTGCGCAATAAATAGCGCTGCCATCGATAAGTAAATCGACGTGCCGTCCAGGTTGAACGAGTAGCCGGTTGGGACGACTAGACCGACGACCGACTTGGAGCAGCCGTATTTCTCAAGACGTTCCATCAAGCGCGGCAGCGCCGATTCGGAGGAGGAGGTGCCAAGCACCAGTAAAATTTCTTCTTTGATGAACTTTAGCAGATTGAAAATGCTGAAGCCGTAGAATCGGGCTACTGCGCCGAGAATAACGATGACGAACAGAAGCATGGTGATATAAACGGAGCCCATCATTTTGCCAAGAGAGAACAGGGAGGCAATCCCGAATTTCCCAATCGTATAAGCCATGGCGCCGCCGGCGGCAATAGGGGAGAAGCGCATGATCATAGCGACCAATTTAAAGAAAATCTCGTTCAATTTCTCGAAAAATTGCGTGACGGGTCTCGATTTCTCGCCCAGGGAGGCCATAGCGAGACCAAACATGACGGAGAATAAAAGCACCGGAAGCATGTCACCTTTGGCGAGTGCGCCTACGACGCTGTCCGGAATGACGCTGAGCAGAAAATCCATGAAACCGTGCGGAGCTTCCACCGCTTGCTTCGCATATTTTGCCACGTCTGCCGCATTGGCCCCGACTTTGCTGACATCCATGCCGGAACCGGGGCGGACGAGATACATGACGGCAATCCCGATCGCCATCGCAAAGGTCGTGATGATTTCGAAATACAGCAGTGCTTTGCCGCCGATCCGGCCGATTTTTTTCATATCTCCCATATTCGCAAAACCGATTACAATTGTGAAAAAGACGATGGGGGCGATGACCATTTTGATCAGCTTGACGAACATATCGCCGAGCACTTTGAGCTGCACCCCGAACGTTGGGAAAAATTGTCCGATCAAGATCCCGAGGACAATCGCAATCAAGACCTGAACCGTAAGGTTTTTGAAATTGATTTTCATGAAAAATCCCTCTTTTCTACATTGCGTTCTCTTTTCGTGTTTTTATGCTAACGCTTTCATAATGACTTGTGAATCATTTGGACATATTGGTTGTTTTGGTCTTTTTGGTCTTCGGAAAGGGCACAAAAAAAGCGGACCGCGTTGTTTGTTAACGCGATCCGCCGGGCGGAGAGGATAATCTGTATTTATTGACGGGACGGCCGACCCCATATTGGAGATCGAGACGGACTTGACCGCTTTTCTCCAAAAAGTCGAGATAACGTCTGGCTGTCACTCTGGCGATGCCGACGCCTTTGGCGACCTCCTCCGCTGAAAGCGCCTCCGATTGCAGGACCAAAAATTGCACAATTTGCTTAAGGGTTACAGCCTGGAGTCCTTTGGGCAATTCCGGCGGCTCTTCCTTTTGCCTGTCTGGTGAAGACGCATCATGCGTTCTTCCGAAAAGCAGCCGATCCAACTCGGATTGGGAAGCGGGATGGCCGCTATCGAGCGCTGTCTTCATCTGGCGGTAATGCTCGAGTGCCTGCTTTACCCTTTCAAATTTAAACGGTTTCATGATGTAATCGACGGCCCCGTTCTGAAGCATCCGATCAATGGTACGCATATCATTGGCCGCGCTGATCACCATAACGTCGACGGGGGTTTGATTTCGGCGGAGCTCCATGATCGTCTCGATGCCGTCCCGCACCGGCATGAAAATATCGAGGATGACGAGATTGGGCTGCAGCTCTTTTACCATGCGCAAGCCTTCATCCCCGCTGGAAGCAATGCCTGTGACACGAAAGCCTTCCACTCGCTCGACAAATTGACTGTTGACTTCCTGCACCATCGGATCGTCTTCGATCAGCAGGACGCGGAGAATGTCCCGCTTCGTTTCGTTCATACCGTCTGCCATGTTGCCTGTCATCTCCCTCGCTTTCACTGTAAATGAAGAGCATCGGACTGCAAAAAACTACTGCATCGGGAACGTAATGATGAACGTCGTTCCTTCTCCCGGGGTGGATTCGATCTGAATCGAGCCGCCGCCTTTCCGCACGATATCGTCGATCAGGTGAAGGCCGATTCCGCGTCCGCCGTCGCCTTTGGTCGTAAAGCCGTGCTCGAATATGCGGGTTTTGACGGACTCCTCCATGCCGCAGCCATTGTCCTCGACGAGGACGGACAGCACCTCGTCATCTTGTTCAAGGCTGATAAAGATGTGTTTGTTATCCTTGGTTTGGTGATGCAATGCGTCAAAAGCATTTTCCAAGAGGTTGCCGAGCAGGATCACGAAATCGTGATGATCGAGCCGTTCGGGAAACCGTTCCAGTCGGCTTTGCCGGTCGATCGTTACCTCGATCCCAAGCTCCCGGCCGCGGCTGATCTTGCCAAGCAGCAGACCGGTCAAGCTTTCGTTGCGAATTCGGCTGTCGAGGAAACGGGTGAGCTCTTCTTTCTGCTCGGTCATCTCGAACAAAAAATCAAGCGCTTTCTCGTTGCTGCCGAGCTGGATCAAGCCGCCGATCGTATGCAGCTTGTTCATATACTCGTGGTTTTGCACGCGCAGCGCATCGACGAAGGTCCGGACGCCGGTCAGCTCTTCGGCCATCCGCGTCACTTCCGTCCGGTCTTGAAAAATGGCGACGGCGCCGACGGTTTCCCCGCCTACGGTGATCGGCACCCGGTTGCTCATGATCGGCGTTTCTTGAATGACCAGCTCTTGATTGAAGATCGGATGATTGAGCTCCAATATTTCGGGCAGCCGTGTATCGGGAAGCACCTCCCAGATCGACTTGCCGACAACGTCGCCCGATACTTTGAGCATCTGTTTCGCCTTCTCATTGAAAATCGTGATGCGTTCGAACTTATCGATGGCAATGACGCCCTCATGCATCGCGTTGAACGTCGCTGTACGTTCGACCAGCAGCGCGGCGATTTCGTGCGGTTCCAGCTCGAACATCTGCCGCTTGATATGCTGGGCGAGTTTCCATGACCCCCACAGCCCGAAGAGTAGGGAAATGAACAGCACGACGTAGGCTTGATTCGACAGGTCCAGCAGCACCTGCCCTACGGTTGGCTGGATGCGGCCGACGAGCGCGACGCCGACCTGCGCATGCTCGGCGTTCATAATCGGCACGAAGGCGCGCAGCGCCGTGCCGAGCTCGCCTTTTGCCTTGGACACGTAAGTGTGCTCGGCAAAGGCGGGGCCTTCGTCGGCGCCGGACGAAACGGTGCCGATATTGCTCTCCACCGGATGCGAAAGCCGCAGCCGGTGCATATCCATCACCACGACGTAGGTCACGTCGTTGATGATGCGAATGCGCTCGGCAGCACGCTGGATGCCGTCGCGCATGTCGGGGTCCGCAATGCCGGAGGCGATCTCCGGCATCTGCGCCACGGTGCGGGCGGTGATAAGCAGCCGCTGCCCAAGCTCTTCTTCTTTCAGCCGGACGATGCTGCCAAGGAGAATCGTCCCTCCGATACAGAGCGAGAACAGGACGATGCCGAACGACAAAATCGCGATTTTCCAGTTGATTTTCAAGCGCTGCGGCATCATCCGTCCCGCCCCCCTTTCTACGATATATTATCATACAACAGGAAGCGGAGGATGGAAAACAAAACAGCCCTGTCTTCCGCAACCGGATGGAGCGGGGACGGGCTATTGATAAACGGATACGTATGGAATCGGGAGAATTATTCACCCGGCATCTTCTTTTTCTCTTCCTTCCCTTTGCCTTGCTGCTTGGACTGCTGCTTTTCCTTTTTGCCGCCAGCCCACGGGTTGCCCCCCATACGAACTTTTTCTTGAAATTCGAGTTCCCGCTTCAGCATTTTTTGCTGATCCTTTTGCAGCTTTTTAAGCTGCTTTTTTTCTTCCTTGCGGATCTTTTCCTCCTGCTCGTGCTCGTTCTTTTTTATATCCTGATACATCTTCAACTGCTGTTGAAGCATCGTATCGCTCGGCTTATTTTGCTGCTGTTTTTTACTCTGTTGCTGCTCTTGTTTTTTTCCGCCGCCGCAGCCCGTCAATACGATCGGCATCAGCAGAAGGCACCAAAGCAGACCCCGTACGAATCTTGTCGGCATCGTCTGAAACCTCCTTCGTTTGCAAGGGGATCGTCCGCGTTTTCTTTAGTTTAACCGTTTCTTCAAAATTCATGTTCGGGTATACGGTCTTCATTGAGTTAGGCAGCGACATATGTTATTGTACATCATGATCATTCCGGAGGTGAACGGACGTGAGACCTTTGCTCGGAACGCTGCTTGTTGTATTTATCGGACTTGCCGCTGCCGTGGCGATCGGTTTTTATCCGGGATTCTCGACAACATCCGACGTGGCGGATGACGAGCAAGAAGGTTTCGATCAGGCGCTAGTCATTAAATTCAGCCATGTTGTTGCCGAAAATACGCCCAAAGGCCTGGCGGCTCAAAGATTTGCCCGCCTGATATCTGAAAAGACGGATCGCCGCGTGAAGGTCGAAGTGTTTCCAAACGCGGTTCTCTATAACGAGACCGATGAAATGGATGCGCTTATGCGCGGTAACATACAAATGATAGCCCCTTCGTTTGCCAATGTGTCCGAGTATGTTCCGGCGTGGCTGACGTTTGACCTGCCGTATGCGTTCTTAAGCGACGAAGCGGTACAGGAGGCGTTTGACGGCGAGCTGGGGAAGCTGCTGTTCGATAAGCTGACAAGCAAAAATTTGGTCGGCTTGTCCTATTGGGGCAACGGCTTCAAGCAAATGACTTCCAATCGGGGGCCGCTGATTCATCCTTCGGATTTCAAAGAACAACACTTTCGCATTTTGCCCAGCAAGGTAATCGAAGCGCAATTTCGACAGTTTGAGGCAAAAACGACCCCGATTCCGTTCAACGAAGTGTATCGCGGTCTGGAGTCGGGCGTCGTGGACGGCGAAGAGAATACGATCTCCAATATCCGTACGAAAAAGTTCTATCAGGTGCAAAAATATATGACTATCAGCAACCACGGATATCTCGGGTATACGGTGCTGATGAACAAATCGTTCTGGGACAAGCTGCCGGGCGATGTGAAGAAGCCTTTGGCAGAAGCGCTGGAAGAAACGGCGCGCTGGGCCAATGAGAATGCGATCGAGATGAACCGGCGCCAGCTGGACGAATTGCGCCATCAGGGAGGGCTGCAAATTCATGTTCAGACGCCGGAGGAACGCCGCGAGTGGATGCAGCGATGGGACCCGATCTATCAGGAGTTCGAGGAAACGATTGGAAAAGACGTCATGAACCGCATTCGCCGGCTGCGGGAAAAGTATGGCGGTTGAAGAACGGCCATAGAATGGCCTAGGCCGTACCTTCAAGCACGTATACCTTCACATTTTTCTTTACGCCGAAGTGGCGGGCCTGCTTCGCGTCGTCCATGAACAAGTCGATTCGCGTACCGCGGATGGCCGATCCGATATCTTCAGCTTTGCGGACGCCGATACCGTCGATGAACACGGTCGAGCCCATCGGGATAACCGAAGGATCGACGGCAATCGTGCGTCCTTCCGCGGCTTTGCTGCCGCTGTAGGTGATGCCGTAATCCGGATGGGACGGCTTTTTGCCGGTCGATTCGACTCCCGCGGTATAAGCCGTTAACGTCGAAGTCAGCACCTGTCGGATGATGCCCCCTTGTCCTTCGGGCAGCTCAATCCCAGCTTGTTCCGACGGAATCTGCAGCTGCTGTCCTGCCTGGAGCGATCCCGGATCGTCGATGCCGTTGGCGGCTAGCAGCGTCTGCAGGGGGATTCCGAACAATCTTGCGATCCGATAAAGCGTATCGCCCGAACGCACTTTATAGGAGACAGGGGAAAGTATGGTCTTCAAGACAGGGCTTTCCGTCTGTGCTTCGGCCTCTGCGTCTCTTTGCAAGATCGCATCCCATTCCTGGGATGCCATGGTCGTTTCGGCCAGATCTGCCGATGTATGGTAGGCATAGGCGGACCGCTCGGCCGCCGCTCCCAAGGTGACGATTAGAATGAGGCAAAGCGTGAGCCGTAAAATACTAGCGTTCAACATTCCTTACAACTCCTCCTTTGAGAAACTAGAGTGATAGTACTAGATTTGCCCGCTATCCCCGAATTTAAACCGGCAGGTAAAAAATTCGTTTCTCCAAATCTATTGATTGAACGGCAATCTTCCAGTATAGTACGAACTATATGTCAGATATGGTGACGCATTGCAGGAATACGCGACCGGCAGAAGGTCCGCACAAGGGGGCATCGGGATGAGCAGACTTGAAGGAAAACGAATTGCACTTACAGGACCGAGGAAAGCGGCGGAGCTCAGCGTCATCGTGGAAAAGCTGGGCGGGGTGCCGATCTTGCGGCCGGCCCAAGGAACCGTTGCTGTTGAGCGGGAGCAAGTGGAGGCGGAAATCGCCCGGCTGATCGAGACAGGGATCGATTGGGTGATTCTTACGACAGGGATCGGCACGGAGCTATTGGTGCAAGCGGCCGAAAGCATGGGCCGGAAGGAAGCGTTCGTGGAAACGTTGAGCCAAGCCCAAATCGCGGCCAGAGGCTACAAAACAATCAATTATTTGAAAGCATTAGGGCTAACCCCCACTGTACGGGACGAGGACGGAACGACGGCCAGCCTGATCGCGGCGATGGCACCTTACGAGCTTCAAGGGCAACGGGTGGCGCTGCAGCTGTACGGCGACCACGCGCCCCGGCTTGTCCAATGGCTGGCCGAGCGGCAGGCGTCGTACCGCGAAATTTTGCCGTATCGGCACGTTCCGCCCGCCTTGGAGGTGGTGGACACGCTGCTGAATGAAATCGTGAGCGGCGCTATCGATGCCGTGACGTTCACCAGTACCCCGCAGGTCCGGTTTTTGATGGCCTATGCGCGGGAGCAGGGGATGGCGGACCGGGTGAAGGAAGCTTTTGCGAGCGGCGTCGTCGCCGTGGCGGTAGGCAAAGTGACGGCTGAAGCGCTTCGCGAAGAGGGCATTCAGCGGGTCGTCGCTCCGGAGCAGGAGCGGATGGGCAGCATGATCGTCAGCCTGGCGCATTATTATGAGCAGGAATCCGAGGCGTAGAGCGTCGGCCTGTTCCGAGATTTGGTCAGAGATTTCAGGTGTGGTATACTTTCCGTGTCAGGAAGGTATGCCCTATTTTTTACATATGGAGGAAACATGGAAGCGACTCCGGTAGTACAACTGCAGCAAATAACCAAGCGAATCGGCTCCAAAACGATTGTGGATGGGCTGTCCTTCGAAGTGAAGCCGGGCGAAGTGTTCGGTTTTCTCGGACCGAATGGCGCGGGCAAGACGACAACGATCCGGATGATGGTCGGCTTAATGGCAATTACGGATGGAGAAGTGCTGATTCAGGGACACAGCGTGAAAACAAGGTTCGAGCAAGCGATGCTTCATGTCGGCGCGATTGTGGAAAACCCCGAATTTTACGGGTTTATGACCGGGTATCAGAACCTGGTTCATTTTGCCCGGATGATGCCGAATGTCCCAAAGGAACGTATCGACGAAGTGGTCCGGCTGGTGAAGCTGGAGAACCGTATTATGGACAAGGTCAAAACGTATTCGCTCGGCATGCGGCAGCGTCTCGGCGTAGCCCAGGCGATCCTGCACCGCCCGTCGGTGCTCGTGCTCGACGAGCCGACCAACGGTCTGGACCCCGAGGGAATTCGCGAGCTGCGCGATTATTTGCGCCGCTTGGCTGCGGAGGAAGGGCTGGCGGTCATCGTTTCGAGCCATCTGCTGTCGGAGATGGAATTGATGTGCGACCGGGTGGCCATTATTCAGAACGGTCGGCTGCTCGATGTCCGGTCGTTCAAGGAGGCTCCTTCAGAGACGGAGGCCGTCGAGGTCCGGTTTGAAGTTGACCGCCCCGATGCGGCTCTGGAGCTGCTGGGAGAAGCGGAACGCGCGAAAGCGGAAGGTCCGGAGCTCGTCGTATGGCTGCCGAACCGGCGCGAAGCGATCGCTGAGCTTAACGCCCGTTTCGTTGCGGCGGGAATCCGGGTTTACGGCATCCGGACGCTGACCAAAACGCTCGAGGAGCAGTTCCTCGAAGTGACGGGAGGGAACCGGATTGTCTAGCGTATTTCGCCTCATACAGAACGAACAAATGAAAATTTACACCCGTCTGCGGACGTGGATCATGCTCGCTTTTGTCGTCTTGGCGGTTATTTCGATGGGCGCGATGATGAAGTATGTCCTCGAATCGGGGATGAATCACGTCCTTCATTTTATGAGCATCTCGGCGAGTCTCGCCCCGCTCGTCACGATTTTTTCCGTTATTGTGGCGGGTGACAGCGTGGCTTCCGAATTTACGTGGGGCACGGTGAAGCTGCTGCTGATCCGTCCGGCCTCCCGCGGCAAAATTTTGTTGGCCAAGTACATCTCCGTGCTGCTGTTTATTGTCGAGCTGCTGCTGATTATGCTGATCATCTCTTACTTTACGGGGCTAGTGCTGTTCGGCGTCAGCGGTTCGGTTTCGCCCGACGGGACGATGCCGGCCATCCTTCAAGGGTATGGCATCAAAGCCGTAGAGATCGTGATGACGGCGACGCTGGCTTTTATGATTTCGACCGTTTTCCGCAGCAGCTCGCTGGCGATCGGACTCTCCATCTTCCTGATGTTTGTGTCCGGAACGCTCGTAACCATTTTGGTGCAGCTCAGATATGACTGGGTCAAATATTTATTGTTCGCTAATACGGATTTGACTCCGTATTTACACGGGGGCAAGCCTGTTGTCCCCGGGATGACGCTCGGCTTCTCTCTGGCCGTTCTGGCCGGTTATTGGATTGTATTCTATGCCGTTTCCTGGCTGCTATTTACGAAGAGGGACGTCGCAGGCAGCTAGCAGCGATAAAGAGACGTCATTAGCCGACAAACCACTAGCAAACGCGACAGCCGTCTTTATTCTTGCGAATCAAGCGTGCGGTCGCGTTTTTGGCTTGTCTGGATTACGGAGGAGGGGGAAGCATGGTCGGATCGGTATGGCTCGTATTTGCGCTAACCTTGATCATTCACGGCGTGGAAACGCTATCTTATGCGGTAAGGCTGGCCGGTATCCGAACAGGAAAGCTGGCGGTCGCCTTGTCGCTCACGGGCATCATCCTTCTAATTTCCAGAACATCGAACATGCTTCAAGGCACGTTATTCGGCAATTTGATCGATAAAGCGAAGAATGACCCGGACATTGCGCTCGGGTTTCAATTTCATCTGATCTTGATCGGGGCTTCCGTCGGGACGCTGGCGGCGCTTCTCGTTTTTCCGACAATGGTGTTCGTGGCCGCGCGGCTGATCGCCCGGCTTGAGGTTGTCGGCTCGCTGCCGGTCTTGATCCGGGAGTCCGTGACGATCGACAAGCTGAAATCGGTCAAGCGCGTATTTCGGCTGCCCCGTCTGGAGATGCTCAGCCGGCTGCGGGTCGGCGGGATTCCGAAGCGGCTGTTGCTGATGAACACCTTGGTCACGGGCATCTACACGGTCGGCGTATTATCTGCGCTGTACGCGTCCTATCTCGTTCCCGAGCATGGAACAAGCGCCGCGCAATCGTCAGGTCTGATCAACGGGATTGCCACGATCCTGCTGACCATCTTCATCGATCCGCGAGTAGCGCTGCTGTCCGATAAGGCGATGTCCGGCAAAGTGAAGCAGGCGGAGCTCCATAAAATGTTCGGCATCCTTATGCTGTCGCGGCTGGCCGGCACCTTGCTCGCCCAGCTGTTGCTCCTGCCGGGAGCGGAGGTGATTGCGTTCATTTGCGGGTTGTTATTTTAAAATCGGAGTTAAGTCCTTAAGGTAAGAAGTGTTAAGTTTTCATTAATATAGGTCATTTGAGGCGAATTGGAAAAGGAAAACCGCGATTCATGTCGAATTAAAAGCTGGTCAGTTTAATTTAGCTAAAGGGGACTTTCATTAGACTATGATTGAATTCCAGAATGTGTCCAAGGTATATCCGAACGGAACCGTAGGTCTCAAAAATATTAATTTGACCATGGACAAAGGCGAATTTATTGTAATCGTCGGTCTCTCGGGAGCCGGAAAATCGACGCTGCTGCGATCAATTAACAGGCTGCATGAAATTACCAATGGCCAAATTCTCATCGACGGGCGGTCGATCACGGCGGCCAAGGGAGCCCAGCTTCGAAATCTGCGCCGTGATATCGGCATGATTTTTCAAAATTTTAACTTAGTCAAACGTTCCTCCGTTCTTCGCAACGTTCTCTCCGGCCGTGTGGGCTATCATTCGACGCTGCGGACGCTGCTCGGGCTCTTTCCGAATAGAGATGTGGAGCTTGCGCTCCAAGCGCTTGAGCGCGTCAATATTCGGGAGAAGGCGTATGCCCGTGCGGACGAACTGTCCGGCGGACAGCAGCAGCGCGTCTCGATCGCCAGAGCGCTTGCCCAGGAAGCGAAAATTATTCTGGCGGACGAGCCGGTCGCCTCGCTGGACCCGTTGACGACACGTCAGGTGATGGATGACCTGAAACGGATCAATCAGGAGCTCGGCATCACGACCGTCGTTAACCTTCACTTTATCGACTTGGCGCGGGAATACGCGACCCGCATTATCGGGCTGCGCGCAGGGGAGGTCGTGTTCGACGGTCCCGTATCGGAAGCGACGGATGAGGCCTTCTCGGGCATTTACGGACGCGCAATCAAGAAGGACGAGCTTCTGGGGGTGGAGGCGGAATGACCGGGCCCGAACGTCGCGACATCCTGAAAAAGCCGTCGAATACGAAGTCGTATATAACGACGCTCGCTTTAATTTTTCTGTTATGGTGGAGCGCCGATAAAACCGACTCCAGCATTGCCAAGCTGATCGAAGGCCTTCCGGAGATGGGCAAGCTGCTCGTTGAGATGGTTCCTCCTGACTGGAGCTATATCGATGTCGTCTGGAAGCCGATGGTGGAAACGATACAAATGGCCGTGATCGGTACGACGCTCGGCGGGCTGGCCGCGATTCCGGTCGCTTTGCTTGCAGCCGGCAACGTAACCCGCAACCCGTGGATTTATCATCCGGCGCGCATTATTCTCAACTTGATCCGGACGATTCCGGAGCTGCTTTTTGCCGGATTGTTCGTTGCGATCTTCGGCATCGGGGCGATGCCCGGGGTGCTGGCGCTCGCCTTTTTCTCCTTCGGCTTGATCGCCAAGCTGACCTACGAATCGATCGAAGCGATCGATCCGGGCCCGCTGGAAGCGATGACGGCCGTCGGGGCCAACAAGCTGCAATGGATTCATTTTGGCGTCGTGCCGCAGGTGGCCGCGCAATATATCGCGTATTTTTTGTACACGTTCGAAGTCAATGTCCGGGCTGCCGCCGTGCTCGGCTTGGTCGGTGCGGGCGGGATCGGGTTAACGCTCGACCGGACGCTGCAGATGTTCCGTTATGACCGTTCGGCCCTTATCATTATTTTGACGCTGGCGATCGTGCTGCTGATCGATTTCGTGAGCACGAAGATAAGGGAGAGGTTGTTATGAATCAGACGACGACTAAAAAACCGTTCCGCATCCGCTTCTGGCTCGTGACTATCATTATATTAGCTATTTATCTTTGGTCTTTTCTCGGGCTTAAATTCGAAGGCTTGACGGAAAACGCCGGCCGGGATTTCGCCACCATTCTCCGCGGCTTGTTCAATCCTGATTGGGGTTACGTCTACATGCCCGAAGGCGAGGACCTGATCCGGGGACTGCTCGATACGCTGGCCATCTCCATTATCGGCACGTTTATTTCGGCGTTTCTGTGCGTGCCGTTCGCCTTCTGGGCCGCCAACAACATGAACCGTTTCCGCTGGGTATCCGGCAGCGGCAAATTCATGCTGAGCTTTATCCGGACGTTCCCGGAAATCATCATGGCGGTCATCTTCATTAAAGCGGTAGGCCCGGGCGCTTATGCCGGGGTGCTGGCGCTCGGCCTGCACTCGATCGGGATGCTCGGCAAGCTGTATTCGGAGGCGCTCGAAAATCTCGATCTCGGGCCGACCGAGGCGCTGACCGCCTGTGGCGCCAACCGCTTGCAGGTGCTGTGGTTCGCCGTCATTCCGCAGGTGCTGCCGCACTTCTTCTCGTTTGCGCTGTACCGCTTCGAGATTAACATCCGTTCCGCTTCCATCCTCGGCTTGATCGGGGCGGGAGGGATCGGGGCGCCGCTCAATCTGGCGCTGGAAGCCCGTGCATGGAGCCGCGTCGGCATTATTCTGCTCGGGATCATCGTCATGGTCACCATTATCGATGTTATTTCTTCCGCCATTCGCAAACGTCTGGTGTAGGTGTAGACCACAAAGCCCGCTTTTCGGATCATCATGCCGAAGCGGGCTTTTTTGCGCGGGACAGGACCCCGATGAAGCGATGAAGGAATCCCTGTATCTTCGGCGTTGGAGCTGGATCAAGTCAAGGAGCGCCTGTAAAGCAAAAAGGAGCGCCGCTGCGGAAAGCAGGGTGCTCCTTTTTGCTGAAAGCTTAGATTACTTCTGGCCGATGGCTTTGGAATATTCGCGAACAACGTCGAATTTCTTGTCGTCGGATTTCACGTAGCCACGGTGGGAGTATACGTCGAAAATAATTTTTCCGCCTTCTGGATCTTTGCCGATATCGATGAATGCTTGAGCGATTTTGTCTTTCCACGCTTGATCCATATCTTTGCGAACGGTGACCGTGTCGTTCGGAATCGGAGAAGTGAAGGCGAGCACGCGCGTTTTTTCATAGATGTCAGGGTAGTCGGTTTTCATCTTGTAGCGGGCGTCCTGGAAGATAGCCGCGGCGTCAACTTGTCCGTTCAGCACGGCGATAATGCCTTTGTCGTGACCTTTTACTTCGATGCCCGTTACGTCTTTCTCCGGATCGACGCCGGTTTTTTTCATTTCGTTGGCCGGCCATACGAAGCCTGCGGAGGACGTTACGCCTTGCCAAGCGATTTTTTTGCCTTTCAGGTCTTTCATTTCTTTGATCGGGGAATCCGCTTTAACGATGATCATAGCTTTGTAGAAATCGACCAGGTCTTTGGTGTCGGCGCCCGTTTTGTCGTCTACGCCGTATCGTTGAGCTTGCAGCAGCAGGTCTGCCGCTTTCTTCTCGTCATGCGCCAGCACATAAGCGTTCGGAGGCAGGAAGCCGATATCGACTTGCTTGGAAGCCATCGCTTCGATAACGGTGTTGTAGTTGGTCGAGACGGATACTTTGACCGGAATGCCGAGCTTGGCGTCAAGCAGCTTCTCCAGCGGCTTCGCCTTCGCTTCCAGCGTCTCTGCGTTTTGGGATGGAACGAATTGCACTTTCAATTCTTTAGGCGTATAGCCTTTCGCAGGCGCTTCTTGCTTTTTGTCGGAAGGAGCAGGGGCTGCCGATTTGTTCTCTGTTTTCGTAGCGCAACCTGCTGCAATCCCGGCGGAAAGCACCAGGGACAAACTGACTGCTGCAAACTTTTTAAACATGGAACGGACCTCCTGTTAACTTGTTAATTAAAAATCCATTTTCTACTATACCACAGATTAGGACAGTCCATAGTAAATTTTTTGTAAAAAACACCTGAATATGTCGAAAGTTATTTTCGATCCCGATGGATGGTTCTCCGGCGCTAAATTTGATATAGTGGATTCAATTCATGGAAAAACGGAGTTGAATGCAAGGTGGTTCAAAAGCTGACAGTCACGATTCTGGAAACAAGCGACATTCACGGGGCGCTGCTTCCGATTCAGTATGCCAACAACAGCCCGACGGAAACGGGGCTGGCCAAAATCGCATCGATCATTCGCAAGGAGCGCCAGAAGGGCGGACCGATGCTGCTTATCGATAACGGGGATTTGATTCAAGGGACGCCGCTCGCGTATCATCACGCCAAACTGAACGTCGGGGTGCCGAATCCGATGATTCAGTGTCTGAATGAGCTCGGGTACGACGCGGCCGTCATCGGGAATCACGAATTCAACTATGGGATGGAGCTGCTGCGCAAAGCGGTCGGGGAATCGAGCTTCCCTTGGCTCAGCGCCAATATTGTCGATGAGGCGACGGGCGAACCGCTATTCGGCAAGCCCTATCTGGTGAAGACGCTTGAGCAAGGGCTCAAAATCGGCGTGCTGGGGCTGACGACGCCTTACATCCCGCATTGGGAGAAGCCCGAGCATATCGCGGGCCTGCGTTTTGACGATGCCGTAGAGACGGCCAAGCGGTGGGTGAAGCATTTGCGCGAGCAAGAGGGAGCGGACGTCGTGATCGTCTCTTATCACGGCGGGTTCGAACGGCATCTGGAATCCGGCGAGCCGACGGAGCCGTTGACGGGGGAAAATCAAGGCTATGCACTCTGCCGCGAGGTGAAAGGCATCGACGTGCTGCTCACGGGTCACCAGCACCGTTCAATCGGTGGAACGAGCATCAACGGGGTGACGGTCGTGCAGCCCGGCAGTGCAGGTGCGTGGCTTGGCAAAGTTACGCTCACGATGGGCTTGGAAGCGGGAAGCTGGTGCGTTCTGGAAGCTGCATCCGAGCTGGTGTCCCCGCAGGACGAAGCACCGGATTCTGCGGTGCTGGGGATCGTGGAGCCGCACGAACGCCTTGCGCAAGTATGGCTTGATCAGCCGATCGGGCGTCTGCTTGGCGATATGCGTGTTACTGATCCGATGCAGGTCCGGCTGAAGGAGCATCCGCTCATCGAGTTTATCAACCGGGTGCAGATGGAGCTGTCGGGGGCTCCGATCTCGAACACCGCGCTGTTCGACAATATCTCGCCGGGATTTCCCGAGCATATTACGATGCGGGACATCGTCTCCAATTATATTTATCCGAACACACTGCAGGTCATCCGAGTGTCGGGGCAGGATATTCGCGCCGCACTGGAGCGTTCAGCCTCGTATTTTGCCCAATATGACGGAAACGGTCCGGTGCAAGTCAGTGCGGAATTCAGGGATCCGAAGCCGCAGCATTACAATTACGACATGTGGGAGGGCATCGACTACCGGATCAACATTTCGCGCCCGGTAGGACAGCGGATCGTCGACCTGCGGTATAACGGCAAGCCGATCGATCCGGAGGCGGAATACGACGTCGTCATGAACAATTACCGGGCGGCGGGCGGCGGCAACTACCTGATGTTCCAAGGGAAGCCGGTCGTAAAGGACATTCCGACCGATATGGCGGAGCTGCTGGCTGGCTATATTATGGAACGGGGAACGATTGAAGCTTCGCTGAACCGGAATTGGGAAGTGGTTTGGGATTAAACCATTAGGAAATGTGGCAAAAAAAGAAGACTGCGGTCCTGTAGCATACAACAGGGCAGCAGTCTTCTTATACGATATCAAGCGTTAGTCTTCAATCAGTTAGCAGCGCCTTGCGGCTGCGAAGCGTCGGCAACCGACCGTTTCCGTCGGAGATTGAACACCAGATTCAGTACGATCGCCGTAAAGCTGCCGGCGACAATGCCGTTGCTGGTCAAAATTTGCACGGCTTGCGGCAGTTGGTTGAACAGTGTCGGAACAACCGTCACGCCGAGGCCCATGCCGACGGAACAGGCAATGATCAGCAGGTTCTCATGGTTGTTCAGATCGACCTGCGAGCCGAGCATGCGGATTCCGGAAGAGACGACCATACCGAACATGGCGACGGTCGCGCCGCCGAGCACGGGGGTCGGGATCAGCGTCGTCAGCGCCGCGACTTTCGGGATCAGGCCAAGGACGATCAAAATGCCGCCTGCGGCCATGATCACGTCGCGCGTCCGGACGCCGCTCATTTGGATAAGCCCGACGTTCTGCGAGTAGGTCGTATACGGGAAGGCGTTGAACAAGCCGCCGAGGATGATCGCGAGTCCTTCCGCGCGGTAGCCGCGGGTCAAATCCTCCGAGCGGATGTCACGGTCGCATATTTTGCCGAGAGCCAGAAAGACGCCGGTCGACTCCACCAGGCTGACCGCAGCAACCAGAATCATCGTCAGTATGGAGGTGATTTCAAACGTCGGCATGCCGAAGTAGAACGGATGCACCATATGAAACCAGGAAGCTTCATAGAACGGAGCGAAGCTGACTTTGCCAAGCAGCGCCGCGACAAGCGTCCCGACGATCAAGCCGAGTAGAATCGAGATTGCCCGCCAAAAGCCGGTGAAAAAGCGGTTCATGGCAATAATAAGCGCGAGCACGCCGAATGAAAGCAGCAGGTTGATCGGCGCGCCGAAATTCGGATTGCCGACCCCACCGCCCATATCGTTCAGCGCTACGGGAATGAGCGTGAGCCCGATGATCGTGACGACCGAACCGGTCACGACCGGAGGGAAGAAGCGGATCAGCTTGCCGAACAGCCCGGCGAAGAGGACGACGAACAAGCCCGCGGCCAAAATGGCGCCGTAGACGGTCGAGATGCCGTGCTGGCTCCCGATGGCGATCATCGGGCCGACGGCCGTGAACGTACAGCCAAGCACGACGGGCAGGCCGATGCCGAAGAACCGGTTGCTCCATACTTGAAGCAGGGTCGCAAGACCACAGGTTAACAGGTCGATTGAAACCAGGTAGGCGAGCTGCTCCGGCGACAGCTTCAGCGCGCTGCCGACAATCAGCGGCACGATGACGGCGCCGGCATACATGGCCAGCACGTGCTGCAGGCCGAGCGAAAACCGCCGCATCGGCGGCTGGCTGGTTGTTTTTGCATTCATAGACACAGGAAGGATACCTCCGGGAATGGATTGTTGGGCACGGATTTATACCGGATTCGTCTGCCGCTCAGGCTTGTCCGCGAACGTGACCCGTCCGTCCGCCAACGAAGCGACGGGCGCGAGCGATTCTACGCGATAGCCTGCGTCCAGAAGCTTCCGGCCCCCGGGCTGAAATGCCTTCTCGATCACGATGCCGATACCGGCCACCTCGGCACCCGCTTTCTCGGCAATCCGGGCCAACCCGAACGCCGCTTCGCCGTTGGCGAGGAAATCGTCGATCAGCAGCACTCGGTCGCCGGACGACAAAAACTTTTTGGAGACGGATACTTCGCTTTCTTCCTGCTTGGTAAAGGAATACACCTTCTCCGTAAGCAGCTCGTCCCGAAGCGTCAGCGATTTGCGCTTGCGCGCGAAAATGAGCGGCACGCCGAGCTGCAGCGCCGTCATGACGGCGGGAGCGATGCCGGATGATTCGATGGTCAGCACCTTCGTAATGCGCTCGCCGGCGAAGCGGGCGGCAAATTCCTTGCCGATCTCCATCATGAGGACGGGATCGACCTGATGGTTCAGAAACGAATCGACCTTAAGCACCTGTTCTCCGAGCACGATTCCTTCCTGCAGCACTTTGTTTTTAAGCAGTTCCATAGCTTTTTCCTCCCGAATGTCAACAAGATCCTAAGCCCGATAAACGCAAAAAGCCCGATTCGTCCGTTTCTACAATAAGAAACGGGCAATCGAGCGATACGCAAAAGCAAGAAAAGGCGCAAAACGGTCGGCCGGGCTGCAAGCAGCGCGGTCTTCCTTTCTGCGTCCGTATGTGTACCGCCCGTAGTCCTGCCGTTGCGGAGGCAGGGTAGAGACTCGCAGGCCGATTTATCCTGCAATTATACGAGCTTTTTTATATTCGTTTCCGATGCTTTACTGTATGCCATTATATACGATGCGGGCGGTTTGCGCCAGTTCAAAAATACGGGAAACGGCGTTTTCCCGGCATAAGCTTCCGTGAGGCGCAGCAGCGGACAAAATAAGGATAAAATCGTTATAAACGTTTTCCACCTTGCGGCACCACAGCCGATATGAGTTAATAGGAGATGTAGCCGGCCGGCTGACGCTTAAGGAAAGGAGTGATCAGATACAATGATTACGGTAACCGAGGTGGTCTTCGCGTAAGCGGAGACGCCAGTCAAGGGGGGCCTTCGGGCCCCTTATATATTCGCGGATGGACAATGTAAGAATCGATGGGTTATAATGTAAGAGAAATTCAGTGTCATCCAAAAAATTTCAGGTGAAGGGAGTGTCGTGCAATGGTAATAGTACTGGACACAACGAAAAAAGGAAAAGGGTTTGCTAACAAGTGAATAAGCATTTTTCTCCTTCACCGTCACCTGAACCGTCATTGAATGATACATGACATATAGAGGCATTCAGGCACGATATGGCGATCGTGTTTTTTTGTTGATAAGAATTTATAAGTTAATGCAACTTATAGCTTCGCGTCAACCTTGATAAACGCGCTTATCCTTAAATTATGACAAGGACGGCGTAGCTGTTTATCCTGGATTTCATGCCCCTAATGCTTGCGACGTCAGTTTTGCTTCGGCAAAACTCAGAGGAGGTGTAAAGATGAAAATGCTTATAACTTTCGAGGCTTTGGCCAACATGGCACGAAAGGAGGCTTTCATCGGTGGGGTACAAGAATGGGAAGGATATTTTGCCCCCTAGCCTGCTCAAGCAGCTGCAGGACTATATTCAGGGCGAAATCATTTATATACCGAAAAAAGAACAGACCCGCGCAGGCTGGGGGGAGAACAACGGCACCCGGCAGTCGATTATGCGTCGGAATTTTGAAATTTTCCGGCTGTATGAGAATGGACATACGGTCACCGATCTAATCCGTCAGTTTCATCTGTCGGAGGACAGCATTCGGAAAATCATCGTGAAAACCCGCGGACTGAATTCGCGGCAGCAGGAAACGGCGTCCACCAGGCACTAGCCGGAAGGATAGCGAAAATAATCGCAAACGGAACAAGCCAGAAGTGGACGCTTTTGGCTTTTTTCTATTGTCTTCAACCTCTTATTGTTCCGGCTGTCCGGAAGCTTTGCGCAGCTCGTTGGCCAACCGGTTAAACACTTTACGCGCCTCCTCCGATTCGGTGCAAAAATAAGCCGCCGACAAAAAGCGGATCATCTTGTTCGCATCTTCGGGACTAAGCATGGCGCTCCCCCCTTCCCCCCGTAAACTTCGGCTTATGGACAATGTATGCCAGTCTGACTTTTTCGGACAGGACACGCGGTCAAAGATAGGGCAAATCACCCGATTCCCCAAGCTTGGCTTATGGTATTATAGAAGAAAATGGAATTTCCACCAGCCGGCAACCGTCACTATGGAAGCGATTCGCCGGTTGGCTTGAAGGAGGGAACCGATCTGATCCGGGTTTTCGTCTATGGAACGCTGTTGGTCGGCGAATCGAACCATCATGTAGTCGCGCCTTACGTGCTCTCGGTCCGCCCCGGACGGGTACGCGGCGTATTATTCGATGCAGGGGCTTATCCCGGACTCGTCCTGTCAGGCTGCGGCGGCGAGACGGACATCGAAGGCGAATGGCTGGTCGTGACGCAGGAAGGTCTGCATCGGATGGATGAACTGGAGGAGTATGACGGGCCCGGCGCACGGAACGATTATGAACGCGTCTGGGTGCGCGACAGCCGGCGGGAAGAACGCGAGGGATGGATCTATTTGTGGAATGAGCCGAGGGGATATCCGCGCATTAAAGGCGGCTCCTGGCGCGAGTATGCCCGCAGGAAGCAAGAGCCTGGCAGCATGCTTTAAAACTATCGCGTCGATCAACCATACGACAATCATCCGTGCTATAATGATTTCCATAGAGCATGCACCATGAAGGAGCGCTTATGGCAGCTTATAAAATTTTATTGGCCGATGACGAAGCGGCCTTGCGGTTTTTGTTAACGGAAACGTTGGCCGAGGAAGGATACGAGCTTACCGAAGCGGAGGACGGGGCGCAGGCGCTTGCCTATTTGCAGGAGCAGCCGTTCGATTTAATTATTCTGGACTATATGATGCCCGAACGCACCGGAGTGGAAGTCTGCGAATGGCTGCGCGGCCATGCGAACCCGAATGCGGATACGCCGGTTATTCTTTTGACGGCCAAAGCGCTCGATAAGGACCGGGAACGTGCCAAGGCGGCGGGTGTTACGCAATATATCGTCAAACCGTTCAGTCCGCTGCAGCTGCTGGATACTGTGGAAGAGCTGATCCGGCGCGATGCGCGTTAATCGATAAAAATTTATACCGGAGACGGGAAGTGAAGGCTTTGCATCAAACACCCTCTGACGACCGGATGAAACGAGAGGCCCGGCTGCTGAAGGAAGGCCGGAAAAAATATATTCGCGAGCTGAATAAGCAGCTGCAGCAGCTGCGGCATTGGACCGAGGATGCGGAGCCGGAGGATGCGTTCGAGTCGGCCCGCTGGTTTTACCGGGTCGTGCATACGCTGAAAGGCAGCGCGCCGATGTTCGGTTTTGGGCGCATCGGGACGATCGCCGAAAAATTGGTCCAGCACTGGGAATGGTCGCAGGATGAGGAAGTCGTAGCGTCGCCAGCGGTTCAAGCGCGGTTTCGGCGGTGCTCGCAGGCTTCCCTTGCGGCGGTGCTCGAATTGGAATTGGAGATCGATACCATCGCACGCGAGCTGGAGCTGGATGAGCAGCAGGAGCAGCTGCAGATCAACATCACGGCTCCGCAGGGCGAACGGCTGCTTGTCATCGACGATGACGAAGTGCTGCGGACTTATCTGGTCCGGCGTCTGAAGCTGGACGGCTACGAGGTGGATGAGGCCGCAGACGTCCAATCGGCGCAGCGGCTGATCCGGGAGCGTTCGTACGACTTGATTTCGCTCGATCTCATGATGCATCCGGACAGCGGTTACGAGCTGTTCGAATTTTTGAAGGAAGACCCGAATTTGAAGCTCGTGCCCTTGATCGTGCTGTCCGGGCACAGCGACGTATATGACAAGGTCCGCTGCTTCTACTTGGGCGCAGACGACTATGTGGTCAAGCCGTTTCAATACGAAGAGCTGGCCGCCCGCATCTACAGCCTGCTCAAGCGGACCAAGACGTTCGAGCAAATGGCGTTCCGCGACCCGTTGACGGGGGTGTACAACCGGCGGTATTTTGACCACCAAATTCAAGTCGAGCTGCAGCGTGTCGCACGGTATCCCGGGACGATCTCAATGGTATTCATCGATATCGACCGGTTCAAATCGATCAACGATACGTACGGGCATCCGATCGGGGATTTGGTGCTGCAAGGCCTCGCCCATCTCCTGCAGGCGAATTTGCGCGCTACGGATCTGATCGCCCGCTTCGGAGGCGAGGAATTCGTGGTCGTGCTGCCCGGCACGTCCGCCGCCGACGCCAAAAAGACGATCGAAGGCATCTTGAGGCTGACGCATCAAGGCCCCGTGGCGCAAAACGAGGGCCAGTCGTTTCACATTACGTTCTCGGCCGGCGTGTCGGAGTGGCAGCCCGACCTTACGCTGAACGAGTGGATCCGACGGGCGGACGATGCGATGTACGAGGCCAAGCAAAACGGCCGCAACCGGGTAATGCTGTATACCGGCGACGCTTCCGGTACGGAGACGGACAAGGCTGTGCGCAAGATGGTGCTGATTGCTGACGACGACAATATTTTACGCTCGATTCTGATGGCGAAGCTCAAGCACCTGCCGATTGACTTCAAGGAGGCGTCCGATGGGGAAGAGGCTTATTTGACGCTGCTTGGCAGCCCGGTCGATCTGTGTATTCTCGACGGCGTGATGCCGCGTCTCGACGGGTACGGCGTGCTCGAACGGATGAGGGACCGCGGCACGCGGCCACCCCATACGAAAGTGCTCGTTCTTTCGGGGCGCAGCCGGGAGGAGGATACGAGCCGGGGAATGCAGCTTGGAGCGAATGCGTATATGCACAAACCGTTTTCCATGGTTGAACTGGAGCTCAAGGTGAAGGAATTGCTGGAATTAAACTGAGACCGTGACGGCGACCTGTCACGGTTTTTTCGTTTTTTACTATAAAAAATAGGACTTCCGACCGATATAATATGTGATAAAGAGTATAGCTTCGACCTTAGTGAATAGGATGTGAGCTTTTTGTTATCCACGAAGCCCGATGTGTTAGCGATTAAAAACCGGATGTCCTTGCCGGTGGCGTTCGGAACGTACTTGTTGGCCGTGCTCGCATGCGCTTTGTTCCGATGGATGCATGTATTTGAGTCCAAGCACGATTTGCTGGCTTACGAAATGCTTCTGAATGTGTTTTTGGGGGCTCCGCTGCTTCTGTTAGTCGTCGCTGGGGTGTTATTTTGGCGGGGGCATCAACGTTACGTTCCGCTGTTCAATGCGCTGTCCATGACATTCACGAGTATGGCGATGATTGTCGGATCGGGCGGGATGGTCGAATTTTATTTCTCGATCTTCATGGTTATCGCTTTGATGGCCTTTTATGAAGATACGAAGCTGATTTGGCTTATGACGGCTTTGTTCGCCCTGCAATACATCGCCGCCTACTGGCTGTATTCGGAGCTTGTGTTCGGCAAGGAAGGGTACGGATTCGAAATGCTGGCGATTCATGCCGTGTTCCTTTTGCTGACAGCGGGAACAACCGTATGGCAAATCACAAAGAAAAAGGAAACCGTGGCGATGCTTGAAGAGGATAAGCAGGAGAAGCAGAAGCTGCTCAGCAATATTCTAAACAAGCTGACGGACAGCTCCGAGCAACTCGTCGATTATGTGGGACGGCTCAATGAGAACACCGAGCAGACGCTGCTGGCGAACCGCCAGATCATGACCTCGATGGAAAACATGGCGACGGGAACGGAAGAGCAGGCGCAGACCAGCAAAGACAGCGCGCGCGCGATGGAAGAGATGTCAATCGGCGTACAGCGCGTGGCCGAATCGTCGGCGACTGTCTCGGAGGCGTCGCTCAACATGGTGGAGGAAGCGGAGAAAGGGAACGATACGATCGGTCAAGCGGTATCGCAGCTCGGCGCTTTGAAAAGCTCCTCGACGGAAGTGTCTGCCGCTTTGCAGCGACTGGAGAAGCAGTCCGTCGAAATCGGAGAGATCGCTACGCTGATTTCCGGGGTAGCTTCCCAAACGAACCTGCTTGCGCTGAATGCGGCCATCGAAGCGGCCCGGGCGGGAGAGCACGGAGCGGGCTTCGCCGTGGTGGCGCGCGAGGTTAGGAAGCTCGCGGAGCAAGCGGAAGCGTCGGCGGGGCAAATCACGCAGCTGATCGAAGAGATCCAGCAGGCGACGGTATCGGCCGTATCGGTGATGAGAGCAAGCGCAGGTCAGGTCGAAACGAGTCATACGGCGGTGAACGAAGCCGGGGACGTATTCCGGCTCATTGTAGATGAAGCGAAAAAAGTAAGCGATCAAATCCAGGATATTTCGGCGGCTGCCCAGCAAATGTCGGCAGGGTCGGAGCAGGTGACGGCGGCCTTGAACGAGGTGGCGCGCATTTCCGACGACAGTGCGGCAGGGGCGAATCATGTGCTCTCCTCGTCGCAGGAGCAGCTATCGGCGATGGAGTCGATCACCGCTTCGACGGAAGGGCTTACACGGCTCGCGAAGGAGCTGGAGACGATCTGCCACGAGCTGCAAACGGAACGGAAGAAGAATATGTCTTCTTTATAAAGTAGATGGATTACAATGAAAAGCATCCCGCTTCGCTGCCGTGAAGGCAAAGGAAGCGGGATGCTTTCGTTCGTGATCCGGCTTACAGGTCGTCCCAGTTCAGGTTGGACGATTTGCTGTAGTTGGTCACCTTTTGCTCGAAAAAGTCCGTCTTCATGCTGTTCATGTTGCTGAACGTCTCGACCCATTTCATCGGGTGCTCGACGACATCGGGGTACAAAATTTCCAAACCGAGTTTGCGCAGGCGCTCGTTGGACAAATATTTGATGTACTGTTCGATGATGTCATTGCTCAGGCCGTGAATGTTGTTGTTCGTGATGTATTGGCCCCACTCGATCTCGTGCTGGACAGCCGTCTTCATCATCTGACGCAGGTCCTCGATCAGCTCGTCCGTGAACAGCTCCGGATTTTCCTTGCGGATTTCCCGGAAAATGTTCTGGAACAGCGCCAGATGCGTCAGCTCGTCGCGCTGAATGTACTTGATCTCCGAGACGGTGCCGAGCATTTTGCCTTGGCGTCCAAGCGCATAGAAGAAGCTGAAGCCGCTGTAAAAATAAATGCCTTCGAGAATGTAATTGGCCATGATGGTGCGCATCAGGTTTTCCGTGGAAGGCGTCTCGATGAACTGTTCGTACAGGTCGGTGATGAACCGGTTGCGGCGCAGCAGATGCTTGTCCTCGCGCCACTGGTTGTAGATGTCGTCGCGCACTTCCGCCGAGCAGACGCTGTCGAGGATGTACGAATAGCTCTGGCTGTGCACGGCTTCCTGGAACGTCTGCACCGTCAGGCACAGGTTGACTTCCGGAGCCGTGATGTACTCGTTGATGTTCGGCAGGTTGGCCGTTTGCAGCGAATCCAGGAAGATCAGGAAGCTGATGATCTTGTCGTAGCTTTGGCGTTCTATAGGCGAAAGGAATTTATAGTCCTTCGCATCCTGCGCGAGCGGGATTTCCTCGGGAATCCAGAAGTTGTTCATCATCGTGCGGTACATCTTGGTTGCCCAGTCGTATTTGACGTTGTTCAGCTCGATCAGGTTCGTCGTGTTGCCGCCGATCATGCGGCGCTTGCCCCAATCGCGGTCGCCGTTCTCGTTAAAAAGCTTTTTCTTTTGAAGCTCCATAAGTGGATTCTACCCCCTAAGTCCCCCTGCAAGGGGGACCCCAGGGGGCGTTGCCCCCTGGACCCCCAAAGCTGTCGTAGGCTCGACAATGTGCAGGAGATGTATGTTTGATGGTGGATCGCTTTCGTACCTAAGACTCTTTGCATCGGCAAAGAGTCTTAGGTACACGCTTTACGTTGAGAGCGTTGGAGTTCATTGGGCGGCGCGCTTCGCTGCCGCCCGCGAACTCCGGGTTTTTTCGTTGGGGAGGCGTGCTTAAGCGCACCCGGCCCGTTAGGATAGCGAAAATGTTCATCTATGCGCTGCAGCTTACGCAATCCTCGACTTCGAGGCTTTTGTTGCGGCAGTAGTAGACGGTTTTCAAGCCGTGCTTCCAAGCGGCCATGTACATTTCCAGGAACTCGCGGGCGGACAGCTCCGGCGTGATGTACAGGTTGAACGATTGCGATTGGTCGATATGGCGCTGACGGGCGCCGGCGGCGCGGATGCTCCAGTGCTGGTCGATCCGGTGCGCTTCCTTGTAGAACCACATCGTCTCCGGGCCCAGGTTCGGCGCGGTTTGCGGGATGACGGCGTTCTTCTTCTCCTCGACGAAAAACTTGTTGAAGATCGGGTCGATCCCGGCCGTCGAGCCGGCGATGAGCGACGTGGATGCCGTCGGCGCGATGGCGAACATCCAGCCGTTGCGGACGCCGTGTTTCGCGACCTGTTCTTTCAATTCAAGCCATTCCGGGCTGTTGTAGCTGCGGGCTTCGAAGTATTCGCCGGTCTGCCATTCGCTGCCCTCGAATACGGGATAGGCGCCTTTTTCTTTGGCGATTTCCATCGACGCTTTGATGGCGTAGTAGTTCATCCACTCGTACACTTCGTCGGCTTTCTGCACGTGCTCATCGGATTCCCATTGAATTTTGAGCTGAGCCAGCATTTGATGGTAACCGCTGGAGCCGAGGCCGACGGCGCGGTACTTTTTATTCGTAATTTCCGCTTGCGGAATCGGGTAGTAGTTCAGGTCGATAACGTTGTCCATCATTCGCATCTGCGTCGTGACGACGCGCTTGATGTCTTCCTTCGTATAGACGCGGCCGAGGTTGGTCGAAGACAGGTTGCAGACGACGAAATCGCCGCTTTTCACCTTCGTCGTAATGATGCCGTCCTCGTGCTCCGTCTGGATCATCTCGGTGGCGCTCATATTTTGGCAAATTTCGGTACACAGGTTCGAGCAGTAAATCATGCCCTTGTGCTTGTTCGGGTTGGCGCGGTTCACCGTATCGCGGAAGAACACGAACGGCGTGCCGGTTTCAAACGAGCTGGTCAGGATGCGCTTCATAATGTCGATGGCCGGAATTTCGTCCTTCGAAATTTTGTCGTCGTTCACGCAATCCCAGTAGCGACTTTCGAATTCCTCGCCCCACGAATCCTCGATCGAGTAGCCCTTGATCTTGCGCACTTCGTGCGGATCGAACAAGTACCACGTGCCGCGCTCCTCGAGCGTTTTCATGAACAGATCGGGGATACAGACGCCCGGGAAAATATCGTGGGCCTTCATCCGGTCGTCGCCGTTGTTCGTCTTCAGGTTCAGGAAGTCCAAAATATCCTTATGCCACACGTCAAGGTAGACGGCGACGGCTCCGGAACGGACACCGAGCTGGTCGACGGCGATGGCCGTATTGTTGTAGTTCTTGATCCAAGGCACGACGCCGCCGGCGACGCCCTTGAACCCGCGGATGTTGGAGCCGCGGCTGCGCACTTTGCCGACGTAGATGCCCATGCCGCCGCCGTGCTTGGATACCTGCGCAAAGCTTTGGTCTACGTTGTAGATGCCCCACAGGTTGTCGGGTACCGTATCGATAAAACAGCTGGAGAGCTGATGCAGCGGCTTGCGGGCGTTCGCCAGCGTCGGCGTCGCTACCGTCATCTCCAGATTGCTGAGCACGTCGTAGAACTGCTTCGCCCAATGCAGCTTATCTGTTTCCTTCATGGCCAGGTGCATCGCCACGCCCATGAACAGCTCCTGCGGAAGCTCCAGCACTTCCTTGTCCACTCCCTTGATCAAATAGCGGTCGGCGAGCGTCTTGAGGCCGATGTAGTTCAGCAGGTAATCGCGCTCCGGCTTGATGTAAGCGCCAAGCTCCTGAATTTCTTCCCGGCTGTAGTGCTCCAGAACGTATTTGCCGTACAAGCCCGTATCGGTCAAATAGGTGATTAGCGAATACAGATCGCCGTAGCCGAAATGGCCGTACTTGCGGTTTAAGCGGGCTTCCTTATAAAGATCGTATGTGAGCAGCTTGGCGGCGACATACTGCCAGTTCGGCTGCTCGACGCTTGTTTTTTCTACGGCTACCTGAATGAGCAGGCGTTGGATTTCCTGGGTCGTAATCCCGTTGCGGAATAAGGGCAGCAGAGCGGTTTCCAGCTCCAGCGGATCGCATTCCGGATAAGTTTCGCACGCGAAGTCGATGACCTTTTTCATTTTGGAGAACACGAGTTCTTCCTTCGTGCCGTCCCGTTTTACGATGATCATGCATTCAGCTCCTTTGGAATGTTCAAAGAAAAAGCATGCCGCTGCCTTGCAGGCAGACGCATGCCGCTAACGCTTTGTACGAAGCGTTAAAGGTGTGGTCACAGGCAGAGTTCGCGCTTCGAAGCTTCCTGTCGTTCTGCGGTTCGCCCTCGATTGGGCCTAGGGAACCGTACGGGTGCGGCTTCGTTGCCATGGCGGCACTTTGACAAGTTTTCCACAATATGTCGTAGTTATTGGTTATTGCACCTACAATATGTAGTTTTTTTAAGAAGCAATATCATGAATTTACCGCATCGTCGCTTCTCTGTCAATCTATTCATTCGGCCGATAATCGCCAATTGATTGGGACAAAATCGCGAAAAAACGCCGAATTTGGTTTGTTATTGCGTTTTATGCTACATTTACTATGTGCTGTGGGAAACCTGCCTTTTTTTGTGATAAAAATTGAGGTCATGGGATGATAATATCGGGTCTCCGGTGAACGATAGGAGGAATAACGAATGGAATGGAGAGGGAATTGGGGAGGGACGTACATAAGGCTCGCCTTATGGCTGCTGATTGTCTGGCTCGGCTTCATGTGCCTGCTTGGGTCTGCGGCCCCGGCCGGAGCTCACGCCTCCCTCGTGCAGACGGTTCCGGCAAACGGCGCGGAGCTGGAGAAGCCGCCGGAGCAGGTGGTCTTGACGTTTAACGAGCGTCTGGAGGAGGGACTGTACTATTTAAGGGTCTACGACGGCAGCAAGCGCAAGGTGACGGACAAAACGGCTGTGATGAACGATACCCGCACGGCCTTGACCCTGGACCTTCCTGGACTCACCAAAGGCATCTATGTGGTGACTTATCACGTCATCTCCGCCGACGGGCATCCCGTGGACGGCACTTATTTGTTCGCGGTCGGCCAAAGTCTGGATCAGCCGTCGGGCGTCGGCGGCAGCGCACCTGCGATTGAGCATTTGCACCGTCACGACGGTCCGATGAGTACGTTTGGAGTGAAGGATGTACTGCAATTCGGCTCGCGTATTTTGTTTTATTTGGCGTTGCTCGGCTTTACGGGCTGGCTGCTCTGGCTTCGCTGGTTCGTTCCCGGAGAAAAAACAGATCCGGCCCGCGTCCGGCTGAAACAGTGGGCGGAACGGCTGCAGCAGCTCTATTTGATCGCATATATTTTGTTCATGTGGGCGCATATGGGCGATCTGATCGGCGACGGGGGAGCGGAAGGTCTGCTGCGTTTGTTCACCCAAACGACGGTCGGCTACGCCTGGCTCGGAGGACTGCTGCTGGCGCTGCTGTCCTTTGTCGTTCTGTACCGCAGCATCTTTTTCGACTATATCTGGCTTGCGCTCGTCTGGTTCGCCAAAAGCCTGCTCGGGCATGCGGCCGCGTTCGAACCGAAAAGCGAAACGCTGGTGCTGGACTGGCTTCATCTGGCCGCCTCTTCGGTATGGGTCGGGGGCTTGCTGATGCTGCTCGTCTTATGGCGTACGGATAAGGAGCTGGGCAAACGGTTCCTTCCGAACTTCTCTACGGCGGCGCTGATCAGCATCCTGCTGCTGACCGTCTCCGGCGTGCTGACCGTGTTCATTTTTCTCCCGGACGTACGGTATATCGTGGAGACAGGGTGGGGCAAGCTGCTTCTGGCGAAGACCGGGCTCGTACTGCTGGTCGTCGTGACCGCGGCGCTGATCCGCTTCTTGTTCCGCAAAAGCAGCGAACGGCGTGCAGGCCGTCTGCTTGGAGTCGATGCCGTGCTGATGGCGCTTATTGTCGGCATCGTCGGCGTATTTACTTATTTAACCCCGCTTCCGGCCAATGAACGGATGAACTGGCATGTGATGGGCGAGAAGATCCATATGACCGCGCAGATCAGTCCGAAGGTGCCGGGCGTCAACGATTTTACCGTAAAAGTGTGGCTGCCCGAAAAGCTCGGCAAACCGAAGCAGGTGATCATGAAGCTGCAGGCGACGGACAATCCGGAAATTGCGCCGTTCCTGGTGCCTGTCGAATATACGGAGGATGTGAGCTTCGAGGAGTCGTTCGGGTTAAAAAGACATACGTACAAAACGCGCGGAGCTTATTTGCCTTATCCCGGCCATTGGAAGCTGGAGGTACGGGTTCTTGACAGCAATGACGACGAAACGGTATATGAACATATGTTCCGCGTCTATTGATCGTCATTTCAAACGGGATCATGTTGAATTGGTTCGTTTTATGTCGATGAATATGGGTCTTTATGACTAAAGTCCTCTTGTTCTTTTGGTTCTGGAGAATTAGAATAAAAAGAAAACCTTTCGTATGAGGAAGCAGAGGAGCGACATGGCAAAAAAACGGAGTCCTGCAGGTTCGGGGCTGCTGCGGGAATGGCGGCATAAACTGCACCGGCACGCTGCGCTTCTGCATTTGTTGTGTGTGATGGCTGGCGTGGAAATCGTGCTGCTTTCGCTCAAACAGTTGCTTGGTGCGCCTAATGACCCGTTGGACTTTATTACATCGGGCTTGACCGTGCTGTTGGTTGCGCCGATTCTTAGCGCGGCCGTTCGAAACAACAGCGTCAAGCCGATTCGAGCGCTGGCCCCGGCCGTCGTGATTATGGCGTTCGCAGAGATTGTGGCATTGGCGGTGCGCTTTGTGTCGTGGCAAACCGTCGACTTGATGAGAACAACGGTCGATTTGGCGGGTCTCGCTCTGCTCACGACGCCGATCCTTTATTTTGTGCTGACGGATATGCGCAACCGGGAATTAACGGTACGCCAGCTTACGTACCTCGCCTATCACGATATGCTGACCGGGTTGCCGAACCGCCAGAAGTTCCAGCAAAGCGTCGGCAAGTCAATCCGGGCCGCAAAGCTGTCGGGGCGCAAGCTGTCCGTGATGTTCATCGATCTGGACCGGTTTAAGAACGTCAACGATACGTTCGGTCATGCGTTCGGCGATCTTCTGTTGGCGGAAGCGGCGGAACGGCTCAAGAGCGGACTGCAGGCAGGCGATTGCGTGTCGCGGCAGGGCGGGGACGAATTTACCGTGCTGATCGAGGATGCGTCGCAGCCGCAGGACATCGAAAAGGCGGCGCAGAAAATCATCCATCTGCTCAGCCAGCCCTTTGCTATAGACGGCCACGAGCTTCGTGTGGGCTGCAGTATCGGAATCGCGATGTATCCGCAAGACGGGGAAGATCCCATTACGCTCATGAAAAATGCCGATACGGCCATGTACCAGGCCAAGGAGCTCGGGAAAAACGGCTACCGGTTCTACAAGGCCGAGATGAACGATACGGTCATTCAGAAGCTGGTAATGGAAGAGTGGCTGAACAAAGCGCTGGAGCAGGATGAGTTTGTCCTGTATTACCAGCCGCAGGTCGATATTTTCACGACCCGCATGAACGGAATGGAAGCCCTCATCCGTTGGAATCATCCGCGGCTAGGCTTTATCTCGCCGGGTGAATTTATTCCGCTGGCCGAAGAGACGGGATTGATCATTCCGATCGGACAATGGGTGCTGCGGACGGCCTGCAAGCAGAACAAAGCGTGGCAGCTTGCCGGGTTTCCGCCGCTGAAGATGGCGGTGAACATCTCTCCGATTCAGTTTCACCAGCACGATTTCGTTCAGGTGGTTCTCGACGCGCTGCAGGAAAGCGGGCTGGAGCCGCGGTATTTGGAGCTGGAAATTACCGAAAGCATTGCGATGTACCACGTAGATCAAGTCATTCAAAAGCTGCAAACCTTGCGCGAGCTCGGCGTACATATCTCGATGGACGATTTCGGCACCGGCTATTCGTCCCTCGGTTATCTCAAGAAGTTTCCGATCGACAAGCTCAAAATTGCGCAGCAGTTCGTCCGCGACATTACGGTCGATCCGGACGACGCCGCCATCGTCCGGGCGATTATGGCGATGGCGCTCAGCTTGAAGCTGAACGTTATTGCCGAAGGGGTCGAGACGGAGGAGCAGCTCTCCTTCCTGCTCGATATCAAATGCAGGGAAATTCAAGGCTATATTTACAGCAAGCCGGTTCCGGCCAACGAGTTTACCGATCTGATAGCTGCGGCCTTCGGCTTGACGGATCAAGCAACAAATAAGCGTTCCAGCCTCGCCTAATGCGAAGCCGGAACGCTTGTTTATTTTTTGGCTGCAAGGGGAGGCCGCCGCATCCTAGAGGCATGGTAGCGACCGCTTCGGGCGATCAGGCCTTCGTTTCCTGCCAAGCTTGCGGATGACCTTCGCCGACATACTGCGCAGCCGCGGCGTTGGCGATGACCTGCTGGCTGTTTTTGCAGCCCGGAATCACCGCGCTGACCGCAGGATGCTTCAGGCACCAGGCCAGCGCCCAAGTTGCCATGTCCATGCCTTCCGGCACTTCGTGCTCGCGGATGCGCTTCACTTCTTCCAGCTTCAGCCGCGTTTGCTCCGGGTCGTGCCGATGGCGGACGTCGTTCTCCGCAAACGAGGCGCCGGGATTGTATTTGCCGCTCAGGTAGCCGCTGGCCAGCGGCACGCGCGCCAGCACGCCGAGCCCTTGGCGCTCGCAGGACGGGAAGACCCGCTCCTCCGGCTTGCGGTCGAGCCGGTTGTAAACGACTTGAATGACCTTCGAATTCACGCGTTCGGAGGCGTCCGTCTGATGGAGGTTGTCGTTGCTGCCGATGGACGTGCCGAGATGCCGTATTTTTCCGGCCTGTACTTGTTTGTCCAGCAAGGTCCACAGCTCGTCTTGATCGAAGGCTTCGTCTGTGCCCGAATGAAACTGATAAAGATCTATGTAGTCCGTCTGGAGCGCTTTGAGCGAGGCATCGAGCTGTGCCAGCACTGCCTGCGGCGACCATTCCTGAGTCCGGTCCAGATGGGCGTGAAATTTATGCCCGAACTTGGTGGCAATGACCCAGTCTTCGCGACGGCCCCGGGAGATGTAGCTTCCGATGAGCGATTCGGACGTATGGTCCCCGTAGCATTCCGCGGTGTCGATCAGGTTGATGCCGCACGCTTTGGCTTCGTCCAGAATCGCATCCGCTTCCTCCTGGCTAAACGGCTTGCCCCATTCACCGCCGAACTGCCATGTGCCGACCCCGATGACGGACACCTTCATGTTTGTTTTGCCCAGCTTCCGGTATTTCATCGATAATCCCTCCTTGAGCGATTGATTTTTGCGCTTCCTCCTGATTTTACCTAATTCGCTAGCTTGCTTCAAATGTGTGATAGAAGGCAGGGGATCATCCTGCCGCGCATTGTGTCGAGTGGGCCGATTTCTAATTTTAAGGTTCTGTTAATACTCTTTTTCTTCGTATCCGGTATAGTTAAGGGAAACGACATTGAGAAGGCGAGGGAGAAGCTCTTGAACCGAATGATGCGATGGGCAAAGGAATGGGGAGCGCCGCTTGGCTTGGCTGTCATCATCAGCTTTTCGTTCAACACGTATGTGGCGCAGGGGATGAAGGTGCCGACCGGTTCGATGCTGCCGACCATTCAGCTCGACGATAAAGTGTTTGTGGAAAAAATGGTCGCGCTGACCGATTTTAAGTTCGGCGATATCGTCGTCTTTTATCCGCCGCTCAAGGGAGAGGAAGACAAGCGCTACATCAAGCGGCTGATCGGACTGCCTGGCGATACGATTGAGGTGAAGGAAGGCGCGCTGTTTCGTAACGGCGAGAAGGTGGACGAGCCTTATGTGAAGGAGCCGATGAAATACCAATTCGGCCCGGTTCAAGTGCCGGAAGGGAAGTATTTGTTCCTTGGCGATAACCGCAACGACAGCTTGGATTCGCATCTATGGCCGACGCCGTTCGTGGACAAAAGCAAGCTTGTCGGCAAGGCGCTGTTCCGTTATTACCCGTTCGATCAGTTCGGGGAGATTAAGTAGCAGGAATCCAGCACCTAGCCATTGAGCTAAGTGCTGGTTTTGCTTTTCTGACTGCTTCAAAATATGTATTTGATTTATAATTCAATACCTCATAGCCTCGCGTTGGAGAACTTCTGCTTTTTGTTCTATAAAATTTGATCTCGCCAATATTCCAATCGCTACTGACACTATAGTAGCCACAGCAGCTATTATATATATTACTGTAATGCCGAAAGTATCTGCCACCCATCCAAGAGAAAGCAATGAAGTGCTAAAAACTACATTGTTTACTACTTCAAGGCAAGACATGACCTTGGGTAGTTTTTCTTCTTGGACATTTTCTTGTAACAACGTTTTTCTAATTACTGCGGTAACTTGTATTGGCGGCCCCATCAAAAACATCAGCGCCATAGCTACGAAAGGGTTGATGTTAAATGCGAATATTCCTGCAATTATCGCGTAAATCCCAAGTCCCCACAACATTAATGGGAACTTTCTATTCTTAAAATACTTAGAAATTGAAACTACAAGCATTCCACCTAGGATTGAGCCAGCAAAGAAAGAGCCATTCATTATCCCCCACCAACTCTCATCTTTGTGGAGGACTTGAACGCAAAAGGCCAACACAAAAGCGCCAATCCAAGCTGTTCCCCCAATTGTATCTATCGCATCGACCATAAAAACAGTTCTAGTTTTCTTGTCCTGAAAAGATATCTTCCATCCTTCCGCAAATTGCGACCATTTTGAAACTTTATCATTGGATGTCTTGGAGTCAACGTCAGTATGATCCTTGATCCAAAAAGCAAGAAGCATAGCAATAAACAATGCGACTAAAACGATAACCATGGAATTAAATGTACCTAGCATAATCACCAAGACACCGCTGAAAGCCCAACTGGAACATTTGATGATTTGGTCGCTAGTAGATACCAATCCATTTACTTTCACTAAAGCGTCTTTGGAAGCTAGTCGAGGAATCAAAGAATTTCTACAAGGTTTCACCCATCCGTCAAAAAATGAGATTAAAAAAATATTTGAATATCAAGTTACCTCAGCAAAAACCTTCACATACGAACGTTTGTTTGATACACTAATTACAAATAAATGTTCGGGAGAGATTGGCATGGCTCAACAAGAATTGATGACGTTGAAGAGATTTCAAGAAAAGTTTCATTCGGATGACGCATGTCGCGAGCATCTGTTCCAGATCCGCTGGGCGAACGGCTTCTGCTGTCCCAAATGCGAACATACTGCATTCTACTTTCTGGAAACCCGCAAGCTGTATCAATGCACGCGCTGCAAGCACCAGGCGTCTGTTACTGCCGGGACGATTATGCATAAGTCTCACACTCCACTGCTGACCTGGTTTTGGGCGATTTTCCTTGTAGC